>JAWLBD010000008.1:0-164993 GCA_041395145.1 Verrucomicrobiales bacterium | reverse complement strand
CGAGGAATTCCTGCGGCTCGAGGTGCGCCTTGCACGCCTTCATGTGCTCGAAGGTCGATTTCGCATAGCGGTCGCAGCGCGCCCACGGGCACATCAGGACGGCGCTCTTCACCTTGTCCGGGTGGCGCAGGCAGAGCTGCTGGGCGATGATCGACCCCATCGACACGCCGACCACGCGGACCTGCCCGAGACCGAGCGCGTCGATCAACCCGGCATAGTCGTCCGCCATCATCTCGCTCGTGTAGTCGCCCTCCGGCTTGTCGCTCAAGCCGACGCCTCGGTTGTCCGGCATGATGCAGCGGAAGTGCTGGCTCCAGTCGTCGCGGTGCGCCTCCCACACCTCGCCGCGGGCGGTGATTCCCATGATCATGACCACGGGATCGCCGGAGCCGGCCTCTTCGTAGTACATCGTGATTCCATTGGTTTGGACGGTAGGCATAGCGGAAATGGGGTGTGGGATTGGGATTTGGTAGGTTGCGGAGCGTATTTCTAGAGCGGGGAGCGCGCTGCGGTCAAGCGAGACGCGGGCGGAATACCGGGAGATTTCGATTCGCGGAGGCGGAGGCGGACGCGCCTTGCCCCGGAGAAGCAGACCCCATGGATCACTTTCCAGCCTTACCCCGCCGCCCATTCCTCCGCGCCGCTTCCGCCCTAGGCATCTGATCCTGTCTCTCTGCTTTGCAAACACGAGGCAGGTGCTAGTCTGCCGCTGTGTTGCCCGAAGTTCTCCCCATCGCCCCATACACCGCTCCGCTCGCCGATCCCGAGGTCACCCTGCCGGGATCGAAGAGCTTGACCAACCGCGCCCTGATCCTCGCCGCCATGGGCGAGGGCGAAACTGCGCTGAGCGGCGCGCTCTTTAGCCGCGACACCCGGCTTATGCTCGCCGCGCTCAAGGCGCTCGGCTTTTCCGCCGCTGCCGACGAACCCGCTAGGGAGATCCGGCTGGCGGGCGGCGGCGGCTCGATCCCGGCGGCGTCGGCGGACTTGGGCGTCGGCAACGCCGGCACGGTGGCGCGATTCCTGCCCGCCCTCCTCGCCCTGCGCGCGGGCGGCGAATTCCGGATCGACGGCGACGAGGCGATGCGCGCGCGCCCGATCGCCCCCCTGCTCCAGGCGCTGGCGGATCTCGGCGCGGCGGAGGCGGATTTTTCCGGCGAGCCGGGCTGCTATCCGTTTGCGCTGCGGACGGCGGGCTATCGCGGCGGCGAGGGATCGCTGGACGCCCGCGCCAGCAGCCAGATGCTCTCCGCCTTGCTCATGGCGTTGCCCTGCGCGCGGGCGGACGCCACCACGCTGCGCCTGACCGGCGGGGAGGTCCGCCGCCCGTTCGTCGAGATGACGCTCGCCGCGATGCGGCAGTTCGGCGTCGGCGGCGTCGAGGAAATCGAACCCGGCACCTTTCGCATCCCCGGCCGCCAAACCTATCGCGCGCCCGGCGGCAGATACAGGATCGAACCAGACGCGACCGCCGCCAGCTACTTTCTCGCCCTGCCGCGCGCGGCGGGCGGCGCGCTCCGGCTGCCGGGACTGGGCACCGAGATGCTGCAAGGCGATACCGCCTTCGCCGCCGTGATCGCCCAGGCAGGCATCGAGATCACCCGCGCGCCGGGCGGCTGGAGCGCCGAATTTCGCGGGCGCGCCGCCGCGCCGATCGACGCCGACTTTTCCGGCTTCTCCGACACGTTTCTCACCCTCGCCGCGCTCGCCCCGATCCTGGGCGTGCCGGTCACGATCCGCGGCATCGCCCACACCCGGCACCAGGAGACCGACCGCGTGGCCGGCATGGCCAACGAGCTGCGCAAGCTCATCGGCGAGGACGCGGTCACCGAGGAAGAAGGCGCGCTCCACCTCCGCCCGGACCCCGGCGAACTCCGCCGCCGCGCCGCCCAGGGGCTGCCGCCGGTCGAAACCTACGAGGACCACCGCTTTGCCATGAGCTTCGGCATCCTCGGCAGCCACGACCTTCTCGGTAACGGACAGCCTTGGCTCCAGATCAAAGACCCCGCCTGCTGCGCGAAGACCTTTCCGGATTTCTTTGAAGCGCTCGACTCGCTTCGCCCAAGGCGACAATGAAACGCCTGCGGAGCGCGAAGGTGCCGCTCTCTACTTCCCGCGAAAGAAATCCAGCCCGCGCAGTGAATCTGCCGGGATGGCGTAGGCGCGGACGCGGCCGGCGCGGGCGATGTTGATGCCGATGACTCTGCCATCGGCTCCGACGAGCGGACCGCCGCACTGCTCAGGATCGAGCGGCAGGTCGTGTTGGAGCACGTTTGGAAAATCGCTGCGGCGCTCGCTCAGGCGGACGCCGAGCTGGGCCGTCGCGTCCATGCGCTCGAACGCCTCGGCGTAGGGGGCGCGGCTGCCGAGCGGCACCTCGATCTCGCGCTTTTTCGCGCCGCGCTCGATGGCGAATTTCACGGTCTCGCCCGGCTGGCGGCCGGCGATCATCCGGATCGCACCTTGCGTATTGGCGACGGGTTCGCCATCGACCGAAACGATCACATCGCCGGGCATCAAGCCCGCGCGGGAGGCCGCCTCGCCCCGCACGACGGATTCGATCAGGGTGCCTCGCGGATCGGAGCGGAGGGCGACGCCGAGAAATCCCTTCTCCGCCGCGATCGAGCGAGCCACCACCCCAACCGCACCGACCGCGAGGACCGGATTGGCTTCGTCCGGGTCCGGCGCGGCGACCAGCGTGCCGGGTAGCGCATCGCCCTCCGCGAAATCGGCGACCGCTAGACTTTCGGCGGCGAGCTGGAGCGCAGCGAGGTCATTTTCGCCATCGATGCGCACGAGCTTGGCTTCGACCACGCGCCCGTCGGCGAGCTGGCAGGCGATCGCGCGGCGGGTATCGAGCTGGCTGGCTTTGGTCAACGCCAACCCGTCGGCGCGGACGATCGTCGCCAGCGCCACTTGCCGGCCGCGCTGGACGACGCGGGCGGTCGCCTGGCGCGCCGCTTCGGCGACCGGGGCAAATTCGGATCGCGCGGCGGCATGCGCTTTCGCGTGTGGCGAGACCGGTTCGCCCGCCAGCGGATCGAGAAGGCGCGGACCGCTGCGGCGCGGGCCATCCCCGCCGAAGAAGTGGCGCATCAGTTCCTCGAAGGGATCGCCCGCCTGGGTCGGGATCGCGTTTGCCGAATGGAAATCGCGAGGCATGGCGGAAAAGTCGGGGGCGGGCGGCTGCCAGAACCAGCCGCTCCACGCCGACCAGCCGAAGAGCGCCAGCGTGCCGCCGACGATGCATTGTCCGAATGGGTTTTTCTTCATGGCTTGATTGATGTTGGGGTTATCGGCTCGCCAGCGCCTCCCGGTCGGCGAGCTTCACCTGAATCGTGGTTTCCTTGCCCTGGCGGCGGACTTGCAAGGCGACCGCCTGCTCCGGGGCCGCCTCTGCGAGCACACCGGCGAGGTCCGAGTAGCCAGAGGTCGCGGTGCCGCCGGCGCTCAAGATGATGTCCCCGGGCTTCAGCCCCGCCATGGCAGCCGGCATCTCCGGCGGGCACGCCACGACGCGGACGCCGCCCACGGAATCGCGGTCGAGCTTAGCGCCGAGCACCGCGCGGGCGAGCGGGTCATCGGCGAGGCGCGGGTCGTAGCGCATCGTATTGTTAAGCGATCCCCAGAGCCGCCCCGCTTTGAGCGCGTCCCAGTGTTTGTGAAAGGCATCGGCGGGGACGTGGAGGTTCTGCTCGACCTTTCCGCCGATCGACGAATGGATGCCGATGACGTGGCCGTCGAGGTCGAAGAGCGGGCCGCCGGAGTCGCCGCCGACGAGCGTGCAGTCGCTCATGAGGAAGCCGTCGTCCTCTTTGTTCACGATGCGGCCGATGCGGACGGGCGGCGGGCGGCGGAGCTCGAAGCCGCCGGGATGCCCCATGGCGATGACGATGTCGGTGGTCTTGAGCGGGCTGGAGACGCCGGGGTTGACGAACGGCCATTCGGCGGGCGACTCGCCATCCGGGACGACGATCTTTGCCATGGCGGCATCGAGGGTCCGGTTGGCTCCCAGCACCTGCGCGCGCGCAGATCGCCCGTCGGGAAAGAGCACGTCCATGTATTCGCTACCCTCGACGACGTGGGCGGCGGTCAAGATCAGCCCGTCCTTGCTGATGATAATGCCGGTGCCGGAGGCGGGCGATTTCTCGGCGACCAGCGCGACGGTTGCGGGCATCGCCTTCTTTACGACGGACTTCACCTTGCCCTCCATCGATTTGAGTTCCTCGAAGGTCATCGCCCCGGATAGGGCGGGCAAAAGGAGCGACAGAAGCGCGGCGTAAAGGGCGTGGATGATGGGTCGGCGGTTCATGGCGATGAGGTTATTACGCGGGCGGAAGCCCAATTTTTCTAGCGGGTTAGCGTCGCCGCCCCGGCGTTCTTTGTCAATTCGCAGGAATTTTATTGCAAAATCGAGGGGGAGGCGCTCGGAGGCAATCTCAACCTGAAGAGCAGGAGTCGCGCGGCGCCCGGTGGCGGATCGTCCGCCTATCTCCGTCGCCGAGTGTGGGCAATGCTTCCCTTTGGCGCTCGCTATCCTGCCCTCCGCGTGATCGCGGGCCGCGCTGCGACCGACCAGACTGGTGTTGCGGGAGAACGGGGGGGCGGAGAGATGGCTTTGGATCAGCCGCCGCCAACCTCGGCGGCGGCGATGCGGCGGGCCGGTGTTGCCGCCGAACCTTCAGCATCCTGCGGATCGCTAGAAACTTTGCCGTGTCGCTCCGCCCCGGTTCGGCTATGGGAGGGCTATGGAATTGAACCTCGAAACCACCCACCGAGAGCATGCCTACAAACTGCTCGCCAGCCTCGTAACGCCGCGTCCGATCGCATTGGTGACGACCGCCGATGAGGAAGGGCGGGTGAATGCTGCGCCGTTTAGCTTTTTCAACGTGCTGGGTGCCGATCCGCCCATTGTCGGGTTTTGCCCTGGCGACCGGGACGACGGCGCGCCGAAAGACAGCGCGCGGAATGCGCGGGCGACCGGAGAGTTTGTGGTCAACCTGGTGGATGAATCGATCGCGGGTCAGATGGTCGCCTGCGCGGCGAGCCTGCCCTTTGGCGAGAGCGAACTCGCCCACGCGGGACTGACCGCCGCGCCCAGCACCGCCGTGAAGCCACCGCGCATCGCCGAGGCTCCCGCCGCGCTGGAATGCCGCGAGTGGGGCACCTTGCAGATTGGCGAGAACCGTCTGATCATCGGCATCGTTCTCCGCATCCACGCCCGCGAAGGAATCTTCGACCCCGAGACGCTGCGGCTGAGCACCGAAGCTTATCCGGTGATCGGCAGGATGTTTGGCGCTGACGGCTACTGCCGCACCCGAGACCAGTTCTTCCTCCCGCGTCCCGCCTGAGACCTTCCGGCTTTCCCGCGTTCCGCTGCGATCCACCCGGCGGCGCCGGACCGGTTGCCTGCTTGGCGCTTGCCGAGGCTTTTCGGGGGTTGGTGTGCGCGTCCGCCGCATATAAATTCGCTTTGAACCGCGCCGGGAACGCCGCATCGTCTCGGTATGAAAACCCAACCCAACCCGCTCGCCACCACCTTGATCTTTTCCGCCGCTGCCGCCGGTGCCATCGCGCTGGCTGCGGATGCCCCGAAGTCGATCCGCTGGGAGAAGAAGCATTTGATCCCCGATTTTTTCAGCGAAGGTGCCGCCTTCGGCGATTTTAACAAGGATGGGAAGATGGATGTCGTCTCCGGTCCGTATTGGTGGGAAGGTCCGGCGTTCGAGGCGAAGCACGAGATCTACGAGCCGAAGCCGTATCCGCCGAAGGGCTACTCCGATAATTTCTTGAGCTACGCCTACGACATCAACGGCGACGGCTGGGACGACTATCTGGTGCTCGGCTTCCCAGGGGCCGATGCATTTTGGTTCAAGAATCCGCAGGGCAAGGAGGGGCGTTGGGAGCGATTCAATATCCTCAACCCGGTCGATAACGAGTCCCCGCACTTTGCCGACATCACCGGGGATGGGAAGCCGGAGATCATCTGCTCGCAAAACGGCGTGTTCGGCTATGCCGAGATGGGCGAAGATCCGGAGAAGCCTTGGGCGTTCACCAAAATCTCGGCGGAAGGCGCGACCGGCGGCAAGTTCACGCACGGGCTGGGCATCGGCGACGTCAATGGCGACGGCCGGATGGACCTGCTGGAAAAGGGGAGCTGGCTGGAGCAGCCGGAGAATGCGAAAGCGGGCGAGCCGTGGGCGGCGCATACGTTCGCCTTTTCCGGTCCGGGCGGCGCCCAGATGTTCGCCTATGACTTTGACGGCGATGGCGACAACGACATCCTGACCTCGCTCGCCGCGCACGCCTACGGGCTAGCCTGGTATGAGCAAGCCGACCGCGGAGATGGGACCAAAGGCTTCAACAAGCATGTCATCTTGAACGAAAAGGATGAGCCAAACGCGGACGGCATCTCGTTCAGCCAGCTCCACTCGATCGACCTGCGGGACATCGACGGCGACGGCGTGAAGGACGTGGTGACCGGCAAGCGCTTCTGGGCGCACAACGGCAACGACCCGGGCGGAAATGACCCGGCGGTCCTCTACTGGTTTAAAGTCGTCCCCGGTGGCAGGTCCGGCGAAGCCTCGTTCGTCCCGCATCAAATCGATGCCGACTCCGGTGTCGGCACCCAAGTGATGGCCGGCGACGTGACCGGCGACGGCGCGCCCGACATCATCGTGGGCAACAAGAAGGGGACCTTCGTCCATGTGCAGAAGCGCGAGTAGCCAGAGCCCAATACCTGCGACTATCGAACTAGCCCCGGCAAATTTTCCCGCCCGATTTGATGTTGCCGATGGCTGCCGGCAACCTTGGTCCTCGATGGGCGGCAAGGTCAAAGGTTGCTGCGCTCCTGAAACGTTTCACCGATTGCGCGAGGTGGCATCCTGCCAAAATTATCGGCTATGTCCGACCTAAAAAACCTTCCTTCGTTGCTGGAGCAACGCCTCGCGCTCATCGCCGACCACGAATTCCGAGACCGCGATGCCGGGGCGCACTTGGAGGCGCTCAAATCGGTGTCGGAAGAGATCTTCGCGATCCACGGTCGGCTGCGCGGGCAGATCCCGCCCCGGCTCGACCACTTCCTGCAAAACTGCTCATACGACAAGGCGCTCGCCTTTCTGAAGGCGGAGCCGAACCCGTGCGGCTGCAATTCGTAATCCTGCCCGCTGCCATGGATCGCCGCCCCGCCCGATCGTTGGCGCTCGCGCTGTGTGCCGCCGCCGCCGCCGGTATGGCCGCCGCCCCGGATGTGGGCGCGGCTCCCGACGCCCGACCGAACGTCCTCATCATCATGGCGGACGATTGCACGCATCTCGATCTGCCCGCCTATGGCGGCGTGAATGCGAAGACACCGAACATCGACCGGCTCGCGGAGCAGGGCTTGCTCTTCGAGCGCGCCTACCTGTGCGAGGCGATGTGCCAGCCGTGCCGCGCCGAGCTTTACACCGGGCAGTTTCCGATGCGCAACGGCTGCGCGTGGAACCACTCGGCCAGCCGCCCGGCGGCGAAAAGCCTGCCGCATCACCTCGGCGCGCTGGGCTACCGGGTCGGCATCGCGGGCAAAGTCCACGCTCGCCGGACGAGGCGTTTCCGTTCCAGCCTTGTCGGCGGGTTTGACCCGAATTGGTGTGCGCGAGCCGACCCGCCCGCACGACCTCGGTCCGCTCAAGGAATTCATCGCCGGTGGGGGTGGGGGGGAAAGCGGTCCGTTCTGCCTGGTCGTCGCGCTGGTCGAGCCTCACGTGCCGTGGGTGATGGGCGATGCCTCCGCCTACCCGCCCAAGGCGATCGCGCTGCCGCCAAACATCGCCGCCACGCCGCGCACGCGCGCGGACTTCGCCCGCTATCTGGCGGAGATCACCTACATGGATGGTCAGGTCGGCGAGATCATGGCGGCGCTGGAGGCGAGCGGGAAGGCGGGCGAGACGCTGGTGTTGTTCACCTCCGAGCAGGGCGCGCAGTTCCCCGGCTGCAAATGGACGAACTGGGACACCGGCGTGCACACCGCCTTGATCGCGCGCTGGCCCGGCGTGACCGCGGAGGGACAGCGGACCAAGGCGCTCGTCCACTACGCGGATGTCGCGCCCACCTTGGTCGAGGCGGCGGGCGGCGATCCTGGCGCGCCGGGCTTTGACGGGCGGAGTTTCCTGCCGGTCCTGCGCGGCGAGAAGGGCGAGCATCGCCAGTTTGTCTATGGCATGCACAACAACCTGCCGGAGGGACCGCCCTATCCGATCCGCTCCGCCGGCGACGGCCGGTTCCACTACATCCGCAACCTGTCGCCCGGCGAAATCTATATCGAGCGGCATCTCATGGGCGTGCAGGGCGACGGGCGGCTGAACAATCCGTATTGGGGCACCTGGGTCTTCACCGCCGCCGACAACCCGCGCACCTACCAGCTCGTCAAGCGCTTCACGGTCCGCCCGCCGGAGGAACTCTACGACCTCGCCGCCGATCCGTATGAGATGAACAACCTCGCCGCCGACCCCGCCTTCGCCGATGCCAAGGCGCGGCTGTCGGCAGAACTCGACCGCTGGATGGCGGAGCAGGGCGATCCCGGCGCGCCGCAAGACACGCCGGAGGCGCTCGAGGCATCGCGGAAGGGGACCCATCTCTTTGGACCGAAGAAGTAGCGGCGGCGGGCGAAAAGGAAAAGGCTGCGGGTCGCCCCGCAGCCTCTTCGCTGAACGATGCTGATGGCGGAGCCGGCCGCTTATTGGCAGGCCTCGCATTCGCCGCCGTTGAGCATGGCGTCGATCGAAAGGCGCCTCTCTTCTCGGCGGGCGTGTAGTCGCGCTTGGGCGCCTCGGCGGTGCCACCTGCGGTGGCGGCGGCGGCTTGGGTGGTCGTTGGGGCGGCCCGTTGCTGCCGCCGTTGGTTTGCCCGGCGAAGCCGCGGACTTCTTTTTTGATATCGACGGTCGCCTTTTCGATCTGGCTTGCCGCCAGCGTGCGCAGGTAGTAGGTCGTTTTGAGCCCGGTGTTCCACGCGCGCCGATACATGTGGCTGAGCGTTTTGATCTCCGGGCTGGCGAGGAAGAGGTTCACCGACTGGCTTTGGTCGATCCATTTCTGGCGGCGCGCGGCGGCGTCGATGATCCACTGGTATTCGATCGCGAAGGCGGTGGCGTATTTGCTTTTCAGCTCGGCGGGGATTTCCTCGATCTCCTCCAGCTCGCCATTGTAATACTTGAGCCGCTCGCGCATGTCGTCGCTCCACAGGTCGAGCGCCTTGAGGTCGCGGACGAGGTAGGTGTTGAGCACGGTGAACTCGCCGCCGAGGTTGCTCTTCACATAGAGGTTTTTGTAGTAGGGCTCGATGCACGGGCAGGATCCCATGATGTTCGAGATCGTGGCGGTCGGGGCGATGGCGATGACGTTGGAGTTGCGCATGCCCTGCGATTTGATTTTGGCGCGCAGCCCGTCCCAGTCGAGCTTGCCGCCCCGCTTCACGTCGATCGCCTGCCCGCGCTCTTGCTCGAGGAGTTCGAGAGAGTCCGGCGGGAGGATGCCGCGGCTCCACTTCGATCCCTCGTAGGTCGAGTAGGTGCCGCGTTCTTTGGCGAGGTCGCTGGACGCCTCGTAGGCGTAGTAGCAGACGGCTTCCATGATCTCGTCGTTCATGTCGAGCGCGCCCTCCGAGGCGAAGCCGACGCCGCGCTTGTAGAGCACGTTTTGCAGCCCCATGATGCCGAGCCCGACCGGGCGGTGGCGCATGTTGGCGGTCCGCGCCGCCTGGGTCGGGTAGAAGTTGATATCGATCACATTGTCGAGCGCGCGGACGGCGATGCGGATCGTGTCGCGCAGCTTCTCGTGGTCGATGTTGCCCTCTTCATCCACATGGGTGTCGAGCACGACGGAGCCGAGGTTGCAGACGGCGGTTTCGTCCTCGCTGGTGTTGAGCGTGATCTCGGTGCAGAGGTTGGACGAATGGATGACGCCGCAGTGGTCCTGCGGGCTGCGCAGGTTGCACGGGTCTTTGAACGTGATCCACGGGTGGCCGGTCTCGAAGAGCATCTTGAGCATCGCCTTCCACAGCTCGATCGCCGCCACTTCTTTGCCGAAGATTTCGCCGCGCCGCGCCTTCTCCTCACATTCGGCATATTTTTCCTCGAACGCTTTGCCGTAGAGGTCGTGCAGCTCCGGCACCTCGTTGGAGCGGAAGAGCGTCCACGGCTGGCGCGCCTCCATGCGCTTCATGAACAAGTCCGGGATCCAGTTCGCGGTGTTCATGTCGTGCGTGCGGCGGCGGTCGTCGCCCGTGTTCTTGCGCAGCTCGAGGAAATCGAAGATGTCGATGTGCCAGGTTTCGAGGTAGGCGCAGCCGGAGCCGCGTCGCTTGCCGCCCTGGTTGACGGCGACGAGCTGGTCGTTGTGCAGCTTGAGGAACGGGATCACGCCTTGGCTCTCGCCGTTGGTGCCCTTGATGTAGCTGCCGGTGCCGCGCACCGCCGTCCACGATCCGCCGAGCCCGCCCGCCCACTTGGAGAGGAACGCATTCTCCGCGATGCCGCGGGTCATGATCGACTCGATGCTGTCGTCCACCTTATATAGGTAGCAGGACGAAAGCTGGCTGTGCAGCGTGCCGGAGTTGAAGAGCGTGGGCGTGCTGGAGCAGAAGCGGCGGCTCTTATACAGGTTGTAAAGCGAGAGGATCTTGTCGGTTTGCCCCTCCTGTTCTCCGATGAAGATGCCCATGGCGACGCGCAGCCAGAAGTGCTGCGGCGCCTCCAGCCGGCGGTGGTTCTTCGCCGTCTTGTCCACGATCAAATACCGGTCGTAGAGCGTCTGGATGCCGAGGTAGTCGAATTCGAGATCCGCCGCCGGGTCGATCGCCTCTACCAGCCGGTCGATGTCGAGGTCGCTGAGCTTCGGCGAGAGGCGCTCGATCTCGATGCAGCGCACGATGTTTTCTTTGAACGCGCGGCGGTGGAATTCGGGCAGCTTCTCGATGCCGTCGCGCAGGATGTTCCAGCCGCAGACTTCCTCGTAGATAAAGGTGAGCAGGATGCGACAGAATTTCGAGAAGTCGGCGTCGCGCTCCAGCAGCGTCTTGGCGTTGAGGCTGATCGTCTTTTTCAGGTCCGCCTGCGTCATCTCCGGGTAGATGGAGCGGCGCAGCTCGCGCTCGATCTCGTCAAACGACAGGCAGAGGTCGAGCCCGAGCATGGCGAACTCGATCCGCTTTTTCAGGTCGATGCCGTCCCAGAGGAACGAGCCGTCCTCCGTCTTCACCACGATCATCGAGTCCTGGTTGGCCGCCTCCTGCAGCTCCTGCTCGCGCTGCCGCGATTCGTCCGCGCGGGCCTGGGCGCGGTGGTGGCGGTAGATGATGAAATGCTCGGCGACCTTGAAGTGGCCGCCGCGCATCAGCTCCTCCTGCACCGCGTCCTGGATGTCCTCCATGTGGACATAATCGACGCCGCGCGCTTTCATCCGCTCGGTGACCGCCTCGGAGATCTGCGCCGCCGGACCGGGGTCGAGGTGGACGGAGAGGAATGCCTTGGTCACCGCGGTGTCGATCTTTTGCGTCTTCCACGGCACAAGCTGGCCGTTCCGGCGTATGACGCTGATGCGGGTGCCCGCCGCGCCACCGGCGTCTGCCTTGCCGCTGTCCGCCGCCGTCTCCGCGCCGCGCCGCAGCCGCAGGATCAGGCTCTTGGCGACTTCATGCGCGTTTTGCCGGATCAGCGACCGGGTGATGATCTCGCCGATGTCGCCTTCGTCCAAGACATGCTCGCCGCCTTTCTCCAGATCGTGGGCGAGCCGGAAGATTTCCTCCGTCACGCTGCGGGCGATCAGGGCGACCAGCCGGCGGTTCTGGGTGTTGAAGATCTCGTCGCTCTCGGCGGCGGAGGGCGCGCCGGACCCGTTGGTGCTGCCGCCGCGCTTGGCCAGGTGCAGGTCGGTCAAGGCGCTGCCCACCGTCTGGGCGATCTCCGCCGGGTCAAAATCGCGCTTCTCGCCGCCGACGACGATTTTCACGCTGCTGAGCGGCTCGGGCGGAACCTGCAGGTCCACGTCCCGCCAGTTGAAGGAGGGCTTTTGGTCTTTCGGGGTGCGGACCTGTTCTTTGAGCTGCAGGTCCTCTACGATGAAGTCGCGTTCGATCATGGCAATGGCAGTAGTTGAGAGGTGGGCGGTTCGGGCGGGCGGTCGGTGTTCTCGAAAATTTTTGGGGGATTAGGGTGGGGGACGCGGTGCTTAGAGTTCGTCGTCGCTCGCGCCGACGAGGGACGAGGCCTTCTGGTATTCGGTGACGCGCCCCTCGAAGAAGTTTTGCTCCTTCTGGATGTCCATCATCTCGGCCAGCCACGGGAACGGGTTGCCGACGCCGGGATTGAGCGGAGCCAGACCCACGCCGACAAGGCGCCGGTCCGCGATGTAATCGATGTATTGCATGAATTCTTCCGCGCTCAGCCCCACCGAATTGACCGGCAGGCAGTCGCGGATGAATTCCTTCTCCAGGGCGATGCCCTCGCGCATGATGTCGGCCAGCTCCGCGCGGAACGATTCGGTCCAGATCTCTTTGTTCTCCTCGATCAGATCCATGAACAGGTTGCGGAAAACCTCGATGTGGTTGCTCTCGTCCCGCAGCGTGTAGCGGAACATCTGGCCGATGCCGGGAAACTTGTTCTGCCGGTAGAGGCTCAGGATCATGCCGAAAAGCCCGTAGAATTGGGTGCCCTCCATCACCTGGCCGAAGATGAAGATGTTCTTCGCCAGCAGTTGCTTGTTCTCGACCAGCGCCAAGTCGAGGTCGCGCCGCAGTTGCTTCGAGATGCGGGTCACAAATTCGTTCTTCTTCTTGATCGTCGGGATCTGCTCGAACATCGCCTCGCACTCGTGCGGGTTGATGCCTAGCGAGGCGACCATATAGAGTAGGCTGTCCGCGTGGATGTTCTCCTCGTGCGCGTGGCGCCCCAAGACGAGCTTCAACTCCGGCGCAGTGACCAGCGCCCGCACCACATGGATGATGTTGTCGCCCACGATCCCCTCCGCAGCCGAAAAATAGCCGATCCCCATCCGGATGATCCAGCGCTCCTGCTCGGTCAATTCCGCCCCCTGCCACTGCTCGACGTCCTTCTGCATCGGGATGTCCTCCGGCTCCCAGTGGTTCGCCTTCATCTTCCGATACAAATCGTAGGCCCACTGATATTTGAGCGGCAGCAGGTTAAACGTCATCGTCTCCCACCCGTTGATCACTTTTTTTCCCGCGAAGGCTTCATGCGCCTTCGCTTCGTCGAGGACAAACTTGCGGTCGCCGATTTGAAATACTTTTTCCATGGTCTGAGAGAGCGTTTTTTTAAGCGTGTGGTTAGAATTTTCAGGGGTTTCAATGACCCTGAGAATGGCGTGGCGACGGTTGCTTCACATTGGTGGAATTTTAAGTCCCTAAGGGGTCGCCGTGTGGATAACCCTGTGAATTCCCTGTGGGTAGGTCCCCCTAAATGTGGGCAACTTTTGCCCTCGCCCCCAATATCTTGGGTGAGCGGGGAGCATATTACTGCTAGATGTTGTGTCTTTACCAAGAAGATAATTTATTCGGAGGCGACGATTTTCTCTCCCGCTTTACCGTTCAAGGGGTTAGCCACGATAATTAATTTTGCTTAAATAATTCCCCGATTTTTCCTAAAAAAGCGCGGTTATAAGGTCAGGATTTCAGACCCGATTCGCGGTCAGAGAGTTCTGCAAAATTTGGCTGTTATGGCGAGCCGCGCGAATTCATTCTAATCGGCGTCCTGCAGGCGATGGGAGCTCCGGCTACCCTTCTCGTCTGAAGGTCCGCCGATTTCACGCCATTTTCATCTTCTGGGCATCGTCGTTTCACGGATTTCTGCCAAAGTTTGCCCAATGAACCAACCCGCCTACCCACGTTTCCTCGGTCGGCTTGCCATCGTTTGGGCGACCGCCTTGGTCCTCCGCCAACTTTTTCACACCGAGATCAACCCGCCTTTGGATTGGGGCGTGGCTGATTGACGCCGGGCTAGTCCTGTCGGGCATCGGGCTTACCATCGGGATGCCATTGCTGCTGTGGCGGACGCATCGGAGGGCGGCGCTCGGCTGGACGGGCGGGATCGTATTGCTTTGGGGCATCGCTTACGCCACGGCGGCGGGTCCGGATGCTTGGCGTCTATCAGCGGGCGTGGCGAAACCACGGCGAATATGCCGAGATCGCCGCCGAGGCAGCCCGCGACCCCGCTGCGGCAGCGCAGCACAAGGGTGTCGAAGTCGATGCCGGACCGCCGGTCCGCGTCGCGTTTTCCTCGGGCGGGTTGCTCGACAACTGGCACGGGATCGTCCACGACCCAAGCGGCGCGGTCCTAGACGCCAACCTGCCGCCCGGCGTGTGGGAGACCGTCGATCCCGCCGCACGTGAGGCACGGGCATTTTTTGGCGGCACGCTGGTCCGCGCCCGGCATCTGTGGGGCGATTGGTATTACTGCCAGTTCACCTAGCTGGCGGCGGTTTGTTCGGTTCGGGAGAATCGATCCAGGCTGCCAACGCCGCCGTGTAGGTATCCTGCCCCTGCGACTGGATGCCGGGCAAGAGATCGCCAAAGGCGTTGACTTCGGCGACCGCGAAGCTGGCGAAGTCGGTGCCGACGAGCAGATCGATGGCGGCGTAGGCGCATCGGGGAAAGGCGCGGGCGGCAAGCTGGCAAACGCGCCGCGCCTCGTGCCAAGCCTCGTCACCCATCCGGCGGCAGATCGCGTCGAGGTCGCCGCGGGCATTGCCGAGGTGTAGGTTGGTGATCGGTCCGGCGCTTGTGCGGGCGACGCAGTGCCGCGCCTCGCCGCCGATGACGACGACCCGCAGATCGAATGCCCGCCCCCGGAATCCCGCCTTCGGAAACCACGCTTCGGCGTGGGCGCGCTCGGCGCAGACCGCGTCGATCAGGGCGCGGAGGTCCGCCGCCGTAGTGAAGCGGGTGACGCGAAGGGAATTGTAGAGCCGCGCCCCGGCGCCATCGCGGACGATCTCGGCGGGGCAGATCGCCAGCATCCTGCCATCGTTGGCGTGGCGTTGGAAGGCGACGACCCCTGCGCCTGACGAGCCGTGGCAGGGTTTGAGAAATAGCCGGCTGACGCGGGCGCTTGCCATCATCGCGAGGAGGTTATCGAAGCCCGAGGGCGTGCCGAGCGGGCGCGGGATCGGGACGCCGGTGGCGGCGAGATGCGCCTGGGCCGCCGCTTTGTCAAACATCAAGGCGATGGCCTCGGGCGGGTTCATCGCCGGGATGCCTGTCGCCGCCATCGCTTCGCCCACCCTTTCCAAAGCGGCGCACCAGCCATGATACCACTGGCGCCCGAAGCGGACGCGCCCGCGGTCTTCCGGCAGTCCGATGGCTTCGCCCGCCGCGATAGACGGGTGGATGCCCTCCGCCGCGCACGCCTCGGCGCCGAGCGCGATGAGCCTGCGTTCGACCTGCCAGTTTTCGCCCGGCGATTCGATCCGCAGGGCATCGCATCCGCGCAGCGTAGCGGCCAGCGTTTCGGGGCCGCCGCTTAGGAAAGAATCCCAAGAGATCACCGCTGGGGCGGGGAGCCCGAGCCGCCCGCAAGCCGCCGCAAAGAACGACGCCCTCCGATTCTCCGGATTGGCCAGCAGGGCAAAGCGCATCTCGTGCCAGCTATTCGGCGATGGCGACCGCGCGCATCGGTTCGCCGTCGAATTCTTCGTCCTCCTGCCGGTCCCCCACATCGACCTTGACCCCGAGCGCCTGCCAGCGCGCCATCATCGGCTCGCTCATGTAGTGGTGGTGGAGGTCGATCTGCTTGAGCTTGGCGAGGCGCGGGCTAGCGAGCAGCGCCTCCGCGCCCTTGTCCGAAAGCGTGCCGAGTGACAGGTCGAGTTCCTCGATCTGGTCGAGCACCGGCGCATCGGCGAGTATGGGGGCGAGCGCGTCGATCACCTCGCAGTTCCGGATGCCGAGCCTCCGCAGCTTGGGAAATGGGTTGTCGAAGAGCAGCCAGCGCAGGTCATCCGGCTCGATCTCGCCGCCGTAATCTTCGGTTCCGGTGTAGATGTCGAGTTCCTCCAACTCGGGAAAAACGCTTTGCCGCAATTGGTTCACCACGTCTTTCGGCGTGCCGGGCGATTGGAGGGTGAGCGAGCGCAGACCCTCGTGCCGGACCGGTTTCCCCAAAACCGGGACGCCGCGGACCGCGAAATGCGCCAGCCCGGGAAAGGCTTCGAGAAGCGGGGCGAAATCGCTCTGCAAGATCCACGAGACCTCGTTTTCCTCTTGGGTGAACTCTCCCAAAAATAGGCAGCGCAGGGCCGCCAGCCGGCGCCGGTGTTCGATCAGCGGGGCGATGGCAACCTCGGCTTCCTCGCCCGGCTCCCACGCTCCGATGATCAAGCCGGGCGATCGGTCCGCCCCCGGCTGGTTGGCGAATCGGGCGATCACTTGCCCGATCTTTATCTCCTCCCAGGTGATCTTTCTCCAGAGGAAACCGCCGCGTTCGCTCGATTGGTGCGCCAGCCGATAGATCACCCCATCCGCATCCGGCCGCTGCGGCGCGGCAAGGTCGAAATCCTCGACCCGATAGCCGCGCCAGTGGGTGAGGTGGTCGTAGAATGCCACGCTATTCGCCGACGGAGGTGTAGTAGTAAACTTCGCCGTTGTAGACGTCCGGATCGCATCGATCAGAAACATCGACATTGACGCCGGTCTGCCCCCACTGCCGGACGAGATCCTCGCTCATGTAGTGGTGGTGGAGGTCGAGCCTTTTCAACTGCCGGATGCGTCCGCTGGCGAGGAGCGCGCTGCCGCCTTCATCGCGCATCGTGCCGAGCGAGAGGTCGAGGGTTTCGAGTTGGTCGAGGACCGGGGCGCCGGCGGCGACCATGGCGATTTCATCGGCGATCTCGCTGTTGCGCAGCCCGAGGTATTTCAGCTTCGGAAACGGATTGTTGAGCAGGAGCGGTCTCACGTCGGCGATCGCTCCGTCCCAGCCATATTCATCGACGCCGAGCCAGAGTTCGAGGTGCTCCAGCTCCGGCAGGTCGCTGTGGGCGAGGCTGCGCAGGATTTCCGACGGCAGCCCGCCCGATTCGTAGATCAATTTTTTCAACCGGCTATGCCGCACGGGCTGGAGACGTTGCCGGACGCCGCGCACGCGCAGATCTTCCAGGGCGGGAAAGGCGTCGAGGATCGCCGTCGAATCGCCCTGCTCGATCCACGAAATCTCAGATTCCTCCTGGTCCATCTCCCCGACGAATAGCCCGCGCAGATTCGGCAGCCTGCCCTTCGCCGCCACGACCTTGTCGCCGAGTTCCCCGGTCGTGTCCGCCGAATCCCCCGGCAGCCCGATGATGATCCCCCGCGCCGCCTCGCACCTCGGGTCCGCTAGGAATCCGTCGAGCATCTCCTCGGGGATCGACTCCTCGTTATCCCAGTCATAGCGAAACCGATAGATCGTGCCGCCGAAGTCCGGCTCGCCGCCAATCTTGTGAAAATCTTGGACCGGCAGCCCAAGCCATTCGGTGAGGTGTTCTGGAACCATGTTTTTAGAGTGTCCCGAAATTTCTAAACCGGGGCAGGCGGCGGCGGCAATGATAAAATTGGCAATTCGGGTTGGGCATTTGGCGGGAAATCCGCAATGCTCTGGCGGATGATTGAGACCCCCAACCTGCCTGCCCCGGCGATCCGTGCGGTCGGGCTCGACCTCGACGGCACGCTCTTTGACCGGGCGGGCGCGTTTCGGCGGCTGATGGCGGCATGGCTCGGCGAGGCGGAAGCCGGTGCGGCGATGGCGGAGATCGAGCGGCGGGATGGGGCGGGGCATGCGCCGCGCGAGCTATTCTTCGGATGGCTGGCGGATGCGTTTCCTTCGCTGGGCGCGGGGGGCGATGCGTTGTGGCAGCGCTTTCAGCGGGAGTTTCCGGCGGCCATCGAGCCGGATCCCTTTGCCGCCTTTGTCGTCGGGCAATGGCGTAAGCGCGGGGTGCCCGTGGGGATATTGACCAATGGCTCGGCAGCCTTCCAGCGGGCGAAGCTCGCCGCAGCGGGACTCGGGCAGGTGGTCGGGGATACCCCATTTCTCGCGTCCGGATCGCTCGGCTGCGCCAAGCCAGACCCGCGCGCCTTTGCCGCGCTGTCCCGGGCGCTCGGCGTCCCTGCGGCGGAGATCCTCTTTGCCGGGGATGATTGGCAGGTCGATGTCTGCGGCGCGCTGGCGGCCGGGATGCAGGCGTGTTGGGTCGCGACGGCGGGCGGTCCCGATGCCGGCGCGGCGGCGGCCGCGCGAATCGATTGCCTGCGCGTCCGCCATGTGTCAGAGATTGCCGCGCTTTTCTGATGACCTCCCACCTTGACATGAACACGATCGCCGGGGCGCGCGACATCGCCTTGATCGTGCTAGACACGCTCCGCTTCGACGTGGCGGACGCGGAGATGCGCGCGGGGCGCACGCCGAACTTCGCCGCGCTGTTCCCGGGGGGCTGGGAGCGGCGGCACTCGCCGGGCAGCTTCACCTACGCGGCGCACCACGCGTTCTTCGCCGGGTTTCTGCCGACGCCCGCCGACCCTGAGGCGAGCCGGGAGCGGCTGTTTGCCTGCGCCTTCGCGGGGAGCGAGACGGCGGGGGCCGGCACGCTGGTGTTTGAGGCGCCGGATATCGTCGGGGGATTGGCGGCGCGCGGCTATCGCACGATCGGCATCGGCGGCGTCGGGTTCTTCAATAGCCAATCCCCGCTCTCCCGGGTTTTTCCCAGCTTGTTCCACGAGTCGCACTGGTCGGAGGCGATGGGCGTGAACGGGCGGGATTCGGCGCGCCTTCAATTCGCCCTCGCCGCCGAGAGGCTGCGCGCCCTGCCGCCGGATCAGCGCGCGTTTTTGTTCATCAATGTCAGCGCCATCACCAGCCTGACGCCCACTACGCCGGGCAGTTGGCGGATGACCTTCCTCCCATGCGGCGGCGCTGCGCTTTATGTCGATGGCTGCCTGCCGGTGCTCATCGGCGCGTTGCGCGGCCAGGGCAGCCTGCTGATCGCCTGTTCCGGACCATGGCACCCTCTGCGCCAGCGACGGGCTTCACCGGGCATCGCGTCAGTACGAGGCGGTCTTCACCGTGCCCTATGCCCACGCCTTGATCGGCTAGCCTATCCAGACCACGACAATGCCCGAATCGCTCGTGACTTGTTGATGGGATCGCCTTACCGGGGCTACGCCTACGCTTACCCGCACACAAGATGGCGTATCGCCCCCGCGTTCGCCGCGCCGCTTCCGGCTGGCGGGTCTTGGCGCGGCGAATCCGGGAGGCGCTCTACTTTTGTACCCACATCCCGTTTTGCGAGATGCGCTGCAGCTTCCTGCAATCCTCCTTTACCACGGCGAATCCGAAGGGCGATTTGCCAGACGATACCTCGATGCGCTCGATGCGATGGCGGCCGCGCCGAGGAGACCGAGAACGCCTTCGCTTCGCCGGCAGAGGCGATCAGCGGCGGCACCCCAACGCCGCTACCTCACCGCGCGCCGGCTCAGCCGCCTGTTCGATCAGATCGACGCGCGGCTCGGCAGCTTGACGACGGAGACGCCGCTGTCCTGCGAGATGTCATCGGCGACGGCGGAGGCGGCCGGCTTGGCGTGTTGCGCGAGCCGGGGCGTCACGCGGGCGACATCGGGGTACAAACTTTATGGCGCCCGGGCTGCGGAGATGGGGCAGTACCAAGATCCGTGATGGCCTTCCGCCGATCAAGGCATTCGGGCGGCTGCCGCTTCCCGGTCCTCAACATCGATTTGATCCGGCGCGGCCGGAACCACCGGGCAGATCGGATCGGCGCGACATCGATGAGGAAGGCCGCGTTCAGACGGAAGTATCTTTATCCATCCTACGTGCGCCCGCTGACAAGGCCTGGATCAGCTGGGGCGCGGTAGGCCCGGATCATCGGTAAGCGCTCTACCTCGCAGGGCGCGACCTGCTGGAGGGCGGCTACCGGCAGGTGTCGATGCGGCTGTTTCGCCGCGTGGCCTCGCCGATTCGGTGGGAGGTCCGACTATTGCTGCCAGGAGGATGGCGTAGTGGCTTTGGCTCCGGGGCGCGCTCCTACACGCGGGCGGTCCACTACTCGACCGAATACGCCGTCGGGCGCGGCGGGATCCAAGGGCCTGAAACCTATATCTCCGGCGTCAGCCAAGCGGACCGGCGCGCCGCGCGCTATGGCTGCCTTTGGACGACGCTGAACAACGCCGCCGCTACGCCATCCGATCCGATCCTCCGCGCCGATGGTCTCGACCTCGACCGCTACGCGGATCAGTTTGGCCGCGAGGCTCCCGATGACTTTCCGGAACTTGCCGCGCTGGAGAGCCGCGGGCTGGCGGCGCGGTGCGGGAGGCGGATCGCCCCGACGGCGCGCGGGCTTGAATGGTCGGACGCCATCGGACCGTGGCTCTATTCGGAGGCGATGAAGGCACTGGCTTCCGGATTTAAATTAGCCTAAAACCCCATCACCAAAGATGACCGCGCCCTCCCTCGACCGATGGAACATCCTCTACCGGGGACCGCTTTCGAGCTGTAACTACGCCTGCGGCTACTGCCCGTTCGCCAAGCGCCGGAATTCGGCGGCTGAGCTGCGCGACGACGCCAGGCACCTCGCCCGGTTTTGCGATTGGGTGGAAGACCAGCGCCCACGCGAGATCGGCGTGCTTTTTACACCTTGGGGCGAAGCTTTGATTCACCGCGCCTACCAGCAGGCGATGGTCCGGCTGTCGCGGATGCCCCACGTCTATCGCGTGGCGATCCAGACCAATCTGTCGTGTCCGCTCGATTGGATGCGGGAGGCGGACCTCGGGGCGCTCGCGCTGTGGGCGACCTTTCATCCCGGCGAGGTTCCGCTCGACCGGTTCGCCGGCCAGTGCGCGCGTCTCTGCCAGGCGGGCGTGCGCCACAGTGTGGGCGCGGTCGGGTTCAAAGAGGCGCTGCCCGCGATCCGCGATCTGCGCCATCGCCTTGACCCCGGCACCTACCTGTGGGTAAACGCCAACAAACGCGACGCGGGCTACTATGGCGAGGAGGACCTTGCCGCGTTTGAATCCATCGACCCGCACTTCCGCCTCAACGCGAAGCGGCACCCCAGTCTCGGTCAGCCGTGCCGCGCCGGGCACACCAGCTTCACGGTGGACGGCTCCGGCGACGTCAGGCGCTGCCATTTCATCGGCGAGGTTTTGGGCAATCTCTATGCCGGCGAGATTGCGGGCGATTTGCGGAGAAGGCGTTGCCCGAATGAATCCTGCGGCTGCCACATCGGCTATGTTCACCTAGAGCCACTCGACCTTTACACCGTGTTTGGCGACGGGGTCCTCGAGCGCATCCCGGACGGATGGGGCGGGGCGGCGTCCGGCGCTGCCGCCCGTCGAATCTAAAGGGCGATCCCCCCAATCCGGTTGCATGTTGGCGCGGACCCATTAAGGAAATTGACCCTGCCTCTGCGCTGATACCCTCCAACCGACCAACTGCCATTCTATGACGTTCGATCCCACGCTTTTCGCCCGCGGCGCCGATGTGCGCGGCACTTATCCCGAGCAGATAAATGCCGACCTCGCCTGGCTGACCGGCGTTTATCTGGCGCGGGCGGTGGCGAAGATCACCGGCGGTGACGAGCCGAAAATCATCGTGGGGCGCGACGGCCGCGTTTCGTCGCCGGAGATTTATGCGGCGCTGGTCGCGGGCATTGCGGCGGGCGGGGGCAAGGCGCTGCCCTGCGACCTGGCTACGACCGATATGGTGCAGTGGGGCGTGGGCGAGCAGCTCGGCGGCGCGGTGGCGGGCGCGATGATCACGGCCTCCCACAACCCGCCGCAATACAACGGCATCAAGATGGTGGTGCACAATCCGGCGTCTGGCGACCTTGACATGCTGCGTCCGGTCGAGCACCTCAACCCGCAGTTTCAGGCGCGCGCCGACGGCGAGGACGTGCCTCCGGGGGGCGACGCGCCGCCGCCC
The DNA here is from genome assembly GCA_041395145.1 of Verrucomicrobiales bacterium. Lineage (GTDB taxonomy): Bacteria > Verrucomicrobiota > Verrucomicrobiia > Verrucomicrobiales > DEV007 > JAWLBD01. Next base: position 143,044 of record JAWLBD010000008.1, on the reverse strand, counting down.
GCCGACGCCGGGCTAGACCTGCAAGGCAAGTTCGTCGCCGCCGCGATGAAGCGCTCGGCGCGGGTCGCGCAAGCGTCGGGCAAGATCGTGCTCGATCCCGGCAACGGCGTCGGCGCGCTCTTCCGCCCGCTTTTGGAGCGCGAATTCGCGGCGTCCGGCGCGGCGGTCGAGATCCTCGAGATCGCCGGTGAGATCGACGGCACCTTTCCGTCGCGGCCGTCGAACCCCGGGTTGCCCGGCGCGGTCAAGGCGCTCCAGGCCAAGGTCGTCGAATCGGGCGCGGCATTCGGCGCGGCGTTCGATGGCGATGCGGACCGCGTGTTCCTCGTGGACGAGCGCGGCGAATTCGTCAGCGGATCCGTTTTGCTCGCGGCGCTGAGCAAGCGCGCGGTCGAGAAGGCGAGGGCGGAGGGCAAGGCGGATCCGGCGATCATGCGGCGCGGCGTTTCGTCGTGGCTGGTGCCGCAGACGGTGCGGGCGGCGGGCGGCGTCCCGGTCATCTCGCGCTGCTTCTGCCAGGATTCTCGATCAAGGTGGCGCTCGCCCGGACCAAGGCGGTCTTCGGCGGCGAATCGTCCGCGCATTACAACTATCCGGACACCTACTGCCTGGATTCCGGGCTTTTCTCGCTGATCGATTTCGGGACCCGCTGCTGGAGAGCGGGATGACCTGCCCTGCGCTGCTCGCCTCGCTCAACCCATACCGCACAGCGGCGAGGTCAACCTCCGGCTCGAAACTGCGCGGACTGGAAGGTGCTCAGCCAAGACGTCATCGCCACGCTGCGGCAGAGTTCGGCTCCGAGGCGGCGGGCTGCTACGTCTTGTAAATCGACGGCGTGGATCGCCTGCCACCCGCGTCGCCGCAGTTCGCCGATGCCGATGCCTTATTTGCCATGGACGCGATGGGCGATCCAGAAGGCAAGATCTATCGCCCGGTCGGCGACTATGCGCCGGACTGGTGGCTCAACGTGCGCCTCCAACAACGAGCCGCTCCTCCGCCTCAACGTCGAAACCCGCGATCCCGCCAACGTCCAAGCGCAGACCAAGGGATTGATCGCCCGCATCCGCCAGCTCTGCGACGGCAAGGCGGCGATCAAAGTTGAAGATCGCGGGAATCTGGAAGGCGATATTTAGATAACCTCTGATCACGGACCGCCTTTTCGCCTGCGGCAGGATTGCCTTCTGCGTCCGGCATTGACCGATGGCAGCGATACCGCGGTTCGAAGACGGCAGGAGTGCCGTCTCTACGGGCGTGACGCCGACCGAGGCAGGGACGGCTCTCCGAGCCGTCCGGCGTCTGGCGGTCCGCTTTCGCGAGATCGGTGCGAGCAAGGGATGCGCCGATGCATCGCCCCGCCGGACCTTTCGGAGAATGGGTCCCTGCCTTTCTCGTCCGGCGTTTGCCTGGAGAACGGCGGATTCACCCGGGCGGCTTCGCCTCGTCTGAAAGCGGCAGCAGGCTGCCGCAGTCCAGGGGCTTCGCCGCCGGGATCGTTCCCAGGTTGCCCGCGCCGATTTGGATGCTGGGGAACGCATTGGAGCGATGGGAGATGGCGATGCCGCAGTTCGAAGACGGCAGGAGTGCCGTCTTTACGGGCGTGACGCCGACCGAGGCAGGGACGGCCTCCGAGCCGTCCGGCGTCTGGCGGTCCGCTTTCGGGAAATCGGTGCGAGCGAGGGATGAGCTGATATCGCCCCGCCGGACCTTTCGGAGAAAGGTTCCTGCCTTTCTCGTCCGGCGTTTGCCTGAGAACGGCGGACCACCCGGCGGCACCGCCTGCTCCGAAAGCGGCAGCAGGCTGCCGCTGTCCAAGGGCTTCGCCGCCTTCGGGATCGTTCCCAGGTTGCCCGCGCCGATTTGGATGCTGGGGAACGCATTGGAGCGATGGGAGATGCCGATGCTGCGGTTCGAAGACGGCAGGAGTGCCGTCTCTACAGGCATACCCTGTCCACGCGCTGCGTATTGAGCACCTCGGTGTCGATGATTTTCCAGGCACCGTCCCGGCGGGCGAGCGTGGATCGCTTCGTATTCGTTGGTGCGCTGGTGGGTGTACCGAAGTGGGAGACGTTGCCGACGACCTTCCAGTGGCAGCGGACCTGAATCCAGGGTCGGCGTGCTGGGGCGTTCTCGGCGGCGGGCAGCGGCTCGCTGTCGAGGATCGTGGCGTTTTGGATCTTGCAGACCGCGCCGCCGTCGTCCCGCAGGATCAGGCTTTCGTAAACGTCGTTGTAGATCCCGCCGAGGATCGGTCCATCCACGCTCTGCGATAGCACGTCATAGATGTCGCTCTCCGATTCGTAGTCGAACGCCCGGTAGATGTTTTTGTGGACGGCGGAGAAGATCGCCACCGCGTCCTCGCCTGCCGGCGGGCGCACCTCGCGGGTGATCGGCAGCTCGACCGGCATGCGGGCTAGCCCGATCGCGCCGGCGGCGGACAGGCAGCCGGCGGCGGCAAAGGCGAGCGCCGAACGCCGCGACTTGCCCCGGATGGCGAGCGCCCCGACCGCGCCGGCCCCGAGCAGGGCGGGCGAGACGAACCACCAGACGGGCACGCGGACCGGTTCCGGCTCGGCGGCGGTCAGCGATGGCTCCGGCTTCTCGCCGGGCGGCAGCCGCTCGTGCCACGTGTAGGACGGCTCTTGCTGGGTTAGCACAAAGATGTCCGAGTTTTCCTGCCATGAGATCACCGATTTGATCTCCGGCGGCGGCGGCTCGGCGGCGGCGGCGGTCGCGTCCGCTCCTTGCGCATTTGGGTCGGCAGGATTCGATGCCGGTGCCGGCGCTGGCGGCGCGGTGCCCGCATCCGGACCGGGCGCGCCGCCTGGATCGGTCGCCGCTCCCGCCTCGGTGACGAGCGGCTGTTCGTAGTAGGCGTCCTCCATCCAGGTGATGGTGACCGATTTGGGCGGGGATTTGATCGGGTAGGCGACCGAGATGAGGATCGATGGCTGGGCGGAGCGCGCAAACTTGAGACGCTCGTCCTCCGGCTCCGGGCTGCCCGGATTCCCGCCCGGCATGATCCGGCTCGGCACCGAGAGATAGACCGCTTCGAGCACCGGCTTGACCGAAATCCCATCGATGACCAGCGGCTCCCAGCTCGCCATTTCATCTGACACCGCGTCAAAGATTTCCCGCTGCCCGGCGATGTCGATTGGGCGGTAGAGGTCGAAGTATTTCCCGAGGATGCGCGGGAAGGCGGTCCGCTCGATCAAAACACCCATCGAGACCTTTGACTCCATGATCGCGTAGTCGATGGTGAAGTCTGCCATGTGTTGACCCGGATGCGCCGGGCACGGGCGGTCCGGCGCGATCCAGAGGAACGCGGTCATCAACAAGGCGGTGGCAAATCGGTGGCGGGGCATCGGGTTTGGGGGGATCAGGAGAAACGGCGCGGCGGTCCCAAGCGATGCGCGCGCTTCTGCCCGACCTCAAATAACAATTGGCTCATCTCAGGCTCTAGCGATACGGGCCGAGCCGGAAGTAGCCTTTCGGCTCGTCCAGCAACGTGCCGGCAAAATCGGTCGCCCACACCGCGTCGCCGTTCTCGAAGGCATCGAAATACCAGACCCAGCGCCACGTCTTTAGGTCGGTGGAGTGGTAGATCTTGTAGGAACGCCCCGCCCGCACGCCGCGCACGCGAAATTCGGCAAACTCCTCACCCTCCCAAAGAAACAGGCGGAAGCCGTCGATCGACGCCGGAGCCGTCTGCCACTCTTGTTCCAGCAACTCGGAGCGCCGGATCGCGTAGGCGAATTCCCGCAGCGTTCTCTCCTGCGCCGCATCGAACACTGCGGGCAACGTCGGGATGCCCGGGAACATAAGGTTGCTCGGCGCTTCGGTGTGGTTCAGCCCGAGGCAGTGCCCGATTTCGTGCGCGTAGTGCTCCGCCGCCCACACCGGTGCGGTGCCGCCGTGCGCGCTGTAGGCGACGTATCCGCTGCTGAAGCCGAATCCGCAGAAGCCATCGCCGCCCGGTCCGGGCGCGCAGCCGTAGCGGTTCGCCCCGTGAAAATAAATGATGTCGAATCGGTGCGCGGCGAAGAACGCCTGCACCTCCGCTGCCGGATGCGTGCGGTCGCCCACCGTCTCCGCCTCGGGGAAGTCCTCGACCTCATAAAGCGCCGTCGAATCGAGCTGCACGACCGGCAAAAAATTCAGCTCGATCTGCGCGCCGTCGAACAGCGCCTGCACTGCCGCCCGGTCGATAAATCCCTCCACCGCCACCGGATCGCTCCCGTCGTCCTTCGCCACGGAGACGAGCTGGACGTTCAGCGGCAGCCAAGTCGAGGCTTCGAGCGGGAGCGAAAAGTCTTGGTAAACGCGCCCGCCCCCAGCCATCGCATTGGCGGCGGTGGAAAGCAGAACGGCGGCGGCAAAGCGGTGGAGCGCATTCATGGCAAAACGCCAGTGTAACGCGCTGCCTTGCCCCTGAGAAGCCGGATTTTGCCGCGCCCGGCGACGGCCCCAAAGCCACAAAAAAGCCGTGCACCCAGCGGGCGCACGGCTTTTCGGAAATGGGTCTCTTGGGTGAAGGCGCTACGCCTCAACCGCATCGACATTGATCCGGCGGCCGTTGCGGTCAAAGCGCACGGTGCCGTCGGTCAGCGCGAAGAGCGTGTAGTCGCGCCCGCAGCCGACGTTCTTGCCGGGGTGCCACTTCGTGCCGCACTGGCGGATCAAAATGTTGCCGGCGATCACGCTTTCGCCGCCGAATTTCTTCACGCCGCGGCGCTGCGCGTTACTGTCGCGTTCCGTTCTTGACGCTTCCTTGTCCTTTTTTGTGGCCTATGGTCTTGGGTCGTTAGTCGTTAAAAATCGTGGGGTGGGGGAGCGGCTCAGGCTTAAGCGTTGATGCTGGTGATCTCCAGGCGGGTCAGCGCGCGGCGATGCCCCTTGGTCTTGTGAAATCCTTTGCGGCGCTTGTATTTGAAGGCGGTCACCTTCTTCGCGCGGTGCTGGGCGACCACCTTCGCGGTCACTGAGGCGCCTTCGATCACAGGATCGCCGATCTTCAGCGCGCCCGATTCGGACACGAAAAGAACTTCGCCAAGCGTAGTTTCGGCGCCTTCCTCGGCGTCGATCCTCTCGACGTCGATCTTGCAGCCTTGCTCGACTTTATACTGTTTGCCTCCGGTGCGGACGATGGCGTATGACATGGGATGGTGCGGTGGAAATGAAAAAACTCCCAGCGATGCCGGGGTTTGAGGGGCGGGACTAATACACACCGCTGGAGGGCGGGCAAGGGGATTTTTGCCGAAATTCCAGAACCCTTACTCAAAATCATTCGGGTCCCGCGCCCGGTCCACGAACCGCATGTATTTGTTGATGAAGGTCAGCGGCACGTCGCCGGTCGGGCCGTTCCGCTGTTTGGCGACGATCAGCTCCGCCTGCCCCTCGGTTTCCTCGCGCTCCTCGGCATCGTCGGCGTAGTATTGGCTGCGGACCAGCAAGCCGACGAGGTCGGCATCCTGCTCGATCGAGCCGGATTCGCGCAGGTCGGAGAGCCTCGGCTTGCCGCCGCCGCGCTGCTCGGGGTTCCGGTTGAGCTGGGCGAGGACGACGACCGGGACGTTGAGTTCCTTGGCCAGCGCCTTGAGCCCGGACGAAATCTCGGCGACCTCGATCTGGCGGTTTTCCTGGCCGCGCTTCGAGTTCGACTTCATGAGCTGGAGGTAGTCGATGGCGATCATCTGGATGTCCGCCGTCTTCTTCAGGCGCCGCGCCTTGGCCCGCATTTCCAGGATGCTCATCGCCGGCGTGTCATCGATGTAGATCTGCGCCTTGGACAGCTCGGAGGCCGCCTGCATGAGCTTGGGAAAGTCGGTCTTTTGCGAGAGGAAGCCGCTGCGGACCTTCGCCATCTCGACCCCGGCGCGGGCGCAAAGCAGACGCTGGACGAGCTGCTGGGCGCTCATCTCCAGGCTGAAGACGGCGGTCGGCAGCCCGAGCTCCAGCGAGATGTGCTCGACGATGTTCATGACGAACGACGTTTTGCCCATCGACGGTCGCGCCGCGATGATCGACATCTCGCCGCCGTGCAGCCCCTGCGTCATCTTGTCCAGGTCCTTGAAGCCGGTGGCGATCCCCGAGGTTGCCCCTTTGTTCTCGAACGACTTTTCGATCAATTCGACGGCGGCGAGGACGTGGTCCTTCATCCCGCGGATGCCGCCGCCCTTGTCCTGCCCTTCGCGGATGGCGAGGATTTTGCGCTCGGTTTCGTCGAGCAAGCCGGCGACGTTTTCCTGGTCCTCGTAGGCGGTCGAGATGCACTCGGTGCAGGTCGTGATGATGCCGCGCAGGGTCTGCTTTTCGAGGACGATATCCCGGTAGAACTCGAAGTGCGCCGCCGAGGTCACGAACGAATACGTCTCCGCAATCGCCGCGTCTCCGCCGACTTCTTCGAGCTGGTTGGCATCCTCTAGCGCCTGGTGCAGCGTGATCGGATCGACCGGCTTGCTCTGCTCGAAGAGCTTGACCAGCGTGCGGAACAAGACCCGGTGCGCCGGAACGTAGAAGGCATCCTCGGTCAGCGTCTCGACCGCCAAGCCGATGATTTCCTCCGGGAGCTGGAGCATCGACGAAAGCACGCCCTTCTCGGCATCCCGGCTGCTGGGCAAGGCGCGGCTGACATCTTGTGAATAATCCGGCGCGGATTGGGCATAACCCTCCGATTTTCCTTTTCCCTGCAAGTTCGGCGCCCCTTTGGTGGGCGATTTCTTAGGTGGATCTTTGACCTCTGCTGCCATGTGCGCGGGATGCTACGCGGCGGCGCCCAAGGCGAAAGCGAAAATGCGGCACACTCCGAGAAAATTATCGGCGAGGGCGTGGGAAGCGCAGGGATCCAAAGCGGGTCGCCGGGCGTCCGGTGCCGCCCTTCTGCGTTCCTACCAGCGAGTCCCTCAATCCACGAAGGCAAACTCGTTCGATGCCATCAACGTCTGGGCGAGTTCCGCCCACGGATTGATCCGGGCTCGAACGCTTCCCTCGAACTCAGCGCTGCGCCGCGCCGCCGACTTTGCTCGATGGCGGGTGCCCAGCGGAAGCTGTCGTGGGTGGGCGCATCGCGGGGGAGGCGATCAGGTCGATGGCCGTCATCGACGGTGACCTCGACCGCGTGATCGGCGGCGTGCTGCGGCGGCAAGTGTTAGCTCCACAGCGCGCCCTGGCGCTGGCTGGCGATGGCAACTTCGATGCCGTCGCCGTTTTCGTTCGGGCGTTCGGCGCGTTTTGCCGATGCGGATGCGCATGGCGGCCAGGGCGATCCACCGGTAGGCGACGCTTTGCGCGCGGCTGTTGCCGGGGTGCCCGCCGCCGGGCGAGAGCTTCAGCGTAGCCGAGGGTGGGGACGGGAACTGCGCCTCCCACTGGGCGCCGTCCTTCGCGCGATGCGGCAGGTCTTGGAATTCGCTCAGCGTGCCGGAGCCGGGGTCGTGGTTGCCAACGCCTACCCGCCAGGCATTTTCGCGCCCCATCGCGGCGGCGAATTCGGCAGCGAGCGCCGCCTCGTCCGGATCGGGATCGCGCCCGAGCGCCGCGCGGTAGAGTGCGCGGACTTTGGCGGCGGCATCCGGAGCGGCGCGCACCGCCTCGCTGTTGCCGAGCCGCCGCGCCTCGCCGCGGACGAATTCGCTGTTCATGAGGAAGAGCGCCTGCTGCGGCACGGTGGTTTCGGCGCGCTTTGGCGCATGGGTTCGGGTTGGCGAAATTGAACGTCTGGAAGAGTTCCGGCACGTTCTGGCGGTCGATGTAGCCATAGACCGCGCGGCGCGGCTGCCGGACAGGAGATCCACCGGGCACCGCCGATTTCATTTTGCAGCGCGCCGGAGGCTTGCAGGATCGAATCGCGGAGCGCCTCCCAGTCGAGCGGCTGCCGGTTGTAGCGCCACAGGTAGTTGTTCTCCGGATCGCGCGCCTGGTTCGTACTTTGCTGCTGGCGCTGCTCCGCTGGAAGGCGGCGCTGGTCACGATGAGGCGGTGCAGTTTTTTCAACGACCAGCCTTCCTCCACAAAGCGGGCGGCGAGGTAATCGAGCAAAACGCCGAGCGGCGGGCGCTCGGTGCGCAGCCCGAAGTCGCTAGGCGTGCGGACCAGCGCTTTGCCAAAGTGGTGCATCCAGACCCGGTTCACGATCACCCGCGCGGTCAGCGGATTGTCGGGCGAGGCGATCTTTTTCCGCGAGCTGCCGCTTGCTGCCCTCGGTGATGCGCTCCGGCTCGCCCTTGCTCAGCACCTCTAGGTAGCGGCGCGGCGCGGGTCGCCGGGGCGGCCGGGGTTGCCGTGGATGTGGATGCGGACATCGCCGGGGCTTGGGTGTTCTGTTAGGATCATCGCCCGCGGCGGCGCGTGGGGTGACTCGGTTTTCAGGCGGTCGATCCGCGCGGTGATCTGGGTGTAGTGGTCCCGCGCGGCGCGGTCGAAATAGCGCGGCATCCGTCGGCGGGGAAGCCTGCGGCGTCGAGCAGCGCGTCCCGCAGCGCCTCCTGCGCCGGGTCGGCATGCGGCTCCGGCGCGTTGGCGGCGGCGAGCAAATCGCCATACATCGCGAGCAAGGCGTCGCGGTTGGCGGGCGGAGCCGCCATTAGTTTTTCGGCGACTTTGGCGTTGAGCGGCGCGGCGTCCCCGGCGGTCAAGGCGGCGATCATTTGCGGGTATTCGCCCTCCGGCGCGGCGTGGAGCGCGTGCAGCGCCCGCCACACCGCATGTTCCGCCTTGCCGTCCACGGCCGCCTGCTTCCAGCGCTCGCCGACCCTGGGGAGGAGCTTTCGCTCGCCGGCGAGCAAGCGCAGGTCTTTGCCGCCCGCATCCAGCGCCAGCGCAAGATACGCCTTGATTGATGCGGCGGTGCGCAGCTCATCGTAGCGCTGCCGCGCGTAGCCGTCCGCCTCCGCCTGGATCGCGTTGAGCTGCTTTTCGAATTCAAGGTAGCCCGGCGTCCGCTCCGGCTCATCGCGCATGAGGACCGGCTCGGGTTCCTGGGTCGCGTTGAAGATGCCGTAGAGCGCGTAGTAGTCGCGCGTGCTGATCGGGTCGAACTTGTGATCATGGCACCTGGCGCAGGTTGCCGTGACGCCCAACATGCCGCGCGTCACCACGTCGATGCGGTCGTCGATGATGTCGGGCATCGAATTCAAAAACCGCTGGCCGGTGGTCAGGAACCCGAGCGCCGCCAGGTCGCTGCGGTCCGGCGCTTGTGCGTCGGTGTAGAGGTCGGCGGCGATCTGGAGTTTTAGAAACCGGTCGTAGGGCAGGTCGGCGTTCAGCGCGCGGATGACCCAATCGCGGTAGGTGTAGGCGTAGGGATAGCGCCGCTCGGTGTTGCCGGGCAGGTAGCCTTTCGTATCGCCGTAGCGGGCGACATCGAGCCAGTGGCGACCCCAGCGCTCGCCGTAGCGGGGCGATTCGAGCATCCGGTCCGCCGCGGCGGCGAACGCTTCCGGCGTCGGGTTGGCGGCATAGGCATCGGCGTCCGCCGCGCTGGGCGGCAGCCCGGTCAAGTCGAGGCTCAGCCGCCGGAACAGAATGCGCGGGTCGGCGGGCGGGTTTGGCTCCATGCCCTGCGCGCCGAGCGCGGCGAGGATGAACCGGTCGATTTCGTTGCGGGCATCGGAGCCGGCGGGCGCGGCGGGCACCCGCGGCTTCTCGATCGGCTGGAATGCCCAGTGCGCTTTAGAAAATTCCATCGCCTCGCCGAAATCGACGATGCCGCCCGGCTGCTTGGCGGTCGCTTCCTCCGGCCAGGGCACGCCCATGGCGATCCACTTTTCGATCGCCGCGACCGCCGCATCCGGCAGCTTCGGCTGGTCCTTCGGCATCTTCTGGTCGCCCTCGTGCCGGATCGCATTGACCAGCCGGCTGCCCGCCGGATTCCCCGGTTCGACCGCTGCGCCGAAGTCGCCGCCGCGCAGGACCGCCGCCCGCGAATCAAGCCGCAGCGCCGCATGTTGCTTTTTCTCGCCGTGGCAATCGTAACAATTTTCCGCCAAAACCGGGCGCACCTCCCTCTCGAAAAACGCGATGGCTTCAGCATCGCCGGCTGCCCGGCAAACGGTCGCTCCCGCCGCACTCAGAAACAAGGCGGTGGCGGCGGCGGTGGGGCGATGGAAAACAGGGGGAAACATAAGGATCTTCCGGGACTACGGCAGGGGCGGCGAGCCTCTTGCAGGTCTCGAAAGCAAACGCTATTCTTCGAAAATCGAAAGATTGATCGTCCATGACAATGAAATCGCTCTTCGCCATTTTTCCTTTGGTCCTCCTCCTGTGCGGATGCGGCCCAGGCGCCCTGCCAAACTCGACATCGAAAATGGTCACTGCAAAGGACATTGAGGGCACTTGGGAATACCCGGCAGATTATGGTGAAACGACCATCCGATTAGAACTGAAGACTGGGGGAACTTTCGTGCAGACAATTACTCGCACCGGGGTTGCGTCGCCACAGGTTCACGCCGGCAAATGGACGGTTGAGGGAACTCGCCCATTGTTAAAAGTGTTGAAGCCCGTTTTTGGAGACTCTTCAAAGCCTTGGATCGAAGAAGAGGCGTATTGGTGGATCATGGAGAGCGAGATTAATCGTGGGCGACAATTTTCCATTTGCGGTGCTGCTAGGGACTATGATCCCGACAACTGTTTTGAAATGAAATTTATAAAGTGAGTCGCAGGTCGCACGGATTCCTGGTTGAAATGCCAACCTTGGCAAAGTTACGCTGGTTTTTCGTGCTTTTCAGGGGCGGGAAAACTTGGTAGGCAAGGCATCATGCCCCCGATTCACCGCCTCCTCCCCATCGCTGCGGCGATGACCGCTGTTTCCGCGTTGGCCAATGACGCCATCGTGGTGTTCAACGAAGTCCACTATCACCCGGCCGGGGATGACGGGACGCTGGAGTTTGTCGAGCTTTTCAACCAGAACGCCGTGAACGTCGATATGTCGGGCTGGCGGATCGATGGCGGGATCCAGTTCGACTTTCCGGAGGGCACGGTATTGGAAGGCGGGAGCTATCTGGTGGTGGCGAAGGACCCGGCGGCGCTGGAGGCGGCGACGGGCTACGCCGGGGCGCTCGGTCCGTTCGACGGGCAACTGGCGAACAGCGGCGAGGCGCTCGCGCTTTACAACAACAACGGATCATTCCGCACGCTGCCGCCGCCCATCCCGCCGCCGCCTGCCGCCGAGCTATGGAGCGTGGACATCCAGGCGAACGGCGGCACCATCCCGCTACAGCCGCCAGTTTTGATGAACGGCCCGGAGGCGGGGTCGGGGTTGGGCAACGTCTGGAATGCCTTCACCGTGGCGGGGCACTCGGGCACGATCACGAACCCGTCGGCGGCGCTGGTCGACAGCGCGGGCAATCCCTCGGCGCTGACGTTTTCGGTGGCGGGCACGGTTTCTGGCTGGAGCCAAGCCGGCACGCCGCTGATCAACGACTACCTGTTCGTGAATGCGGGCAATTCCGCCGCGCAAGCCGACTGGGCGGTCGCCGGGCTGGAGCCGGGCGCGACCTTCAGCATGATCGCCTACGGCGGCGTGGCGCGGAATGCGACGCTGACCATCGACGTGAACGGCGACGGCTCCTATGCGGACAATGCGGGCACGCTGGTGTCGGGGGCAGGCACGCTGATCGACGGCATCGTGGCCGGCGCGGATGGGCGCATCGTGGGGCGGGTCTCGCAAGGCACGGTGGCGGAGGGCAACTGGGGCGGCTTCCAGCTCTTCAAACCGCAGCCGCAGCCGCCGCTCGCCACCGGTCCGGGCCGCTCGGATCTGACCGGGCGCCGCCTGATGTGCGAGCTGGACTACGGCGACAACCAGCCGTGGCCGATCGGACCCGACGGCTCCGGCTTTACGCTCGCCAAACGCCAGCCGGGGCTCGGCGCAGCCAAGCCCGAGCATTGGGCGGTGAGCACGCAGCCGAATGGCTCGCCGGGCAAGGCGAACTTCTTCTACGAGGCTCCGCCGGAGCCGCCGGGCGCGGCCGTTGATTCGATTGGGGATGCCGATGGCGCGGTGGCGAATGTCGGGCGCACGTCGGACGGCGGCGGCTACGAGGGCGAGGCGTTCGTCTTCGCGGGCAGCGGCTTTGTCCAAGTGCCTGTCGATATCAATCCGGCGGCGCACGCCCAGGTCGCCATCGGCGCATGGGTCAAGCCGAGCGTGGTCAACAATCCGGCGCGCTACGAAATCATCTCCAGCGACAACGGCGGCTATGACCGGGCGATCACCATCGATTCGCGGACCGGCGGCACGGAGGCGAACAACCCGCGCTATGGAGCCTTCGGCGGGAATGGCACCGGCTTGGTCAATGGCCCGGCGGCCAGCGCGTCCGATGATTGGACGTTCATCTGCGCGGTCTTCGACCAGACGGCGGGGACGACCACGCTTTATGTCAACGGCTCGGTCACCAGTGGTGCGGCGACCCACAACGCGAGCCAGACCTTCCTCCGCATCGGCAGCCACCCGAACGGCATCGAGTTCTTCAGCGGATTGATCGACAATGCGTTCGTCATCGCGGGCGCGCCGAGCGCCGGCGAAATCGATGCCATCCGCGCGGGCGGCGCGGCGGCGATCAAGGCGCACCCAAACGCGCTCGCGCTCTATGAATTCGAGGACGGTCCGGCGGGCGGCCCGACCGTGCCGCCGCTCGTCGCCCTGCCCAGCGTGGCGCTCAACGAACTGAGCGGCACTAGCGAGGCGGGCGACTTCGCCTTCGAACTGCACAACTTCGGATCCGATCCGGTCGATCTCGGCGGCATGGTGGTCGCGTCCTCCGACCCGCTGGCGAGCGACTTCGCCTTACCCGCCGGCGCGTTGGCTCCCGGCGCGTTCATGTCGCTCGGCGAATCCGATCTCGGCTATCGGCCGGCGGATGGCGACCGGCTTTTCCTGCTGACGCCGGCGGGCGATCACCTGATCGATGCGGCACTGGTCGGCGCGCGGGCCAAGGCGCGGCAGCCGGACGGGACCGGGCGCTGGCTGCGGCCGTCTGCGCCGACGTTTGGCGCGGCCAATGCGTTCGCCATCCCTGGCGATGTCGTCATCAATGAAATCATGTATCACCCGTATCCGGACTACGGCACCGGGGACACGCCCGCGACCTATGACGACACGGTGTTGCTCGGCTTCGGCGATGCGTGGCGCTTCAACGATGAAGGCACCGGGTTGCCGGGCGGCTGGGCGGCATCGGCGCATCCGGCGGACGGCATCACCTGGAAGAACGGCAACGGCTTGATCGGATTTGAGACCGCGCTGCTGCCGTCGCCGGGCATCGTCACCGAGATCAACCCGTTCGATGAAACGAAGATAACTTACTACTTCGAGACCGAGTTCGAGTTCAGCGGCGATCCGTCCGGCATCGAGCTGGTCGCCAACCACATCATCGACGACGGCGCGGTCTTTTACCTCAACGGCGTGGAAGCCGGGCGCTACCGGATGGGCAGTGGCGTGGTCGATCCAAGCACGCTCGCCGACGGCGCGATCGAGGCGTCGGTCGGGACGCTGACGCTGGCCAAGGACGCGCTGGTCGCCGGGACGAACCGGATTTCGGTGGAGGTCCACCAGGGCAGCGCGACGAGTTCCGATGTGGTGTTCGGCGCGGAGATCGTCGCGCGGGTGGAGCTGACGCCTTTCGTCCCCGGCAATCCGTTTTCCGACCGCGACGGCGAGGAATTCATCGAATTGCACAACAGAGGCGCGGCGGCCGTCAACCTGGATGGCTGGCAACTGAGCGGCGGCATCAGCTTCCGGTTTCCGAACGATGCCTCGATCCCGGCGGGCGGCTACGCGGTGGTCGTCCGCGACTACACGGGATTCGCGGACCGGTATCCGGCGGCGGTGGCGCAGATCTTGGGCGAGTATTCCGGCGGGCTCGGCGATGCGGGCGACGCGATCGTCTTGGAAGACCCGGACGGCAATCCCGCCGATGAGGTGACCTACTATGAATCTGGGAGATGGAGCGAATTCGCCGACGGCGGCGGCCCGTCGCTCGAGCTGCGCGACCCGCGCGCGGACAACGCCGATGGCGGAAGCTGGGAGCCGAGCGACGAATCGGCGCGCGGCGCGTGGCAGACCTACACGTATCGGATGGCGGCGCTCGACGACGGCATCGGTAACAATGTGTGGCACGAATTCCTGCTCGGGATGCTCGACGCCGGCGAGGTTTTGATCGACGACGTGAGCGTGGTCGAGGACCCCGACGGCGCGGCGATCCAATTCATCCAAAACGGCGATTTCGAGGCGGACGCGGCTGGCGCGCCGCCCGCCAAATGGCGCTTGATCGGGACGCATGGCAGCCACGGGCGCAGCGTCGTGGTGGCCGATCCCGACGACGCGGGCAACCAGTGCCTGCGCCTCGTGGCGACCGGTCCGACCGAGGACAAACACAATAAGGCGGAGACCACCTTCGCCAACGGCGAGCAAGTCACGGTCGGCCAGACCTACGAGATTTCGTTTCGCGCCAAGTGGCTGCGGGGCTCCAACCAGGTCAACACGCGGCTTTATTTCAACTACTGCCAGCGCACCACGCTGATCGATGTGCCGCCCGGCGGCGGCACGCCCGGCGCGCAGAACTCGGCGTTCGCGGCGAATGCCGGACCGGTGATCGCGGAAGTCTGGCACGAGCCTGCCGTGCCGGTGGCGGGCGAAACCTTCCGCGTCTTTGCGCGGGTCGGCGACCCGGATGGATTGGGCGTGGTCACGGCGCATGTGCTCGGGAGTTCGTTCGAGAGCTTCGGCGATATGGCGGACCAGGGCGGCGGCGTCCTGATGGCGGAGTTCCCCGGGCCGGCGGCGGCGCAGACGTTGCAGCTCGACATCACGGCGAACGATGCGGCGGCAGGGCAATCGGTCTTTCCGGCGGTGGAAGGCGAGGCGCTCATCCCGGTCGTCGCCTCCGATCTTCCCTCGGGGCGCACCCACAGCCTGCGCATCGTGATGCTCGATGCGGACCGCGATTTGCTCATGCTCAATACGAACCGGATGAGCAACGACCGGCTGCCCGGCACCGTCATCTACGACGAGCGCGAGATCTATTACGGCGTAGGCGTCCGGCTCAAGGCGTCGGCATTCGGGCGGTTCCAGCAGGCGCATTACGGATTTAATCTCGAATTCGATCCCGGGCAGCCGTTCCGCGGCGTCCACACGACGATCTCGCTCGAGCGCGCGCCGAACTTCAAAGAGATCCTCGCCAAACAGATGCTCAACCGCGCGGGCGGCGGCATGTGGAGCATGTATGACGACGTGTGCCAGCTCGTGAACCCGACGCCGGGCGATTCAGGCACCGCCTTGATCGCCATGGCGCGCAATACGGATCGCTATTTCGAATGCCTCGTCGCGGCGGATGGCGGCGGCGAGGGCGGCGGCACGCTCTTCAACCACGAGCTGCTCTACCAGCCGAACGGAGCGGTGGGCGGCGACCCGGAGGCGCTCAAGCTGAACAATCCTTACAATCACACCAACGGCCGCTACGACCACATGGACCGGGGCGACGACAAGGAGCCGTATCGCTGGGGATTCCAAATCCGCAGCGCCCGGCGGCGCGACGACTACGGCGCGATGATCGCTTTGGGCAAAGCGGTCGAGCAATCCGGCGGCGCGCTGACCGCCTCGGTCGCCGAGGTCATCGACGTTGACCAGTGGATGCGGACGTTTGCCATGATGGCGCTCAACGGGAACGACGATTTCTACACGCGGATCTGGGAGCACAACTTCCGCATGTATCAGCGCCCCAGCGACGGCAAGCTCATCGCCCTGCCGTGGGACCTCGACCGCGCGTTCCAGCTCGCCACCAATTCCCCCCTAGTCGGCGGCAACAGCATCGGCAACGTCATCAACCAACCCGAGTTCAAGCGGATCTTCGACGGGCATATCCTCAACATCGTGCAGACCACCGCGAACGCCGATTACCTGGCGGCGTGGGCGGCGCACTACGGTGAGCTGACCGGGCAGAATTTCACGGCCCAGGTCAATTGGGTCGGCGCGCGTGCGGCGTTCGCGCAGTCCCAGCTTCCCGCCGAGCTCCCGTTCGAGATCACGACCAATGGCGGCGCGGATTTCTCCGTCGCGGCGAGCAGCGCCGTCTTGCAGGGCAATGGCTGGATCGATGTGAGCGAGATCCGCCGCGCCAGCGACGGCGTCCCCTACGCGCTGACCTGGCTCGATCCCAGCACCTGGAAGATCACGGTGCCGCTCGATACTGGCGCGAATGCCATCGCGCTAGAAGCCTTTAACCTCGAAGGCGTGCAGGTCGGCGGCGATGCGATCACGATCACGAATTCATCCACCACCGCGCTGGCGGCGGCGGGCAATGCGGTGATCTCCGAGATGATGTTCAACCCGGAGGACGGCGAGGAAAACGAATTCATCGAAGTCCGCAACATCTCCGGGGAGCCGGTCGATTTCAGCGGCGCGCGATTCTCCGACGGCATCGAGTTCACGTTCCCCGGCGGATCGGTCGTCCCGCCCGGCGGCGTGTTGGTCGTCGCCTCGGACGCGGCGGCGTTCGCGCTCAAATACCCGGGCGTGCCGCTGGCGGGCGAATACAGCGGCCAGCTCAACAATGGCGGGGAATCCATCGAGCTGGTCGGCGTCGATCTCGCGCCGATCCAGTCGTTCGCCTACAGCGACGCGGCACCCTGGCCGGCGAGCGCCGATGGCGGGGGTTACAGCCTTATTCTACTCTATCCGCAAGACGATCCGGACCACGCGCTGCCGCTCTCATGGAGCAGCTCGGCGCAGCCCGGCGGCAACCCCGGCGGGGCGGACGATGTGGCGGTCGATCACTGGCTCGCCCAGCACTCGCTCGCCGCCTTTGAGCCGCTCTCCAACAACGAGGGCGATAGCTTGGTGGATCTGTTAGAGAATGGGTTCGATTCCGACCCGGGCGCCGACTCCTCGGCGCTGCTGCCGCAGGCGACCGTCGAAGAGCATGTGGTCGAAGACACCATCGCGGACTACCTGACGATCCGGTTCCGGCGGCACATCGGGGTTAGCGACATCCGCTATGCCGTCGAAGAATCCGGCGATCTCATCGAGTGGTTTGCCACGGCGGTGCACGTCGGATCGGTCAACAACGACGACGGCACCGAGACGGTGACCTATCGCGCCAGCGCGCCGGTCTCGCCGGATTCCAGGGGAGCCTTGCGGGTGGTCGTTTGGGTGGAGTAGGCTACTTTTGCGGCGCCTTGGATTCAGCCCTTTCGAATTCGATCGCCGTCACGTTTTCGACGTCGAGCATCACATATCCCTTCTCCGTGTGAACGATAACGATCCCGATCGCATCGTTCCCCATACTGATGAAATCAGGATGGGGGACAAAGAATTCTTTGCCGTCCGCCGATCTCACAACCAACGGAAGGTTCTGGTGCATCGCGGCGCGAATAATGTCTGGCTTCATGCTGGAAAATCCGGCTAAATCGCAATCCGTCAAGTTAGCCACCCCAAACCATGCAAGCCATCGATACCTACGCCGCCCAGCTTTCCCGCCAGACGCGGGATGCCGTCTTGGCGAGCGGCGCGCTGACCACCGAGAAGCGCGCTGGCATCCTGGGCGCGGACTTCCCCGACCCGGACGGGCTGCGCCGGCTGGCGGGCGCGATCAAACAGCATACGATCGAGCATCTCGGCGACTATCTCGGCAAGGCGGAGCAGCGCCTCCGCGAGGGCGGCGCGCAGGTTCACTTCGCCCGCGATGCGGAGGAGGCGCGGCAGGCGATCGGGGCGATCCTCGCCGCGAAGGGCGCGCGCCGCGTGGTGAAATCGAAGTCCATGGCGACAGAGGAAGTCCACCTAAACGACTTCCTCGCCGGGCGCGGCGTCGAGGTGGTCGAGACCGATCTTGGCGAATTCATCATCCAGATCGACGGCGATCAGCCGAGCCATATCGTGCGCCCGATCATCCACAAGAACCGCCGCGAGGTGGCGCGCAGCTTTGAGCGCCACGGGCTGGGCGACTACAACGACGATCCGGAGACGATCACGCGGCGGGCGCGCGCGCACCTCCGCGCGAAGTATATGGAAAGCGACGCCGGGATTACCGGGGCGAACTTGTCTCGGCGGAGTCGGGGCGCATCGTCCTGGTGACGAATGAGGGCAACGCGCTTCAGCATGGCGCCGAACCGGCTGCACATCGCGCTGGTCGGGATCGAGAAAGTCGTGCCGCGCGACCGGGATCTCGCGGTGTTTTTGAATTTGCTCGCGCGGTCGGCGGTGGCGCAGCAGCTCACTGTTTACACGCAGTTCATCAACGGAGCGCGCGGCGCGGGCAGCCATCTGGACCGGAGGAGATGCACGTCATATTCATGGACAACGGGCGGACGGGGGCGCTCGGCTCCGATTGCCGGGAGATCTTGCGCTGCATCCGCTGCGGCGCCTGCCAAAACGTTTGCCCGGTCTATCGGCAGGCGAGCAGTACGCCACCGCGCCGTCTATGGCGGTCGATCCGGCGCGGTGCTCTCGCCGCTCCTCGTAGGCGAGCGCTTTGCCGATCTCGCCGACCTGCCGCGCGCCTCCAGCCTGTGCGGCGCATGCAGCGAAGTCTGCCCGGTCGACATCCGATCCGGACCTGCTCCTGCGTCTGCGGAACAAAGCGAAGCGCGAGGGCGTCCGGTCGCCGGGCACGCCGCCGATGGCTCCGTTCGCCGCGCTGGCGACCTCGCCGAAACTCTGGCGCGCGGCGATGAATGCCTCCCGCGCGATGAACCACATCCCGGCGAAACTCGTGCCCGCCAAGCCGCTCCAGGATGGCTCGCCCTGCGCACGCTGCCGCGCTGGCGGGGCGGCGAGTTCCGCCGCTGGGTGCGCGACCGAAATTGAAGTGGGCAACCCCGCGGGTCGGGCGTGGTGGCGCAGTTGCCGCTGGTCGCCTGCCGCAACTGGCGGCGGCGGTGGCGAATCCGCGCTTTCTCAATGGAACAATTTGTTCTTGATTGAAGCGTCTGCCCTTGTGAATCTCCCCCATCATAGGAAACGCCGCACCTTCCTCAAATCCTCCGTTTCCGCCGCCGCCGCTATTTCTGCGCCGACGATTGTTCCCTCCTCCCGTCTTCGGGCAAAACGCGCCGAGCAACCGGATCACCATCGGGCTGATCGGGGCGGGCGAGCGGGGCGCGGCGATATGAATGGCATCGATGCGCCAAGACGGCGTCCAGAGTGCTCGCGGTTTGCGATCCGGAGACCAAACATCGCGAGCAGGCGAAAGGGGATGGTCGAGAAGCACTTCGCCAAGGACAAGGAGAGCGGCAACTTCAAGGGCTGCGACACCTACAATGACTTCCGCGAACTCTGCGCGCGCAAGGACATCGACGCGGTCATCGTCGGCACGCCGGACCACTGGCACGCGCTGGCGACCGTCGAGGCGCTGCGCAACGACAAGGACGTTTATTGCGAGAAGCCGATCACCCACCTCTTCGCCGAAGGTCAGGTGGTTTACAAACTGGCGGCGGAGAAGAAGCGGATCTTCCAGGTCGGCTCGCAGCAGCGCCGGACATGAAATTCCGCATCGCCTCCGAGGCGGTCATGAATGGGCTGATCGGCAAGGTCAAGCACGTCGAGGTCGGGCTGCCGACCGGCAAAGGTCACGACAGCGACGACGGCAAGTCGCCCAGCCGATTCCGGATGAGCTCGACTATGACCTGTGGTGCGGTCCCAGCCGCCTGCTGCCGTTTTCGCCCAACCGGCTGCACTGGAACTGGCGCTGGTGCCTCGACTACGGCGGCGGTCAGCTCATGGACTGGATCGAAGCCACCACAATGACATCGCCCACTGGGGATTGCAGATGGATAAGAGCGGTCCGATCAAGGTTGGAAGCGAAGGAATTCGAATTCCCCGAAGGGATTGTGGGACGCGCCGATCAGCTACGAAGTTGTTTCTGAATACGCCAACGGCACCACGATTTCGATGTCCAACCGCCACAAGATGGGCGAAAACCAGTGGATCGGCGAGGACGGCTGGATCTGGGTCACCGCGGACAGTTCGAAGCTTCGAACGTATGGATTGGCTGCGCGAAAAAACGACCGCGAGCCGATTAAAGGCTACGTCTCGCCCGGAACATCACAAAAACTTCGTCGATGGCGTCAAGACGCGCACCGAATGCATCTGCCCCGCCGAGACCGGGCATCGCTCCGCTACCCGGGTCACATCGGCTACGTCTCGCAAAAGCTCGAGGCGCGCAATCAAGTGGGACCCCGAAAAAGAGATGGTGGTCGGCGACGACGAAGCCGAAAAGCTGCTCAAAGCGCTGCCCTATCGCGGCGACTGGAAGCTGGTTTAGGTTGAGTCCACCCAAGCCCGAGGCAGGGACGGCTCTCCGAGCCGATCCGGCTGAAGAAACGCCGTTGGCTGGACGGAGTTGGGCGAGCGGGATCGCCGTCGGGCGCGCAACCTTCTTGGTCACGGACCGGGGGCGAGGACGATGCCGCGGTTCCAAGACGGCAGGAGTGCTCTCTACAGGCTGCCGCCCGCGCCGAAAGCGTTAGCCAACCGAGGCAGGGACGGCTCTCGAGCCGTCCGGCTGCGCAGCTTTGGCTGGACCGGGTTCGGGGCGAGCCGGGATCCGCGTCAGGCGCGCAACTCGATGGTCGTGGACGGGGGGCGAGGACGATGCGCGGTTCCAGACGGCAGGGTGCCGTCTCTACAGGCTGCGCCGCCGCGCCGAAAGCGTTATGGCAGAGGCAGGGACGGCTCTCCCGGCTGCGTCGGCTGGAAGCGCGCCGGATTGGCTTCGGACGGAGTTCAAGGGCGAGCCGGGATCGCCGTCAGGCGCGCAACCTTCTTGGTCACGGACCGGGGGCGAGGACGATGCCGCGGTTCCAAGACGGCAGGAGTGCCATCTCTACATGACTGCCGCCGCCTGCGCCGAAAGCGTTGGCCAATCCGAGGCAGGGACGGCTCTCCGAGCCGTCCGGCTGAGCGCGCCGCTTGGCTGGACCGGAGTTCTAGGGCGAGCCGGGAACGACGACGGGCGCGCAACCTTTGAGTCATGGACCGGGGGCGAGGACGATGCGCGGGTCAAGCGGCAGGAGTGCCGTCTCTACAGGCTGCCGCGCCGAAGGCCACATGGCAGATTGTGGGCGATGGGCGATGCCTCTAGCCGGTAGTGGTAAGCGTCGGTGTTTTCTGGCGGCGTGTGGTCGGTGGACATGGATTCGCCGGTGTTAGAAGCGGGCATCGCCGATCGGTCCCCAGTTGCCGGGGGCGAGGTCCGGATTGAAATACAAGCGATACTGGTGGTCGAGTTGGCTTTGCCAGGTGAGGCGGAAGCCGTGCCCAAAGGAATGGGTTCGATGGCGAGATCGAGGAAGTCCGCGCCGTCATTCGGGTTGGTGCCCGCCGCGAGCTCGTCGCCGTTCGACTTCCGTCGCCGTCGCTGTCGTCCGCCGCATTTTGCGCGAAGATATCGGTGAAGAATTGCGACTCCCAAACGTCCGGCAGCCGGTCTCCGTCGATATCGTCCGGGTCGTCGGAGATGATCGTGATCGTGAATTCGCGGTCGACAAATTCGCTGCCGGAATCGGTGCTGCGGAGGCTCAGGGAAGGCGGGTGCCAGGCGGAGATCGGCGGCGGCGAAAGCGGCGTTGGTCTGGACTTCATTGCCGTTGGCGATCTGGACGTAGGGCGCGGCAGACGTGTCGCCGAGCGCGAAGAGGGCGAGGTCGAAGCTCAGGTCGCTGCTGGTGGCGTTGACCTGGTGGACCTCGACGGCGATCGTGTTCTCGCCGGCGGCGAGCAGCGATTTGTCGGCGGTAAAGATGACGGGCGTCGTCTCGTCGGCGTCCCCGATGGCGGTGTCGGCAAAGGTCGCGTAGAGCGCACCGGCGGCGGGATTGTCGCGGGCGACTTCGACGCCATTGAGGAAGACGGCGGCACCGTCATCGCGGATGAGGCGGATTTCGACGGCATCGATCCCGTTCAGATTGGCGAGCGTGAACGTGCGGCGGAAGTAGGTGGTCGGGAATTTGTTGTTCGCATCTGGTCCGAAATCGACGAGCCGTGCTCTGGGCGTCGCCGTAGCCGAAGGTTCCGGTGCCGGTTTTCCAGCCCGAGTCGTCGAAATCCGCCGGAGCGGGTAGTCCAGTTTTCGGCATCGAGACTGGTGCCGGTATCGAGGAACCGCCATTCGCTGCCGAACCCGAAAATCGGGGTGGCACCGAGCAGCGGAAGCACGGCGTAGGTGTGCGTCTCACCGAGCGGATTGTCGGGGTCGTCGGTGGAAAGCGTGCCGATCAGGGTATCCGCGTCGGCGGAGCCGGGGACTTGGCTGGCGGAAAGCTGGATGTCGGTCGGCGGATCGTTTTTGTTGGTGATCGTGACGGCGAGCGCCTTTTCGACCGACAAGCCCGCCGAGTCCGTGGACCGCACGCGGATCGAATAGCTGCTCTGGACACCGGCGTCAAAGATCTCCGCCGTAAGCAGCCGGTCGGCGCTGATCGTAAACGAGCTGTTGTCGGCATCGCCTTCTCCCGCGGCGAAGGTGTAGGAATGGAGGTCGCCGACATCCGCATCGGCGGTCGTGAAAACGCCGACCAGAGTGCCGGGCAATTCGTCTTCGACGAGGGTCGCCGGATCGAGCGTGATGTCCGTCGGCGGCTCGGTCGGGTCCTCGACGCCGGTGATGGTCAGCCTTTCGGAGAGGTGGTTGCCGGCGTCATCGGTGGTGCGAACCTGGATCGTCCAGGTCGCGCCGACCGTGACCGGGAGCGAACTCGCGTCTTGCGCAAAGATGACGCGGTCGCCGTCGATGGCGAAGAGCGCGTTGTCGTAATCCTCGGCGATCTGCTGCGCCGCCAACTCCAGGTCAAAGCTGACGTCGCTGCTGGTCAGCGCCGCCTGGTGGACCTCGGCGGCGAGCGTGTTGACGCCCTCTTGGAGGAGGGCGAGCGGGACGGTGAATTCGTGGAAGTTCGCGCCGTCGTCCGAGGCGTTGCCGGCCGCTAGGGTGAAGGCATCGATCGGGCCAGCGGGCATGTTATCGCGGGCGATTTCCTGTCCGTTGAGATAGACGACCGCCCCGTCGTCCCGCTTAAGGCGGAGCGTCAAGCCGGTCAAGTTATCCAAGCCCCCCGCTGCGATCGAGAATTCGTGGCGGAAATAATGGGCGATCACATTTCCCTCGCCGTTGATCGGGGTGGCCTCGTCGTTTTCTCCGTAGCCTAGCTCGGCGAATCCCTGCGACCAGCCGCTGTCGTCGAACTGCCCCGCCTCCGTGCCGGAGGGAGCCTTCCAGTCCAGCGCCGACAAATCGACGTCGGTGTCGGTGTAGCGCCAGTTCGCTCCCCGCTGGACGATGAGCTGCTCGCTGGTGTCGGCGACCAGGTCGTAGGTGTGCGTCGATCCGGGATTGTCGTCCGTCGTCAAAATTCCTGCGACGCCGCCGGCGGTCGCGCTGACCGGATAGCTGCCGGGCGTGAGGTGGATGCCGGTGGGCGCAGGGTCGGCGAATTCAAGGAGCGCGGCGTCAAAGATCGCGCCGTAGAATCCCAGCCAGAATTCGACGTCTTTGCCGCCGTCCTCCCAGTAGACTCTGCCGGACAGCCGGCGGGGATAGTTTTTCAAAAACGTTTTCCTCGACCGTCCAGCCATCGAAGGCGACAGGCGGGCTTTGCTTGCGTGCCGCGCTCCCCGTCGCGAGGGCGATTCCATTTTCGTCGCGCAGCTCAACCCGCAAGTAATATTGGTCGGCGGCGTTGCTCGGGGTCATCCGCGGATCGCCTCGGAGGCGCGGATCGGCGGCGGCGGTCGAGAAAAGTCTGCGGTGTAGCCTTCCGCCAGCAGGTCGATGGTCTGGGAGCGCTGGCACCAGGCGTAGAGACGAAGGACGAACCGTCCCCGTCGTAGGAGGTGCCGCCGGGTGCCCCAGCCGTTCCCGCCGCCCGCGATAATCGTCCAGCCGTCGGTCGCCCCGCTTTGGGCGCATGGTTGGCGAGGAGGTTTTCGGCCGTAGAAGCGGTGGTGGATGCCGAGGGCGAACGCGGCGGCGGCGAATGCGAGGATGGCGGCAGCGGGATGGGGAGAGGGCTTCATGGGGCGGAATTCTGTTCTAGGTTACGCGATTGTTTCAGCAGATTACGGACCAAAACAATGCGCCCTGCCAACCAATCCGGTGGGCAGGGCGCATGAAATGGGCAAAATCTAAAAGCGGGATCGCTCAGCTGACGAACTCGCTCAGATCGGGTTCGATCATGCCGTAGTCGCCATCTTTGCGGCGGAAGAGGATGAAGCCAGCCGGTCGTTCCTCTGGTTGTGGAAGACGACGAACGGAGCCTCCTCATTGAGTTCGAGCTGGACCATCGCCTCGTCCGGGAAGAGCGGGCGGATCCGTGGTTTTTCCTTGTGGACGATGACCGGTTCGATCTCTTCCTCCTCCTCTTTTTCGAGGTGCAGCGGGGAGAAGACGTGTTCTTCGAGATGGCGGACGGCACCTTTGCGCGGGCGCTGCTTTTTGGCGAGCAGGCGGGTCTTGTGCTTGCGCATCCGGCGGGCGATCTTCGACATCGTCTCGTCGATCGCCGCATACATGTCGTCGGTCTGGCTGTCCGCCTCGATCGTGATGTGGTTGGCGCAGAAGAGGATGACCTCGGCGATGTGCCGGTTCTTCTGGACGTCGAGGATCGCCTTCGCCTCGATGATCTTAGGATAGTCTAGGTGGAGCCCTTCGATCTTCTTGGTCGCGTAGTCGCGCATCGCGTCGGAAACATCGACGTGGCGGCCAGTGACGGTGATGGGCAGGTTCGTATTCGCGGTTTGCATGTCTGTAGCGTAGTTGCGGTTTAGGAAATCGATTCTGGGTTTCTGGTGGGGGTTACATGGTGAACCGCTCGCCTAGGTAGAGCTTGCGGCTTTCTGGGTCGTTGATGAGATAGTCTTTGGTGCCTTCGCGCATGACTTTGCCCTCGTAGATGAGGTAGGCGCGGTCGACGATCGACAGCGTCTCGCGGACGTTGTGATCGGTGATGAGGATGGCGAGCCCCGCCTGGCGGAGGGAGCGGATGATCTCTTGGATCTGCTCCACGGCAATCGGATCTACGCCGGAAAATGGCTCATCCAGCATGAGGAGGCTCGGCTCGGTGACCAGCGAGCGGGCGATGTCGAAGCCGGCGCTTTTCGCCGCCGGACAGGGTGGCGCAGTGTTGTTGGCGAGGTGGGCGATGCCGAACGCTCCATCAGGCTCTCGCAGCGCTTTGCTTGCGTTCCTTGCGGCTCAGGTCGGTGCGGGTCTCATCCACGCCATGATGTTGTCGCGGACGCTTTAGCTTGCGGAAGATCGATTCCTCTTGTGACCAGCCCATGCCGGAGAGCCGGGCGCGCTTGGCCATCGGGAGGCGGGTCGCGTCTTGCCCGGCGAACGTGACCTCGCCGCCGTCGGGTTCGACCAAGCCGACGATCATGTGAAGCTGTCGTCTTGCCCGCGCCGTTCGGTCCGAGCAAGCCGACGATCTCGCTTGGGAGCGCACCGTGATGTCCACGCCGTTGACGACCGCGCGCGGTAGCGTCGTAGATTTTGACCAGCTTGTTGGTGGAAAGCAGGAAGCCGCTGTAAGCTCCGACCGCGCTGAGCCCGGCGGCGGCGGCGCGCGGGTTGATCTGGGAGATTGGGTGGCGCTCATTGGGGATTGAGCGGGGCATCGCCGGGGGCGGCAGGTCAGCGGCGGTGTTGCCTTGGGTTTCTTCTCAGGTTTGCGGCGCAGGTCGGTCTCGATGGGACCGAAGGTTTCGAGCGCGAGCCGTTGGGTTTGATGATGAAGCGGGTCGCCTCGGAGGTCGCGCGGATCAACTGCTCGCCGCGCTGGATCTGCGAGAACGCACCCGCATCGTGATGTCGCCGGTCTCCGCGTCGTATTTCGCCCATCGGCACAGCGCGATCTTGCGGGTTGCCATTAGTCCGCCTTCTCGATCCGGACCATCGCGCGCCTCCGCGGGCCGCCATTTGATGCCGCCGCTGTCGATCCCTTGATCTTCTCTTTTGGAGAGCGTCGCCCGGCGGCGGGAGCAGGCGCTGCCGGTGGCTCGCCCAAACCGCCGTCTCTCCGCAGGCTCGTCGCCCTCCTTCCCGACCAATTCGTCGGCGAGGAAGAGTTCGAGCCGGTCGCTGTTGATCGTGAAGTCGGGTGGAGGACAGCGTCGTCGGTGAAGATGACGATCTTTGAGCTGGCGTCGAAAAGCAATCGCCTGCCGCATTGATCTTCACCTTTTCCGCCTTGGTCCGGCCCAGCCAGCGGCGTGGCGCGGCGAGGCGCGGCGCGGGTGTGCCTTCTGGCGCGGGCAGCAATTCCGGCGGCAACGACGGGGCGGCGCGGGGCTGCCTCGGAATTCGCTCCAGCACGCCTTCGGTTGGCGCGGCGCTTCGCTGCGCGAACAGGGCTGCGGCGGCTGTGCCGATGTTGAAGTCGCTTGGGGAGACCGAGCTGGACTGGTCGGTCGATTTCGCGCTTTTATCGAAGTCAGCGGACCTCCAAGCGGCGAGGACACTCGCCTTCGATCACGAAATAGGTCATCAGGAGAGTAGCTTTCGCTCATCGTTCCTTTCGCGGTCAAGATCTGCGAGTACCCCCGCAGCGTCGTGTCCCCGCTGATACCATCGTAAACGGCGTTGCGACAGCGGGCGACCTGCGGATTTCCATCTTGGTCTTCCTTCTCGAAAATTACGAGCTGTCCGGTGGCGATTGCTTTGAGGATGCCGCCGCTGTCATTGCTCCCTCTTTGGGCGGAGCCTTTTTTCGGGAATCCATCGTGGCGTCGCTTTCAAAAAACACTTCGAGCTTGTCGCTGGTGATCTTAAATTCCGGATGGTCCACCTTCACGTCGTCGTTGTAGAGGGACCACTTTCTTCGCGAGCATCAAGAATCCCCGGACCCTGCGCGGTGATCTTGATGTGTTCGACCTTGCCTTCGTCCCGGTGGTCGGGACGCGCTTGGGCGGCAGCGGGATCGGCACGCCATTTTCGTCGCGCTTGAGTTCGGGTTCTGGCTTCGGCGCAGGCGCAGGCGTCTGAGCCGCCACCTCATCGGTCCCGCAGAAGTCGAGGGCGGTTCGGAAGGGGTGCCCTCTGAAGCGATCAGCCGGGAAGATGCATTTTCGGCGCGCTTCGTCCATGATCAAAGCGGAAGCCTCAGGCGAGGCAGATGCCTTTTTGATTCGGCGAGTTTTGGAGTTCCGCCTGTTCGCGCTTGAGCCGATCGGGGTCGGGACCCTTTCGCTCGCGCTCCTTGGCTGCCTCGGCGGCTTGGCGAAGCTTTTCGGCGTTGAGCCGCTGCTCGCTCGGCGTCCATATGCCGTTCAACTTCGCGGCGGCGCTGGCGCGCGCGTTCGAGGCGGCGAGCGCGTCGTTCAGTTCGCTGGAGCGCCCGCTGCGCTGGGCGGCTTCTTTGACTTTGTCCACCTGCTTGAGCGCATCCTCGAGGGCGTCCTCGCTTTTGTCAGCGGTCGAAAATCCCTGCCGCCGCTGGGCGGATGACGGCGCGGCAAACGCGCCGATGAAGAAGCGGCGAGGGCGAGGCGTAGGGCGGCGCTGGGAATTCGGAATGTCATCGGTCTATTCGGGTGCCTTCGCGGGGCGGGATCAGGATCGGGTTCGGCAGCCGGAGCGGAGCCGGAGCGGCGTCGCTGGGGGACTCGGCGGCCTCCGCACCTGGGGCGGGCGGCGCTCTGCACCGAGCGGAAATTATAGATCGTCATCTCGACGCGCTTAACCATCTTGCCCTCTTGCTTCACGGTGTCAAAGACCATGCGGTCCGCTTCGATGACGAAGTCTTTGCGCACCACCTTGGTCGCGAATCGCTGCGCAGCTCGTCGGTCGGCAGGTGGTAGGAGCCGTGTTTGATCCGGATCGAGACGTCGGGCGATCCGGTTTCGTCGAACATATCGATGCGCATGTCTTCGAGGGCGAGAGAGCTGCTCGTCGTCCACGCGGGTCAGCGTCTCGATGTTGGTCAGCGGCGCTTCTCGCCGGTGTTCGGGTCGATGTTCGGGATCATCACGCCGCGGTTCGGGCGACCGAGCGGCAGCAGCTTGCTGATCTCGGAAAGGCGCGATCCGGGTGCCTCTGCCGGGGCGGTCGCCGCAGGGTCGGAACCCGCGCCCGCTCCTTCGCCCGCTGTTGGTCCGCCGGTGGAAGGCGGAGCCGCCGGACCGGGCTTCGCCTCCTCGCCGGTCGCGGGCTTCGCGCCTTCGCCGCTTGGTCCTTCGCGGCGCCGGGCTTTGCTGCGTCGCTCGGGGCGTTGCCTTGGGACCCTTCTTGTGCCGGGCGATGCCTGCTGACCCGGCAAGCGCGAGGGCGGCAGCGGCGGCGGTCGCGAGGATAGATCTATGCGTGGCGGGCGATTTCATGGATTTGGGTCAGAACGTTCAGAAGATTGGGCAGGTCCGCAAGCGGGACCATGTTCGGGCCGTCGGAAAGCGCCGCCGCTGGATTCGGGTGAGTTTCCATGAAAACGCCGTCGCACCCCGCCGCGACCGCCGCGCGGGCGAGCACCGGGGCGAGCGCGCCGTCGCCGCCCGATGTCCCGCCCAGCCCGCCGGGGCGCTGCACCGAATGGGTGGCGTCAAAGACGACGCGGTAGCCCAGCCGCGGATCCACGGGAGCGACCGCATGTCGGCGACCAGATTGTGGTAGCCGAAGGTCGAGCCGCGCTCCGTGAAGCAAAACGGACCGGAGCCAAACGCCTCCAGCTTCTCCGCGATGTAGGCGACGTCTTGCGGTGCGAGGAACTGTCCCTTCTTGACATTGACCACCCGACCGGTCGCCGCCGCCGCCTCCAGCAGATCGGTCTGGCGGCAGAGGAATGCCGGGATCTGCAGGACATCGACATAGTCATGCGGCGATTGCCGCCTCGGCGGCGGAATGCGTCGGTCGTACCGGCATCGAATTTTGCCCACGGCGGCGAGGCAGCGCGCAGCCTTCCTCCGCGCCGGGACCGCGATACGACCCGCGCTGGTCCGGTTCGCCTTGTCGTAGGGAGGCTTTGAAAACGATGCGGTGCCCGCCTTGGTCGCGGAGAACGACCAGCGATTCGGCGACCTGCCCAGATCAGATCCTCGGATTCAATCACGCATGAAGCACAAGATAAACACTGGCTTTTCCCCATCCATGGAAAACGGACCGAGCGGGAACGCCGGGGCGGAGTCGCTCAGGCAGGCAGAGTCGGCGGGGGATTCGGGCATCGGGGATCTAGAAAAAGGGAACGAATTTTGGGTCAGGGCGGACGCCTTCGCCCACGGTTCAGCAGTAGGCGGCTCCGGGCGGCATACAAGCGCTTGCCGCCAGAATCGGAAAAACTTTCCATAAATCCCACAGATTGATGAACTCGCCGCCGGATCGCCTGTGACAGATTGAAGCATCGAGGTGCGGGGATGCAAGCGGCGTTCCGGGCAACCCCGCGATTGATTCGCGCGCCGGTCGGGCGAAGGTGAGCGATGACCGATCCTGCCAACAACCCAGCCGCCGAGCGAGCAAGATGATGCCGCCGCCGATGAGGAGACCGCCGCCGCCGCTCAAGAAGAGGCGGCGAGGGCAAACGCAGGAGGGAGCAGATGGCGAAATTCAACGCTCAAAGGAATCCGACTGGGGGCACACAGCCCTGCTAGCTGGGGCACCGGGCGGGGGCACCTGTCGAAATCTACCGCGTGGCTCGGGCAGGGGGCTCAAGGTGTTCGCTTGATCGTGAATCCGCCATTCTGCTTTATTGGATTTCGGTGTTCTTTTGGACCTGGATCGGCGGCGAGAATGATTTGCCTCCTGTCGGTAGTCGGCAGGCTTTTTCGTCCATCCGCCTTTGCGTTTTGGATGCCGCCCGCCAAGTGGAGGCAGTGAAACCGACCGACATCCGCCTCCGCGCCGCGCGAACTGTATCTCTTGCCCGTCAAGATGCGGGTGCCCTGCCACAAGGCCAGGAGCTATACGATGACCGAGCTGATCTGCGCGCAGGCGCAGGTCGCCGTCGGCGGGCGGGACGGCGCGACTTTGGAGGCTGGTGAGAGACGCCGCTGGGCGTGGCGGCGGTCTGGTGCCGGCGGAAGCCGCTATCCGCGGCGGCGAGCGGCGGCGCAGATGGCCGAGCGTGCGCGGATGCCGCGTTGCAACGCACCAGTTCAAAGGCTGAGGAGGGCATGCGTTGAAGTCGGTACCGCCGCGGCGCGAGCGTCTCAACGCTCGCCGCCGCCGCTGAATGCCAATAAACCAGACCGCGCACCGCTTGGTCACCTGCCCGCGCTGGTCTGCCTATCGCCGTTCGACATCGCCTTGCACGATGCCTATGGGCACGCCTGCGACCTGTAGAAACATACGAGACCTATACGGCGGACTTTTTGAGATGCGGACCTCGCCGCCGCCTATCTGGAGCCGGAAGGCGGGAGCGGCGTGTCGTTCGCCGGCCGCTATCCCGCCGACTATCTGGTGCCGCGCGAGACGACGCTGCCGGTCTGGCACTCGGTCAGCGGCGGCGCGGATCCACTCGCGCCATCCGATTTGAGAGGGGACCGAGCCGGACGACGGCTATCCGGTGCTGCTCCGCGATTGGATCCGGCGCGACGGCGCAGTTGTCTGAAGCTCAAGCTTTGCGGCAGATGCGGACTGGGATGTGCAACGCCTCATCGACATCGGGTCGATCGGGCTGGAGGAGGGAGCCGCCTACCTTGCGCCCGATTTCAACTGCACCGCGCCGAACCCCGACTACGTCCTCGGCGTCCTCGACCGCGTCGAGGCGCAGCAGCCCGATGTCTATGCGATGATCCTCTACGTCGAGCAGCCGTTCGCTACGACCTCGGAGCAGATGCGTTCGACGTCCGCGATCGGCGGGCGCAAGCTCTACATGGACGAGAGCGCGCACGACTGGACGTTCGTCCGCGCGGGGCGGCGGCTGGGCTGGAACGGCGTGGCGCTCAAGACGTGCAAGACGATGACCGGCGCGCTGCTCAGCCTCGCCTGGGCGCGCGCCACAGCCATGGGCATCATGGTGCAGGACCTGACCAACCCGATGCTCGCCCAGATCGCCCACTTCCAGCTCGCCGCCCACGCCAGGACGTCGTAGCGCCGGAAGTGCAATGCGATGCAGTTCTACCCGGAGGCATCGAATGCCGAGGCGAAGGTCCATCGGTCTCTACGTCCGCCGCAACGGTAAGCTCGACAGCTCCACCCTCTTCGGTCCGGGGCTGGGCTACCGCATGGTCGAAATAGACCGTGTGCTCCCCGGCGAAGGAAGTGTGGTCCAGCTTCCGCGCGGCGCGTCCAGTTCAAACCGGATCCTCCGGCATTCCCGGGCTCAACCGGTAATAAAGGCACTACATCGCGCCGAGCAGCGCAGTCCCACAGCCTTGCCCTCACTGCCGCCACCGGCGACCTGCTCGGCGGGCGCGCGCACGATCCAGGCGTTTTGCTGGAGTTCCTCTTCGAGCTGCCCGCCCGACCAGCCGGAGTAGCCGACAAAGGCAAAGACCGGAAACCCTTCGTCGAGCTGGCGCTTGGCGTCCGCGGCGGAGAGGTGGCTTTCGGCGTCGAGCTCGCCGAGCTGCTCATTCCAGTAAAGGCGGGCGAGGGTGAGCTGGTAGTGCCGACCGGACCGCCGAGAAGACCGGGACCTCGGCGAGGAAAGCTGGGCGAATTCCTCGCCGCTGAGCAGGTCGCCCACCACCTTGTTGAGCGGTCAGTTCACGATGTATCCATGCGCGCCCTCCTCGGGGTCGTGCGCCGTGATGAGCACCACCGAGCGGGAAAAGTTCGGGTCGCGCATTCCCGGCTCGGCAAGGAACAGCCAAGTAGGTCAAGTCGATCTGGTCTGGGTCTTCGAAGTCCGTGCGAACAAATAGGCGCGCCCGTAGGGGCGGACGCGCCCTAACAAAAGCACAATTTTCGCCGCAGGCTATATCGATACTTCCGTTTTTGCCTTTCGTTGGATTTTGGCATCTGAGGGTGGGCTTCCCGCTTTGGTCAAGGCGATGCCGCTGATCGAAGACAGCATGAGTGCCGTCTCCGCGAGGTGGCATAAGGGGCTCTCCTGTCGCGCCCTTGGCGGGAATCGTTGGTAACGCCGCCGCTATCATGCGCGCGGAGCGCTTCGCGCATCTTTCCCTGCTGCACATCGCTGCGACGCGATCAGCATTTGCGGTGCGGGCGTCCGCGACCAAGAATCCCTCGATGTCAAAAATCATCCACGGCAACCACAATAGAAAGGTCCACTTCGGGTGCGGGTTGATCGGTGGCGCGATCATCGCGCTCTATCCGGCTGCGCTCGTCTATTACAACCATGGATTGCTCGCCGGGCTGGGGGCATTCGCGGGGATCGTCTTGCTGCTCGCGTCGCTCGGGGCGGCGGGCGGCGACCGATTCTGGACCGGCTTTGTCCATCTTCTGCGGATCCTCTTTTCGGGCAGATTCCGCTAGTAGCGGCGCGCGGCGGGGCGAAGCGCAAGATCTGCGCACGAACCGACATTCTGCGGGTGTCGGCCTGGGCGATCTAGTGTTTGCTAAAGCCGACGCCCCACGTCAGCCCCATGTCCACTGCCACCGCTACGCTTTGCCGCCACTGCGGAACCCCGTGCCCCGACGAACGCTCGGAGTTCTGCTGCGGCGGATGCCAATTTGTCTATCGCCTCATCCACGAGAGCGGGTTCGACCAGTATTACGACCTGAAAGGCGCGCGCGAACTCGCCCCCGCCGGGTCCGCGCCACCGTTCGCTAACACGGTGGACCCGTGGCTCGCGGAAACGGCAGGCAAGGCGGAGGCCGCCGCCGGGGAATCCGGGTCCGCCGACCTCGAAGTCGGGTTGAGCGGGCTGAGCTGCGCCGCCTGCGTCTGGCTGATCGAGCGGCTCTTCGAGCGGTCGCCCGGCGCGCTGCGCATCGAGATCGGCTTCGCCTCGGGCGCCGCGCGCGGCTCTGGTGGGAGCCGGGCGAATTCTCGCTGCCGGGCTTCGCCGCCGAGATCGGGCGCTTCGGCTACCGGGCGGGCAAACCGGGCGTGGAGAGCGCGGCGGG
This sequence comes from Verrucomicrobiales bacterium, assembly GCA_041395145.1. GTDB lineage: Bacteria > Verrucomicrobiota > Verrucomicrobiia > Verrucomicrobiales > DEV007 > JAWLBD01. Next base: position 110,099 of record JAWLBD010000008.1, on the reverse strand, counting down.
CGTGCGCTCGGCGATGCCGCTGGTAAGCGCTTCGGGATCATGCGGCGGCGCGGCGCTCAACGCGATGGTTTTCACCCTGCCGCACTATGCCGGGATGGAGGACACGTTTTTCTTGGCCGGGATCTTCGAGCTGATCAGCGCCGCCACCGCGACCGCCGCGCTCATCGTGGGCGGCAGCTATTTCATCTCTCGCGCTTGGGCGGGGCTGCGGGCGGGCGCGATGCACATCGACACCCCGATCTCGCTCGGCATCATCGCCGCCTTCACGGCTCGATCATCGGCTGGATGCTCGGCGTCCGCGATCTGATCTACTTCGATTTCGTGGCGACCTTCATCGCGCTCATGCTTCTCGGGCGGCTCCTCCAGGAAAAGGCTTCGGCGGCGAGCCGCCGGCACCTGTCGTCGCGCGATGCCGCGCCGCGCGAGCTGGCCACTCCCGGCGGCGGCAGCCTCCCGGTGGGCGACCTCGCGCCGGGCACCGAGTTCCTGCTCGCGCCGGGATCCGCCTTGCCCGCCGCCGCCACGCTGACCGGCGGCGACGCGGAATTCAGCCTCGAATGGATCAGCGGCGAGCCGGAGCCGCGCCCGTGGAAGCGCGGCCGCCGCGTCCCGTCCGGCGCGATCAACATCGGGCGCGCCCCGGTCGCCCTGCGCGCGGAGGAAGCCTACGCCGACTCGCTGGTCGCCAAGCTGACCGCCGGCGCGAAAGGGCGCGCGTTCCGCCACGCCGGGCTGGAGCGCCTCCTGCGCTGGTATCTCGGCGCTGTGCTCGGCATCGCCGTCGCCGGCTTCGCCGCGTGGCTGGCGTCCGGCGCGAAGTTCGGCGACGCGCTCCAGGTCTTCATCTCGGTGCTCGTGGTGAGCTGCCCGTGCGCCATCGGCGTCGCCATCCCGCTGGCGGACGAGCTCGCCGCCGGGGCGCTGCGCCGCATCGGGTTGTTCGTCAAGTCCGCCGACATCTGGGCAAAGCTGTCCGGCATCCGCCGCATCGCCTTCGACAAAACCGGGACGCTCACGCTGGAGGTGCCGGAGCTGGCCAACCCCGAGGCGCTCGCCGCGCTCGACCCCGCCGCGCGCTCCGCCTTGGCCGCCCTGGTCCGCGACAGCCTGCACCCCGCCGCCCAAGCGCTGCGCGAGGCGCTCGAAGCCACCGGCACCGGCGGCAGCGCGCCCCCGATGGTCGGCGAGGTCGAAGAAACGCCAGGTCAAGGCGTCGCGATGGCGGCGGGCGATGGCGCGCGCTGGACGCTCGGCCGCCCCGGATGGCAAGGCGAGCCGGCCGGCGATCCCGACGCGTCCTCGCAGCTCTGCCGCAACGGTCGCGCGGTCGCCGCCTTCCGGTTCCGCGAGGCGCTCCGCACCGGGGCCGCCGATGAGATCGCCCAGCTCCGCGCCGCCGGCCTGGACATCGTCATCCTCTCCGGCGACCGCCGCGCCAACGTCGCCCGCATGGGCGCGGCACTCGGCTTGCCGCCCGACGCCTGCCTCGCTGAACTGACGCCCGACCAGAAGGCGGAGCGTGTCGGCGAAGGCACGCTTTTCCTCGGCGACGGCGCCAACGACTCGCTCGCCTTCGACGCCGCCGCCTGCCGCGGCACGCCCGCCTCGGACTCCGGCATCCTCGGAGCCAAATGCGATTTCTTCTTCCTCGGGCGCGGGCTGCGCGCCATCCGCGCCGCCTTCCAAGTCGCCGCCCTGCGCCGCCGCACCGTCGTCAACGCCTTCGCCTTCGCCCTCATCTACAACGCCGCCGCCGTCGGCGCCGCCCTCGCCGGCTGGATGAGCCCGCTCCTCGCCGCCATCCTCATGCCGATCAGCTCGCTCGTCACGCTGGCGCTCGTCACCGCCTCGCTGCGCCGCTAGGAGCCGCTTTGCCAAAGGCGGTGCGGGTGCTCTGCGGACGCCGTGCGATCCATTGCAATCGCCCCGGAGGGGCGGCGGAACGTGTAACCGGTGGTAAGCGAACCCGAGGTGATCGCAGCCACCGGTCTCGCCAAGAGCCGTTCCGACCGGGAGGGTTGGCGCATAGACGCATTGCCAAAAACAATGGCGGGAATCGACAGCCCAAAGCGCGCTGTTTGCATCCTGGCTCAGATGAGGCTGAGCGGCGCGCCGCAAGTCCCCCTCCTGGGAGGAGAATTAGGGGTGGGTAGATGAGGTGTATAGCCCTCGATTCCAACGGATTGGAACAAGACCAGCGCTTGGCGGACCGATCCCGCCGTGGTCGTCCGCTGCTCGCTGACCCACCCCCCGCCCCTCCCGAGGAGGGGATTGAGATTCACGACGCCCGGATTGCGCGGCACCCTGTGGCTCGCACGATATGGCGGGGTTTTAAATAAATAGGCGCAAATCTCTTTGGCTATCAGTCTAGCCGGTTCCGCCGCCCCTGCTGGGGCGGATTCGTGCCGCCCCGGGAATCCGGCGGCTGCGTCGCTGGCGCTCCTGGCACCGGCTACGATCCGGCATCCCTCCGGGGTGAGGCGGAATCTCGCCGGTCGTCTTTCGGTTCGCCCATCGGTCCAAGCGACCCAAGCCCCTGCTGATCGGTTGTCCTTCCCAAGAGAATTGGGGTAGATACCTCTTCCGCACCGACATCCAAAGTCGCTTCGTTCTACCTGGGCTTCACCGCTGGGCGCGAGTTGGTCGCCATCCAGGGGATTTTTTGGGGGGGAAGGAAATTCGAGAAAACATCAGGCTGGTCCAACAAGATATAACTATTTCATTTCAATTACTTATCATGTTTCTATGCCAGAAGGGAAAAAGATGCCCGGCGGGCACGTATGCCCGCCGGGCTGGGTTTCGCTCTATGTGGGGATTGTTTTGGCGCTAAGGCTTGGGCTAGCGTTTGCCGCGCCGGATCTTGGTGCGGCTCGGGCTGGGTGCCGGATTGGTCTGCGGATCGGGGGTTCCGGCGATGAAGACGTTGTCGGGCAATTCGTCGCCGATCCCGGTGTTGCGGCGGATGATGGCGGCGAGCGTCTGCGCTTCGACGAGGTCGGCGAGTTCGGGCGAGAGGTAGCCTTGATACCAGAACCGGTCGCCGTCGCGGAGCCGGGTGAATTGGTCGCGGACGACGGCGAGGATGAGCGGGCCAACCATCGCGCCGGGGGCGTGGGGTTCGGCCAGCCCGCCGACCCAGGCGTCGATCTGATCCGGATCGTTATAGGCGGCGGCGAGGCGGGCGGCGACGGCGGGATCGGGGTTGACGTCGCTGAAGCGGCGGGCGGGGCGCAGCCCCATGGCGCGGCGCAGCGCGTTGTAACCCGGCAGCCCGTGGTCGCGGCCGCGCTGGATGTTGAGGGAGGCAAGGTCGAGCCCGCCTGACCCGGGCGGCCCGAACAGGAAGTTGCGCACCGCGTCGGTCAGCTCGCTATCGACCTCCTGGCAGCGCTGCGAGGCCAGCCCGCGCAAGACCGGATCGATGCCCGTGGCGGCGAGCACCTGCGGCGCGAAGAACGCATCCGCCAACGCGATGTGGCCTTCCGCGATCGCATTGCCCGAGGCGTCGATCCGCTGCAGGGTCGGCGACAGCATGCTGTGGCCGAGCCGATACGCCGCCGTCGCGAATTCGTTGGCGATCGAGGGATCGACATCCTCCCGATAGCCCCGGTAGGGCGGGATCGCATCGGGTCCGAGCAAGACCGGGAGGAATTCGCGATAGGTGATCGCCTGCAGCTCGGCGGCGACCACGCAGCGCGCCATCTGGTAGATTTCCTCGTCGCTCAGGATCGGCTCCGCCGCGCCGATGACGCCCGCCCAGTAGTTGTGCTCGCGGATGAAGAGCGTGTGCATGGCGAGCAGCCCGATCTGCTCGTTCGCGCGGACATCGCCGGCCAGGTAGAAGTTCGCGGAGCTTGCCGGGGCGTTGGGGAAGCCGGCGTCGTTGAGCGGCGGCATCGTGTCGCCGGTCATGCGCAGCTTCCCGGTGCCGTCGAGCGTGCGCAAGGCGTAAGAGCGCTCCTCGTCACTGCCGTAAACATTAGAGGCGTCGATGAAGGCGGTGATCGCGTTGAACTGCTCGCGGCGGCCGCCGATCAGCTCGAAATACGAGCGGTTGAGCCCAATCACCTGCGCGCCGGTGTTGAACGGGTCGAAATACGGATCGCCGGCCGGCACCGCGACGTCGAACGCCTCGGGGGGATCGAGCGTCGGCGTCTCGTCGATGTCGTGGTCGACGAACTGCCCCCACTGCCAGATGAAGTCGCTGGCCCCGCGCGCATTCGGGCGCTCGCCGGAGGCGGCGCAGACCGCGTTGCTCACCTCGCGGGCGGAGGCGCGGTCCGCGCCGGCCGGGGAGCCGGAGCCGTCGGCGTAGTCGGCGGGGGAAAGCCGGATCATCGGCGTGCCGGCGGATCCGAGCGTGCTGTTAGCGGAGTTGTTTGAGGTGCCGTCGATGGTGCGGAACTCGGCGGGGAACTGAAACTGGCCGCCGCTCTGGATCGGCGGGGGCGGCGCGGGCTGCGGCGCGCTCGGGCGCTTGACGGCGCGCGGGGCGAAGGCTTGCTCGAGCAGCAACTGCTGGTCCGATGTCACCGGCGCGGTCCGGGTGCGGACCGCCTGTTTGGTCTGGGCGCGGAGCGATGCCGCGCCGAGGCTGAGGATGAGGGAAACCCCGGCGGCGGCGACCGCCCGGGGTTGGCGGATCAAGGGGCGCATTTTCATGGCTTCTTGGGGTCTAGGGTTTCAGTTCGGTGATGGACCGCCGCGTTCTCGGCTGAGAATCGGCGCCATATTGAAATAGACCCCACGCTCGTTAAGCCACGCTAAAGCCCCGGCCGGAGAATTGTTAGGTTTTTGTAAAAACCTACCGCCCAGCCTAGAAATCCGCGCCTTTCGTAAGGTCGACGGGGCGAGCCTCCGATGCCCCGAGTTCTCACAAACCCGGCGACAGCGACGCCGCCAGCGCCGTCGTTACGCAATTGCGATCACGCATCCGCCTGCCCCGCGATCACGCTTTCACCCGCCGGATATCCGCGCCGAGGTCTTGGAGCTTTTCGTCGATGTGCTCGTAGCGCGGTCGATGTGATAGACGCGGTTGATCTCGGTTTGCCCCTTGGCGCAGAGCGCGGCGAGGACGAGGGCGGCGGGCGCGCCATGACCGGAAACGCCCGACAGCGGCTTGCCGCCGTGGATCACGGCGGTGGGTGCCTCGCGCTGGATCGTCGCCCCCATCCGGATCAGCTCGGGGACATGCATGAAACGCTCGGAAAACCGTCTCGGTCACCACGCTGATGCCCGGCAGCGTGCAGAAGAGCGCGCCCATCTGCGCCTGCATGTCGGTGGGGAAGCCCGGACACGGCTCGGTCGTGATCTCCGCGCCGCGCAAGTCGCCGGTGCGCTTCACCGTCAGCGTGTTCTTGCCGCCGGTGATTTTAAAGCCGCATTGTTCGAGCACATGCGCCACGCTGGCGACATGCCCGCCCGGTCCACCCGCTTGAGCGTGACCTCGCCACCGCCCGCCATCGCGGCCATGCAAAACGTGCCCGCCTCGATCCGGTCCGGGATCACCGTGTAGTCCACGCCGCCCAGCGATTCGACGCCCTCGACCACGATCCGCGCGGTGCCCGCCCGGTGATCTTCGCGCCCATCGCGTTGAGGAAATTGGCGAGGTCCACGACCTCCGGCTCGGCGAGCCCGCGCCTTCGATACGTCGTCCCTTTGCAAAAGCGCCGCCGCCATGATCACGTTGTCCGTCCCAGCTTTTCGTGGTGCGTGTTTGCCGCGCAGGTTGACCTCGCAGCCCTTCAGCCCTTGCGCGAGGTCGTGATGTGGATGTTGCCCTCCGATAGGTCCACCTTGGCCCCCAGCGCCTCCAGCCCGCGCAGGTGCAGGTCCACCGGGCGGTCGCCGATGACGCAGCCGCCGGGCATCGAGACCGTCGCCTTGCCCAAGCGCCCGACCAGCGGTCCCATCATGCAGACTGAGGCGCGCATCTTCCGCACCAGATCCCACGGAGCCTCGTGGTGGATCTTCTTCGCGCAGACCGTGACCGTCCCGCTGGACCGCTCGACCTCCGCGCCGAGGCTGCGCAGGATCTGGAGCATGAAATTCGTGTCGCTCACGTCCGGCACGCGGCGGATCGTGCACGGCTCCTCGGTAAGGAGCGCCGCCGCGAGGATCGGGAGCGATGAGTTTTTGGAACCGCTGATCGGCACCGAGCCGTTGAGAACCGTTGCCGCCTTGCCAGATATTGGGTTTGTCCATGGGGGATAAAGGCGGACCGCGCCGCGATTTCTGGGGATTTTTCGATAAAATTGGTCCGCTGAGCCATTGGCGCGGATTCCCGGAAAATCACGGGGATTCTTGCGGGAATTTGCGCTGGAGCCGGTAAAGTGGTCCCCACACGCCCCATGCGCGACGCCATCGACAGCTTCATCCTCTACCTCGCCACCGAGCGCGGCTTGTCCGACGCCTACCAGCTCTCGGTCCGCCAATCGCTGGAGCTTCGCCGACTGGGCGGAGGCGAAGCGCGGCGTCGCGTCGCCGGCCGCCGCGCAGCTCGCGCATTTCACCGACTACCTGGGCGAGCGCAAAGGCAACGGCCTCGCCGCCGGCAGCATCCGCCAGATCGTCATCGCGCTGAAGATCTTCTTCCGCTGGCTGACCGCCCGAGGGCGCCTCGCCAAGGACCCGGCGGACGCCCTGCTTTCGCCGCGCGAGGAACGCTACCTGCCGGAGACGCTCAACGAGCAAAAGGTCGCGCGCCTGCTCGAATCGATCGACGCCAAGGCGCCGCTCGGCCGCCGGGACCGCGCGATGGTCGAGCTGCTCTACGCCTCCGGCCTGCGCGCCTCGGAGATCGTCAAGGCGCGGCTGGAAAACCTGAATCTCGAAGACGGGTTCATCCGCGTGACCGGCAAGGGCGGCAAAACCCGGATCGTCCCGGTCGGCGGCGAGGCGCGCGATGCCGTCAACGCCTACCTCGAAGGCGAGCGCCCCGCCTTGGTCGGACCCAAGACCGGTGCCGAAGTTTTCCTCACCGTCCGCGGCAGGGGCACTGACCACCCAGCGGCTCTGGCAGATCGTCAAAAAACGCGCCAGGCTCGCCGGGCTGGAGGAAAACGTCTATCCGCACCTCCTCCGCCACTCGTTCGCCACCCACCTCCTCGGCAACGGCGCCGACCTCCGCATCATCCAAGAAATGCTCGGCCACGCCGACATCTCAACCACCCAAATCTACACCCACGTCGACCAGCGCCGCCTCCGCGAGGTCCACCGCAAATTCCACCCGCGGGGGTAAGGCGGGCACCCGCAGCACCGGCATCCTGCCGATCATCCAACCGGAGCGGCGCAGCCCGTACGGCTGAACTAGACGTTGATATGAGCGGCTTCGATTGCGGCGCGATCGAATCGGGAAGTGGCGGTAAATCCAATCGCTTGTCTTCTCACGCTCATTTCCATCGCGGGAGCCTCCTGATGTCAGCCCAGACTAAACTGACGGGTTGTGACTTCCATAATTGTAAGCTTTGTCTTTTTGCGGTTTGTTGGGTGATGCCTAACAAAATGTATCACCTCAAGTTGGATCGCGCGGAGAGAGGGATCTCCTCGGGAAGATCTCCCGCCAGCGCAAAGCGGCGGCATCCAGGTGCCCATCGCGATGATGAATCGCCCTGCTCAAGAACGCCGGAGGGAGTGCCCCGGGCTGGACGCTGCGGCTCATCGTAGAAACGCGTGGTGGGCTCAGGCTGCTGGAGTTCCCTCGCGCGAGTCGGTGCGCCAGTGCTAAAAGCGGCCTCAAGCCGGCGGCGATGGAGGGCATCCCCGACCTCTACGCGATGCCGCCCGACCTGCGGAACCCTTGGTCTGTCTCTCCGAAGGTGCGGCGCGCCGCTCCCGCCAAGGCCGCGAAGGTAGGCGCTGGCAGGACGGAGTATGTCCGCGAAGGCTGCGCCAGCACGCCTTCGCCGATCACCTTTACACGGGCAGGCGGGATGCCTTCGTCTCCGAACGGGTCCCGCACCGCCGGCCAGCTCCGCCCGCAGGAACCAGTCCGCCACCCCGGTCAAAGCGCAGTTCACCACCGCTGATGCAAGAAAAAAGGCGTAGAAACCATACCCATCAGTTTCGTCTGGACGAAGACGGTAGCGTTCGCCATTCCGCGTCGGCGCGGCGAAAGCGGGCGGATTTTCCGCTGTTGAAAGATGCAATACCGGGCTTGAAACTGCGGGCTTCCCCCCAAAATCAGCCCCCCTATGTCCGCTGCCAAACAGACAACCCTCGCCCAGCCCTCCACGCTCGCCGGTCGCTCCTGCACACCGGCGAAGACGGTGACCTGACCATGCGCCCGGTACGGTAAGCGGCATCGAAGTTCCGCCGCGTGGACCTCGAGGACAAACCGATCATCTCCGCCCACGTCGATCACGTCCAGACCGTCGAGCGCGCCACCACGCTGGCGGTAAGCAGCGTGAAGGTCCACACGGTCGAGCACGTCATCTCCGCCCTCTGCGGCATGGGCGTGGACAATGCCTTGATCGAGATGGACGCCAACGAGCCGCCGATCGGCGACGGCTCCATGCGCGCCTATGTCGAGTGCATCAAGCAGGCGGGCATCGAGGAGCAGGACGACTTCCGTAGCATCTATGAGGTGCGCGAGCCGATCTACCAAGAGACCCGCAACGGCACGATCCTCGCCATCGTCCCGGACAAATCGTTCCGCATCTCCTGCACCCAGGCGGGACCCGACGGGCGCTTCACCCAGTTTTACAGCACCGAGATCACGCCGGAGATCTACGAAGAGATCGCCCCGGCGCGGACCTTCGTCTTTTACGAGGATGTCGAGCCGCTCTTGGAGAAAGGCTTGATCAAAGGCGGCAGCCTCGAAAATGCGGTCGTCATCAAGGGCGAGGCGGTCATGAGCAAGGAGCCGCTGCGCTTTCCCGAGGAATTCGCCCGCCACAAGATCCTCGACATCGTCGGCGATCTGATGCTCAGCCCGGAAAGCGGATCATGGGGCACGTCATCGCCGTCAAACCCGGGCACGGCCCCAACACCGAGATGGCCCGCCGCCTCGTCAAAGAATACAGCACGATGATGAGCATGGTGCCGCCGATCAACATCCCGACCGGCGAAACGATGTGGATGTGAACGAGGTCATGCAGATCCTCCCGCACCGCTATCCGTTCCTCATGGTGGACCGCATCGTGAAGTTCGAGGGCGAAAACAAATGCACCGGCGTCAAATCGGTCACCATCAACGAACCATGTTTCCAGGGCATTTCCCCGGTCACCCGGTCATGCCCGGCGTCCTCCCAGGTCGAGGCGATGGTAGCTCTCCCATGCTCCGCCGCAGCAGAAACCAAGGCAAGATCGGATACTTCATGAGCGCCGATAATGTCAAGTTCCGCAAGCCCGTCTTCCCCGGCGACACCCTCTTCATCGAAGGCGAGATCATCCGCATCCGCCGCAATATCAGCAGAGCGATCTGCCGCTGCATCGTCAACGACCAAGTCGTCTCCGAGGCGGAGGCTCAAGTTTAGCTTGCTGGATCGGTAGCTTCTTTTGAGTTTAAAGTTTGAGGTTTAAAGTTCGGCGGCGATTGCCATCCTAGGTGGATCGTGACAATCCGGGTCGGCGTTCTTCAAGCGATGGCGTGTCGCTACTCCAGCTCGCCCGCCGGCGCGAGGATTTGATCGCCTTCCGGGGCGGCGGTTTCATCCCGTGACCGAGGTAGAAGCTGGGGTGGGGCGGTTTGTTGTAGGCGACGTTTTGCCAGGCGAGGCTGAGCCGGTATTGCGGGTCGTGCATCAGGGTGGGGAGGCGTTGTTCATGGGATCGCCGTGGTGAAAAGGCGGAGCGAGCGGCCGTCGGGCGCGGGGATGATGAATTCTTCGCGCCAGTCGCCGAGGATGTCGCCGAGCAGCGTGGGACCGTGGTAGCCGCCGCGGGAGCCGAAAAAGAGCAGCGGCTCCTCGCGCGCGGATTCGGATTCCACTTGGTGATCGAGCGCCGGGAGAAAAGCTCGCGCAGCGGGTCGCCGTCCCACCAGATCGCCCAATCGCCGGTGCGCGGGCTGGCCCCGATGGCATCGCCTTTCACCGTGCGCAACCCGCCGGGACCGCCCCAGATTTCGCTGCCCGCATGGCGCGGGTCGATGTCCGCGACCAAGCCGCCGCGCACGTCCACGCCGGGGCTGTGCGTCCAGATCGGGTCGCCGGTCCGCGCGTCGTGCGAAACCGCGCCCGGCGTGCCCCAGGCGACAGTGCGCCCTTCGTTCTCGGTGATCAGGAAAACCTCCAGCCCGCTCCGGTCCGGATCGAAATCGCCGACATGCATCGCATCGCCGTGCCGCCGGCCGGTGCTGTAGAGTCCCTCGCCGTCATCGTCCACCGCCATCGCCTGATAGATGATTTCGTCGCGTCCATCGGCATCGACATCGGCGACGGAGAGCGAATGCCCGCCCATGCCGGAGAATGGCGAGGCATCGGCATACGGCGGCATCGCCACGCCGCTGTCGAACGTCCAGCACAGGCGCAACTCGCCGCCGCCAATCCCACGCCGCGATCACGATGCGCCCGTAAACGCCGCGGCACATGACGAGGCTCGGTAGCTCGCCGTCGAGATAGGCGGCGCAGGCGAGAAACCGGTCGCAGCGGTTGCCGTAGCTGTCGTTGCCGCCATTCGCCTTGCGCCCGCCCCAGCCGTCGATTGGATCGCGCCCCGGCACGTAGTCGGCGGTGGCCAAGGCGGCGCCGGTTTTGCCGTCGAAGACCGTCAGGTATTCGGGGCCGTCGAGGATCCGGCCGTGGCGCGGGTCGCCCTCTTTCTTCGTGCGCCAGTCCTTGCCCGCCTCGCCGATTCACCTTACCCGCGCCATCCACGCTCCCGTCCGCCGTCTTGCACGCCACCTCGGCGCGACCGTCGCCATCCAGGTCGTAGCAGATAAACTGCGTGTAGTGCTCGCCCTCCCGGATGTTGATGCCCAGATCGATCCGCCACAGGTGCGTCCCGTCGATCTCATACGCATCCAAAACCGGCGTCCCCGTGATCCCGGCGAACGAATTGTCCAGCCCGCCGCTGGTCTGGTGCAGCACCAATTCGTAGTCGCCATCCCCATCCAAGTCCGCCACCGACGCATCGCCGGGGCGATAACCGTCGATCCGGTTTGATCGGGACAAATCAAGGAAGCTCCCCGACCACCTTTCCGATTCTTTTGTCTTACCAATTTCTTTACCTTGAATGATCCGCTTTAGAAAATACGCGATTTCCGTGTTTTTATCCGGCGACGGTTCGGGGTCAGAAAATCGGTTGTTTTGGCGATTGGCTCCGCGTTGAGCCGGACCGGATCGCCGCTGCCGGAGCGCCGGTAAGAGGTTGAAAGCGATGTCCTCGGGATCGGTGCCGAAAAGCCGCCAACTGACGTAGGTGCCGCCGCCGTCCTTGGCGGGCAAAGCGACGATGCCGCGCGACAGGTTTTCCATCTGGCGCGCCGGATGGACCGGGTCGGCGGTGGTGAGGGCGGCCGCCGCGAGGAAGGCTCCAGCGGTCGGGAGAATGGAGGTGGATCGAATCGGCAAAGCCCCGGAGGGTCGGGGCAGGATCGGCGCGGGTCAAATCCCCGCCGCCATGATCCGGGCTGGAATCCGCCGCCGATTCGCGTAGCGGGACGGGTTGCCAATCCCCGAACTCCCGATGCCAAGAAGATGAGCCGCGAACCCACCGCCTACTCCGAAAGCGGCGACCCGATCTACGACTATGCCGGCGAAGAGCGCCCCGATCCGGAAATCGTCACCGGCGACGGCGCGGTGATCGAGGCGATCAGCGGCCATATCGAGCGCCATCTCGGGAAAGTCGATGGCGTTTTCCACGAGATCGTTTCCGACCGGGTCCACATCGACGTGCACATCGTGGCACCGAGCGACGAGCGCCCGTTTTATTCGCTGGTTACCTCGGGGATGAGCGATTTGCCGATGGCGGCTCCGGAGGGCGCGGAAGACATGCGCTTTGCGGAACTCTGCGTCTTCCTGCCGCCCGAATGGCCGCTTTCGCAGGGAGATTTTGATAGCGAATCGAACTACTGGCCGATCCGCTGGCTCAAGCAGCTCGCCCGCTTTCCCCACCTCGCGCAGACGTGGCTGTCGTGTGGGCATACGGTGCCGAACGGCAACCCGCCCGCGCCGATCGCCGACACCGGATTCACCGGCATGATGCTGATCTCGCCGATGACCGCGCCGCCGGAGTTCCTAGAGCTGCAGGCGGATGGCAAGACGATCCACTTCTTCTCCCTGATGCCGCTTTTCCCCGAGGAGATGGACTTCAAGCTGAAGAAGGGCGCCGAGGCGCTGCTCCTCCGGATGCACAAAAAGGATGTCTGGGATGTCATCGACACCGGTCGACCCAACGTCGGCCGCAAGCGCTGGGGGATTTTTTAAAACTTCCCCGGCAGTCTGGCGACGGATTTCCTCGAAGTGCCGGGTCGCGGCGGCACCAAAACAATTTCCCCGAAGCCGGACCGTCGCTTGTAACCGGGCGTTTTCGCTCTATTATTTTTCAAATTATCCCTTTTTGGAATGAAGCCATCGCTATCCCTCATCGCGGCTGCGGTTCTCGCTGCGGCCCTTGCCCCCGCCTCTCACGCCCAACGTGTCGTCCGCGACGAATCGGGCACCGAATACCTCCGCCCTGCCGCGCCAGCTTCGGCACAGGCTCAAGCTCAGCCGAAGTCAGAGCCGAAAAAAGAGGAAAAGTCGTCGGGCGGGTTTTTCGGCGGTCTCTTCGGGGGCGGCAAGGATGAAAAAGCGGAGAAGTCAGAGAAGGTCGCCAAGCCGGAGCCGAAAAAGGAAGCGCCGAAGCGGGCGGACAAGGACAAGGAAAAGGAGAAAGGCGACGGATTTTTCGCCGGAATTTTTAGCAGCAAAGAAGAGAAGCCGGCGGTGACGCCGCAGCCGGGGGCTGCCAAAAAGCCCGAACCTGCGGCGAAGCCGGAGAGGGTGGCGAAAGCCGAACCGAAGCCCGCCAAGAAGGACGGCGAACCCGGCTTCTTCGGAAAGCTCTTCGGCGGTGGCGGCGACAGCAAGTCGGAGAAAACGGACCAGCCGGCGAAGCCCGAGCCAAAGCCGGTCCCGGCGGCGGTGGTGGCTGAGAAGGCGGAGCCGAAGCCCGCCGAAAAGCCGGACAGCGAGCCGGGATTTTTTGGCAAACTATTCGGCGGGGACAGTGGCGACGCCGAAAGGGCGGAAGCGAAGCCGGAGCCGAAACGGGAATCAAAACCTGCCGTCGCCAAGGCGGAAGCAAAACCCGCGCCGAACAAGGAAAACGCGAAGGAGGAAGACAAGCCCGGATTTTTCGCCGGTCTGTTCGGCGGCAAGAAGGATGAGTCCGAACAGCCGAAGGCGGACGCCGAAGTGAAGCCAAAAGCCGAACCGAAAAAGAGCGAGATCGTGAAAGCCGCGAAGGAAGAACCCGCCGAGCCGGAGTCGAAAAAGGAAAAAGAACCGGGCTTCTTCGCCAAACTGTTCGGCGGCGGCAGCGATGACGAGCCGGCACCCGCAGAAGCGGAGCAACCCAAGGCAGCGGAAAAAACCAAGCCCGAGCCGAAGAAAGAAATCGCCCAAGCGGAGGAACCCGCCGACGGCGAAGGCGAGAAGAAAGGCGGATTCTTCGGGTTCTTCAAGGGATCGAAAGACAAGGGCGACGAAGCCGGAGCGGCCGCCGATGGCGAGGCGAAGGTTGCCAAAGCCCCGGTCAACGTGAAGCGCGGCACGCCCGCGCCTGAGCCGAAGCCCGAAGCGGCGGAAGGCGAGCAAGAGTCCGGCGGATTCTTCGCCTCGCTTTTTGGCAAAAAGGACAAAGCCGCCAATGATGCGGGCGAACCTCAGGCGAACCCGAAAGAAAAGGTCGGCGGGCGCGACGATTTTGTGACCGCGCAGAGCCGGGTGCCGTTTTTCGTGCTCGGGCCATCTCAACCGGGCGGACCCGACTTGCTCCTCGCTCGCGGAACTTTGCTCAAGATGACCCGGAAAGGGCTGAACTGGAGCGCCGTGGAACTCAAATCCGGCGAACTCGGCGTGGTGGCGACGAACGACCTTCGCCCCGCTAAGCCTTCCGATTACGCCCGCGTCAGCGGCGGCGGCGGCTCATCCTACCTGCGCCGCAACAGCGTTGATTCCGGCGAGGAAATGCTTCCGATCGACTCGCTGCCGGGCATCGCCCCGGACCTGCCCACCGGAGACGGTCCGGCGCTCGGCAACGGGCTTCTCCCGCCGCTCCCCGAAGGTGCCAACTAGCCGATCCGCGCCGCCTTTTCCCGATGTCTAATCCCCGCGCCAGCGCTCCCGCCCCGGCGCGATCCTCCGTGGCTCTTCGTGCTGCGCTGGCATTTGCCGCGCTCACCGCCGCTGCCGCGCCGGTGGCTCCCGCCGATGGGATCCCGGATTCCTGCCGCCAATTGATCGTCGCCAAAGCGCCCGATTGGTCGTCGCACCGCGCCAGCCTGGCGGTCTATGAGCGCGAGTCGGCGAAGAAGCCGTGGAAGCCCGCCTTCAAGAGCCCAATCCCCGCCCTCCTCGGGCGCAATGGCATGGCGTGGGGGCGCGGCGTCAAAGAGTTCAAGGGCGGCGACATCCCGCCGAAGCGCGAAGGCGATAAAAAGGCGCCGGCCGGGATCTTCAAAGTCGGTGCCGTCTTCGGCTACGCCAAGGCGCTGCCCGAAGGTTCCGATCCGCGCTATCCGTATCGCCAGGTCACCGAGTGGGACGCCTGGGTGGACGACCCGGAAAACCCGCACTACAACCGGCATTACGTGGCGAATCCGAAAAACGTGCCGGCTTGGTTTTCGAAGCAAAAGATGCGGCATGGCGACTTCGCCTACGCCTGGTTGCTGGAGATCAGGCACAACGCCGACCCGCCCGTCCCCGGCTTCGGCAGCGCCATTTTCTTCCACATCCGGCGCGGCGAGGACCGCCCGACCGCCGGGTGCACGACGATGAAAAAAGAGGATCTCGAATCGATCCTCAAATGGCTGCGCCACGGCTCCGACCCGCACTATGTCCTGCTTCCTGCCGCCGAATACGAAGTCAAGAAAAGCGCGTGGAAACTACCGTAACCGTTTATTGCCCAAGCTGCTACGAGCCGTTCGAGGCTCCGGCTCCGCCGCCGTCGGAGGTGCCGTGCGAAGTGGACTACGACTGCGAGGTATGCTGCCGCCCGATGGTGCTCGCTTTTGATCTCGATGAAAACGAAGAAGTCAGCGGGCAGGCGATAGGGTTGGGGGAGTAAGCGCCGATCAGGCGGGATTTCCGATGGAATGGCTGAGATATGGCGATTGCGGGATTGGGCGGAATCGAGCATCTTCCGCGCCTGCGACATGCCGTCTACCCAAGAGCCGATTTCATGGCGATGCCGCCATTGCGAGCAGCGCTTTGACCTGCATCCGGACAGCTCCCGGTCGGCGATTTCGTGCCCGCATTGCACCCGGACGTTTCCGGTCGTGTGGGATGATTTTCAGGGCGATTCCGCCGGCGACCCGAGCGGGCCGATGTTCGGGTTGGTCCTGCAAGGCACCTATATTTTTGCCTTCATCGGATTCCTCTGGCTGATCGCGGCGGTCGCGGGTGCGCTGGATGGTCAGCCCCTGATCCCGTGGATCAAATGAACCGGCAGGTGGCTAAGGCGCGTCCCACGAGACTTCGATTTCCTCGACTTGGCGGAACCGGTTGATGTAGCGGACCATCCCGTAGCGGACGCCGAATTCGTGGACCTCCTTGGTCGCCTTCACGTCGTAGCAACAGTATTCGGCGATGTCCATGATCCGACCCTCGCGCCACCATTTGATGGCATCGACGCCCACGGCGGTCTTGCCTTTTCCCAGCGAGGCGGAGGCGACCGCTTCGAGCTTTGGGCGGTGTTCCAGTTTTTTTTCCAGGTCCACCATCAGGTCGAAGCTGCGCACCTGCGAGGGCAGGTCGAGAATCGTGTAGCCCATCAGGACCTCGTAGTCGAACGACACGTGGTTGAACCCGATGACGAGGTCGGCGGCGAGGAGCTGCTCGATGAGCTGCTCGACCATGCCCTCGGAATAGATCACGTATTTCCCGGTCTTCGTGCTGTAGGTGACCCCGATCGACATGCCCATCTTGCCCTTGAAGTTCCAGCCGCCCACGTCGTTGGCGGAGCGCTGGGTTTCGAGGTCAAAATAGACGAAATCGCGGGGCATGGCGGGGCAGGGAATAGGCGTCGGTCAAGGAGTGGGGAATCGGAGCCGCATTGACTCCGCAACCTAGCGCTCGCCGCAAGCGAAATGTGGTGCTTGGGTGTGAATGAAAGCGTGTGTCGGGCGGCGTCCGCAGACCGGGACGGCTCGCCAATGGAGGGTGCACCGCCGATAGAAAGGTGCCGCGCAATCTACGCGTCGCGAATCCAGTCTCCCCTCCTGGGAGGGGGCGGGGGTGGGCCAGAGCGCATCGGGCGACCTTGCTGGAATCTGTCCCGAGAGGCGCGCTGCTTTTTTGGTAATCCGCTGGCTGCAAGCGAGATACGCCTCCCATGCCATCCCTAAATCCCCTCCAAGGAGGGGGCTTTCGGCGCGACGCCCAGCCTCATCCGATCCAGAGCGCCACGGCTCTCGGCAATCAATTTTATCGGAGATTGCACTTGCTGCGGATATGTGTATTCGCTGCGGTTCTGTCCTTCAGTTTAATTCACACCCGTGGTGCGTCGCCCCAGGGAAATGCGAGGTCGCCCAGATTTCGGTGCCGGTGGGGCATCCGCCGACCAGCGGGTGCCGTTGAAGGAGAGGCGCGGGAAAACCGCTTGCCCTCCGCCGCTCCCTCCGCTTTGTCACCCCGGTGCGCACCCACCGGTGGCACCGCAACCCACCCAAAAGAACCATCCGTTATGAACGTGAAATCTGCCGCCAAATTCGGCTCGATCCTCCTTCTCGCCGGTG
This sequence comes from Verrucomicrobiales bacterium, assembly GCA_041395145.1. Lineage (GTDB taxonomy): Bacteria > Verrucomicrobiota > Verrucomicrobiia > Verrucomicrobiales > DEV007 > JAWLBD01. Next base: position 93,218 of record JAWLBD010000008.1, on the reverse strand, counting down.
CCGCTTTTCTGAGCAGCGCTCTCGCGGCCGAAGATAAAAAGGACGAGTCCGCCGAACCCAAAAAAGAGGAAACCAAAAAAGTGACTGATATTAAAATCGTAATCAAAACCGACAAAGGCGACATCAAGGCGACCATCTACGCCTCGAAGGTCCCGATGACCGCCGCGAACTTCCTGAACCTTGCCAAGCGCGGATATTATGATGGGATTACCTTCCACCGCGTGATCCCGGACTTCATGATCCAGGGCGGCGACCCGACCGGCACTGGGCGCGGCGGTCCGGGCTACAAGTTCCAGGACGAGATCGACCACAGCCTGAAGCACGACGCTCCCGGCGTCTTCTCGATGGCCAACTCTGGCCCGAACACGAACGGCAGCCAATTCTTCATCACCCACGTCAAGACGCCATGGCTCGACGGCAAGCACGCCGTCTTTGGCCGCGTCGACGAAGGGCAGGATGTGGTCAACGCCATCGCTGGCGGCGACAAGATCAAGTCGATCGAAATCGCCGATTCCACCGACGCTCTCTTCGAGGCACAGAAAGAGAACATCGCGAAGTGGAACGCGATTCTCGAAAAGGAATAGCCCTCTGCGGCACCCTAGCTTTTCGCGCGAGCGCGCGGGTGCATCGACCGCCCGCGCGCTTTTGCGTCTATCCGGGCGCAGGACAAGGGGGGCGTATCCGCTCCGCGCCATCCGCTGGGATACGTTTGGCTGTCCATCAAGGTCACCCGCTGCCCTCTTGGGCGCCGGCGATGAAGCTGCCTTGGATGAGCTTGCCCTGCCGCCAGATCCACACGGCGGCCGCTTGCCCGGCCGGCAATTCGGAAAGAAGCTCGCGGAATGATCGAACGTCGGTGACGAGGTCTTTGTTGATCTGGCAGATGATGTCGTTGACCTGCGGCCCGGCCGGGGAGTTCGCGGTGCGCCCGTTGACCTTCGAAATGAGCACGCCCTTCAGCGCGTCCATCACCTCCAGCCGCCGCCGGTCTTCATCGGTCAGATTGCGCACGCTGACGCCGAGCATCTCGCTAGCCTCGCCGCCGCTGGCGGGCGCCGCAGTTTCCGGATCGGCGGCGGCGAGCAGCGCGGGGCGGCGCTCCTCCATCGTGGTTTGCAAAGTGATCGGGTCGCCCCCGCGCCGCACTTCGATGGTGACCTTGCTGCCGATCTCGCTGGCCCTTACCTTGGCGAAGAGATCCTCCGCCCCGTTCAGCCGATTGCCGCCGAAGCCGACGATCTCGTCGCCCGGCTGCAGGCCCGCCTTCGCCGCCGGTGAGTCGGGTTCCACCTTTTCGACGGTCACCCCGATGGGCGAGCCGGGAACGACGACCCGGCGGCGGCGCAGATTCGCCTGGTCCTCCGGCAGCGCGCGGATGCCGAGGTAGGCGAGCGGCGGCCGCCCGGTGCGCATGATCGCCTCGAATGTCTCGCGCACTTCGTTGGAGGCGAGCGCCAGCCCTTGCCCGCCATACACCGCGCTGGTCAGCCCGACGATCTCGCCCCGGATATTGAGGAGGGGGCCGCCCGAGCTGCCCGGCAGGATCTGGGCGTCGGTCTGGAGCATCCCGTGCGAGCGGTCGCTCAGCCGCCGCTCGCGCCCGCTGATGATGCCGTGGGTGATCGTGCCGCGCATAGCTCATTGGGCTGCTGATGGCGAAGGCGAGCTGCCCTCGCGCACCTCGTCGGAATCGCCGAACGGCAGCGCCGGCAGCGCCTCGCCCGACCGCTCGATCTTGAGCACCGCCACGTCCATCTCCGGATCGGTGCCGACCACCGAGGCGACGCACGAATCGCCGCCGCTCAGGGTCGCCGTAATCTCGGTCGCGCCTTCAATCACATGGAAGCAGGTCAAAACGTGCCTCCCGCGAGACGATGACACCCGAGCCAGCCCCGGCTGCTCCGAGGTCCGGTCGTCGCGATATGCCCCGCGCGGGCTGACCACGATGCGCGGAACGCTCACTTCCCGCTTCGTGTCGAGGCTGACCACCGCCGCATTACCGCCTGCGCGAATCGCCGGTATTCGAGGTCCAACTGCGCCAAGATCTGGACGCTCGCCAGATCGACCGGGTTCTGGTTCGGCGGCGTGAATGGCTCCGGGCGCGGCGGCGGCGGCATCCCTTTCCTTGCAGAAAATCGAAGACCGAATACCCGCCCGTCCGCGCCCGGAAGACACAGCCCCGCCACCGCCAGCAGCAAAGCGGCGGTGGTCACGGCGATCCGGCGGAGGGAGTCATGCATGGCAACGCAGTCAGGGGAACCCCGGCACTATCGACGCGCCCGCCCCCCGGCACAATTCCCGCTTTTCGACCCCGCTCCCAGCCCAGCGTTCAACCTCCCGCCCCTCTCCGCTGAGAATTTCTCCCGCCCGCCGCCAGAATAGATTTTTTACCTTGCGAACCCGAGCCGGGAAGCGTAGAACTGCCGCCTTGATTTTTGAGGGTTCCACCGGCTGCCCAAGCGGCGGTCCTCCCTCAAAATTGACCGGATGTTCGCTCACGTGGCGGAATTGGTAGACGCGCAAGATTCAGGATCTTGTGGGGTAACTCCCGTGGAGGTTCGAGTCCTCTCGTGAGCATCAACGAGTTATGAAAGATCGCGGGATCGGGAAAAATCTGCGTTGTGCATTTTTTGTGCAATTCCGAGGTTCAAGCGATTGGAGAGCGGCGATCTTTATCGCCGGTGGTCTATGAAATTTCTTGCAGGATCACCCGATTTTTCTCAACGTGTATTGCCTTCGCGATGATGCGAGACCCCTTTTCAACCTAGACGACCTGCGCGCGATGACACGCGACCGACGATCATGAGGACGATCTGCATCGACTATGGAGCGTTCCACCCCGATGAAACCATGACCGCTTTTGTGTTTACGCTCATTTTCTCCATGGGAGGAATCGCGATTCTGACTCATTACTCGAAAGAAATTGGGGTGACGAATTACCAGATCTCTCTGGGGCAATTGAAGCGGCCGAATCGCAAACTAACCCCGAACGCGATAGCAACATGGCTCTTTTTGGGTATTGGGTCAGGGCTGTTTTTCATTTTCGAGCCGACCTACGCATTCTTCTCGCTCCTGATTTCTGGAGCGGCAATTCTCCTCTCGATTCAACGCATCGACATGCGGATCAGGGAGATCGTCCAGGCGACGAAAGATTTTGAAGCAGAATGTGCGGACCGAACGAAGGAATATGTCGTTGAGCAAGAACGCCACCAAAGCAATCACCCGGTATGAGCGTCACCAGCCTAGATGGCCCTGCCACCCGAAATCATGACGTGATCAGGAGAGGCCTGATGAATCGAATCATGATCCAATTTGTCCTGCTTGCTCTCGCTTGGGACGTTCATGCAGAACCTGAAAAGGAAACGGTTTCGCCCGACCGCGCTCGGGAGGTTCTGGATCGGCTCGAGATTGAAGAGGGAAAGCTTCGTGACAAAATGCGAGCGGATATCGTTGAGAGCAGAAACAAGACGATAGAGGCTCTGACCAAATTGGTTGGAAAGCCCGATATTATCGGCAGGCAGGAGATCCTCGATTTGATCGACCACCTCAATGGTTTATCGCCTAGCTCCTATTTTACCCATCCGGGAGCGACCATCCACGAGAAGACCAAGCAACTCGCGGGCATCTACAAGCCAACCAACGGATTGAACTATGAACGGCCGATTTTCGTCGATGGGACGATCGGCATCAAGACCAAGTATTTTTGGCGATGGATCGACTGTCGATGAGGGAATCGCGCTTCGGTGGGGTGCGAACGATATCGAGATTTACCGATTGCACGCCGACGCCAAAGCTATTGATCTAGTGAACGCCCGCGGGTTTTGGCGGCGCGAGGAAAAGGTCGGGGGTTTGCCCCGTAATCAACCCGCTATCGACCCAGAGGCAGACCAAATTCTGCGGCGGCAAACGGAGTTCGAGTCGAGGAAGCGGCTAGAGCGGATCACGAACCTTGAGGAACTTCGGAAGAAAGTTGCAGACTATTTATTGAAGGTTGTGGACGGAGATCTCGCGATCATTTCCCAAGCGGCGATGTTAGAGGCGAATCGGGGGGGCGCGAGAAAGGAGTTAAAATTCTTAGAGGGGCGTTGGCGATGGGAAGATCGGCGTATCGCCGAATTTGATCAGAACGGCAGGTTCATTCTCGATGGACTACCGCAGGGCGAATGGGGATGGGCTGACCCTAGATCAGAAGATGGTACTCTTTTGGCGGTCTCTGATGGTAAATCCAAAAAGAGATTTTACTTGGTCCGGACGACCAAGGAACCCGTGAAGCTCAGGGTTCTCGGATTGGATCAATACGACCGCGACATAGACCGGCAGATGGACAAAGTCGAGGAACGGGTCCGACCGCCATTGAGACCTGAACCGAGCGATATTGAAAAAATGATCAATGGTGAAAGGGCCATCCGATGCGACAAGAACGGCCATGTTTACGCCCTAATTCGTGGGAATCCAAACTGGCGGGATGCCCAGAAAATGGCGGAGAGCTGGGGAGGTCACTTGGCCACGATAACTAGCAAGGAGGAAGACGATTGGATCAAAGAAACATTCTTTGGCGAGTTGAGACTTGACGAATATATCACCTTGGGGGGATACCTTGATTCCTCAAAAAAACAGGGTCCATTGGGGTTTAGTTGGGTAACTGGCGAGCCTTTTCAGTATCAGGGATGGACCGGGAAGCAAAAGGGACAGATTAGGCAACCGGACTTTTCTGGCAAGATTGATTGCATCGTGACGGGTCGGTATAACAATTACGAGCCTGGTTGGTTTGACCATAGGTCATCACTCTCGAATGTGATTGGCTACCTCGTCGAGTGGGATTGACCAGATTGGTTGCGCGGTTTGGGCAGGATCTTCTGGACGGCTGTGGCGGGATTGCCCCTAAAGCGTGCCAGAATCGCCCAGGATCGACCGTGGCGGACAGGGCAAGTCTCCGCAGGTTGGGCGTTGCCGCCGCTCAGCGTTGATCTCAGGCGTTTTGCGGACCGGTTAGGGCAGGGTCCATTATCGCCGCCCTCTCGCGCCTCAGACATTTCCGCCGCCGTTGCTCGGTCCTGCCTGCGCCGGATCGGCATTCGCCATAGCGACCCGGATCCGGCGGCACCGTCGCCCGTTCCAAACCGCGCCAAGCCAGCAGGCGAACGACCCGGCACCGAATAGCGCCGCGTAGCCATCGCAGTCCGCCCAGGCATACATAATCGCCATGAACCCGAATAACCCGAGCGTCATCGCGCAACTGGCGAACGAATGCCTCTCGTCCTCGCCGGTGCCGGTCGCCGCCAGCGGGCGGACCCGGTAGGCGTAGATCCAGCCGACGTGGAGCCACGCGATGGAAATGAGCAGGGCGGTCATGGGATGGCGGATGGGTTAGGAATGGTTAGCAATCGGGCGGTCCTGCCCCTCGGTTGCCTTGGCCAAAAACAGGTCGATCAGCCGGCTGGACATGCCCGCCACCGTTCCGCCCGGCGCTTCCCGGTCCTCCGGGTCCGGGTAGTGGCCGGCGAGCTTGCTGTCCTCCGCCATGGCGCGCAGCCGCTCGGCGTAGGTTGGCGCGCACGGGTCGGAGCGGTCGCACTCGCTCCGGGCGATCTCGGCGAGGATACGGCGCTTTTCCGGCACGGTCATGCAGCTCTCGCGAAGCCAGGTTTGGAGCGCGCGCCGGTATGCCACGCAACCGGCTCTGGCGGCGCACTGGGAGGCGGCGGCGGTCAGGCTGGGGTCATCCTCCGCCTTGTCAAACGCTGCCGCGTAAGCGCCCTTCTGCGCCCTTCCATCGAGGACCCAAAGCTCGAGGAAACGCGCTTGCTTCGGGTTGACCCCATAGGCGTCGGGTGCGGGCTTGGCAGCGCTAAAGGACATGGCGGATATGCCGATTAGGTCACGGCTCATTCGTGTCCTCGGACTTTGGGTTGATCGCTGCCGCCATTGCCGCCGTGCCCGCGCATGAACTGCCGCGCCTTGTCGACCTCGCCGGTCCAGTTGTTGAGCAGCGTCGCCGGTTCGCGGCGGTAATACCCACCCGGCTTCCTCGCCGCGCGGAACAGCGCCAGGTCGCGCAGTAGGTCGTCCGGCGGGATGCCCAGGTCGCGCAGCGCCTTGGCGCTCTGGATTTCTTTGGCGTTCCATGGCGTGGAATCGCTGCGGCTGTAAAGCGCGCGTAATTGCGGCTCGATTGCGGGTAGGGGGAATGTAGGTGCTGGCTTTTTGCCGTTTGGCTGAATCCTGACCCATCCCCCCGCTTGCGGGGGTAAGGGGTAATTCTCTCCTTCTCTCCTTCTCCCTTCTTATATTCTTTATTTCTGTCCGACTGTGTCCTGATCAGTGTCCTGATCAGTGTCCTGATCAGTGTCCTGGTCCGCGTTGTAATGCGCCCAATTACAGAGGGTTATGACCGTGTGACCTCGGATTTTCGTGTCCTGATCCTCCCCTTGCTTTTGAGGTCTTTCAGGAACTTCTCTGTCCGGTCCTTCGACCAGTCGTATCGTTTTACCAAGAAACGAACCGTTCCTATCAATTCCCCCTGTTGGAGGCTTATGGAACTGCCTTGACAATGACTGTTTCAGGACGGAACTTTGCGAGGGCGATCATATCCAGCCACGCCCCTACCCTGAATACTGCAGGCGCTCGCGCCAGTAGTCCGAGTCGAAGAATTTGCGGGCGAGTTTTACGAACGGGATCATTTGGGTTCGGTCGTGTAGAGAGTGCGAATCTGATGATCGATTTCAGTGATAAGGATCATTGTTGTCGCGCCGCAGATTCTCCGTTTGACAAGCCCCTCCCGCTCCAACCTCCTCAGGAACCGGTCCACCTTCGAGGCTGTCCACCTCACTGTTTACCAGAAAACGGATAGGTCCTTTCTGATCGCCGATCTGAAGATCGGGGCTTGAAGATCCGAATCCGAGTTTTCCTGGTGTGAATGCGGCGCGCTGGCACAGGTCGATGAACGCCTCGCGCTCGGTGAATTCGCCTGCTGCGGCGCTCCACTTGGCGGACGCGAAGAATGATCGCGGTATGGGGACGAATGGGGTCATAGCAGTGAAATCAAGGCGGGCTAAACGCAATTCATCCATTTGCTTCCGCGCGCTCAATGTCGGAGATCGAAAAACCGGAGGGTCCGTGAGCTAAGTCGGATCGGGGTAATCTTTCCTGCGCGGACGTAGCGGGATATTGTTGTCGGGTGCGTTTTCCATCGCTTTACCAGTTGAATCTGCAAGCAGGGTTTCGGTCTGGTCGTTAGATTCTGAGGTCATGGCGTTGTTTGGTGTCTTGGATTTGCTTTGACGGCATTGGCGAGGTTAGAGAACCACGAGGTTTTAGATTAATCTATGGAAATCACTCTTTCAGTGTTCCACTATGCACCCTATAGGCGTGCTAACCTGCGCACTCGTGCAAAGCGCTGCGGTGCCGGATTAGCCGGGATTAGTTTCCCGGCGGTCTTGCCAAATCGGATCGGATCAGGCGGCGGTTTCCTACTCGCCTTGGGCGCTACCTGCGCCGCTGCCCTGAGCGGTGCCCCCGCCATCCGCCGCGAAATCTACGACGTTCTCCGGGGTCTGGTTCAGGAACGCACCTAGCCCCGATGTGATCGGTAATTTCCTATCGGCATAATAGGCGGCGGTGGTCCCGATATGCCGGTGGCGCAGCATCCGCTGGGCGGCATAGATGCCCTGTTCGCTCGCGATGATCGCGCCTAGCTCTTTGCGCAGTTCGTGGAAGGGCTTCCGGGCGGTGACACCCTTGACCGCAGCCACGCGATCAGCGCCTTGTGTTTCGCCTCGCACCGGTAGCCGGTCCCTTTGGGCATCTCCTGCCTGCCTTCGACCACGAATTGCCCCCTCGCCCGCGCCTTCCAGCCGCGCATGAGCGCCCGCAGGTTTTCGTCTAGGTCAACCGCCCCGGCGCTGTCCGTGGTCTTGGGGCGGAAATATTCGGTCGCCTCGATGCGGATGCGCCCGGAGTCGAGATCGACTTGACGCCATAGCAGCGTATCCGCCTCGCGTTTGCGGAGACCGCAGATCAGCCCGAGGCAGAAAAGTTGGAGCAAAGCGCCGTCGAGGTCGGCCCGCGCGTCGGCAATGAGCTTAGGCGCGTCGATCTTGAAAATGTAGGCGGTGCTCCCGCCTTTCTCTTGCCGGATGCCATCGAACGGGGACCGATCCGGGAGCGCCAGATTTGCCTTGGCGAATTGGAGCGCCCTATCTGGAGAACAAAGCGCGTGCGTTGCGGATCTTGGCGTTCGCCGAATTTGTGGTACTTCTGATCGTACTTCTACGCTTTCCCTGCCTTGGCGATATAGTTGAGTTTCCACTTGCACCGCCTGGCGTGAGCGGCGATGGCGGGCATCGACCTTTGCCGCCCCGTCCCTGCCGCCGTTGTAGGCGTCCGTGCGGGCTAGGTAGATGACCGCCGCGCTTGTCATCTTGGGAACGCTCACTTCCCGCTTCGTGTCGAGGCTGACCACCGCCGGCATTACCGCCTGCGCGAATCGCCGGTATTCGAGGTCCAACTGCGCCAAGATCTGGACGCTCGCCAGATCGACCGGGTTCTGGTTCGGCGGCGTGAATGGCTCCGGGCGAGGCGGCGGCGGCATCCCTTTCCCTTGCAGAAAATCGAAGACCGAATACCCGCCCGTCCGCGCCCGGAAGACATACAGCCCCGCCACCGCCAGCAGCAAAGCGGCGGTGGTCACGGCGATCCGGCGGAGGGAGTCATGCATGGCAACGCAGTCAGGGGAACCCCGGCACTATCGACGCGCCCGCCCCCCGGCACAATTCCCGCTTTTCGACCCCGCTCCCCAGCCCAGCGTTCAACCTCCCGCCCCTCTCCGCTGAGAATTTCTCCCGCCCGCCGCCAGAATAGATTTTTTACCTTGCGAACCCGAGCCGGGAAGCGTAGAACTGCCGCCCTGATTTTTGAGGGGTCCACCGGCTGCCCAAAGCGCCGGTCCTCCCTCAAAATTGACCGGATGTTCGCTCACGTGGCGGAATTGGTAGACGCGCAAGATTCAGGATCTTGTGGGGTAACTCCCGTGGAGGTTCGAGTCCTCTCGTGAGCATCAACGGGATTAAGAATTTGGAGGGCTGGGAAACTGAGGCATGCAGATTACAGGGCTCGACCTGATCAAAGCGCCGCTGCTATGGGGAGGGAATTTTCTTGCAAACCAATCTGATTCCGTGTTCATGCTTGCAATGATGTTGTACGCCATCGTCCCCCTGATTCCGGCCGTGTGCCTTTTGATAACCTGCTGCGGGAAGGGGCATACCTCTTTGGTGCCTGGGGTGGGGGGTGGATATCGCGTGGGTTTTTTCGCCTTCTGGATACTGTGCGGGATCGCGGGCGGATGGGCGGGGTATTTCGGGTTCGAGTGGGGCGAGATGATCGCGGATTCTGATTAAGGAGGGAAGGAATTGAGGACGGAATGGATCATCCGGACGATCCCCGCTGTCGTCTTGGGAGGGATTGCATGGCTTTTCGGAGACAGCTTCCGCCGTGCGCAGCGGCGGGCCTATCTCGCAGCCCAGAGTTCCTCGACCCACGCCCCATGAGGCTGGCGTGGTGTTGTAAATGCCGGTCTCGCAGAAGTGACATTGCCCATACTTAGACTCATTGCCAAAAACAATGGCGGGAATCGGCAGCCCAAAGCGCGCAGTTTTGCTCTGGCTCAGATGCGGCTGAGCGTAGCGCCGCAAGTCCCCTCCTGGGAGGAGAAATAGGGGTGGGTAGATGAGGTGTATAGCCCTTGATTCCGACGGATTGCAACAAGATCAGCGCTTGTTGCGGACCGATCCCGCCGTGGTCGTCCGCTGCTCGCTGACCCACCCCCGCCCCTCCCAGGAGGGGAGATTGGATTCGCGACGCCCGGATTGCGCGGCACCCTGTGGCTCGCAAGATATGGCGGGGTTTTAATTAAATAGGCGCAAATCTCTCTGGCAATCAGTCTAATCCCAACGCGTGGTCGCCCGCCGGGATGCGGGGAAGGGGCTGGGTTCTCGGCATCGCTTCAAAGGACCCTCGGGATGCTTTCTGGACAGGTGGCGGGACCACGATGAACGGCTTGCAGCGATCCGCGCTATTGGTGGATCTCAACCATTGAGGCCGCGCGATTCGCCTCTCAAGATTGACCCGCCCGGCGATCACGCTCTGACCTTGGAATCTCGGGGGTTTCCACGCTTTGGCCATCCGGCGGGATATGTGGAGTCACCAGCGCCCGCCGCTCTTCGATCTGGGGTGATCGGGATGGATGCCGCGAGCGGTCGGGAGACCGCCGCTGATTTCGGTAGGTCTCGCAGGCGAGGCGATTCGACCGCCTGCTACAGGCTGAACGACCGCTCCATTGTGGCTGCCCATCGTCTTCCACCATCAGGCGGTGCGAGGCGAGGTCAACGGGCGCGCCGCGCCGGCGGGCGGCGGGTTTGCGGCACCCGCCCAACGCCGTCTTCCAGATCGAGTTCGGGCAGCAGATCTTGCGCGAGATGGGATCGGAATGCGCGGGCAATGCCGAGGTTTCGCGGCGGCAGGTCCCCTGCGGGCGCGCCAGGCGGCCCGTCCCTCCCCCAAGGCTAAGCCGTCCACCGCCGATCGTCCCGCAGCCGCCGCTCCCCGGCGCAGGCGGTGCTGGAAAGGTGGTGCCACAGGCGGAGGGGCGACAGCCTTGCTCCTCACCCGCGCCTTGAATCCGGGAGCAAAAAGTGGATTGATTGCAGGCGGCTTCGTGCTCGAACCTGGCATCCAGACCCAGCCTAGCACAGGTCTGCAGGGAACAGATGAAACTCTGCCAAGGCGCAGCTTGCGAACCGGAGAGCCGTGTGCGGGAGATCCGCACGCTCAGATCGGAGGGAGGTGCGGCGCAAGCTAATGCGCCATCCCCTCCTCTATACTAGGCACACCTCTCTACCTCGTTTCCTCGGGTTCCAACACATGCACCAAGTCGCCGCCGGCGAGGCTGATGGCTTCGATGGCTGGCTCGAAGGCTTCTGCCGGGGTGTCTTTATCGACTTTGAGGAGGACGGTGCGCTTGCCGGTCGGGCGGTCGCCGAGGAGGGCGCGGAGCTGGTCGTCGAGGACTTCGGCGGTGATCTCGCGGCCGTTGAGGTGGAGGCGGCGGTCGGCGTCGATGACGACGCTGGCGATGGCGCCGCCGGCGGGCAGGACTTCTTTTTCCTGAGCGGGTTTCCAGCGCAGGTGGCTGTCGTCTTGGGCGCGGGCGAGGATGACGAAAAAGATGAGGAGGAGAAACGCGATGTCCCCCATGGCGAGCGCCGGGATGGCGGCCTCGAACTTTTTGCGCGGGATCTTCATGGCGCTTCGGGGGCGGGATCGCCGGTGGCGTCTGGCGCGGAAGGCGGGGCGTCGGCGGTGACGGTCTGTTCTTGCTCGAGGCGGAGCGTGATGATGCCGCCGGCTTCCTCGATCCGCGCGGCGCAGCGCACCCAATGCTGGTAGGGCACGTCGCGGGCGCTCTTCACGATGACGACGCGGTCGGCTTCTTCGTTTTTGCCCGCGAGCAGATCCTTGATCCGCGCGCCGAGCTGGTCGGTGCGCAGCGAGGTGCCATTGACGACCGCCCCGGCTTTGGTGATCGAGACTTCGACGTTCTTGGTCTGCTGCGCCTTCTCCGGCGTCTCCTCGCTGCGCGGGATGTCCTGCCGCCGCCCGGTATCCGGCTGGACGGAGGCGCAGACGAGGAAGAAGACGATCAAAATAAACGCGATGTCCGGAGCCGCCGTGGCGGGCGGATCGATCAGGAGTTTGCGTCGGGCGAGTTGCACTCGGGAAGTTTTCGGTAGGGAGTTGTCAGGTTTCAGCGGGGTGCTACCGCTTGCCCCGCCGCGCCCGTTTTGGCGGCGGTGCCTCGCCCTCGTCCTCGGGGTCGGGATCGTCTTCGTCGAAGGCGGCGATGCCTTCGGGTGCAGCGGATGGGCGCGGGGCTCCGCTTTCGCCGCCACGCCCGCCGGAGAGCGCCATCTGGAGGGTGACGGTTTCGATGAGTTCGGCGGCGCCGCTTTCGACTTCGAGGATGAAGCTGTTGATGACGCTGGTGAAGTAATTGTAGGCGAGGTAAGCGGGGATGCCGACGATGAGTCCGAAGCAGGTCGTGAGCAGCGCGGTCTGGATACCGCTGGCGGCGGCCTCCACGATGTTGACCTGACCCATCGTGTCCACGATGTCGCGGAACGAGAGGATCATGCCCGGCACCGTGCCGAGGAACCCGAGCATCGGCGCGACGCTCGACACGGTGGCGAGCAGCGGCAGGTGGCGCTCGAGCGCGGCGACGACGTGCACGCCGTAGCTCTCCATGCTTTTGACGACTTGTTCTTCGATCCGCGCCGGGTCGTAGCCGAGGCGGCGCAGCACGATGAACTTCCGCAATCCATTGGCGAGGACGGCGGCGACGGGACCGCGTTCTTGGTCGCAAAGCTCGGCGGCTTCCTCCGGTCGGTCGGCGGCGAGCAGGTCGCCGACCTTGCGCCGCAATCCCTCCGGCTCCGCGCCGAGCATCTTCAGGCTGCGGTAGCGCTCGATGACCACGGCGGCGGCGAGGACGCCGAGGATCAAGATCGGCCACATGAAAATGCCGCCGTCGAGGAGGAAGCCGAGCGCGCCGGAATGGAGGAGTTCAGACATGGTGGGGTTCGTTGGGCTGTTGTGCGGGGACCGCTGGAACGGTTTGGGCAGGGATACGTGGGGAAGCGGAAGTGTCCCTTGAATCGTTAAAAATCTGGGGTGGCGGCCGGTCCTGCCGCGCGGGAGCGTGGCGGCGATAAAGCCGATAAACACGACCACCACCCCCGACCACGAGACACTGAGAGCCGCCTTTGTGCAAGGCGGGGAACTGGAGGCCGCGCGCGCTTACCTGGGCGGCGGCAAGGAGGCGCTGCGCCGCCAGCGGGTGCGCGGCGTGCGCGGCGTGGGCGGCGTGGGCGGCGTGGGCGGCGCGGTGGCGCTAGAGACCTACCGGGCGGCATCGCGCCAGGCCAACCTCTTCGAGGAGGTGGTGGTGGCGGCGGTGGCTGCGGGCGCGTCGCTGCGCGGGGTACCTGGGCAAGGCGGGCGCGCTGGGCAAGAGCGCGGCGGCACGGATGTGGGCGGATACCAGCGCCGGGCAGCTCGGTCTGCTGCGCTCGCGCGACCTGTCCGGCCGGGGCTGGCTGGCGCTGATGGTCGACGGGGTGTTCCTCGGCGACGAGCTGTGCGTGGTGGTACGTCGAGATCGACGCGGGCGGGGAGAAGGTCGCGCTGGACTTCGGGCGGGGCACCTCGGAGTCCAAGGAGTGCCTACCGCCTGCTGGAGCGCCTCCCGGGGCGCGGGTTCGCCTTACCGAAGGGCGGCATGGTGGAGCGCTGGGCGGCGTTACCGGCCTGCTGCAAGCCGAGGCTGGCTACAGGCGCGTCAGGGGGCACAGGGACCTCGGCGCGCTGGCGGGGGTCCTGCGCCGCCCCGATTCATCGCCGAATCGATTAAGCCCGCGAGTATCAGGGCAGAACCTCCGAACCGCATCGCCGCTTCCAGGGTGAAAGAGCGGTGCGAGCACCGCGACTGAACCGCAACAAAGCCAGGGGGCAAAGTAACCGCCGCCTGAAGGGACCGTCTCTAGAAATTGGCGAAGCCGCGACCCAAAGAACAAATAATCAGCCAGGTCTCAGCGCGATAGGGTTTTACAACAGGCTGCTAGGGGAGGTATGAGATCTGTATTCGACTCGAAACAAACGGATAATGAAGAATCGCTGGCGATGGTCCGGAACGACCCCGGAACGGTGACCCGATGCTCGCTGATCCAACCTCCGCCCCGTTCCAAGAGGGAAGAATGGCGGCGCGACACTCAAGATCTGGCTCGATCTTTCGGTGAGTTGACCTGTCGACCGATCAGGTTCACTATCGACTATTGGCGAGGCAGCTAAGGACTCGATTGCCGCCTGTAGGATAATTTTCGTCTTGGCATTTTTTCATGCCGGCGTGGACGTCCAGCCTAATCCTCCTCCCTCCGGATATCGAGGAGGGCACCAACCATCTCGCCGAGGGCGAGGCGATTGAGGAGGGCGAAGGCGAGCGCGGCAGCGATGAATGCGCTCGTCCAATTCGCGAAGATCAAGGCGGCAGCTCCAGCGGCGATGCTGAGGATGGCAAATCCGATCTCTATGAGAAAGACAAGAATGAATCCCTTTAACCCGGCCTCGGCGATCCGGCTGATCAGGTTTTTCGCCATCGCTTCTCTGCTCTGAGATCCGCTAGGCGGCTCTCTTGCCACGCCACTGCCTTAGAAGCGCGACCATGACGCCTTGGATGACGAGTTCGTGGGCGGGGATCAGATCGGGATAGTCAGCATTCTCGGCGCGGAGGAATGGGCGGCGCCCTTGGACGATGTAGCGCTTGAGGGTGGTTTCCCCGTCGATGAGCGCGGCGACGATGTCATTGTGCCGCGGTTCGCGATACTCAAGAACAACGAAATCTCCCGGCATGATGTGGGCGTCGATCATCGAATCACCGCGGACTTTAAGGGCGAAGGTGCGCGCGCTGCGTGGGATGCCGAGGGTTGCCACATCAATCGAGAGGCAGCCTTCATCATTTTGCTGGGAGTCATCGGTCGCCATCCCGGCGGCGATTTGCCCATAGATCGGAATATCTAAAATTTCTTCTCGCTCGAGATCCTCGGGGAAGATTACGGCGCGCGCCTTGCCGGGGAGCCGCTGGATAACCCCTTTTTTCTCCAGCGCACGCAAGTGGCTAACGGCAGCGGTCTGGCTCGCGCAGCCATATTGCTTTTGGATCTCCCGCGTGGAGGGCATGAGACCCTGCTCGCGCTGGTGTTGTTTGAGGTAGTCGAGGAGCTGTTGTTGGCGGGCGGTAAGCATGGGGATTTGCGCAGTGTTCCTGAGAACATTTCACGATTCGGCACTTACGCAACGCTTTTCTTTGGGATAGTGAATTTTTTTTCTCTCGGTCCGATCCTTCTCAGGAGGGATTGAAATTAACCTAGCAGCGGCAGTGGAATCCCTCGTTTCCTCGCAAGTAATTGATCGCCAACTTGATCGAATTACTTGACGGTTCATCCTTCGGGTGGACCCGTTGATGCCCCGATTCTCTGCCCAAACGATAGAGCCCGCGCGTATTTGGACCGAACTGCCGAACCGCATTGCCGCTTCTAGGTTTACTTCGGATGTGACGGCTTTGCGGGCGGTGGCATGGTGCCGATGGGGTGCCGCTAGTCGCCGATGGGCCAATCCGGGTCGCTGCCGGGGTCGTAGCGCCATTGCCCCGCCGATGGCGAGTAGCGCAGTCCGCCGTCCCAATTCAGTTTCACATAAAGCGTGTAGCCTTCGCTGGGGCGGCGCGCATAGATCAGACTTCTCGCGTCTTCTGCGGACAAGGCAGTGATCGCCTCATCGGCAGGCAATTCCTCCAGCGATTCCGGGTAGTCACCCTGCGCGGCGCGGTAGCGTTCCAGCCGCTGTAGGAGCGGCTCGTATTTTGAGGCGATCGTGCGGAGCTTGGCGCGGTCCCACGCGGTGTCGAAGTAGGGTTCGCCAAACACCGGATAGAAAAGGCGGGGGACGCCGAGCCACAGCGCAAGGGCGAGCGCGACGACCCCGGCGGGGCAGCCGAAGCGGGCGAGCTTGTTCTTGCTTTGGGAATTGGGTGCAGCGTCGGGCATCGGTTGAACTATTCCGCCGATCAGTCGTGTCGCATCCGGAGAATGCCGCTCCCGCATTTGCAACCGCGCGCTGCCGCGGCATGGTCGCCGCATGGACACGCCGATCCCACCCCCATATTCGCTCGCCGGTCAAGTCGCTCTGATCACCGGTGGCGGCACCGGGCTTGGGCTGGGGGCGGCGCGTTGTTTTCTGCGCTCCGGGGCCAAGGTCGTGCTCGCCGGGCGCCGCGAGGATGTGCTCCAGGCGGCGGCCGCCGAGCTGGGCGATGGCGCATTTGCCGCCGGGCACGATGTCACCGACTTCGCCGCTGCGCCGGATCTCGTCGCTCGCGCGGCGGACCTGGCCGGCGCGCCGCCTTCGATCTTGGTCAACAACGCGGGCGTCCACCTCAAAAAGCCCGCCCTCGAAACCGGCGACGACGAATTCGCGAAGGTGCTCGACACGCATATCCACGCCGGCTTTGCGCTCGCCAAGGCGGCTGCCCCCGGCATGGTCGCGCGCGGATCGGGCAGCATTCTTTTCATCAGTTCGATGACCGCCTACATGGGCATGCCGCTGGTCATCGCCTACTCGGCGGCCAAGGCGGCGGTCAAGGGCATGGTCATCACGCTGTCCGCCGAACTCGCCGCCAGCGGCGTCCGCGTCAACGCCGTCGCGCCCGGCTGGATCGATACCCCGATGCTCCGCAAGGCGACCGACGCCGACCCCGAGCGCAAGCGCAAGATCCTCGGCCGCATCCAGATCGGCAGCTTCGGCGAACCCGACGACGTCGGCTGGGCGCTCGCCTTCCTCGCCTCGCCAGCCGCCAAATATATCACCGGTCAAATCCTGCCGGTCGATGGCGGCGGCACGGCGAGCTTTTAGGCGACCGCGCGCCATCATTCGCCGTGCAAACTGCCCGCGATGCGCTTTGATCGGGGCTGTGAAATCAATCTCCCTCCTCGCCGCTTCGCTCTGCCTGCTCGCCTCTGCCGCGCGGGCGGATTGGCCGCAGTTTATGGGATCGGATCGATCGGGCGTTTCGGCGGAATCGGTCGCGCTTGCCGATTCGTTTCCGGGCGGCGACCCGAAGCGAGTTTGGATGGTCGAGGTCGGTGCGGGATTGGCGGGGCCGGCGGTTAGCCGTGGCAAAGTGATCGTCTTTCACCGGGTGGGGGACGACGCCGTCGCGGCGGCGCTCGATGCGGCGACGGGCAAGGCGCAGTGGGAATTTCGCTACCCGACCGATTACCAGGATAGCTTTGGCTTTGATCCGGGTCCCCGCGCGGTGCCGACCATCGGCGAGTCGGAGGTCGTGCTGTGGGGCGCGGAGGGAATGGTGCATTGCCTCGAATTCGAGACCGGCAAGCTGCGCTGGAAAGTCGATGCGGTCGCCGAGTTCGGCTCCGAACAAGGGTTCTTCGGGCGCGCCTGCCCGCCGCTGATCGCCGGCGGTCTGGTCATCGCGGAAGTCGGCGGGCCGGACGCCACGGTGGTGGCGTTCGACCGCCAGACGGGCGCGGTCAAGTGGAAGGCGCTGCGGGGCGAGGCGGGCTACGCCGCGCCGGTGCTGGCAAAGGTCGGCGGCAAGCCGACGGCGATCTTCTTTACGCGGGCAGGGTTCGCGGGGGTCGATCCGGCGTCCGGCGAGGTCCTGTGGGACGTGCCGTTCCGCGCGCAGATGCACGCCTCGGTCAATGCGGCGGCTCCCGCCACCTGCCCGGCGACCGCGCGTTTCTCTCCGCCTGCTACCAGGTGGGCGGCGCGCTTTGGCAGATGAATGCGGGAGCCGCGCCGGAGAAAATCTGGCAAAAGGAAGACGCGCTCGATTGCCACTACGCCACGCCGGTTTTCTACGATGGCTTTCTCTACGGCTTCCACGGGCGGCAGGAGCAGGGGCAGGAACTGCGCTGCATCGATCCGAAAGATGGCGCGGTGAAGTGGTCGCAGGAGATGGCTCCCGGCGCGCTGCTGGTCGCCGACGGCAAGCTGATCATCGTGACCGAGCAGGGCGAACTCATCCTCGCCGCCGCCGAACCCGGAGCCTATCGCGAACTCGCCCGCGGTCAGATCCTCGGCTCCGAAGCCCGCCCCCCTGCCGCTTTGTCCGGAGGGAAACTCTACGCCCGCGACAAGCGCCGCCTCGTCTGCATCGAATTGAAATCTGAAAACTGAAAACTGCCCCCTGAAAACGCCCAAAAGAATCGCCTATCTTTTCTCGCGGTATCCGGTCGTCTCGCAGACGTTTTGCGACACCGAGATGCTGGCGCTGGAGGCAGCCGGCGTCCCGCTGGTGGTCGGCTCGATCAACCCGCCGCCGGATTCGTTTCGCCACGCGCGGCTCGATGCGCTCGAGGCGGAAGTCATCTATCCGGCACCGCCCGCCGCCATGCAGGCGCGCGCCGCGATACGCTGGGACCAGGTCGCGCCGCTCGTCGCCGCGCATGACGCGCGGTATGGGGCGGCGTTCAAGGCGGATGTCCGCGCGCGCAATGCGATCTACTTTTTCGAGGAATTCCGACGCCGGGGCGTCAACCACGTGCACGTCCACTTCGCCAATCGCGCCACGCACACGGCGTTGTTTTTGAAGCGGCTCGGCTTGCCTTTTAGCTTCACCGCGCACGCCCAAGATTTCATGGTCGATCTGGGCAGCGACGACCTGCTGCGCGAGCTGTGCCGCGAGGCGGAATTCGTCGTGGCGGTCTCGGATTTCAGCCGCGGCTTGCTCGCCGACCGCTGCCCGGACTCCGCCGAGAAGATCACGCGAATCTACAATGGCTTGGATCCCGCCGAGTTTCCCGCCCCGGGTCCGAAGCCGCCGGATCGCCCGCTCCGGATCGTCAGCGTCGGACGGCTCATCGAATTCAAAGGCTTCCACCACCTGATCGGCTCCTGCGGCCTGCTGCGCGAGCGCGGCATCGCCTTCGACCTCCAGATCATCGGCGAGGGTCCGTGGCGCCCGCAACTCGAAGCCCGCATCGCGGAGCTGGGCATCGGCGACGCGGTGCGGCTGCCGGGATCGCTCGACCAGGCGGAGGTCCGCGCGGCGCTGCTCGGCGCGGATGTCTTCGCGCTCGGTTGCATCGTCGATTCCAAGGGAGCCTCCGACATCTTGCCGACTGTCATCACCGAGGCGATGGCCTGCCGGCTGCCGGTCGTCTCGACCCGGCTCGTCGGCGTGCCCGAGATGGTGGACGACGGCGCGACCGGCTTCCTTGTCCCGCCGGGCGACGAACCCGCGCTGGCCGACGCCTTGGCGAAGCTGGCAGCCGACCCCGCCCAGCGGCAGCGGTTTGGCGACGCCGGGCGCGCCAAGATGGAGGCGACGTTTGCGCTGGCGGGCACCGCCGGACAGTTGGCGGCTTTGTTAGGGCGCGGCGAGGGCGCGGCGTTTGCGCCCGATCCCGCCAAGGGCGTGGCGATATTTTCAGATGCCGATGTGGGCGATCTCTTTGCCGAGGCGGACGCCGACCGGATCGCCGCGCGCGCCGAGGATGGGGGAGATCCGCCCGCTTTCGATTACCTGCCGGACGCCGTCGTCCTCGAATCCGCCTGGCTTCGCCGCCGCGATCTCGCTGCGCGGTGCGAGGCGCTCCGGCGCGAAATCGGGACCGCCGCCGAGGGCGAAGACTTCTTCGTGCAAGCGCGCCGCGCCGTATTCGCTGCGGAGCTCTGCGCCCGGCGCGGCTACCGCCTCATCGTCGCCGCCGGCTCGCGCGCTGCGCTGTGGGTCTGGCTGGCTGCAAAGCTCACCGGCATCCGCGCCGCCGCCGCCATCGAATCCGATCCCGCCGCCCCGCGCGCTTTGCTCGAAAAAATCCTGCCCGACTTCAGCGCGGCCAACCTCGCCGACGCCAAGCTGCGCCAGAAGCTGCCGGCGTTCCAAGACCGGCTCGCGCTCGAGCCGCCCAAACCGCAGCGCCGGCGGCTCGGTCCGATCAAGTGGAAGTCCGACCCGCCCCAGATCGACCGCGCGGCGCAGCGAAAGCGCGCCGCCGATTGGGTCGCGGAGCTGGAGGCAGCCCGTTAGCGGCGGCGTTCGGTTTACCCTCTCACCTCCAGTCCAAGATCGCAGCCGGGAAGGCGGCAGATTGGCTGAGGATGAAATGCGTAAATGATTCGCGCCTATCGCAGAAACCCGGATCGATGGAGTAGAGCACTTTGAAAGAAACCACCGCCTAGCCGGCGACCGATCTGTAGCCCGGTCCTTCAGGGCCGGGTCCCCCTCGGCACCGGTCCGCCCCGTCGCGTAGCGACGATTGACCCACGCACTAGCAATCCCAGAGAACCCGGCGTTCAACCGCCGCAGCGCAGCGATACGTAAGCCCGTCCGTGCGCAATTAAGTTGGGCGGTCGCTCAATTCCTCCACGGCATTTCCATAGCGCTGCACGGCGTTTACTTTCAGGATGTTGCGGTGTGGCTGCTTTTCCATGGCGTTCAGCTTTTAATCCAGCCTTCCGCAGCTCTGCGCATGCTTGAGTATAAAATTCCCGCATTAGATCTGGGCACAAACCACGCACTGCGCGCCCGTTCTGAAGCTGCCCGAAAGAACCGTCGACCAATTATTGGTTCCCGCTGAGAGCCGGATTTGGTTTGGCTTAATTTTATTGTCGAGCGTGCTTCGAGGAAAATTTAGCGAGTCACCTATTATGCTTGGTTCCAAGCGGGTGGTGTGCTAAAATCTTACGACAATGAACGATGAAATTTTCTCTCAATTCTTGGCGCAGCATCTATTTGCCGGGATGGCGGCTTCTAGTTCGCTCAACCTAAAGCGGAGTTGGCGGTCTTATTGATTTCTGGCACGGACATGACCAGCTTTCAAAAGAGACGTTGGAAAGGGAAATGTAAATCATTGGTTATAATTGATTGCGACGTTCGCGGTGCGGACCTTCCAGGAAATTTCTGAATACGGAAAGCTAGAATCGCGATCGAGACGGGATGGGAGGGCGCGACGATACAAGGCGGCGCGCTATCGAAATTTAAGTTGAGGGTTCCCCATAGCGGGTCTCAAAGGCACTTTTCTTAAATGTGAAAAATTGCACAACTGAGGGTTACGAGGTGATTGAATGCCTCGAGAATTTGGAGCGCTGGCTATTGGCACTCCATTTGACTGTAAACTTGCCTTCACCGAAGGTCCCTCTCGAGAAAGATTTCGAACCTCGAGAAGCTGGTTCACCTTCGCCTTGCCAGCAGGGTCTGACCGATATGAAGTCCTCCAAGCCGCGCTTAATGCGAAAGGTTTAAAGACCCTACAGGCGGACCGAATAATCGACACGCCAAGGGTGGGTGAATACACTTTCCGACCTCTCTCTCGAATTGTGTGCGATACCTTGGAAAACCTGCGAATAAACGCGGCTGATCTGAAGTTCCGTCAAACTGAGAATCTCGCCCGTTTCCCTTCGCTGTCGACCCTCCGAGTTGGGGCTGGGAGGAGAAGTTTCCAGGGTTGACAGAAATCGAAATTCTTCGGAAATTCTCACGCCTGGAATCGCTGACCATAGAAACTAATAAGATGAGCTACCCGAAAGCGCTTGGTCTAGCAGGCGGTTGCCCGAGCCTGAAGTCGATCCGGCTCGATTTCATTAAATACACCAAACTATCCCAGGCTGACTTTAGGGGAAAAGATTCCGGGAATTTGGAAAGCCTAGTTTTAAATAATTGCGAAATCGGCGATGATGTTCTAAAGAGTTATCTAAATGGAACCGATTGCGATCTGTCATCTGAATTGGAAAACTCACTCTGACCAACGCCACACTAAGCATTGTCCAAGACTGGAAGAGCTTGCGAGAACTCGTTTTTCCTGCCCACAGGAGATGCGGGGCGTTAGGTGCTAAAGCTGAAATATACAGGGGTTTGGAAGGCAGGAGAAATGCGATGCCAGACGAGGGAAAGGTAATTCGATCGCCATGGGCAAGATTCTCGCCGCCCTCGCCCGACAGCGCGTAGGCGTATCTTGGGCAAGGGGCATGGCCTCTTTAGTAGGAAGCGCGATCGGGGGCGGAAACTCTGTCGGCAGTGATCATGGGCGCGGAAGCCAATTGGCAGGTCGCCAGATCGCGCCCAGAAGCGTGGGCGAAATTTACTGGCAGTAGCTACGGGCTGCGGGATGGCTGCGCCTTCGGTCGTAAGCGCAGCGATACGACCGAAAGAAAAAAGCGATCTATCAACGCGGTGTTCGCCGTCACGGTTATAAGGCGGAAGAGGACCCAGGCGTTGCTTCTTTCCGCTTTCTGCCTGATTTTGAATTTTAACGCAATCCGGGAGCGCCGGTTCCAAACTGTCAGCGATCGCCCACCCCTTCGAATACCCGTCTCGTTTTGCTTAAGCGGTCAAACTCACGATGAAAATGTAAAGGCAGGTTATTCCAAAACTGGGTATGAAGGCGGGGCGTGAATTACTTTCCTGCATGCTCCGCCACTATTCTGCACCTCGATAGCGAGCTTCATTCGAGAAGAAGAAAGGTGAATTATTGGATGTAATTATCTGCATCAAAGTTCTTGAAGTCCGGACGGCATCTACGATCCGGCTGGTAATCGCACGCCGCGCAGGTCCACTGCCCTCAGGTTTTTGCACCCTAAAATTTCCAATAATATCCTGCTCGGAAACAATCGCCTCTGCCAAATATACTTCCTCTATGCCCTCGAGCGCCTTGATCGCGGAGTCCTGTAGCCGCCTCGAGGAACGCTTGATCCAAGCGGATCACACGCAGACTAGAAGTACCCCAAGTGCTTGACTCCGTCTGAGAACCAGTCGTGATGATGAGGCGTTAAGATCTTCTAGCATTTCCAACTTAGGCAGCAGACCTAAAAGTGCATCATCTGCGAATTGGGGAATTTTGGGTAGCGAATGGGTTTGTCATTTAACAAAGACGAAACCTTCTGTGGCGAAATATCAGTTCCCCACAAATCTAAGTATTGTATCGTGGAAAGGGATGAAATTGCCGCTTCGACATCTTCGTCGACCGGCTTTCGGCATTCCCCTTCGTATATCTGAGGCAGCCTGCTCGACATGAGGTGAAATCCTAAATTCAAGCCAATAAGTTCGCCCTCGGAATTGTAAGCCGAAAGCCGCTTTCTTATTTTTATACCAGATTTCGGACAACTTCCTTTCCGGATGGGGCTCCCTTGCCTAGCGCCTGTAATCGCAGAGAAGTTGGATAAGGGGAGAGCTTTTGGTGCCCTTGAATGGCTGATTCTTCCCAAGCCTTATCCGCCTGGCTATTTCCGTCCGCTAGGCAGAGCGAGCGATAGAGCATATAAGCGTGGATAATGGGATGGTCGATCTGTTCATGGCGGCAGGGGAAATGGGGTTTATTGGGGCGGGTCTTCGAACTGGTCGGCGTCGAAACTCGGTGGCTGGCGGCATTTGGGAGGTGGGAATTTGGCTTTGGGGTGGTTGCCGATTGCAAGGTGGTATCCACACCGCAGCCCCCGCAGGAGCTGTGTGGGCGGCGATGTTCTCTGTAAGCGCCCTTACCGCCCTCATTTCAGAATTGTGGCGGCTATCAAAATAGGCGCAAATCTCTTTGGCAATCAGTCGAAAAGAATGATTGCGAATCATCCTTATTTGCGGGATCGGTCCTGCCAAGCGCCGATTATGGCAAGCCGCTGACCTCAAGGGCTATACACCTCATCTACCCAACCCCTGATCCACCCCTCCAGGGAGGACTTGCGGCGCACCGCTCGAACCATCTGAGCTAGTGCGAAACAGCGCGTGGTGGGTAGCGGATCCCCGCAATTTTTTGGCAATGAGTCTACTCGCTTCCGGAAATTAGCGGAGGTGCTTGCGCAGGAAGGCGAAGGGGTTGCCCTTTCCGTTGATGAGTGTGCGGTCCGGCGAACCATTCGATTTCCGCCCGGTCGCCGATCCCAAGTTTTTTGCCTGAAGTAGAGATGGCGGACTTTGGCGAATTCATGCGCGACCTTTTCGTCAGGGGGCGACGCCGTCGAAGTGGTATCGCTCGACCATGAAGGGCGCGGGGCGATGAGCGCCGCCATTACCGGCATAGTTGAAGGTGCTGCCGGGGATCGAGGAATTCGAATATCTCATACTCGCCGGTATTGACATAGCTGTAGGGGCTGTCGGTGGATGCGTTTTCCACACCCATTCGTTGAAGTCTGCCGAGCAGATGCTCAGGCAATATTCCGGGACGAGCGGCGGGATGCGCATGGCGGATTTCCCGCCGTAGGACAAGCCGTAGAAGGCGATGCGTCCGCGATCGATAAAGGGTTGTTCGCCCAGCCAATTCACGATCTGCTGGTGCTGCGGAATGATCAGCGAAAAGAGCGTTTTGCCGATGGCGTTCGCCTTGAACTGCAAGACGCGAAACCGATCCCGGAAGATATAGAGATTCTGCGGGGCGAAGGTGACGAACCCCTCCTGGGCAAGCGCGGTGGCATAGCCTTTGTAGGCGCGCCAGCCGTCGGAGCCTTCGCCGGAGATCACGTCCTGCGGCCGCCCCTCCAGCCCATGCTGGCACACCACGCAGGGGCGGCGCTCGCCTGCCGCGATGCCGTCGGGCACGGTCAGGATCCCGTAGGCGAACAACCCGGGATAGACGTCGAGGACGATTTCGTAGCGGCGCAGCCCGGCCGGGGCGTCGATCGCGCGGCTGCGCGGATTTGGCTTGGCGAGCGGCAAGTCGAAGCGCCCGATCACGTCGTCGGCGAAGATCTGCCGATACTTTTCGGACGATTCGGCGAATGCGTCGAGCGAATCGAACCGGAGGTCTTTCGCGAAGGCGGCGCGGGTCGCGGCGCAGGTGGCGAGCAGGCGCTGGTTGAAGGTGTTGATCTCATCAAATTGGCGCTGGGCGCGGGTTGCGAAGGCAGGGTCATCGGGACGCGCCTCGGCGGTCAAGGTCGCGGCAGGATACGCCGCCGCCTCGCCGCACAGGGCGGCGATCGGATCGGCGGGCGCGACGGCCGGGTCCCAGCCATCGGGCGCTGGCTTGCTGCGGAGCCGCTCTGCCTCGGCGTGGAATGCCTCGTCGCTGGGCGGCGCATTGTAGCCCGGTTTCGCGTGGGATCCGGCGGGGACGCGCACTTCGGGGAAGCCCGGATTGGCTAGGACGAGCCGGCGCGGCGCGACCATCGCGGCGATCTCCGCATCGCCGAAATCCGGCAGCCTGCCGAACAGATTGCGGTCGGCGGTCTGCGCCCAGGCGTCCGCCTGCGGACCGAAATTCGCGCAAAGCACCCCGGTGATCCGCTCGTCGAGCGCCGCCGCGTAAAGCGCGATGAGACCGCCTTCTCCGTAGCCCGCCACGGCGACCGGCGCGCCTGCCGCCTGCGCCGACATCCATGCGGCCAGCGCGCGCACCTTCTGGACCTCGTAGCCGATCACCGTCCTGCCCAGCTCAAAGGCGGAGCGGTTCAAGAATTCGCGCCCGCCGACTTTCGGGTCCGCCTCGGTCCGCCCGATCAGATACGGCACGGCGACCGCATAGCCGCGCGCCGCGAGCTGCAGCGGCGCACCCGCGCCGGGGCGGTCGCCGCCAGGCCAGCCGTCGAGCCCGAGCAATTCCTCCGGGTTCTGCCCGGCGTCGGGAATGACGATCGCATAGCCTCTGGGATCGCCTTTCGGTTCGATCCAAAGCCCGGCACCAGCCACCGCCCCATCGCCGATCGCCGGCCAGCGCGCCTGGTAAATCGTGCAGGTATCCGCTTCCGCGAACGGCTTCCCGCCGCGATCGACCTGCCACTCCGGTCCGCGGGTCGAGATTTCGTCCCGCGCGCCGATCATGTGGGCGAATCGCGCGCGCTGCTCGGCAACCGGCAGCGGCATTGCCCGCGGGCGACCGCCGCCGCGATCTGACCATCGAGGAATGCGCACGCATCGACCAACTGGGAGGCGATGTCGCCCTCCATGGTCAGCGCCTGGTGCCGGGCAGCGGCTCGGCGGGAGCAAACGCGGCGGCGGCGAGCGAGATAAGGGCGAGGCGTGCGATCATCGGCGGAGGATGCCAGGATCGCCGCGCCCCCTGTCAAGGAGCCTGAGCAGCGCCTGAGCGCGCCTGCGCCCGCTCGCCGCGGCGGCTCACCTACATGTCCCGCAGGACGTGCCGGTTTTTCATGACATAGCTTATGCCGGAGACGACGGTGGCGAGCAGTGGTCAGCGCGAAAGATGCGCCCGAGCACCGGGTAGAAATGGCGTCCAATCGTAGAGCGGGGCGATGAAGGCGGAAGAGCGGCTCGCGGGAGGCGAGGAGGAGCAGCAGATAGATCGCGGTGCTGATCTGGAGGATCGTCTTTGTCTTTGCCCAGCGAATCGGCGGCGAGCACCTACCCGGCGGAGGAGGCGATGAGGCGCAGCCCGGTGACGAGGAATTCGCGGGTCAGCACGATGACGACCGCCCAGTCGGGAAACAGCCCCTATGCTGAGCATGACGAACGCCGAACACATCAAGACCTTGTCCGCCAGCGGGTCCATCAGCTTTCCAAATCGAGGTGACCTCGCCCCTGGTTGCGGGCGATCGCCCCTGTCCAGCCAATCGGTGATCGAGGCGGCGATGAAGAGCAGCAGCGCGGCGGAGTTCGACCAGCTCAGCTCCAGCGCCATGGCGGCGACAAACACCAGCGTCATAATGAGGCGGGCGACGGTGAGCTGGTTGGGGAGATTCATATGCGGGGGCGTTACGCGCAAGACGGCTGATCCTCAAGGAATACGGGTTCTTTCCAGATCGGGGCGCGCGTTTTCAACGGATCGAGGTAGAACCGGCAGAGCGCGAACCCGTCCGGGCTGTGCATCTCCGCCGCCACCCGGAGGATGACCGGACGCCTCGTCCACGGCGACAAAGCCGATCCGGTGGCGGATCAGCGCGGCGTGGTCGCCGAATTGCTGCCGCGCCTCTGCCGCGATGTCCCGCAGCGTCTTCTCCGCCATCGGCACATACGCGGAATACCGGATGCCCCGCAGCGCCCGCCCGCCTTCGTCCCGCCGCACAACCCCCAAAACTGCACGTCCGTCTCCCCGCACGCCCCCGTAATCCGGCGTCCGCCCAGCGGGATCGGCTCATCCGAGACGGAGATTTCGGCGAAGGTGTCGGGGGGTGCTCATCGGCGAAGAGTGCCTCAATCGAAACGGATCAGCGAATGATCGTGCCTGGCGCCGAAGCGAGCTTCGCCCTACTTACGAGGAAGGCGCAGCACCGATGAAGAATGAGGTGCCGACGACTGCCGCCGACGCGTTGATGAGCGAGGCGCCGGCTGGCGGCGGTGCCTGGTGGCGAGCAGGTCATCGACGAGCAGGACGCGCTCGCTGGGTTCGACGGCGTCCTCGTGCATCTCGACGGTGGCGGTAATTCGAGTGCGTAGTCGGCGGACACGGTTTTCCACGGCAGCTTGCCGGCTTTGCGCACCGGGATGAAGCTTGCCCCGAGTTCCTGGGCGACGAGGACGCCGAAGATGAAGCCGCGCGCATCGATGCCGATGACTTGACGTATATACCGTCACTTCTACTATCAGCTTGGCGGCGTGGCGCAGGAGGGCGGCGTTCGGAGAACACCGGCGTGATGTCTTTAAACACGATGCCGGGCTTGGGGAAGTCGGGCACGTCGCGGATGGCGGAGCGGAGGTCGCCGATGTGGCTTGGCATGGCGACGCATCCTTTCGGCAAAAAGCCGCCGCGCAAATCGAAATCCCTTCGTGCGCGGCGGCAAATCGCGGGCTAGGAATGGGCTGCCGAACCGTATGCCGGATATCGACGAGAGAGCCTCAGCCCCCCGATACATCGCCGCCGCCTACGCGCCAGCCGCCTGGCGCGATGCCGCGGCGGCGCACCCCGTGAGGCGGAGTCGCCGACCGCGCGTTCCGCGCCTTGCAGCAGCGGCGACCCGCGCGGCGGATCGTCCCAGCGCTGGCACCGCTGCCGCGCGCTGTGCAAGCTGGGCACCTGGACCTACGCGGTCGCGCTATTCGCCTGTCTGGTAGGGCAGTGGTGGATCGGCGAGCGCAACATCTTCTTCGCCTTCCTGCTCTACCTGCCGCCGCTGTCGCTCGCCCTGCCGCTGGCGCTGCTCGCGCCCGCCTGCCTGCTCTTCCGCCCGCGCCTGCTCTGGCTGTGCGGGCTATGCGCCGCCGCCATCTTCCTCGGCATGGGGTACCAATTCGGCGGCGCCCCGGCGCAATCCGCCGCCCGCGCGCCCGGCGAACTCGTCCTCATGACCTACAATCGCGGGCAGGAGGGCGACACGAAGCTGGATGAGTTTAAGAAGGCGGTCGCGCCCGATTTGATCGCCCTGCAGGACGGCTGGGGCGGCAAATACTACTACCGGAACAAAGCCGCCTACCACGACCTGCCGAACCGCGAATCCACCGGCGAGTTCACCTTGCTCAGCAAATTCCCGATCAAAGAAGGCAAGCTCGTTTACACGCCGAAGGGGGTGACCGCCGCCGGACCGCGCGCCATCGCCGCCCGCTTCGTCATCGACTTCAACGGCGCGGAGGTCGCGGTTTACAACTTCCACCTGCCCACGCCCCGGCGCACGCTCAACGGCTACCGCCGCGGGCGCTTCCTCTACGGCATCATCGGCATCCCCGGCACCGAGTGGGGGCGGCGCCGCGAAATGTCGCAAAACGTGTGGGACGAGCGCATCGCGATCGGGGAATTCATCCGCCAGACCCTGCGCGACGAGCCGCTCCCGTTCCTCGCCGCCGGCGATTTCAACACCCCCGACCGCGGCTACCTCTACCGCCTGATCAGCGGGGACCTCGGCGACGCCCACCGCGCCGGCTCCGGCTGCGGCTTCACGTTTCCCGGCGATTCGCTCAACCCGCTCGCCGGTTTCGAGCCATGGCTGCGCATCGACTATGTCTTCGCCGGCAAAGGCTGGGAGGCGGTCGGATCCACCACCGAAGAAGCCCGCGGGTCCCAGCACCGCGCCACCGCCGGCCGCCTGCGGATGAAATGAGCGGCGGTCGGACCAAGAGTCTGCGCGCCTAGCTAAGTTCCGCTACGCCTTGAGCGCCGCCTTCAGCCCGCGGCTGCGCTTATAGGCCCACTCGATCACCGATGGCTTGCGCGCCCGCTCGGTGGAGAGAAAGCGGGGGTTGGGGCGGCGGCCAACGCGCCCGAGGTCGAGCCGGTCCGCGTCCCAACAGGCTCCGATCGTCGGATCGTCAGAAAGCTGACCCTTCTCGTGGAACTCACAGGCAAAGGTAAGCCGGGCGAGTTGCTCCGCATCGATGCGCAAAAGCGACGCCGGGAGAGACCGGGCAAACGCCGCCGCGCGCAAGCCGTGCTCGGGATCGGACCCCTCCGACTCGCGGCAGCAGTCGTGCAGGAAGGCGAACAGCGCGACCACGGTGCGATCGGCACCCGCATGCTTCGCGAGATACAAGCCATTTTCCTGCACCCGCTCCCAGTGCCTGATCCCATGGATTCCCGTGATGGGCAGGGCAAAGCGCGCCGCTGCCAACTCTCGGATCGCCTTAACCATTGCCAAGGCTTTCATGGCTCCGAATGGGAAAATTGCGCTTTCCTAGCGGCTGTCATCTGATTCCGACGTGAGGACCCTCCAGTTTTTTGTAGCTACCCCGCAAGGACTCGAACCTTGAATAACGGAACCAAAATCCGCTGTGTTGCCAATTACACCACGGGGTAGTGGTGTGGGCGGAAAGGGATACGGGCTTTTCCCAGATCCGCAACGGAAATTTTTGGCTAGGTTTGCGCCCAGAAAAACCAGCGCCAGTCGGCGAAGGGCGGGAAGGAGCCGAGCCGGTCTTGGAAGGCTTGGGCGGCGTAGGATTCGAACGCGGCGAGGAGCATGAGGGCGGCGGCGAAGGCGGCGGGCGAATAGAGGCAGCGGCGCCCGGCGGGGGCGAGGGCGAGGAGCGCGAGGAGCGAGGCGGCGACCGCTGCGGCGGCGGTGTCGCCGAACCGGACGACGATCCGGGTCGCGACGGAATCGTGGCGGTTGGGGCGCGCCGGTCGTGAGGGAGCGGCGCGGAGACTCGACAGATCGAGCGTCTGGGTCCTGATGGCGTCGCCAGATAGATCGGGCGGACTGGGCGCGAAGGCGCTGGCGTTGGCAGGTTGGTCGGAGGACGTCGCCCCAGCCGAGCGCATCCCGCGGTGGGGCAGCAGGAGGGTCGTGCCGCTGAGCTCCGCGATGCGCCCGCCGGGAAGACCGATCGACGATCCGGATCGGATCGCCGGTGATCGGCTCGCGCAGGCGGATGCGGAAATGCTGGCGGTTCCCCGGCGCGATCCCAAAGGGCAATAGCCGTGCAAGCTCCAGTCACCGCCCGTTTTATCCCGCTCGATGGTCTCCGGTCAGCCGCCCTTCCAGCCCGCCTCCGAGGTCGAACGAAATGCCATCGAGCCGAAACTCTCCTGTTCCGGCTCGATCCGCGCCGACGTCATCGCCGCGCGCCCGCCCAGATCGCTGCGCACCAAGACGAGAAGAAACGCGGCGGGCGAACGGTGCGCGGGGGCGGAATCGGCGGTTTTGACGACGGCGGGGATTCGACAGCCGAAGGCGACTGCTGAGGACAGACCGATCGACCTCGCGGTCGAGACCGATGGCGAGCCAGCCGATGATACCCGGCGAAAACGCACCTGATAGCGCCCGGGCGGCGATCACCTGACGCCTTCCGGGAAAGCGGTGCCGCGCGAAGTGGTCGAGCACAGCGACGGCGGCGACCGCCGCGAGCATCCAGAGCGCCAGCGGCGTCGGGCTGCGCCAGACCGGCGAAATGGCGGCGTGCCCATTTAGATCGTGCATCCCTTTCGACAGGCCAAAGGCGAGAACCGGGAGACTGACGAAAAGGATGGTCGGACCGCTCGCTTGATTCGGTTTGGCTGGATCGCCGTGGAGGAAATCGGCGGCCACGGCGTAGCCGAAGTGCGGGAGGCAGACGGCGAGAAGCCCGGCGAAGATGAAACCGAATTCGTGGCTCACCAGCAGGAGGGACTATGCCGGGCAACCCTGGTGCCAGCGCCACCGGTCCGGCGCTGCGGCGGCGGCGACCGAGACGAAATAGGCAAGCCCGGCGGACGGCAAAACGGTGAACGCGACCAGGGGCGAGCCATCGGATCGGCGCGGCTCGGCGACGAGCGGCGAGTCGAATGTCAGCGACCAAAGCGCGCGCCAAACCTCCGCCGAGATCGCGATCCGACGCCCGCCGCCGACAGGGCGAGGATGGCGAATCCGGCGATCGCCTTGATCTGCTCGCGCCTCTTCCCGCGCCCCGGCAGAACATGCCGACGCGGACGCCCAGCCAAAGCGAGAACGGCGCGACCAGGCAGAGGGCAAATGCCGGATCGCGGAAGAACGGAGGGCGGCGGTCAGGCGAGACGAGGACGCTGCCCCAGCGCCCACGCCTTCCCCATGGCGGCGCGCAACCGTCACACTGCCGCGGTGCGAATCCGGGATCGGCAGTCTCCTGGGATGGCGTGTTCGGGGGAAGGCGGTACGGATGGTCGAATGGCGATCTTCTGTGTTATGCGAACGCATCTACCGCCGAATTCTCTTATCCAAATTTCGCGGGCGGCGGCATCGCTTGCCCGGGCCGTACTCGATCGGCTTCATTTGAACGGAGCCGGAAGGGGCGCAGAGGCTTTGGAGGCGATCCTCCGCGCCGCATCGTGCCTTTGCGTTGAGCGCTTGCTCCTCCCTGAGGCGCCCTCGTTGGATCGCGGCTTCGCCGGGCCGGACCAGATGATCGGCAGGATGCCGATGCTACGTTTGGGATGGCGCGCCCTGCCTAGAGCGCGTGGCCTACCCTTTCTCGCGCTTCGTCTCTAGGTAGCGGCGGTTGTGTTCGTTCTTATTTCGGATTTGAGTGGGACTCGTTTCGGACGATTTCGAGGTGGTACTTTCCAGCCTCGACGACCTGCGCGGCTGTTGGTCATGAGGCGATTTTGCGGACGCCGAGGTCGTAGAGGATTTGGGCGCCCATGCCGTAGTCGCGCAGAATCCATGGGGGAAGCTGAGGTGAGGTTACCTCGACGGTGTCGGTTTCCGTTCCCGGAGCTTGTAGGCGTGGATCTTGGCGCTTCGCTGATACCCTCGCCCTCCTGCCGCATGTAAACGAGGACGCCGGGGCCGTCCGCGCCTTGGATGGCGCGCATCGCGGTGTGGAGCTGGCTGCCGCAGTCGCAGCGGCGCGAGCCGAAGACATCGCCGGTCAGGCACTCGCTGTGGACGCGGACCAAGACGGGATCTTCGCCGGTGATCTTGCCTTTGACCAAGGCGACGTGCGCCTCGCCGTCGAGCGTTGACCGGTAGAGGTAGAGGTCGAAGTCGCCGAAGTCGGTCGGCATCTTGATGACCTCGGCGCGCTCTATGAGCTTCTCGCGGGTGCGGCGGTATTCGATCAGGTCGGCGATGGTGCAGATTTTCAGCCCGTGTTCGGCGGCGAACCGGACGAGGCGGGGCAGGCGCGCCATCTCGCCGTCGTCGTCCATGATCTCGCAGATCACACCGGCGGGATGCAGCCCGGCCAGCCGGGCGAGATCGACCGCCGCCTCGGTGTGGCCCGCGCGCCGCAGCACGCCGCCGGGCTTGGCCTGGAGCGGAAAGATATGGCCGGGCCGCACCAGGTCGTCCGGACCGCTGCGGGGATCGGCGAGGATCTGGACGGTGCGGGACCGGTCCGGCGCGCTGATCCCGGTGGTGATGCCCGCGGCGGCATCGACCGCCACGGTGAACGCGGTGCGGTGGCTCTCCCGGTTCTGCCGGACCATCGCCTCCAGCCCGAGCCGGCGCGCATTTTCCTCCGTGACCGGCGCGCAGACCAGCCCGCGCCCGTGCCGGACCATGAAGTTGATCATCTCCGGCGTCGCCTTCTCCGCCGCCCCGATCAAGTCGCCCTCGTTCTCCCGGTCCTCGTCATCCACGACGATCACAAGCCGGCCCGCCGCGATGTCGGCGATGGCTTCGTCGATCGGGCAGAAGGGCGAATCGTTGTTCGGATGGTCGGGCATGGGGATCGGAAGGCTAGGGGTGGGGGAGGGATGATACGCGCCAGCGGGCGGCGCAAAGAAAAAAACAACATTTCTCCCGCCCCCGCCGATCCCCCAAAAGCTCGGCTGGCTCGCCCAATGTCCACTGGGGTCAGGAACCTTGCAAAATGACCTGGTTCTACTCAGGATTTAGCGGGAGGGCTTGAGGGGTGACATGCCAAGGTCGCCGCGCCGGAGCGAGGCGATTTCGGATCGCCGTGATATCGATGCCGCCCTAGTCTGTATCCTTCTCGCCATTTTCGCGCCAGCGATTGATCTCCGAAATGAGGTTTGAGGTTTCTTTCTCAAAGGCAGCAACCTTTTTCGTGAGCAGTTTGAGTATTTCGCGGCGGTTTGGGCTTTCCTTAAATTCTTCCGAAACGCCAGATAGAATGGTGTCTAGCTCATCTGCCGCAGCGGCGAAGAGCACCTTTCTTTCGGAGTTCGCTAACTCGCTGCGCCACGCGATCCCGAGTAAAAGTGATAACGGAAATTCATCGATGGCTTTGGCAAGCGCAGAGATGTCGCGTTGGAGGTCGTCGGCCGCCAGGGGCCAGATGTCTGCGTCTTTGATACCGTTTGGCGACTCTAGCGCTGCATGATAGGCATCGACTTTCGCTTCAAGCGACTTTAATCGATGCGGCAAGAATGCGCTGGCATTCTCATCGGCTGGAGACGCCTGGACGGCTGCCAGGATGACGGCGGAGACGCATAGAAAGATGTGGGGACTTTTGATGGCCATGGCGGTGTCACTATCTGACCGAATGCCCGAAAGGCATGCGCCAATTCCATCCGCCTCCGTCAAGTTTATGAATGCCGCATTTTGTGAGAAAATGCGGGCGGAGCGCCTGTTCCACCTCCCGCCGCCAGCATTGGCGGAATGCCCGCTTGCTAACTACCCGCGCGGCGGATCTTCCTGCTCGAGCCGCTCGCTGAGCCATTGCTTCATCATGCTCTGGTAGTTGAGGTAGCGCTGGCGGGCGAGGCGCTTGATGCGGGCGAGCATGCGCGGGTCGAAGCGCAGCGTGATGGTGGTGGACTCGCGGCTGTCGGGCTTGTGGATCGAGCCGTTCATCAGGCGCGGGTCGAGCGCGTGGTCCATCCAGAATTTGGATTCTTCTTCCTCGTCGTCGAAATTCGGGATGTCGCTCCAGCGGGTGATGGCTTTCATAGGGGGCGGATCGGGCGGCTGGCTAGAGCAGTTCGGCGTTTTTGCGCTCGTAGAAGTTGAGTTCCTCCGGCGACATATCGCGGGCGGCGATGACCCGGTAGCGTTTGCCGTCGGTCCAGAAGACGGAGAAGATCGGGCGGCTGCCGAGCGATTTGCCCAGGCAGAAGTAGCGCGCCTCGGACCCCTCCTCGTTGTTTTCGGGGAGTAGGCGCAGCGAAAACGGATCCTCGAAGGATTCTTCGATGTCCTTCGGCGGGATCTTGCTGAGATCGAAGTTGACGTTGAGCCAATCGAATTCCATTGGGGGTCAGGGTAATTCTGCCGGGCGGCGGGGCTTCCAGTAGTGGCTCGCCCCCTAGATTCGGCGGATTTGCTTGCATAGACGATACGACCGCAGAAACCAGCACTTATTTTTCCAATCCCATGATTTTCATCGGCATCGACAGCGGCACCCAGAGCACGAAGGCCCTCGCCATCGACCTGGAATCCGGAATCATCCTCGCCCAAGAGGCGCGCGCCTACGACGTGATCCCCGGATTGCCCGCCGGGCACATGGAGCAACATCCGCAGACGTGGGCAGACGCCGTCGATGAGACGGTCGGCGCGGTGGCGGCGCAGCTCGGCGAGCGCAAGGCGGAGGTCCGGGGCATCGGGGTCAGCGGTCAGCAGCACGGTTTGGTCGTGCTGGATGCGGGCGGCGAGGTGATCCGCCCGGCGAAGCTGTGGTGCGACACCTCGACGGCGGCGCAATGCGAGGCGTTCTCGGCGGAATTTGGCGGCCACGCCGGATTGATCGCGCTGGCCGGCAACCCGGTGCTGCCGGGCTACACCGCGCCGAAGATCCTCTGGATCAAGCAAAACGAGCCGGACAACTTTGCCCGCATCAAGACGATCCTGCTGCCCCACGACTACCTGAATTGGTGGCTGACCGGCGTCGCCCGCATGGAATACGGCGATGCCTCCGGCACGGCGCTGATGAACCTGCGGACCCGCGAGTGGCAGGGCGAGCTGATCGATTTCATCGACCCGGCGGTGCGCGAGATGCTGCCTCCGCTTGGCTCGAGCCGCGCGGTCCACGGCGCGCTCAAGCCCGAACTGGCGGCGCGCTGGGGCTTCGGCGGCGGCGTGATCGTCAGCGCGGGCGGCGGCGACAACATGATGGGGGCGATCGGGACCGGCAACGTCCAGCCCGGCGTGGTGACCGCCTCGCTCGGCACCTCCGGCACGCTCTACGCGGCGGCGGGCAGCCCGATCATCGATCCCGAGGGCGAGATCGCCGCGTTTTGCGACAGCACCGACCAGTGGATGCCGCTGCTCTGCACCATGAACGTCACCGTCGT
Source organism: Verrucomicrobiales bacterium (assembly GCA_041395145.1). GTDB lineage: Bacteria > Verrucomicrobiota > Verrucomicrobiia > Verrucomicrobiales > DEV007 > JAWLBD01. The sequence continues at coordinate 58,128 of JAWLBD010000008.1, read as the reverse complement.
GACCGAGCAGATCCGCGCGCTCTTCGGCATGGATTTGGGCGGCTTCACCGAGGCGGTCGCCGGCGCGGAGCCGGGCGCGGGCGGGCTGATGTTCCTGCCGTATCTCAATGGCGAGCGGACGCCCAACCTGCCGAACGGCTCCGGCGTCCTCCACGGGATGCGCACCGGCAACCTGACCGCCGCGAACCTCGCCCGCGCGGCGATGGAGGGCGCGACGCTCGGGCTCGCCTATGGGATGAAGCGGTTCCGCGATCTCGGCTTGGAGCTGAGCGAGATCCGGCTGACCGGCGGCGGCAGCAAGAGCGCGGTCTGGCGCCAGATGGCCGCCGATGCCTTCGGCGTCCCGGTCGTCACCCTCGCCACCGCCGAGGGAGCCGGGCTCGGCGGCGCGATCCAGGCCGCCCACGCGGCGCTGGCCGCCGACGGGCAGCCGGTCGAATACCCGGAACTCTGCGCCCGCCTCGCCCAGACCGATCCCGCCGGCCGCGCCGAGCCCGATGCCAAAAACGCCGATTTCTACGCCGGGCAGTTGGAGCGCCAGGTCGATCTGACCCGCAAGCTGAACGCCGCCGGGTACCTCTAAGCCGATGGTCGCCGCGATGATCGACCGGCTGCTGGCTCATCCATTCGCCCGCCGCGCCGCCTTTTGGTGGTGGCTCTACCTCGGCTGGTTCGTGCTTTTGTTCATCCTGTCGTCGATGCGCCCGCCGCCGCTACCGAGCGACGGATTGATCCAGTGGGATAAATTGCTCCACGCCACCTATTTCGCGGGCGGCTCGACCGGCGTCGGTCTGGCCCTGCGGTTCGCGAAAAGGCGGATCGCCTTGCCGATCATCGCGCTCTCCTGCGTCCTGCTCGCCGCCGCCGTCGGCTGGTTCGACGAATGGCACCAGACGATGACGCCGGGGCGCTACGGTCTAGACGTCTATGACTGGATCGCGGACTGTATCGGCGGTGTGCTCGGCATCCCGATCTCGGCTTGGATCGCGAAGCGTATCGGAGAGCAAGGAGAATCATCGTAGGGTCCGGTGCAAAGCGCCTTGGTCGGACAACCCTGATCAGCGATTCCCTCCTTTTCGCAGACCGCCAGCGCCTTAGCAAAATCGGCGGCGGCGCGCGATCAATCCAAGTCCGCCGAGGCAGGCGAGCAGGGCGCGCGAGGGTTCTGGGACGGCGGGGACCGCGGCGATATCTAGGTGGAAGAGGCGATCTTGGTTCAGGCTGCTGATCGTCGCCCCACCGACGCCCGAGCCACCGGAATTGTAGGCGGTGCCACCGGCGAATCCGCCAGGGTTATTGAGCAGGGCCCAGCCATGGTTGCTAAATCCTCCGTCCGGGCTAGAGAGCCCCGCGTCGAACCCATAGGTGGTCGATGGGTCGAGGGCGATGGGCGTGTCGAGGATGAAAGACACATAGTCGTTCTCAATGATATCCATGCCAATCGTCGCGGTTTCAGAGGCGACGGGCGAGAACGCGGTTCCCGTCACCGTGCCAATGCGAATCGTGTAACTAGCGGTTTCAAGGGCGTCCCGATCAGCGATGAGCGTGATGCCGGAAAGCGTGTAGCCGTTGGGGTCGGCTCCGGTGACGAACGTTTGCCCTCGCGCGGGCCGGTCGGTCCAGAGGAAGGAGGTGCCGAAATCCGCAAACGAAGTCCCGAGATCCAGATTGGCAATATCCGCGCCATCGACCGTCGGGGCGGTCGTGCTCAGCGAGACGGTGGCTGCCTGAACTGGAAATGCGGCGAGGGCGATGCCCGCCGCGCAGGCGGCGAAGGCGGTGTGTCGGATCGAGCGAGTGAGAGGCGTCATGTTTGGGTCGATATCCAAACTTTCGGTGCGCGCCAATGATTTCCGCCCAAAGAAACGGTGCATTTTGCCCGATCCACCTGCCGGATGCGGCAGGGGCACCGTCCCCAAAGGACTACGCGGCAGCCGCCTCTGGCTCGGTGAAGCCGAAGACCTCGCGGGCGTCGCTCACTTTGCCGGTGATGGCGGCGGCGGCGACCATGACGGGCGACATCAGGATGGTGCGGCCGGTCGGGCTGCCCTGGCGGCCTTTGAAGTTCCGGTTGCTGGAGCTGGCGCAGAGTTGGTCGCCGACCAGTTTGTCCGGATTCATGGCGAGGCACATCGAGCAGCCCGCGCCGCGCCACTCGAAGCCGGCGCTGCGGAAGATTTCGTCGATCCCTTCTTGGCGGCAGAGGTGGTCGACGATCTGCGAGCCGGGCACGGCGATCGCTTTGACGCCCTCGGCGACATGCTTGCCCTTCAGATACTGTGCGACCTCGCGGAAGTCGCTGAGCCGGCCGTTGGTGCACGAGCCGACGAACGCGACGTCGATGCGGGTGCCTTTGATCGGCGCGCCGGCCGGCAGCTTCATGTAGTCGAGCGCCTCTTGGATCGACGCCGCCTCCGCCTCGGGCTTGCCTTCCGGCGACGGGATCGACTCGCTGATGAAGACGCCCTGGTCCGGGCTCACGCCCCACGTCACGCTCGGCTCGATGTCTTCGGCGCGGATGTTGACCACGTCGTCAAACTCGGTGTCCGGGTCGGAGGCGAAGCCGCGCCAGCGCTCGACCGCCGCGTCCCAGTCGTCGCCGCCCGGGCAATACGGGCGCCCTTGCAGATAGGCGAACGTCTTCTCGTCCGGGTTCACGTAGCCGCAGCGCGCGCCGCCTTCGATCGACATGTTGCAGACCGTCATCCGCTCCTCCATCGAGAATTCGTCGAAGACGCTGCCGCCATATTCGTAGGCGTAGCCGATGCCGCCTTTCGCGCCGAGCAGCTTGATGATGTGCAGGATGACATCCTTCGCGTAAACGCCGGGGCCGAGCTTGCCGTCCACGTTGATGCGGCGGACCTTGAGCTTGCTCATCGCCATCGTCTGGGTGGCGAGCAAATCGCGCACCTGGGTGGTGCCGATCCCGAACGCGATCGCGCCGAACGCGCCGTGGGTCGCGGTGTGCGAGTCCCGCAGGCGATCGTGGTGCCGGGCTGGGTGATGCCTTGCTCGGGACCGACGACGTGGACGATGCCCTGCTTGCCGCTGCCGAGGTCGAAATACGTGATCCCGAATTCCTCCGCGTTCTTGCGCAGTTCCTTGATCATCGCATCGGTAAGCGGGTCGGCGAACGGCTCCTGGCGCTGGTCGGTCGGCACGATGTGGTCGACGGTCGCGAACGTGCGGTGCGGGAACTTCACCTTCAGCCCCAGATCGCGCAGCATGCCGAAGGCCTGCGGCGAGGTCACCTCGTGGATGAGGTGGGTGCCGATCAGCAGTTGGGTCTGACCATTCGGGAGCTGGCGCACGGTGTGCGCGTCCCAGACTTTCTCAAAAAGGCTTTTGCCCATGGGTAGGTGAATCTCCGGTGGATTTTTTAGGTTTCGGGTCGGAAAAAGGGGCGGGAATCAAGCGGGGATTCCCGCGCCGTTCAACCAGTTTGTTGCCCGCCTCCCATCGGCGCTTTCGATTACGAACCCCATTGGGGCAATGGCGGCGCTCCCCGTTTCCAATTTCGAATCCCGGCGTAGGATGGCGGACGCCCGATGCCCCGACCCGCCAGCCAAGAATTCGCCATCACCCGCCTCAGCGGCGGCGACCCGCCGTCGCCGGTGCGCGATGCCGTCGCTGCCGAAGAACCGCTCGAGATCCGGGTCGAGGGCCGCAGCGTGGCGGTCGTCATGCGCACGCCGGGGCACGACCGGGAATTGGCGGCCGGCTTTCTGCTGAGCGAAGGCGTGATCCGGTCGGCGGGCGATGTCTTTGAGATCTCGGAATGCCCGGCGGCGGAAGGCGCGGCGCGGGGCAATGTGGTCGATGTCTTCCTGCGCCAGCCCGATCCGGCGGCGCTCGAAAAGCTGACCCGGCACGTCTTCAGCGCGTCGAGCTGCGGCATCTGCGGGAAGGCGACCATCGATTCGGTCTTCGCCCATTTCCCGCCGGTCGATCCCGAGCCCGAGCCGGACCGGGGCGTCATCCTCTCGCTGCCGGGCAAGCTCCGCGAGGCGCAGGCGGCGTTCGACCAGACCGGCGGGCTGCACGCCAGCGGCCTGTTCTCCCGCGGCGGCGACCTGCTCTGCCTGCGCGAGGACGTCGGCCGGCACAATGCGCTCGACAAGGTGATCGGGCGCGCCTTGCTCGACGGCGACCTGCCGCTCTCCGGCCGCCTCCTGCTGGTCAGCGGCCGGGTTTCGTTCGAGATCATGCAGAAGGCGCTCGCCGCGCGGCTGCCGGTGGTCGCCGCCATCTCCGCGCCCAGCAGCCTGGCGGTCGAGTTCGCCCGCGGCTCCGGCCAGCGGCTCATCGGGTTCCTCCGCGGCGACCGGATGAATGTTTACTCGCCGTGAGTTTTCGTTTAGCGGAAAGGCGAACCCTTTTACCCCGATCCGATCCGCCATGACCCGACGACTCGCCCTCCTCGCCGCCTTCGCCCTGCCCGCCCTCGCCTTCGCCGCCGATGACCCGGAAGCCAAGGCGGGGGGCGAAAAGCCCGCCGCCGACGATCTGCCCCGCGTCCTGATCCTCGGCGACTCGATCTCGATCGGCTACACGCCGTTTGTGCAAGAGCTGCTCAAAGGCGAGGCGGAGGTCGTCCGCCCGATGAATGGCAAGAAGCCGGAGAACTGCGCGGGCACCACGCTGGGGGTGAAAGAGATCGACCGCTGGCTGCAGATCGGCGGCGGCTGGGATGTGATCCACTTCAACTGGGGGCTGCACGACCTGAAGCGGGTGGACCCTAAGACCGGTGCCGCGTCCAACAACGCCGGCGATCCGCGCCAGGCGGAGGTCGAGGTTTACGAAAAGCAGCTCCGCGAGATCGTCGCCAAACTCAAGGCGACCGGCGCGACCCTGATCTACGCGACGACCACGCCGTATCCCGCCGGGACCAAGCCGCGCCGCGACCCGGAGGACGCCGAGCGCTACAATGCCGCCGCCAAGAAAATCATGGCCGAAAACGGGATCGCCATCGATGACCTCCACGGCTTCGCCTTGCCCAAGCTCAAAGAGATCCAGCGCCCGGTGAACGTCCACTTCACCCCGGCGGGATCCAAGGCGCTGGCCGGGGAGGTCGCCAAGCACCTCCGCGCCGCGCTCGCCAACCCCGCCAAATGAACCATCCGAAAATCCGCATTGCTCTCCCGCCCGTTCCTCCTACGCTTTTTATCAATCCCATCCCTATGACAACAAAACGCATCCTATCCCTCGCCGGAGCCGCTGTTGCGGCGCTCTTCGCCCTGACGACCGCCCACCAAGCCGCCGCCCACTGCAGGTGCCCCCGGCATCTACGATGACGAAGCACGCTTCACCGCCATGCTGGAGGACGCCGCCACCGTCGAGAAAGCCATCGCCCAGATCAACGAACTCGCCTCCAAAGACGATGCCCTCCCCGCAACCAGCTCGCCCGCTGGGTCGTGACCAAAGAATCCCACGCCGACAACATCCAGCACGTCGCCCAACAATACTCGCCCAGCGCATCAAAGCGCCCGCCGATGACGCCGGTGAAGCTTACTACGTCGCCCACCTCAAAGCGACCCACACCATCATCGTCGCCGCCATGAAGTGCAAACAAACCGTCGATGCCGCCAACGCCGCCGCGCTCAAAAAGGCGATCGAAGACTACAAGGCGATCTACTTCAAAAAGTAGCCCCAAACGATTCAATCCCGCGAAAGCCCGCTTGCTCCGGCAAGCGGGCTTTTTTGTTGGCCAAGCGCGTAGAATCCGGACGAATGCGGTGATCGCCAGCTAGAACGGATCGCAATGCCAAATCGGAGCGCCTTTCCGCCGGACGGTGATCGAGAGCCAGCGCCCTTGTACTTACGGCAGCCATGTAGAGACGGCACTCTTGCCGTCTTGGACCCGCGGCATCGCCTTCGCCCCTACTCTTCATCGTTGGCTTCGGCTTGCGCAGGCTCCCGCTTTCGGCGCGAACGGCTTGCCGCTGCGACCCCGAATTTGGCGCGACTACCGACGCAAAGGCGAGGACCTTTCTCCGAAAGGTCCGGCAGGGTTCGACAGCGGCTCACCCGAGGAACGAATCGCAATGCCAAATCGAAGCGCCTTCCGCCGGACGGCTCGAGAGCCATCCCTGCCCCATGCTGGCACCCATGTAGAGACGGCACTCTTGCCGTCTTGGACCCGCGCATCGCCTTCGCCTTCCCAACATCATCGTTGGCTTTCGGCTTGCGCAGGCTCCCGCTTTCGGCGCGTTTCGTCTGCCGCCGCGACCCTCGTCTGGAGCGACGCTACTTCGACCTGCAAGGCAGGGACCTTTTCTCTGAAAGGTCCGGCGGCTCCGGGCAGCGGCTCACCCGGAGGAACAGATCGCAATGCCAAATCGAAGCGCTTTCCGCCGGACGGCTCGGAGAGCCATCCTTGCCTCCTCGGGCTTCGCGGCTGGCTGGTAGAGACGGCACTCTTGCCGTCTTGGACCCGCTGCACGCCTTACGCCTTCTCATCATCGTTGGCTTTCGGCTTGCGCAGGGCTCACGTTTCGGCGTACTCGTCCGCTGCCGCGACCCGAATTTGGGGCGACGGCTGACGCAAAGGCAGGGACCTTTCTCCGAAAGGTCCGGCGGGGTTCGGCAGCGGCTCACCCGAGGAACAAATCGTTTTGCCAAATCGAAGCGCCTTCCGCCGGACGGCTCGGAGAGCCATCCCTGCCCTCACTTGCGGCAGCCATGTAGAGACGGCACTCTTGCCGTCTTGGACCCTCGGCATCGCCCTCGACTTCTCTTCTTTGTTGGCTTTCGGCTTGCGCAGGCTCACGCTTTCGGCGACGGCTGACCTGCCGCCGCGACCCTGAATTTGGGGCGAGGCTCGGACGCAAAGGCAGGGACCTTTTTCCGAAAGGTCCGGCGGGGTCTGCAGCGGCTCCCTAGGAACAAATCGTTTTGCCAAATCGAAGCGCCTTCCGCCGGACGGCTCGGAGAGCCATCCCTGCCTCACGGCGGCAGCCTTTGCCTATATCAGCCGCCCGAGTCAGCCACCCTCGCTCGCTAGATCCGAAACCCGCCTGGCGGGCGCGGCTCGGTGAACGGACTCTGGGGCGGCGCGGGGCTTTCGGGTTCCGGCGCCGGCGAATCCGCGCCATCATCATCCTCCTCGGGCGGTTCGACGCCGCCTTCCAGCGCGGCGGCGCCGGATTTGCTGGGCGCGGCGGCGGCGATGCCTTGGCGCTGGAGGAATTCGCGGGCGAGGTCGCGGTAGGCTTCCGCGCCGGTGCTGGCGGCGTCGTATTCGATGATCGGCTTGCCAAAGCTGGGCGCTTCCCCGAGCCGGACGCTGCGCGGGATGACGGTCTGGTAAACCGTGTCCTCAAAAACGCGGCGGACGTCCGCGATGACCATCTTCGACAGATTCGTCCGCTGGTCATACATCGTCATCAGGATGCCCTCGATCGTCACATGCGGGCTGACGCCCGAATCGCGGATCTGCTGGTGGACATCGACGATCTTGGCCAGCCCCTCCAACCCGAAATACTCGCACTGGATCGGGATGAGCAAGCCGTCGGCGGCCGCCAGCGCCGAGGTCATCAAAATGCCGAGCGACGGCGGCGTGTCGATCAGGACAAAGTCGAATTCGCCGGATTGTTTGAGCGGCTGGAGCAGCCCGCGCAGCCGCCCGAGGTGGTCGCCCTCGCGCGCCATCTCGATCTCGCAGCCCGCCAGCGCCATTTCGGATGTGATGATCGATAGGTTCGGCAGCCGGGTCGCCTGGATCTTGGAGGCGAGCGTGTCCTGCCCGAGCAGGACCGTGTAGATGCTCATGCCGTCGTGCACCTCCACGCCCAGCCCGGAGGAGGCGTTGGCCTGGGGGTCCAGGTCGATCAGGAGTACGCGGACGCCCAGCTCCGCGAGGCAGGCAGAGAGATTGATGGCGGTCGTGGTCTTACCGACGCCGCCCTTTTGGTTCGTGATGGAGATGATCTTCATCGGTGGGGTAGGGATCGACATTGGGCGAAGCGGGCGGGCGATGCTAGCGGAATTTCGTTGCCGCCGGGTGCCGGACCCGCTAGGTTATCCGCATGATCAAGCTTTCGGTCGCCTTCCGCTGGCTGCTCGCCGCCGGCGCATTTTCTCTGATCGGCAAGACGCTCGCCTCCGCCGCCAGCGCGGGGGAGATGACCGGCGCCTTCGGCCACCTTCTCATTGGCGCGGGCTTGCTCATCGCCGCCGCCATCGCGAGTGCCCCGGAGCTTTCCCGCTGGGTGTCCCTCCCGTTCACCGGCTTGATCGATTCGATTTACCTCGGCGCGGACAAAGCGGAGCGCCCGCCGCCGAACTACAATCTGCCCCGCTACTACGCCCACACGCTGCGCGACGATCTCGCCATCGGCTGCTACGAAAACCTGATCGAAAACTACCCGCAGGAGGCAGACGCCTACGCCGAACTCATTACCGTCCTGCTCCGCGATCCCGAGCGGTGGCGCGAGGCGTTCGACGCCCGCCGCCGGGCAAGGCGCTGCCTCAAATCCAAAGAGGGGCGCGCCAAGGTCGAGGAGGCATTCGCCGCCGCCCTGCGCGAGGTCGGAGGGCAGATCAGCGGAGGCAAGCGTAAGGTTTCGTCTTACCCGATGCGGTCGGTGCTGATGGCCTAGCAGCCTGTTGCAAAACCCTATCGCGCTGAGGTCTGCCTGATTATTTGTTCTTTGGGTCACGGCTTCGCCAATTTTTAGAGACGGTCCCTTCGGGCGGCAGCTCTTTTGCCCCTGGCTATGTTGCGGTTCAGTCGCGGTCCTCGCGCCGCTCCTTCACCCTGGAAGCGGCAATGCGGTTCGGAAGTTCTGCCCTGATACTCGCGGGTTTAATCGATTCGGCGATGAATCGGGGCGGCGCGGCGCAAGCCCCCTCCTTGGAGGGGAGGGGGGGGATGCGCGACGCCCTGGCATCAACGGGTTCACCCAAAAGGTGAGCTGCAAGGTATTTCGATCTGGGTGGCGTTCAATTATTTGCGAGGAAACGAGGGCGATTTCATGGCCGCTTCAAGGTTCACCGCACCGCGCTAGGTGCCAAAATGGCTTGCCGCTCAACACGCCGCCTTTTCAACGGACTGCTAGGCTGAGCCAGGGAGCTTGTCTGATCTGAGCGCCATGACGAATGTGTCATTTCGAGGCGGCGCGGGTTGACGCCGGGGCGGCGCGCCGCCAGAATCCGCGTTCTGCTTCCTTGACCTGATGAAAGCCGCCGACCGCCTGATCGATCCGCTGCGCCGCCCGCTCGGCGCGGGCTTGTCGTGGCTGGGCGAGAGGCAGTGGCTGGCGCGGTCGATCCTGTGGGGCGGCCTGCTGGCAGGGGCGCTGCTGCTGGCCTACCGCGCGTGGTTCGTCCTGCCGGGCGAGATGGCGGAGAGCCAGCGGACCGAGGTGTGGGACTGGTGGGTGCGGGACAACCAATATTTGTTCGACGCGCTGCGGGGCGACTGGCGGCGGCTGCTCTGGCTGGCGCTGCCCGGCCTGGCGCTCACCCTCCCGGCGTGGCGGTCCCGCCCGCCGATCCTCCCGGCGGCGGTCCTCAGCTTCTGGCTGTGGGGCTTCTGGCTCTCGTGGGATATGTTCGAGCACTACACCGTCTCGCTGGAGGGGCAGTTGGGCGAGGAACCCGCCTTCCTGATCTATGTGGTCCGGCTCGCCATCACCTCCGCCTTGATCCTGTCGCCGCCCATCATCCTGTGGATGTATGCGCGCGCCGGCGTCCTGGCCAAATACACGGTGCGCACCGTCGCCGGGCCGCTGGCGCTCTGCCTGTTCGGCTTGATCGGCATCATGCTGATCATCGACCTGCTGGACAATGCGCCGGACTTCCAGAAGGCGGGCGCGAGCATCGCCGAGATCGCGCTTTTCTACGGCACGCAGATGGCGCCGTGGACCGTCATCCTGCTGCCGCTCGCGCTCCTCCTCGCCCTGCTCTTCGGCTTGGGCAAAATGTCGCGCTCCAACGAAATCATCTCGATGCTGACATCGGGGCGCAGCATCATCGGGATCTTGGCACCGGTCTTCGGCATCGGGTTCTACGCGAGTTTCATCAGCCTGGTGCTCAATTTCTACTGGGCCCCCCACGCCGACGGCGAAAAGGAATCTCTCAAGCTCGCCATCACCGAAGGCCACCGGCAGAAGACCAGCGCGGTCAACCACCGGCATTTCAACGCCGCCGACAACCGCGAGTGGTTCATCGGCTCGATCCCGTTCGACCTGTCGAAAAAGAATCCGAAAAACATCGAGATCACCGAGCTGGACGCCGACGGCAACCTGCTGCGGCGCTACTTCGCCCGCTCCGCCGGCTGGTTCAAAACGATCGACACCTGGACGCTCTACGGGGCGAAGATCGTCAACTATGACCACAACGAAGTGCCGATCCCGGTGCGCTGGGAGATCGACGAAAATGATCCCGAGGACATCGAACTCGGTCCGTTCGTAAAATCGAAGATCCGCATCCCCGGCGATATCGAAACACCGCCGTGGATGGAGACGCCGTGGCGCATCCTCAGCTCGACGTTCAAGGCGGAATACCTCGGCGTGCAGGAGCTGGTCTCGTATCTGCGGACCAACCGCGACTATCCGGCGGAGCGGCTCGCCCCGTTTCGCGCGCAATTGTTCGACCGGCTCGCCAAGCCGTGGGAGTGCTTCGTCCTCACCCTGATCGCCGCGCCGCTCGGCATCGTCTTCTCCCGCCGCGGCGTGATGGGCAGCGTGGCGGGATCGATCTTCCTCTTCGCCGGGATGCTTTTCCTCTCCGGCTTGCTCCTCTCGCTGGGCAAACGCGGCGACCTCGCGCCGGGGATCTCCGCCTGGGGCGTGAATGTTAGCTTCGGGCTGGTCGGGGCGATCATCCTCTATTTCCGCGCGAAAAACCGGGATTTCCCGTCGCCCCGGCGGATGCTCGACCGGTGGCGCTGGCACCGCGCAAACGCGCAGTAAATCCACAGTGAACCACCCTGCAGAATGGGTATTCTGCGAGGCAAAAGCGGCGGCGGAAAACGCTGATTTTGAGGATAACGAACACTGCTTTACAAGCCCCCAATGCCGCCTAGAATCGCCGTCCCCATGCCCACCCCCCCGAAGAAAAAGTCCACGTCCAGCCGCAGCCGCCGCGCCTCCAAAGCACGCGCGACGCAGGCTGATATCGCCAAGGCGCTCGGCATCACACAGGCGTCGGTTTCGCTCGTGCTTTCGTCGAAAGGCAAGACCAACCGCGTGAGCAAAGAGGTGCGCAAGCAGGTCATGCAGATGGCGAAAAAGCTGAGCTACCGGCCGCACCCTGGCGCGCAGTTGATGAAAGGCGGGGACACCGGCGTCGTCGGCGTCCTGGTCCGCAATATCACCGACCATTTCAACGCCGCCCACGCCGAGGCGCTGGAGAGCGAGATCTCGGCGCGCGGGCACACCAGCTTCATCGGCCACACCCACGAGAGCCTCGACCGCATCGAGAATTACCTGGATGAATTCGCCTTCCGCGGCGTCCGCTCGCTCCTCTGCCTCGAGCCGCTGGTCTTTGACACGCCGAAGCTGCTCAGCCGGATCCTCGAAGAATTCACCAACGTCGTGTTCTTCACCGACCACCGCGATCCCGCGCTCTGCATCGTCGATGTCGGGCGGCACGAGGCGACGCGCCTGGCCGTCAGGCACCTGGCCGCCGCCGGGCGCCAGCGGATCGCGCTGGCGACCTGGCCGCCGAAGGGCGGGCACCTCCGCAGCATCGAACCGCGCCGCCGCGGCTACGCGGAGGAGATCGAAGCCCAAGGGCTGGATTACGACGAGTCGCTCATCTTCAAATGGACCGGCAAGAGCGTGTTCGGGCCGCCGTCAGAGGCGGTCATCGACCGGCTGATCGCGGACGTGATCGTCGGCAAAAAGGCGGATGCGGTGATCGTGCACGACGACTACTGGGCGATGCGCCTCTTCCGGCAGGCGGCGAAGAACGGGATCACCGTGCCGGACGACCTCGCCGTCGTCGGCATGGGCAACGAACCCGTCGGCGAACTGACCTATCCCGCCATCACGACCGTGGACCTGCGCCACGCCTCCGCCGCCGCGCCGATGGTCGCGATGCTGGAGCGCCAACAAAACGACGAGGAAATCCCCGAGGCGGACCGCCTCCATGTCGTCGAGCCGAGCCTGATCGCGCGGGAGTCCGCCTAGCCAATTTTTTTGGCGGGGCGGGAAGCGCGCCGATTGAAGCGGGATTTGAGTCACGCTAGGATGGCGGCGCATGTCTTCCCCCGTCACGCGCCCGACCTTGCTCGCCCGGCTCCGCCGCCCGGAGGATCGGCAGGCGTGGGATGAATTTGTCGAGATCTACACGCCAGTGCTGTTCCGCTTTGCCCGCGCGCGCGGGTTGTCGCCGGATGACTCCGCCGATGTCGCGCAAGAGGTCATGCGCTCGGTTTACCAGTCGATCGACCGCTTTGAACTGCGCCCCGGTCGCGCCAAATTCCGGGCGTGGCTCTTCACGATCGCGCGCAACCAGATCGCCGGGCAGTTCCGCCACGCCGCGCGCCGCCCCCAAGGCGACGGGCGGACGACCCTGATGGCGATGGCCGAGGAAATCAGCGCCGAGGAATCCGACGAGGCGCGCTGGGAGCGCGAGTACCTGCGCGCCCTCTACGCGTGGGCGGCGGCGGCGGTCGAGCCGACCATCAACCCGCGCATCTGGGACGCCTTCCACCGCACCGCCATCCTCGACGAATCCCCGGACGAGGTCGCCGCCGCGCTCGGCATGACGCGCGCGGCGGTCAACGTCGCGAAATGCCGGTGCCTGCAGCGGCTGCGCGAAAAAGTGCTGTCGGCCGCCGGCGAGCGCTGGGAACAGGCGATGATCGAGGAGGCGCGGGACGCCGAAAGAAATCCGGTTACCGAGCCGGGGCAGCGGCGTTCCTCCCCGTAGCCCCGATGCCCGACCCAATGCCACCCGACCCCGATCCGCGCCCCGATGACGAGGCGGCGGCCGAGGCATTTTGGCAGCGGATCGGACCGGCGGCGAAGGAGGCGCGCGGCGCGGACGACCCGCATATCACCCGGCTGATCACCAAGCTCAAAGGCGGCGACTTTTCGCCGGTCTCGGCGGAGGCGGAAGCGCAGGCGGTGCTGGATGAACCTGCCGGCGCCGGGCGCGGCGGGCGGCTCGGGAAGTTTGAGATCTCCGGGTTGATCGCGGCCGGCGGCATGGGGTTGGTCTTTGCCGGGCGCGATCCGGACCTGCACCGCGAGGTGGCGATCAAGGCGCTCGCGCCGCGGCTGGCGGGCGACCCGGATTCGCGCGAGCGCTTTCTGCGCGAGGCGCGGGCGGCGGCGGCGCTCGATCATCCGAACATCCTGCCGATCCACTCGGTCGAGGAAGGCGAGCGCGCGCCGTTCATCGTAATGCCGAGGGTCGAGAGCACGTTGGCGACCAGGGATTGCCGAGCACGGCCCGCTTTCTCCCGAGCGGGCGGCGGCGCTCTTTGCGCAGGCGGCGGACGCGCTGGCGGCGGCGCACCGGCAGTCGATTATCCACCGCGACATCAAACCCGCCAACCTGCTGCTCGATGCGGCGGGCGAGACGATCTTCGTCGCAGATTTCGGCATCGCCCAGCGCGGCGAGGGCGGCGGCGGCTCCGACTCGGCAGGCACGCCTGCCTTTGCCGCGCCGGAGCGGACGCCCAGCGAGCTGTCCGACATCTATTCGCTGGGGGCGTCCCTCCGCTTTGCCTGCACCGGCTCTGCCGAGTGCGACGAAGCCGACGCTGCCCGGAAGCTGCCCCGCTGGCTGCGCACCCTGATCGCCGAGATGACCGCCGCCGATCCCGCTGCCCGCCCGGATTCCGCCGCCCTCATCGCCCGGCGGCTGCGGCGCGGTCGCGGGCTGGGGCGCAAATCGACCGCCCTCGCGGCAGCCGCAGCGGCGCTGGCATTCGGCGCGGCGGCGCTCACCCCGATCGGCGTGAGCGGGTGGATCAATCGCGGCCTCTGCCTCGCGTCCGGCGCTGTCTATTTCGCAGATGGCCGGGTCGGCACCTACGATTCGCTGCGGCAGGCGATCGGAGCCTCGGGCGGCGGCACCGTTTTTCTTGACTACGACGGCGAGCGTGAGACGCCGCCGGTCGAGGTGCAGGTGCGGAGCGGCGGCTCGCTGGTGTTGAAGGCGGTGCCGGGCCGCGCGCCGGTGCTCGTCCAGAAGGTCCCGCAACACCCGTTGATCTCGACGCGCTGGGACCTGCGGCTCGAGGGCTTGGCGCTCGTCCGCCCCGCGCGCTTCCAACGGGCGGCCCCGCTTCTGCGCAGCTTCGGCGCCTCGGTCGAATTCCGCCGCTGCCTCGTCGCCAAGCTCGGCGTCGATGGCGCGCAAGATCTCGGCGGCGACTCGCTGATCCAGGTGCTCGGCATCCAGGCGCGGGTCGCCGTCGAGGAATCGATCTTCTGCTGCGGGCGTCAACCGTGGTTATTTCGCCGGGCGGTGCGCCCGAACGGCATCGCCAAACCATATGCCTCCAGCCTCCGTGTCGCGGACAGCATCCTTTTCGGCAGGGGCTTGGACATCACGGGCAATCCCGAATTGGATTTCGCCGCCGAGTTCGAGCGCACGGTGATCGCGGGCGGCTGCCTCGTGAAGATGCGCGCCGCCCATCCGCTGCGGGTCAAGGCGCGCCGCTGCGTGTTGGCTCCCGCCTTCACCGCCATCTACGCGCTGCCCATGAACCTGCCCGCCGCCGAAGCCAGGCTGTCGTGGGATGGCGAGGGCAACGCGTGGAAACCCGATCCCAGCGGCGGATTCGCCCGCCTCCTCGGCGAACAATGCGCCGCCCGATCGCTGGCGGAATGGGGCGAGCTTTCGTTCGTCGCAGAGCCGGATCCCGCCGAAGGCGCCCTGTCGCCGGAACCGGTTCAAGCCATGTCGTTGCCCGATCTCCGCGCCGCCTTGCGCGAGTGGGCGCAGGCAAATCGCGCGTCGCTCGGCGAGGCGGGCGAGGCGGCGCTCCGGATGATTTTCGAAGAAACCCGGTAATCTTAGGTCGTGGGAAGGCTTTCTCCCCACATGATTGAGACGCTCCCCCAATTCTTGATTCGCGCCTTTCGCGCAGCGGTCGTCGGCGTGCCCCTATGTTTCGCCTCTGGTGCCAATGCCGCCGGTCCGGGCAGCTTCTGGCTCCGGTTTCACGGCTTGCAAGAATGGGAATGGGGCATCGATCACGACGGCGACGGCCGCGATGCGTGGGAGGAATATATCGCGGGGACCGACCCGCACTCGCCCGACTCGCGCCTCGCGCTGTCGGTCGCCTGGGAGGGCGCGGACTTACTTCTGTCGTGGCAGACCCAACCCGGCGTCGCCTATCAGCCAGAGTCGTCGCTCGCCCTCGACGGATTCGATCCGCTTGGCGGTGGGATCGACGGAGATGGCGGTGCCTTTCGAATTGCAAGTCGTGCCGGATGATGAAAACCAGATGTTCTATCGCCTCACCGCCCTGCCGCCGACCGACGCGGATGGCGACGGGTTGTCCTCGGTCGAAGAAGGCATCCTCGGCACGCTGCCCGGCGACGACGATACCGACGGCGACGGGCGCTTTGACGGCGACGAAGTTTTCTTGTTCGCGAGCGACCCGCTCGTCTTTGACGCGCCGGGTGGAACGATCAGCGGCACCGTTTTAACCGATCCAAATGGTGATGGCGATCTTTGCCGATGGTTCTCCGATGGAGAACGTGACGGTCTATCTCGACGCCAATTTTAACCGGCAACTGGATCCGTGTGAGCGCCGGGTAACGACTGCGTGACGGCGGCTACGAGTTTCTGCAAGTCCCGCCGGGCGTCCATCACGTCCGGCAGGCGGTGGTGGCTCCTGGATCCAAACCGCGCCTTCTCCGGGCTTGGTTCCGATCGATGATTATCTGCCGGACGAGGTGGTGTCTTATGTTCACGCCGCGCCGGGTGAGGGCAACTTCGATGCTGCCTACGGCGAAACGGCGGAGGGACTGCCTGCCGCGTGGGGCGAGGTCGATCTGACCTCCCGCGCCCAAGTTGCTGCCGACCTCGATCTGCTTCTCGCGCCGATCGGTTTTCGCTCGCAGACGGCGGCTTCGCTCGTGTTCAATGGCACTGCGTTTCTTCTCGTTGCCCGCCGGCTGCGGCGGTGGTGCTTCGTTTTGATGAAACGATCGCCGATGGTCCGGGTCCCGATTTGATCATCCACATCGATCGCGCGATGGCGCCGGTGAAATGGCGCGCCTCTCCGTCGGTCCGGACGCCGGATCGCTGACCGAAATCGCCACGCTCGAAGAATCGTCGCTCGACGGGCGGCTCATGATCGACCTCAACGACATCGGTTACACCCAGCCGGTGCGCGCTCTCCGCATCGAAGGTCTCGACAATCTTGGCAGCTACGCGGGCTTTGAATTGGTCGGAGTCGAGGCGCTCCATGTGTCTCCGGCATCGCCCGATGCCCATGTGGTCACGCTCGCCAGCGGGCAGGTCGCCGCCGGTCGCGATTTCGGGCAGCTATTCCGCGACCTGCCGCCGCACTTGGTGCTGTCGATCCAATCGGGCGGTCAAGGCATGCCGCGGGTCGGCGATACGGTCATCGCGCAGGTCGCCGCCACCGATGATGCGGGTATCACCAGCCGGTCGCTCTCGCTCAACGGCGCGCCTGTCGCGCTGGACGCCGACGGCTCGGCATCGGTCGTTTTGCCGGGAGCTGGCATCGCCACCTTCGACGCCTCCGCGACCGATACCGGCGGTCAGACGGTGAACGACCGCGTCTTGCTCTACGTCGCGAACGCCGATGGCTCATCGCCCGATCCCTCGTTGACCGGTGCCGGGCAGGTCTCGCCCGTCGGCGCACCCGGCGTGCGGATCGTCGGACCCGAGATCGGCGCGAATGTCACGGCGGACACGCCGATCATCGCGAACATCGAAGGTGATCCCGCGCCGCTGATTTGGGCGCTCGAGTATGCGCCGGTCGATGACATCGATCCCTACGATCTGCTCGCCAGCGATCCCGACTATGTCGCGATCGGCTCCGGTTCGGGAAATCTCTTCAGCACGGGGGCGGGCGTATTTCCGGCATCGTCGCTGCCGGACGGGATCTATTTTCTGCGGCTCTGCGCCTCGAATTCGCCGGGCATCTTTTCGTGCTTCGGTCAGGTGATCGCGAAAAATGTCGATCCCGCCACTCTCCAGCCGGAGATCACGATCGATGCGTTTGCCGACGCGGATCCGGTCATGCTGACACGCGCCATCACCGGCGGCATCGCCTCCGCGCGCCCGCTGCACGAATGGTTCGCCGAGATCGCACCGGCGGACGAAGTCGATCTGAATGATCTCGGATCGGACGCGCCAAACTGGGTGCGGCTCAATGAAGGGACCGCGGCGTTTGCGGGCGGAACCTTTGCGGAACTCGACGCCACGCGCTTGAAAAACGGCTCCTACATCGTGCGAATCGTCGCGCGCAATGACATCGGTCTCGGGCGCGTCGAGGGCGTTCCAATCGAGATCGCGGGAGAGGCGAAATTGGGGCGGTTGCGGCTCGAGTTCACCGATCTCGACATTCGGGTTCCCGGTTTCTCGCTCGGTTTTACGCGCACCTATGATTCGCTTCGGGCGGATGAAGATGGTCCGCTGGGCTTTGGCTGGAGCCTCGATCTGTTCGATCCCGACATTCGCGAAACCGTGCCGGATACCGGTGTGGCGGGCGTCTTTGGAGCGACGCCGTTTCGCGAAGGCACGCGCGTCTATCTCACCGCTCCAGATGGATCGCGCCTCGGCTTTACTTTCCATGCGGAGCCGGGCGCAGCCTCCGGGTTCGGCTCCGTCTATCGCGCCACTTTCGTCCCCGATCCCGGCGTCTATCACCGGCTCGAAGTTCCCGAGGGCGATCTCGCCTTTCTCGATCTGCGCCCGAGCGGCGAGATCCAGCTCTTCTTTTTCAGTCTGCCCTACAACCCCTCGCGCTACGTCTTGATCGATCCCGATGGCACCCGTTACACCTATGATGAAAATGAGGGCTTTCTCGAAGCGCGCGACGCCAACGGAAACACGCTCACGATGCAGCCGGATGGACTCGTGCACTCAGGCGGGCTGGGCATCGCGATCACGCGTAATGGCTCCGGGCGGATCGAATCAATCACCGCGCCGGATGGCGGGCAGCATCATTTTTCCTACGATGGCGATGGCAATCTCGCTTCGGTCACCGACCCCGATGGCGCGGTCACGACCTATGACTACCTCGGCGATCCCGATCACTATTTGGAGAGCATCACCGATCCGCTCGGTCGGATGCCGATGCGTTACTGAATACGACGCTGACGGGCGACTCGCCGCGATCATCGATGAAAGCGGCAACCGCCGCGAGGTGACGTGATCCGGCGGGCTTCACCGGCTCCCGCACCGATGGGCGCGGCAACACGACCCAGTTGGAATACGATGCCCGCGGCAATGTCACCCGGCTCGGTCGATCCGCTCGGCGGCGCGACGCGCTACGAATATGCCGACGCGGCAAACCTGACCGGCAGACGGCGATCGCAGGATGCCAGGCGCGCGCCACGAATCACACGTGGACCGCGCTGGGAAAAATCGCGAACTACAAACCGCCGGAAGCGTCGAGTTTCTTCGGCTTCGATCAGGTGCAGGCGGAATACATGATGCCGAGGGAAATCTCACGCGATTTCTCGACGGGAAGGGTGGCGAATGGACCTACAGCTACGATGCGGCGGGCAATACGACGAGCGTGCTATTTCGCCCTTCCGCGCTGAGCGAGGTAAACACGTTCGTTGACGGAAGGCTGATTGCGTCAGCGGATGCGGGCGGCTTTCAGGAATCGATTTCCTACGATGCGAAGGGTCACATCGCCGGGGTCGCGGACATCTCCGGCTTTTCCATGGGACTGCAAATGACACCGAACCGGATGCCCGCGGGCGCGACCTTCGCCGGTGGCGGCAACTACTGTTCAGCTACACCCACGGCGGTACTCCCACGACACAAACCGGACCCGACAGCACGTCGGCGGACATCGCAGAGCAACCGGACGGATCCTTCAGCCGAAGCGAGGCGATGCGCAGCGGCGCGAAGCAGCTCAGTGGCGCTTCGACGCCGACGGACGCGACCTCGGCGACGCTTCCCGGCGGCGAAACACTCGGCATTTCCTATGATCGTGAACCGCAATCTATCTGCGCTGGAAGATCCGGGATGGGGCACACGACGAGCTTCGCCTACGATCAGCGCAACAATCTTCCGGCATCACCGATGCGGGCGGGCGCACGACTTCTTTTTCCGTGAATGCCATCGGTTTGGTCACCGAGATCATCGACCGCAACGGCAAGCGGCGGACCTTCGGCTACGACGGCAACCGGCGGCTGGTGCGCGAGAGCTGGCACGATGGCGGCGGCGCGGTGGATCAAAGAATACACGTTCACCTACGGCGATCTCGGGCTGGAGACTGCCACCGATGGGACGATGACGCACACGTCTATCGGCGGCGCGGTGCGCCCGTCGCGCATCGATTTTGCTTTCCCCGGGCAAGAGTTCTGGGCGCTGAATTATTCGTGGAGCAAATGGCGATCCGCAGCCCGCGCCGACCAATATCGCGGTGGTCAACGGATTCCTACCTGCAGGGCAGATCGGGCAGCTCTACTTCGGCGGAAAGACGGCGCGCTGACTTGGGATCATCCCGGCGACAGCGGCAACAGCATCGTCACCGCAACGCCGCCAACAAGGTCGCCGAGGTCCGCCGCTTCACGACAGGCGGCAACATCTCGCCGATCTCGCGCACGCTCACGGGCTACGACGCGAACGGTCGCGTCAGCTCGATTCGCCACGAAAACGGCTCCGGCCTGCTCGCCTTTCCGCAGGCGGATTCGCCTACACGCGCGACGCCGATGGCAAAGTGACCGCCGTCGCCAACGCCGCTGATTCGGCGACCTACACGTACGATGCCGCCGGACAGCTTGCCTCAGCGACGCATACCGGTCCGGCGTTTCCGGCGGAGTCCTACACGTATGACGTGTGCGGCAACCGCCTGTCCTCCCACCTCATTGCCGGTCCATCGGTGGTGGAGGGCGGCAATCGTCTGCGTGCCCGCCGGGAATTTCACTTTCACCTACGATGCCGGAAGGCAATCTCATCGAGCGCACGGATACCGGCAGCGGAAAAGCGACCTGCTTCGAATACGACCACCAGCAGCGGCTTGTGCTCGCCACCGTCCACCCGAGATACGCGCCCCGGCGGATGTCACGTTGGAATTTTGAATACGATTTCATCAACCGGATGGTTAGCCAGCGTCGTCGCAACGGCGGTATTCCTGAAACGCGATCCTTCACGACCGTCTGATCGCCGATCGCGGGAGTTCGAGGACGGAGCCTGACGCTTTCGGCGTTCCACCTCTACGCCCTCGACGGGATCGATCAGCGCCACGCCGTCTGGCGGGCGGGTGTCGGCGAGCGCTGGTTTTTATGACAACCTCGGCAGCGCGTCCGAGGCATTATCGACGACTCGGGCGCGCCGATTTCGTGGACCGACTACGACGCGTTTGGGAATGTTTTAGGCACCCGCGCCCGGTCTCGAAGAAATCCGATTTGCCGAAGACCTCGGGCTTTATCAAAATCGCCGCCGTCTTTACGACCCGATGCTTGACGCTTCACCCAAGAGGACCGCATGGGCTATCAGGCGGCGACTTTAATGTCTATCGCTATTTCAACAATCAGCCGCTCCATTTCATCGACCCGCTCGGCTCGGTGGCGGCGCTGGAGGAGGGATTGCTCGACGCGCTGATCGCCCGGGTGGAGATCTTCTGCAAATTGAGATTGCGTCGGCAATCTCTTGGTCCGGCGTGGTCCGTGCCACCGTCAACCACGAGCAGGTCGATGCCATCGGTGCAGCGCGATCGCCGCTGCGCCATCGACACGATTCCCAGCCCGGTGCCAGAGGCGTTTTGCGATCCGATTGGCGAACTTCAAAACGCGATCATGGAGGGGTCGGAAGAACACCTCATCAACGAGATCGTCGGCGAGAATGGGGGGAAAGTGATCAAGATCATCGAACTCGTCCAGACCTGCACCGAGGCAACCCGATCAAGTTCGAGGAAGTGCCCGAGCCGGAGCCGTGCAGTTTGCGCTCTTCATTCAAAAATAGTGAAATCCGGTAATCGCGCGGCGGGGGCGGCATTTCGCCCTACATGAAGATCGCCGCTTTTCATTGATTGCTTCGCATCCGTCTGCGTGTTTGCTCAACGCGGACCGGATTTCCACGATGGCGGTGCCTACTACCAGTCGCTCACCGAAACGGAGATCGCCGAGGGCGAGACGTTCTTCTTCTCGCATCGGATCGTGAATTCGGGAAACGAAATTCCCGAGCCATCCGAGGTGCGCTACTACCTGACCGAAGACAAGCAGATCGATCCGGCTCACGATCTCTTGCTCGGGGTCGAGCGAGTCGGCGAGTTTCCGCTCGCGCCGGATTACCACCGGATCACCCGGCAGTTCACCATGCCGCCGGGCGCGGGATTCGCCTCGGCGGTTTTCATCGGCTGGGATATCGTCAATGCGGACGACACCGACCAGACCAACAACCGGGGACTACCACGTCGCGCCGATCACGGTCTTGCCGCCGCCGGATCTCGACCGACCGATGCGGCGCGGTTTCATTCGTTCAGCCGGACGACTGTCGAGCCGGGCGGCTGCTTCCGCATCGGCGGCACCGTGCGCAATCTCGGACCGCAGGTCTCGGCGGGTTACCAGCTCCAATTCCACCTCTCGGGAAACGCGGTCTTCGGCGACTCCGACGACATCGATTCGGCAGAGAAGTCTTTCTCCCGCTCTCCTCGCTCGGCACGCCTCGCCCCGGCGATCCGGGCGTTTGAAGCCGACCTCTGCCTCTCGGCGTTCCACGCGGTCGGCACCTCGGCTATCAGATCATCGCCAATGGCGATACGAATCGCCGCCAACAACACGAAGTTCTTCACGCAGATGATCACCGTCGCCCCTGCGACCGATGTCGATTTATTCGACGCCGGTCCCGCCCACGATTCGATCACCTATGAAGGCTACGTCGTGAATCGCGGTTCCCCGATCAATGTGGCGATGGGCGTCTTCAACGGCGGCGATGATCCGTCGCTCAACTATGCGGTCCGCTTCTATGCCTCTCCCGACAATGTCATCGGCAATGGCGACGACATCTTTCTCGGCGGGCGCGCCATGCCGCCGCTCGCGCCCAATTTCTCGCCGCCCTACCAGCCGCAGACCGTCTCCACCAGCCTTCCGACGACCTCGCTGTCCGCCGGGCAGACCTACTACATCGGGTGGAAGATCGAGGGCGGCAACGACGGCAACACCGCCAACAACACCGCCGTCCACTCGGCGCGCCTCTCGGTTGTCGAACTGCCCGACCTCGCGGTGGACAGCGATTGGACGATAACCGGCGATCCGGATCTTCTCACGCCGGGCTGCTTGGTGATCAGCGGGACCGTTCGAAACCTCGGGGTGGTCACCGTTGCCGAGCCGTATCTTTCTATGAAACTGAAACGCCCCGACCTTGATCTTGCTAGCTTTCTTTTCACAACTGTCCAGGACCCTCCGGCGTTCCATTTCGATCTTCCAGGCGGGCCGTTGATACCGGGAGAGATCCGCCATATCTCAAAGAGTCTCACATTGGAGCCGAATCTTCTCGGGGAACTGCCGGTTAAACCAGGCATCAATCATAGTGCGACTGCCACGGTTGGATACGATGGGGTCAACGATGCCAATGAGAGCAACAATCAATTCGAACTTCCGAACAAAGTGAAATTCAGCAACGGCGACCCCTTTCCTGACCTGCGGGCAAAGCTCCTCTTCGGCTCGTATCCCTACGCCAGAGTTGCCGGCAACCCCGGAGATCAAGTCGAGATCCAGTTCGATGTGATCAATGGCGGCGCGGCGTCGGGACCGTTCGTGGTGAAGACTTTTTTCGACAATCAATTGGTCGCGACGGAGAACGTTTCAGGCTTGGGTTCGGGATCGTCAGGTGTCAACAACACTCGCTTAGCACAAAGCTTTGCGATACCAAACAGCGCCGCGCTCGGTGAACACCAAATTCGTGTAATCGTCGATACCGCAGGGCAGGTCGATGAATACAGCGAATGTAACAATGAATACACCGCCCCGATCATGGTCGGAGGCGACGCAGAATTGAGCGAGGGCGACATTGGATTTCGCGCGCAGCCAGATGCCTGCCTACAAGGCGTCCCGACGGACTATTCGTTTTCGATTCGCAACATGGGAATCGTTGACGCCGGACCGTTTCACGTCCGGCTCGTTCTTTCACCCAATCCGGAGATCACATTGATACACGACCTCCCGCTCGCCGAGGCATCATTCGGAGGATTGCTGGCGGGCGAAGAAACCGAGGTCGCGTTTCACGTCGCGATCCCCAACACGGTGACGCCCGGCGAATACTATGTTGGGTGGATCATCGACCCATATTCGACCGTGACCGAAATTGATGAAGCCAACAACATCGGGCGCTTCTACGCGCCGGTGCGGGTCGGCGTCGATGTGAACCTGCGCCCCGGCAACCTTCCGTTCTCGCTGGCCGCCGCAGAGGCGGCGCGCGGCGAGACCGTCGAACTGAGCGGCTCATTCAAGAATTCGGGCGCGGTCAATGCCTCGGGCTATCGGTTGAGTGCGGTTCTCTCGAGCGACCAATCGATCACCACCTCCGACCGCACGCTCCTGACGGCGTGGATCTCAACGAGCCCGCCGAGCGGTTACCTGTCGGGCTGGGATCTGCCGTTTCCCGAAGACATCAAAGACGGCCGCTACTGGGTCGGCTTCATCATCGACGCCGACAACGACATCGAGGAAAGCGACGAGACGGACAATGTCTCGCCGCCGCTCGAGCTGATTGTCCGACCGGCTCCGGAGGAATTCCGCCTCCGCATCCTAGGCATCGCAAAGGACGGCGACGATATGGAGTTGTATTGGACCTCCCGGACCGGCTATTCCTATCAGTTGGAGAAAGCGAGGGCGCTCAACAAATGGTCGCCGATGGGCGAGCAAATGCGGGGCGATCCGCTCTTCAGCGGCGGCGTCTTTCCTGGCGGCGCGTCCGACCTCGGGGATGCGGGTCAGTTTCGCGTCCGGGAGATCCCGCCGGCGAATCCATAGGTCTCAATCGGTCCGGGCTTGCCGCGCCGCCGCCGTGCGGTAGGACTCTGTTGACCATGCCCGACCCATCGCCCAACGCCGCCGGAGCGCCGCTCCTCGAAGTCAAGGATCTGCGCATCGCCTTCGCCCAAGATCGCGGCGAGCCTGCCGAGGTGGTCAGTGGGATTTCGTTTGCCATCCCGCGCGGCGAATCGCTCGCCGTGGTGGGCGAGAGCGGCAGCGGGAAAAGCGTGAGTGCGCTCGCCTTAACCCGGCTGCTCCCCGAACCCGCCGCCCAGTTGCGCGGCGCGATCCGGTTCGGCGGCAAAGACGTGCTGGCGATGGGCAAAGCCGAGCTGCGGGAGCTGCGCGGGCGCGGGATCGCCTATGTCTTCCAGGAGCCGTCGGTTTCGCTCAACCCGGTCTTCACCATCCGCAGCCAGATCGCGGAATGCCTGCGCCAGCACCAGCCGGGCATCGAGGACCGGGACGCCGAGATCGCGCGCCTGCTGGCGGAGGTCGGCATCGCCGAGCCGGAGCGCCGGATGGGCAGCTACCCGCACCAGCTCTCCGGCGGCCAGCAGCAGCGCGCGATGATCGCGATGGCGCTCGCCTGCCGCCCGGAATTGCTCGTCGCCGACGAGCCGACTACTGCATTGGATGTCACGATCCAGGCGCAGATCATCGAGTTGCTCGCCGAGCTGAAGCGCTCGCGCGGCATGTCGATCCTCCTCATCACCCACAACTTCGGCATCATCCAAGGGATCGCCGACCGCGTCGCCGTCATGTTTCGCGGCAAGATTGTCGAGCAAGGACCGACCGCCGAGGTGCTCGGCAACCCGCAGCATGCCTACACCAAGGCGCTGATCAATTGCGTGCCGAGGCTCGGCGAAAAGCGCCGCCGGCTGGAGACGATCGATTATGCGGCGGTCGAGGCGTGAGAGATTCATTCGCCCAGCCGCTTCAATTGCTCGCGGGCGGGCGTGAAGTTCGGATTCGCGCGCAACGCGGCTTGGAAGGCGGCGCGCGCCTTTTCGGAGTTCCCGGCCGCGAGATACGAAAGCCCGAGATTCTGGTGCGCTTCTGGAAAGCGGGGCGCGAGGCGGGCGGCTTCCGCATACTGGGCGATGGCCCCGTCGAGATCGCCGAGCCGCTTTAGCGCGGTGCCCAGATTGTTGCGCGCATCCGGATCGCCCGGGCGGAGCCGGACGGCGTCATGCAGCGCCGCTTTGGCGGCTTCCGTCTCGCCGAGTTGGAGCATCGCCAAGCCAAGATAGTTGTGTGCCTTGCCATCCTCCGGCGCGATTTCGACCTCGGCGGCAAAGTGGGCGCGCGCTTCGCCGAGCCGCCCCGATTTCGCCGCGATCACCCCGAGCGCTTTGGCGACGCCCGCCAGCTTCGGCTTGAGCGACCGGGCGCGCTGGTAGGCGGCCGCCGCTTCGGCGAGGTCGCCGCGTTGGTCGTGCAGCGCGCCGAGGTTGAAGTGCGCTTCCGCCAAGCCGGGATCGAGCGCGAGCGCGCGCCGCACTTGATCGTCCGCCGCCGCGATGTCGCCGAGCCGCAGGCTGGCCAAAGCGAGGTCGGACCACGCGGCGGCAAAGTCGGGCTTCAGGTTGAGCAGATCCTTGTATTCGGCGGCGGAATCGGCGATCCGCCCGGCAGCCCACAGTTGCGAGGCGAGCTCGAATCGCGCGGCCGCTTCCATCTGGTCGATGGCGGCGGCGACTTGCGGGACCGATTTTTCCAAGGCGATCCCGCCGGGTTCCGATGCGGCGGCTTCGGCACGCTCGGCGCGAGTCAGCGCGGCGAGCCGGAGGTCCGCGATCACTTGGTTTGGCACGACCGGACCTTTGTAGATGGCGAGCAGGCGTCCGTCGCCGCCGATCAAAAAGCTGGACGGGATCGGCAGGGCTTGGGCAGAGGGAGTCACCTGCAAGGCGAGCTTTTGCAACAAGCCGGCCGTCAGCTCCGTCGCGCCCGCGCAGCGGAACGGAAATGCTTCGCGTTCGGCAACCGCCGCGGCAGCCGCCGGATCGGAATCGTCCGCGCCGATGCCATCGAGGGCGAGCGCGACGACCCGGAGCCCGGCGGCATCGCATTTTCCGAGCGCGGCGGCGAAGGCGCGGAGCTCCGCCAAGCAGGGCGCGCACCAGCTCGCCCACAGGCTGAGGAAGACCGGCTCGCCGCCGCCGAAGTCGACCGGCTCATCGGCGGTGCCGCCAAAGGGGCGCGCGGTGAGCGCGGGCATCCGGTAGCTGATCTGTGCGGGGATGCGCCGCGCGCCCGATCGATCTTCCGGCAAAACCTGATCGGCGGCGGGCAGATTGATGCCCGCCCGGGGCGGCAGCGCCACCGCCTCGCTACCCTGCGCGACCGCGTAGCGGCGGTCCGGCATGAGGTCGCCGACCCGCTGCGTGGTGCCATCCGGCCAGCGGATCTCCGCCGACACGGGATCGTCGCGCTCGCCCAACCCGAAGTGCAGCCACTTGCTCGATTGCCCGAGGAATCCTTCGCCCGCGCGCAGCGTGGCGGCGAGCGGACGCCCCGATCCATCGTCGATCGCGACCCGCGCGCCGATCGCGTCGCGGCTCACCGTCTCGCAATTGCCGGTCAGCCGGAGCGCGACCGAGCGCGCTTGCGGTCCGGTGTGGTTTCGCATGAGGCGGAGCTGCGGCGCATTGCGGTTGCTGATCCAGAGGTCGAGGTCGCCGTCGCCATCCCAGTCCGCCAGCGCGATGGCGCGCCGTCGTCGGGAAAGTCGAGCCGCTGAGATTCGAGACGGTGGCGAACTGATCGGCGTGGGTATTGAGAAAGACGCAATGCCGCTCGCGACCGCTCCACGAGCGCCCGGCGCGCATCAGGGCGGACAGCTCGCCCTGCGCGCGGCTTAGCCCCGGCGCGCGGTCGCCCTCGTCATCCCGGGTCTGCGCCACGACCTGGCGCCAGAAGAAGCTTCACAAATCGCGGTCGTCCTCCGCCGTGATGTAGCCGTTGGCGACCGCGATGTCCTGCCAGCCGTCGTTGTCGATGTCGGCGAAGAGCGACCCCACGCCCAGCGCCCCATCATCGTGCCGCTCTGCGGCGAAACATCGGCGAAGCGCCCGCCTGCGTTTTTCAAAAGCCGGTTGCCGTCCGCAAATCGCTTCAGCGCCTCGCGCACGCCGGGCGCATCCGCCTTGAATCCGTCCTGCGTGGTGATGCGGCCGCCCGCTGACGAAAACATGTTGGCGACATACAGGTCCATGTTGCCATCGCGGTCCGGGTCGCCCCACGAGACCGACATGCCCGATGCGCGGTCGCTCGCTCCGGTCTCGGCACCGACTTCCACGAAGGCTCCGCCGTCGTTTCGGTAGAGGCAGTTTCGCCCGAAGTCGTTCGCGACATAGAGGTCTTGGTCGCCGTCGTTGTCGAAGTCCTCCCACGCGGCGGCGAACGAATAGCGGCGGTTGTTAGCGTCCATGCCCGCCTCTTTCGTCGCGTCGCGGAATTGCCAGCCGCCGTCGTTGCGGAACAAGGTGTTCGGCGCGCCGCTGTTCGCATCGTGATAGACGATGACCCCGGCGTGGGCGATCGCCGTGGAACGGTCGTCGGTGGCGAGGCTGTCCGCATTGTAGGCACACACATACAAATCGAGGTCGGCGTCGCCGTCGTAGTCCGCCGCGCAGAGCGACCACGTATCGTGCGGGGTGGGGAGGGCGGCCGCGATGCGGAAGCGCGCGCCGCCGGTATTCTCGGCGACGATCAGGTTGCCGAAGGTGGTCGCCGCAAGGTCTTGGTCGCCGTCGTTGTCCAGATCGACAAAGAGCGCGGCGCGCGTGCCCTCGATCCAGCCCAGCCCCGAATCGGCGGTCGCATCGCGCGCGGTGCCGTCGGCGTTTTGCAGGAAAAGCCGGTTCGGCAGCCCGCTCTCCTGGCACAGGAAGAGATCGTCGGTCCATCGCCGTCCGCGTCGCCCACCGCGATGCCCGGGGCACCCATCAGGGCGAGGCTGCGACGCTCTTGGATGCCTTCGGCAAAGTCGTTCATCCCGCGCAGGATCTGGCTCTGATAGCTCGGGTTGGCACCCAGCGCGGCGGCGGTCGCATCGCCGAACCATGGTCCGCCATTGGAGAGCGTCTCCTCGTGCGAGAGCACCGTGATCGACCGGAGGAGCGGCGCACCGCCTTCGCCGCGCACCCACGCCGCCTCCCATTCGGCGTGGAATTCGATTTGATCGCGTTCCCCGGTCACATGCGCTTCAAAGAGCTGCCGGGTGACCGCGCCGTCGCTGGTTAGCGCGATGGAGACGACCTTGAACTTGGCGTGGTCTAGTTCGCGCGCTGAGAGAAAGCGCCGAAGCTTCGCCGCTGCCTCCTCAAAGGTGTAATCGGTGGTTGCTTCGCGAGGTGCCCTTGCGCGCAAAACCCGGATGAATCTCCTTGGTGGCTGGTAGGCGATGCCAAGATCGCTTGGGCGGAGCGGAGGGAAAAGCGCGCCGGGTTCCGCAATATCGGACAGATCCTCCGAAGGCTCCTCCAGCCAATGCGCGAAGTGCTTCCACTGGTCCGCGATCGCTGAGGCGAGGACCTCGCTGTCCCAGCCGTCGCTTTCCGGATCGTCCAGCGCATCGATACGGTTTTGATCGCCGATCCGCGGCAGCGGGGCGGGCGGATCGGCACCATCCTCGGACGCCCCTGACCCGCGGGAATCCCTATGATTAGACGAGGGTTCACCGTCGCCGCCGGCGGATCGACTATCCGGCGGCGAGCCGCAAGCGCTGAGCGCGGCGCAAACGAGCGCGGCCGCTATGGGGGAGGGCAAACGCATTGGAACGCCGATGATATCGGCTCAAACAGAATGCGCTAGCCTAAACAGGCCTCCCGATACCCCGAGCCTGCCTGCCTTACGCCTGGCGGCGAGGTGGCGGTTTTTATCGTCGGGTTCGCGTGGTTTCCAGCAGCGGAAGAGGGCGCAGATCCGCTTGTTGGCCTGGCAGCGCAGGGCGTCGTAGTGACGGTAGCTGCGCCTAGGTGCCCTTGATGATCGAGACGCCGACCCATTCCATGAAGGTCTTGTGCTCGAAGCGGGCGCGGTCGGTCTCGCTGCCAAGGCGGCGAGCAGCCTGGAACCCAACACAATCCTTGCGCCGGGCAGGAGGGCGAAGATCTCGTGTTCTCAGTGGGAGGCTTCGAGCGCTTCGATCTGCTTCTTGAAGGGATCCATCTGGCGGCGCAGTCTGCGGGCGCGCCTGCTAGGCTACTGGAACTTCCACGGCGGGATCGGCAACTCCGGGATTGGAGGGCAAGCGGTTGCTTGCCCCTTTTTGATGTGACGCTCCTCGCTACAGCCCTTAGACCCGTTGCGGAGGGGCGATCCTAGATCTCCCGCGTGAAACCGCCGCGATATTTATCTTTGCGAGGGGCATTGGGTCCAGTTTATGGTCGGGCGTGAACCTATCCGACCAACAGATCATCGACCGTTTCGCCGGGGAGCCCGCCCCACTTTTGCCGATCCTCCACGCGCTGCATGAGCGCGACGGATACTTGGGTGAACCAGCGCTCCGGGCGGTGGCGGCGGCGTTGCGGACGCCGATCGCCGACCTGTATGGGACGGTCACGTTTTACCACCATTTCTCGCAGGAGCCGGGCGGATTGCAGAAGCCGCGCGTCTGCACCGGGAACATCTGCTGCCTGCGCGGCGGCAACGACATTCTGGAGAGGCTGAAGCCGGAGGGCGCGACGCCGATGCCCTGCTCCGGGCGCTGCGACGGTCCGGTGCCGGTGCTCAAGGGCAGCGAGACGTGGATCGCCGATGCCGGGGCGAACCTGACCCGCGTGCCCAGCCCGCTGCCCGCGCCCAACCCCGGCGGCATCGAAGAATGCGTCTTCTCCGGCATCCGCGAACCGGGTCGGGCCACGCTCGGCGGCTATCGGGCAACCGGCGGCTATGAGGCGCTGGAAAAGGCGCTGCGCGAGATGGATCCGGACGCGGTGATCGATGTGATCACCGAGAGCAAGCTGGCCGGGCGAGGCGGCGCGGGCTTCCCGACCGGGCAAAAGTGGCGGGCGGTGCGCGGCGCGCCTGCCGATGCGAAGTGGGTGGTCTGCAACGCCGATGAGGGCGAGCCGGGCTGCTTCAAAGACCGCGCCATCATGGACTACGACCCGCACGCCTTGCTGGAGGGCATGGCGCTGGCGGGCTTCGCCACCGGCGCGCAGGTCGGCATGATCTATCTGCGCTACGAGTATCCGGAGACCTATGCGATTTTGGAGAAGGCGATCGCCGAAGCCGAGTCCGCCGGCTTGCTCGGCGGCGACATCCTCGGCACCGGCATCGCCTTCAAGATCTACCTGCGGCGCGGCGCGGGAGCCTATGTCTGCGGCGAGGAGGGATCGCTGCTCAACAGCCTGGAGGGCAAGCACCCGTTCCCGCGCAACAAGCCGCCCTTCCCGGTGACGCATGGGTTCAACAATCAGCCGACCGCCGTCAACAACGTCGAGACGCTCGCCGCCGCCCCGAAGATCGTCCGGCGCGGCGCGGAATGGTATCGCGGTCTCGGGTTGGGCGACCACGCCGGCACCAAAGTCGTCAGCCTGTCCGGCGACATCGCCCGACCCGGCAACTACGAGATCCCCTACGGGCTGCCGCTCAAAACGCTGCTCCACGAATGGGGCGGCGGCCCGCTCGAAGGGCGCGCCTTCCAGGCCGTCACCATGGCCGGGCTCTCCGGCGGCTTCCTCGGCGGAGAGGCGCTCGAAAACGCCACGCTCGACGAGCCGAGCATCCGCTCCTACGGCGCGTTCCTCGGCGCGGCCGGCATCATGGTCTTCGACGACCGCCGCGACATGCGCGAGGTCGCCCGCGGCGCGATGGAGTTCTTCGCCCACGAAAGCTGCGGCAAGTGCTTCCCCTGCCGCATCGGCACCCAGCGCCTGACCGAACGCCTGGGCGGCCACGCCGGCCCGCAGGGCGGCGACGCATGGCGCGATGAGGTCAACGACATCGGCGAGGCGATGAAGGCAACCAGCGCCTGCGGGCTAGGCATGGCCGCCCCCAACATCACCGAAAGCCTCCAGCGCTGGTTCCCCGGCTCCGTCGGGTAATCTCGAATGGAGGTTCTTGGGTGGGCTGATTTTCGATGGTCGCTCCCTCTTGGACTTCAATTTGACTTCGTCCAATCCGATTCTCATCAATCCTCCTCAATGAAATGGAGTTCGACGAAGCAAAGGTAAAAGAAGCTTTGAGCGCAGGATGGAGATGGATTCTCCCGCCAATTGATGTTGTGATCGCTGTGAACTCGATGGGCAACGTAATGCTTCGCGATTTTAAGCAGTGCCACTGGCGAGTGTGTCCAGAGGAACTGTCGGCAGAAGTGTTCGCGAGAACTCCCGATGAACTTCAAGCAGCGTTTGCCGACCCGGATCGTAAAGCGGACTGGAAGATGAGAGCCTTGGTCCTTGAATTGGTAGCCCAGTTCGGCGAGCCGGAGGTCGGCGAGTGTTTCGGTATCGTGATTCCTGCTGTCCTGGGCGGAAAGTATTCGACCAGCAATTTTCGCCGCCGGGACCTCTACGAATATCTGCGCTTTACTGGCGAACTTGCAGACCAAACCAAGGATTTGAAGGATGGCGATACCGTGAGGTTTAGGGTTATCTAGCCCATTTTTCGCGAGATTAGAATCTCTGCGCTATGGTCTGTCCAGAGCTGCTGCCTGCTCCACCCTCGCTGCCCGCGAATTTCTACGAAGAATTTCGTTGTTAAATACGAATTACTTCGTAAAATGGAGGCATGAAAAAACCGACTGACTCGGAACTCGCCATCCTTCACGCGCTTTGGGACCACGGACCTGCCACCGTGGCGGAGGTGATCGGGACGGTGGGCGGGAAGAAGCCGATGGGCTACACCACGGCGCTGAAGTTTCTCCAGATCATGCACGAAAAGGGCTTGGTGAAGCGCGACGAATCGCGGCGGCAGCATGTGTATCGGGCGGCACTGCCGCCGGGCCGGATGCGCAAGGCACTCGTTGGGGACCTTATCGACCGCGCGTTTGGCGGGTCGGCGGCGCAGATGGTGCTGCATGCGCTAGGGGCGCGGAAGGTCGGCGAGGCGGAGATCGCGGAGATCCGGGAGATGTTGGATGCGATGGCGAAAGGGGGTGAGGAATGAGCGTAAGATTTCTCGTCGCGGCGCTCGACCGGCTCGGTGTTTTGCTTCTCCATTCGCTGTGGCAGGGGGCGGCGATCGCCGTGCTCTTAGCGCTCGCATTTGCCATCTTGCGCGGCGCGCGGGCGCGGCATCTGGCGGCGTGGGTTGCGCTCCTCGCGCTCGCGGTGTCTCCAGTTGCCACCTGCTTTGCCCTAAAGCGCGTGCCTTCTCCGGAACCGTCGATCACAAGATGGATCGCGCCCAGCTCCGTGGCAGAGGCGACAAATACGCCCGTTTTCAGTGAAGGAGAATTGGGGGGCGGAGCCGCGACCTCGGCTGAAGGGAAGGGCGAGGGCGCATCGGTGGAAGCCGAATCGGCAGTTAGTCGGTAGAAGGCAGCCGATGTGCTCCCGTGGCGTCCGGCTGTTGGGGGATTGTGGCTTGTGGGCGGGGCGGCGATGTTTCTGTGGCGATTCTGCGGCTGGCTCTGGCTGCGGCGTTTGTTCAGCCGGGCGGTTGCCCCGCCGGATTGGCTTTCGGCCATGTCGGCGCAGATCGCTGCGCGGATGCGGGTGGCGGCGCCGCGGCTTCGGCTCTCCGATACGGCTTTCGGTCCGGCATTGGTCGGCGTCTTGCGCCCGGTTCTGGTATTTCCCGCTGCGCTTGTCAGTAGGCTCCAGCCATGGCAGTTCGAGGCGGTGCTCGCGCACGAGATCGCCCATCTGCGGCGGTTCGATCCGGTCTGGTATTTTCTCCAGCGCTGCCTCGAAGCCGCCTTTTCTACCATCCTGCCGCCTGGTGGATCAGCCGCCAGATCTCCGCCGAACGCGAGGTGCGCTGCGATGAGATCGCCGCCGAAGCCGGGACGGGCGGCGACCGCCGCCGCTACGCCGAGGCGCTGCTCGCGCTCGCTGAGTTTTGCGCTCCGCCGGTGCGGGCGGAGGCGGCGCTCGCTGCCGTGGGCGAGACGCGCGGGCAGTTTTCGGTGCGGATGCGGCGGCTGATGGGCGTCCGCCGGGCGCGCCGCGTCATTCGCGCCCGGTGGGGCGGCGCTGGCGGTCGCCGCGTTGCTGGCGGCGGGATTCATCGGGGTGCGCCCGGCGGTCTCCGAGGACGAGCCGAAGGTGGAGGCAAAACGGGGACGGATCTTGGATCGCCATGGCATCGCTTTGACAGAGCCTCGGTTTGTGCCGCATGTGTTCTTGGATTGGTGGCAGCTTGAAAAGCTCGGCGATGGCGACATCCAGGCTGGATTTGAAAAATCCGCCCGACCTGCGCTCGAAGAAGTGGGGGCGATCAAGGAAGGCGATGATTCCAAGCTGCCGCTCCATCGTATCAAACGGGAGCCATATTTTCATTTTGCCAAGCTGGTACCCCGAACAGGCGGAGGCGCTCGAAAGGCTGCGACCGATCGGCGCGGTGGTCCGCCCCGTCGAATATCGGCGCTATCCGCTTGGCTCTGTCGGCGCGCATTGGATCGGCTTTGCGCCGCCAAGCCCATCGGAAGGTTTGCGTTTGGTTGGCAGGACGGGAGTTGAGGAGTCAGCCGACAATACGCTGGCACGGGGCGGCGACGTCCGGCTCTCGATCGATCTCCGCTTTCAGTTGGTCGCGGAAATGGCGCTGCGCGATGCCAAGGTTGGTCGCGCTGCCGCCGTGGTGGTCGATCCCCGCGACGGTGGGATTCTCGCGGCAGCGTCCATTCCCTCATTCGACCCGAACCTCTTTGGCGCGGGTATTTCTCATGACGATTGGACTGCCTTGCACAAGACTACACGAGACCGCTGATCGGAAGGTATCACACCCTGCATACGCCGGGGAGCGCCTTCAATCCCGTCGCGGCGCTCTCCGCCTTTCACGCTGGATTTGTTGAGAAAAATTACACCTGCACGGGCATGGTCACTCTGGTCAAACGCCCGATCAGATGTTGGGTCTCGACAAACGGCGAGCAGCATGGGGAACTCGGATTGAGCGAGGCGCTTGCATGTTCGTGCAATGCCTACTTCTACCGGATGGCGGCGGATCTCCCGCCCGATGCCTTCCTCCGCGGCGGCGAGATGCTCGGCATCGCCGGTGATCGGTTTCGGCCAGTGGGGATCGGAAACGAGCGCGTCGCGGCGATCCCGAATCCGGCGTGGAAGTTGAAATACACGAACCAACCGTGGTCGAAAGATGACGCCGCCAATGTCTCGATCGGGCAATTGGCGACCGAAGTTTCCCCGATCCAGATGGCGGGTGTCACCGCGTCATTGGCCAACGGAGCTTCGATCATCCAGCCGTGGTTGATCGCCGGGGATCGCCCAGAGCCGCAAGGGTTTGTCGATTACGGGATCGGCGAAGCGCAGGTCGGGGCGATCCGCGAGGGCATGTGGCGGGTCGTGAATGGCGAGGATGGGACGGGCAGGCGAGCGCGGAGCGAGATCATCGCGATCGCGGGGAAATCGGGAACCGCCCAGCGAGGGCGATGGGATGACCGGATCAAAGAAAATGTCAGGGACTACAACGCCTGGTTCATCGGTTTTGCCCCCTATGACGCACCGAAGTATGCCATCTGCGTGATGGTGGAAAACGGCAAATCAGGCGGGAGCGTCGCCGCGCCTATCGCCCGCCGCATCCTCGAGCAAATCACGCAAGTCGAAAGCGGCGCGATCGAGGTCAAGGTTGGTGCATTGCCGCCTGCCGCCGGACATTTTGATTTTGTCGAAGCGGTGGAGTTTTAGCGGCCTGGAACGCCGTTTTTTCCCGCCGCCAGATCCGCTGCGGCGGCGGTCAGGGCGCGGGTGACGCGTTCGAGGAACGCGTAGTCGAGCGTTTCGGGCAGGTCGGAGTCGCGGTGGTAGTGTGGGTTGCGGAACTCGGAGGTATCGGTCCACATCACGGCGGGGAGGCGCAGCCGCCAGAATGGGGCGTGGTCGCTGCGCAGCAGGTGCGGCATCGCTTTCTCTATGCCGAGGCGGACGGTGAGCGATAGGGTGGGCAGCTCCGGGACCTCGCGATTGGCGGCGGCTTCGGCGCGGCGGAGCAGGCGGGCGGACGCGCCGTTGGCGACCAGCCCGAGGAAGTCGCCGGCGTCGGGCAACGCCATCGGCAAGCCATCGGGCTTGGTCTGCGAGCCAGCGGTGTGGTCCGCGTAGCCGACCATTTCGAGGATATGCGCGCCAGCCGGTTTGGGGAATTCGCCGCGCCGGATCGCGGTGGCGAAGTCGGTGCTCCCGAACAATCCATCTTCTTCGCGGTTGAAGGCGACGAACGCGATGCCGCCCGCGCCTTGCGCCGCCAATTGCCCGGCGGCACCAAGCATCGCGGCGAGCGCGCTGCCGTTGTCGTCGGCTCCCGGTGAGCCGGGGGCGGAATCATAGTGCGCGCCGATGATCCAGCGCGGCGCGCCTTCCCCGAGGCAGCCAATCACATTTTCCCAACGCCCGGCGACGGTGGTACGCAGCCCGAGGCGCGCCATCTCGGCTTCCAAAAAATCGCGGACGGCAGCGTTGGCGGAACGTTCGGCGCGGTAGCTGCGCGGGATGGCGACCGCCTCGACCGTGCGGCGAAGATAGGCGCGGAGTGATGCGTCGGCGGGACCAGGCAGCCCGCCTGCCGCGCGATGCTGGTGACGGAACATCGGTCCTGCCTGCCTCGGGGAACTGCCGTGCGGTGGAAGGCGCGGGTTACTTGAAGTCGGAACTTTTCAGGTAGTCGATCCAGTCTTCCTCCATTTTCTCGACGCTTTCGAACCCGTAGATATCGGCGAGTTCTTCGGCGACCGGCATCTGGCGGGAGGTGTCGATCCGCTCGGCCAGTTTGGCGAAGGCGGCGACGCGCTCCGGCGTGCTTTGCAGGTAGCGGGCGAACGAATACATAAGGACGACCCGCTCGGGCGTGAGGTTCTGCTGCTCGAGCTGATACATCACCTTGATCGAAGGCGTGACGTCCTTCTTGCGGACCAGCTTCTGGAGGGTCTTCGGCCAGGTATCGCCCTTATCAAATCCGCCCGCCGACGTGACTTTGTCGGATTCGTAGCCTTCGGCGGAGATCAGACGGGTCTGCGTCTCGCCCGTCAGGTCGATCTCTTTGAAGTAGGCGTGTCCGGTGGCGATGGCGAAAAATCCTTTGGATCCAAAGCTGGAGACGCCGCCCATTTGCAGCCCGAGCAGGGTCTGGGCAAGGCAATGGGTGCGGAATGGCGCCCACACGCCATCGAAGGTGCGCGCATCTTTTGGGCGGAAGACGCTGGCGTAGCCAAAGGTGTTGTATTTGTCGATCATCTCTTGGGTGAGGTTGACCGAGGTCGAAGATGCCTGTTTCCAAGTCGGGTCGATCTTGTCGGATTCGCCGGGCTGACCATATTGGTCGAGGTAGTGCTTCTGCCAATCCGCGAGGCTGAACCACGGTTCGTCCTCTTTCACGAGGACGATGGCGAATTTCTTGTCGCCCCACTTGCGGGCAAAGTTTGGGTGGTAAAACGCCATGTCGTGCCAGAGCCGCTCGGCGTTCTCCGCCGTCTCGCGGATGAAGTCGCGCCCGTCGCTGACCACGTAGAAATGCGGGGTGACCATGCCGTGGAACTCAAGGCCGCCATCCTCGCCAAAGCGGAACGGCTCCTCGGTCTTGACGAATTCTTTCTTGTCGATCTTCACCTCCTTGGCGGGGCTTTTCATGCGCCCGGTCTGCGGTCCCAATTCCTCCGCGCCGCCGTATTCTTGCAGGTAGCGCTGATCGCCGATGCTGAGCTGGTTGCGCTTCACGTCGAGGCGGGTGCCGTCCTCTTTTTCGAGGATGACATCTTCGCCGTCCACCTTGAGCAGTTTGGCATCGAGGGTGGTGCCCTTTAGGCTGGTCCAAGTGCGGAGTTCAGCGGCATGCGCGGAAATTCCGAGAAAAAGGGCGCTAGCCGACGCAGCAGCCAGCACCGTCCAACGGGAGGAGAAGGTATTTCTTTTCATCGGGAAGGATTGTAGAGGGCGCGGATCAGCTTGTCTAATGGGAAAAAAATGGCAGCGATTGCCAATTCTGAAGGAGGAGAATAGGCACTTTGGTTGACCGGCTCCTAAACGCAAAAGAACCCGGACCGCGCTTCCCGGCATGTTCATTGCGTTGAGGTTGGCGGGGAATTAACGGCGCCTCCGGAGGAAGAGGGCGGCGGTGCCGATGAAAATCAGGATCGACCGACTAGGCTCTGGAACAGCGACAAAGGCGGCAACCGCACCATTGCCCACGACGCCGCCATTGACGATCAGCCGCGCGTTGACCGTGCCACCGGGACCGGTTGGCATCAGGATCGGCGAGCCTCCACTCATGAAGGCTCCGGCATCGACGACGCCCGAACCGAGGTAGGTGGTGAGGATCGAGTTTTCGAAGTGGCGGAAATTGGCTGCTGGAACGAGGGCACCGGTGCCGCTGCTCCCATTCGGGTGGAGGCTGAAGGCTCCATTGGCAGCGATGCCCCCGACCGGATCGTAGTCCCAGTAGAGTGCGGCATTGTCGCCGCCGCCCCCTTCTGCCATGCGAAACTCGATATCAAGCCATTGCCCCGAAGGATCGATGCCGGTCGCATCAAAGGCTGCAATGCGGCTGCCTTCATTCGATCCGCCACCGGCGAGATTGGTCCAAGCGGCGTCATCGACAAGGGTTTCTCCACCGATTGAGAGGAAGGTGTAGTCATCGTTGCCGTCTTGAAACGAATAGAATCCGGGTTCGGGGAGGAAGATCTGACCGCGGACGCGGACCGAGTAGTTGCTTTGGTCGCTCGGAGATGCAAAGCCGAATGCCGCCGGGTAGCCGGTGCCGCCGTTTGCCCAGTAGATCTGATCGATGGTTCCAGAGCTAGCGGGGGCGGTCCCGGCTTGAAGCAGGCTTTGCCACGAGGAACCGCTGTTTCTGTTCGTCCCGGTAAAAACTTCGGCAAAGAGTCCCGCCTGTGGCTCACCGAGGATGTCGATTCGCCAATCCATCGGATCCATGGCGGCGGTCCCGATCTCTCGCTGGTAGAGTGATCCCTCCAATTCGAGGGTATGCGGGTTGATGGTCAGGTTGCTAATGACCTCGTTCGGGAAGACGCCGGCGTTCGGGTCGAAATCGGTTACGGCAAAGTTGTCGA
This sequence comes from Verrucomicrobiales bacterium, assembly GCA_041395145.1. GTDB lineage: Bacteria > Verrucomicrobiota > Verrucomicrobiia > Verrucomicrobiales > DEV007 > JAWLBD01. Next base: position 19,833 of record JAWLBD010000008.1, on the reverse strand, counting down.
AACCGGCTGTGTTCGTGCGCGTGCCGCCTTCATAATGCGCCTGGTGCGCCAAGCCGACGAACACGTCTTGCCCGAGTAAGTCGGGCGTATTATAAACCACCCGGAATGGACTCCACACCCCCGGCGAACCGGCGGCGTCCGGTGCCCAAGAAACGTAAAAGTCGTCATTGTAGCGATGCATTTGCAGCCACACGGGGGTGTTTCTCGCATCAAGATTGGCGGTTCCAAAATCACCGTCATGCCGGTGGGTGTTGAACCCATCATTCGGGCGGTTTTGGACGACCACTTGGTTGCTGCCTCCGCTCTTCCGGATCATCGCGACGTTGGCGGCGTTGGCGGTCGCTGGCTGCGCTCGCGCCATCAGCCCGGTCCGCCCCCACTGAGGGCCAAGTGATTCTGATGGGTCTGACGCTACCGAGACCTGCCGGACGATGGCGCTGAAATTGGTCCGCGATTGGTCGGCGTCATAGAGGAATGAACCGTTGTCTGAGCCTCCCCATAGATCGCTGCCGCCTGCCGTTATGGTGTAGGCGCCACTGCCGCCGTCGGTGAAACCACGCGGCGTTCCGGCACCGCTGGTCGCTGGCGCTGTGGCGGCGTTGCCGAATTCGGAAAGCGTGTCGAGCACCTCGCCTGGGGAGATGGTTGCGGCACAAATGAACGTAAGGAGTGCAAGCGGGGGCTTTTGCATGGGATTATGTCTAGATGGGAATAATCCAGAAGATTGCATCGGATGGCAACAGTTTTTTGCTTCCGCGAATACCGAACAATTGGGAGGGGCGGCTACTTGCGCCGAGGCTTGCGGGGCTGCGGTTTTTTTCGCGATGCCGGCGTTATCTTCGCCTTTCTATCCGTGGTCGGCGGCAGCGCGCCGAACGCCATCTCCGGTTCGCTGATCTCGATCCCGAAAAGGTCGCTCAAGTCCTCGGCCGCGAGCACCTGGGCGCTGAGATCGCCCGAGCCTTGGTCCCCGGCGGCGGACGCGCTTTCTGCGGCGGCGGCGATCAGGTCGCGGTGATCGACCTTGCGCAGCTTGAAGAACAATTCCGGCGCGCGGTCGAACTTGACGCCGATCGCGTAGAGGACGGCGGCGGCGTGTTTGCAAAGCGTGGCGTAGTCCGGGCAGTTGCAGTTGATGCGGATCTGCTTCGGCTTCGGGAACAGGCCGCTCCCCGGATCGGTGAGCGCCGCCATCGCGCCGGGGCCGAGCTTTCCGCCCAGCAGATCGACCAGATTGCCGATCTGCCCGGCGACACCCTCGACCAGATCCGCCCACGCCTTTTTCGCCATCGTGGTCATCGTGATCTCGACCTCGTAGAGGTGGGAGCCGGACACGTAGGCGAAGACGGAACCCTCGCCGATTTCGAGGTCATAGACGTGGCCGCCGCGCAGGTAGGTGCGCCCGCGGGGCAGGCGGTTTTCCATATCGGCGTAGCCTTCGAGGTTCTCGCACCACGCCTTGCCCCAAAACGTGGTGCAGACCGCGCCCCGCTTCGTCTCCGGCAGGATCTGCTCGAACGCCTCGCCCTTCTTGCGGCGCTTTTCGATCTCGCGGGCGACGCGTTCCTCGTCCGCGTAGCGGTCGCTGTAGTAATACCACGACATGGTCAGAAGGCGGCGGCGTTGAGGTCGAGGGCGACGAACTGGAGCAGTTCGTCGTCGCCCATTTCGGTGAGCATTTTCTCCGCGCCCTCGCCGCCGAGCAGTTCCTCGGCGAGGTCTTTCTTCTCCGCGATCATCGCGTCGATGCGCTCCTCGATCGTGCCGCGGCAGACGAACTTGTGGACGAGGACGTTGCGCTTTTGCCCGATGCGGAACGCGCGGTCGGTCGCCTGGTTTTCGACGGCGGGGTTCCACCAGCGGTCGAAGTGGATGACGTGGGAGGCGGCGGTCAGGTTCAAGCCGGTGCCGCCTGCCTTGAGCGAGATGACGAAGAACGGCGGCCCGGCGTCGGACTGGAATTGATCCACCAGCTTCTGACGGCGCTTGACCGGGGTGCCGCCGTGCAAGGCGATGCCGGGGCGCCCGAAGATGCCCTCTAAGAAGCCGGTGAGCGGACCGGTCATCTCGCGGAATTGGGTGAAGACGAGCGCCTTTTCGCCGCGCGAGCGCACCTCGTCGCAGATCTCGGCCAGCCGCCGGAACTTGCCGCTATCCTTCTCCGCGTATTCGCCGGAGCCGGTCCAGAGCGATGGGTGGTCGCAGATTTGCTTGAACCGCATGAGATAGGTCAGGACCAAGCCGCGCCGCTGGATGCCGTCCACCTGCGTCTCGCGCAAGACCGCCGCCAGCTCCTGCACGCTCTTCTGGTAGAGCGTCGCCTGCCTCTTGGACAACCCGCATTCGGCGCGCAGCTCGACCTTGTCCGGCAGGTCGGCGATGATCGCCTTGTCGGTCTTCATCCGCCGCAGGATGTAGGGCGAGACCAGCCTCCGCAGCGGCGCGTAGCCGGGGCCGCCGTCGCGGTTGAGCGACTTCACGACCTGCCCGAAGTTCGACGCCGTGCCGAGCAGCCCCGGATTGAGGAAATCGAAGAGCGACCACAGATCGCCGGCGCGGTTCTCGACCGGCGTTCCGGTCAAGGCGAGGCGCACCTCGGCGTCGAGCTGTCGGACGAGCTTCGACTGCGCGGTGCCCGCGTTTTTGATCGCCTGGGCTTCATCCAAGACCGCGAGCCGCCAGCGGATCGCACGCAGCCCCTCCAGCCGCGCCAGCATGCTGTAGGTGGTGACGACCGCATCGCGCCCGGCGGCGGCGGCTTCCGCGCCCCCGGCGGATTTCAGCGCATCGACCGCCTCGCGCGCGATCTGGCTGGGGTGCGCGTAGAGGACGCGCAGGTCCGGCGCAAAGCGAGCGAACTCCGCCCGCCAGTTCCCGATGAGCGAGGCGGGGACGATGAGTAAGGTGATAGGTTGTTGGTGATTGGCTGTTGGTCGGAAGGTAGCATCGGCATCCTGCCGATGGGAGGCCCCCAACGTAGCATCGGCATCCTGCCGATCATCCATTGCCGACGGCGAAGCCGACTTCCCTCTTCCTCCTCGCCGCCTTCGCCTTCGCCCCAGTGGCTCGAGCGCCCGGTGCCGCCTCCCTCAAGCGGGTGAGCAAAGCGATGACCTGGATCGTCTTGCCCAACCCCATGTCGTCCGCCAAACACGCGCCGAGGCGCAGGTCCGCCATCAGCGAGAGCCACGCCAACCCCTGCTGCTGGTAGGGGCGGAGCGTCGCGCGCAGCGCCTTGCCCGGCTTCACGTCCCGCTTGGGCGAGCCGATCGATTCGAGCAAATCGCGCAGCCGGCCGCCGGCGCTGACCGCCGCCCAGTCGCCGCCGCCCTCGACCAGCGCCTCCGCCGCGATCCCGCCGCCGAGATCGGGCATCCCGGCGAGCAGCCGCATGCCTTCCAAGAATCCGATGCCGCCCGCCGCCTCGGCTTCGCGCTCGGCGCGCCGCCACAGGTCAAGCACGCTCTGCAGCTTCTCGCGGTCGACCTCGATCCATTTGCCGCGCAGCGAGACGAGGTTCGCCGGGGCGTTCAAAATCATCTCCACCTCCTCCGGCGTGAGCGCTTCGCCTTCCACCGCGACGCCGACATTAAACGAAAGCAGGCTGCTCAGCCCGACGGTCGTCTTCGTCTCGTCGCCCGCCTCGACCTGCACCGCCACCTTGGCCCGCGCCGGCCGCCCGCGCGCCCACCAGTCCGGCACCTTCACGATCACGCCAGATTCCTCGAACTCCGCGCTGCCCGCGATGAAGCGCGCCGCCTCGGCGGGCGTCCACGCCAGCGCCTGGAAGATCCGGCGCGAGTCGAGCAGCTCGCGGGCGAGGTCGTTGCGCTCGGCCGCCCGCTGGACGGGTTCGAGGATCGCCTGCATCGCCCGGGTGTTTTGCTTGCCGGCGTATTCGCGCAGCGCCTTGCCCAGCGGCAGGTATTGGAGCTGGGCGGCGGCGGAAATCCGGTGCGTGTAGGTGGCGAGGAAGGCGAACGGATATTCGGCGTTCCGCTTGTTCTCGGCGAGGTGGAACGTGACCCGCCCGACCAGCCGCCAGAGCGGGTTCCGGCGGCGGAGAAACGCCTCCAGCCCGCCGGGGTCCGCCGCGCATTCCGCCTGCGCCGCCGCATCCATCTCCCCCCAAAGCGCGCGGAGCACCGCGGTAGTCAGGTATTCCATGCCCGGCGCGGGCGGCGCTTTGAGCACCCAGTCGATCAAGGCGGCATCGTCCGGCTCCGGCGTCGGCTCCCACTCCGAAAAATCGCGCGACCGCTCGGGCGCGTGGCACAGCGCGGTCAGAAATTCCCTGGCAAATCCGCGCCAATACGCCGCCTCCGCCGTGCTCAAATCCTCCTCGCTTTCCTCCGCCGCAAGCTGCAGCAAGCCCGCGCCCGGCGACGCCGCGAACGCCTTCGCCAGCTTCGCCGGGGCGCGGTCGTCCGCGTCATCGAGCAGGGCGAGGCGGTCGGTGGGGAGCAGGGTGAGCATGGCGGAGAAATGGTGGCTGCGATACGCTGGGAGAGGCGAATCGGCAAGCGCTGCCGTTCCTTTAAACGTCAGAACTGTCTCAAGTGAGACTGACTAACGGCTTCCGGCGGGGGATGCGCGAACCTAATGCGCTTGCCACGGCATCTTCAAGTTTGGAGCGATATCCAACAGAGGGATGTCCCTCAGCCAGAGGCGCCGTAACTGGTGCTGGAAAACCGTTTTGCGGAAGTTGCAAGCCTTTGATATCCGGGCTAAAATTTAAGGATGCTAAAAGAATAAAATTATGCATACTCAGCCCATCGATTTCTCTGGTTACGCAATGATCTCAAAACATAGTGGATTGCCCTCGGGGCTTCGAGAATCCCAAGGTTGCATCTGTGAAAGCGCTTTAAAATTTCTCGGTGTGTTTGAAGGGATAAGAATGGAGGCGCGTTTCGTTGGCGATGTCTGGATTGAGTTTGGAGGCGGCGTTCCGGAGGACGTGGATCCAAGATTGATTGAGGGTTTGGCAAGAGCGATTGGGGTGGGTCTTTTTGTTGTTGCATCGATATGCGATGGGTTTGCTACATTTTTCATGGACCAATTTGGCGATTGCTATTCTCTTTTCCACCAACTCAGGCGATTTTTATTACCTTGGAGAAATAAGGAGCGCGATATTTTCATACTAGACGGCTATCCCGGACGCCCTATATTGCCAATCAGAGAATATAATCAAACCCATGGGTTTGAAACGTTTCGTCCTAGGGCGTGGGGTGTTCGGTGGATCGAGTCCGACTATTGGTAAGTTGATACTCGTGACGAAAAGGAGTAGAAAAACGAGAATGAAAAAAGAGAAATGAAGGGGCATACCTGGGGCAGACCTTTTTATTATTCGGCGACGCCGCGAGATGCCTTCGCTAGCTTCGCCGAGGCGCGGTCGATCGCGAGCGACTTGCGCTTCACGTCGTACCGGCGACGCGCCGCTGGCGTCCGCATGGCGGATCGGCGACGGAGCCGTTGGATTCGTGAGAATCCAGGCTCGCTACTCTGGCTTCGCCTTCTTCAACTTCTTCGCCGCGCCTTCCTGCTTGCGGGCTCCCTGGCGTTCTTTGGCGCGCTTTTCGGTTTCCATCCCTCGGTCGCCCTGCTGCGCCATCCATTCGTCCATCGCGGATTGCAGGCGCGCTTGCACCTCCGCCAGCGCCGGATCGCCGGCGAGGTTTTTGGTTTCGAGCGGATCGTTTTGCAGATCGTAGAGCTCGGCTCCGGGGCGGCGGTAGAGCCAGTCGATCCGCTTTTGCAGCGCCGGGTTGTCCTTGGCATCCGCCTTCCACGAATCGAGCGGCTCGCCCTGGTGGATGCCGCCGATCTCGTAGGTGTTGTCTGGCGCGAGGTTGCGGATCAGCTTGTAGCGGGCGTCCCGCGCGGCGCGCATCGGGTAGGGTTCTTTGTAGCCGTTGATGCCGACCGTGGTGTGCTGGGAAAAGACGAGATCGCGGTGCGAATCCGCCTCGCCACGCAGCAGCGGCAGAAAGCTGCGCCCGTCGAACCCGCGCGCGCCATCCGCGTCCGGGCAACCGGTGTCGATTTGCGCCGGGTCGATGCCTGCCGCCGCGAGGAAGGTCGGGGCGACATCGATGTAGCTGACCAGCGCGCCGCTGCGCGACCCGGGCGCGATCTTGCCCGGCCAGCGGGCGATCGCCGAGACGCGGATGCCGGTGTCGTAAACGCTCCACTTGCCGCCGTAGGGGAACGAGCTGCCCTGTTCGCTGACGAACAACACCAGCGTGTCCTCCGCGCTGCCCGTCTCGTCGAGCAGCTTCATCAGGTTGCCGACCTGTTCGTCGAACTTGGCGATCTCTCCGTAGTAGGCGGCGAGCAGCTCGCGCGTCTTCGCATTGTCGTGCAGGTAAGGCGGCACCTTCACCGTGGCGGGATCCACTTTCGGCCCGCGCGTCCACGGGCTGTGCGGGTCGTTCGAGCAATAGGCGATCAGCCACGGCTGGGCGGCGTCGCGCCCGATGAATTCCTTCGTCTTGCCCAAGTCGTCCGCCTTGCCGAGATTTTCGTAGGGGAAGCTCTGCTTCGGTCCGACGTGGCTTTTGTTCTGCAAGGCGACGCGATAGCCCGCGTCTTTCAGGTAGGTGAAGATCGACTTCGTCCCGTCATAGACGCGGGTGTGGTTCGGGTAGGCTCCGGAGCGGATGCCGCCCAGCCCGGTGTAAAGCGCGTGGCGGCTCGGCGAGCAGGTCGTCGCCGGCGTGAACATGTGGCTCAGATACATGCCTTGCTCGCGCAGCGCGTCGAGGTTCGGCGTCTTCGCCTGCGCGCTGCCCGCGAACCCAAAGTCGCTCCACGTCGAATCGTCGGAGACGATGAGCAGGAAGTTCGGCCGCCCGGCGGCGCAGGCGGGACCGGGCAAAACGCAGAGCAGGGCGAGGGCGGCGCTGAGGGCGTGGCGGAGGGGATTCATATTTTCCTTCATAGCGCGGGAAGGCGCGGCGTCATCCCGCGATTCCGCCAGCGGACGGAGGGATTTCAGGCTTGCCCATCGCCAGGTGTCGCCACACAATGCCCCATCATTTTCCCCTATGAAAGTAGCTGTATCTCTTCTCGGGCTCCTCCCCATCTTTACCGCCCTAGTCGGAGCGTCAGCATCAGGCGCCCGCACGTTTACCGACGATCAAGGGCGGACGGTCGAGGCGGAGCTGGTCGGCATCGATGGCGACAATGCGATCTTGCTAAAAAGCGGCGCGCGGGCTGGCTGGCCGATTGCCAAACTCTCGAAGCCGGATCAGGCGTATGTCCGCCAATGGCAGCTCGATCCGCCGGCCGCGCCGCGGCTGAGCGTCCGCCTGTTCGAGCGCGAGGGCATCGGTGAGAGCGGTGTCTTTCAGGAAAAATCAGGCGGGCCGCCCAGGGACATCCCACTGCTGAGAAAAACCGAGGAGGCGAACAAATTCCGGCATTACGAGGCGGACATCACCAACCCGAGCCAAGTCAACGCCAACGGGGTCACCGTCGCCTACATCGTCTGTACGATCACGCCCTCCGGCAGCGTGGTGCCCGAGGCGGGAGCCGAGCCGGCCAAATCGCTCGGACCCGGAAAGCGGATAACGGTGACCACGAAGGCGGCGAGCATCACCCGCACGAAAACCACCTCGCTCACGCTGGGAACCAACGCTTTGGGGCAGATCAAAACTGGGTCTAGCACGAGCCGGTCGCAGGAGAAATTTGGCGGAGCCTGGGTGCGCGTCTATGATGGCGACGGCAAGGTCATCGGCGAAGCTAAAGACCTGCACCCCGAAATCGAGCGCCTGAAGCCCGCCTGGACCGCCCCGACCACCGAGGAAAAGTTTCCGCTGCTCGAAGCCATCGACGCCTTTGAGAAACTCATCAAATCGCTCCCCAAACCACCGGGGCTGACTGGGGAGAAGGGCGGTGATTCGGGCAAGCCCGCCCCGCCAAAGCCGCCTGGATTTCCGAAATAGCCGGGCGCGCCACCCATCGCGATACGGTAAGAATCGCCGAAAATCGGTGCTCACCTCGCATTCCCGCTTTCCTATCGGCGGCTCCCTCCTACCCTTCGCGCCCCATGATCAGCTTTGCCGACAGCGGCGGCGGCGCGGGCCCGCAGCGGGTGCCGCTCGCCGATGAAATGCGCGACCTCTTTTCGGAGGACGGCCTGCTGTCGCATTCGCCGGACTTCGAGTATCGCCCCGAGCAGCAGCGCATGGCGTGCCGGGTCGCCGGGGCGCTGGAAGGCGGCAGCGCCTTGGTGGTCGAGGCGGGCACCGGCGTGGGCAAATCGCTCGCCTACCTCGCGCCGGCCGCCCGGTTCGCCGCCGAATTCGAGCGCAAGGCGCTGCTCTGCACGCACACGATCAACCTGCAGGAGCAGCTCCTCCACACAGACATCCCGATCATCCAGAAGCTCTACCGCGCCGACGACATCCGCGCGGTCTTGCTCAAAGGGCGGCGCAACTACGTGTGCCCGAACCGGCTGCGCCGCGCGATGGAGGGAGCCAACGACCTTTTCACCAGCAGCGAGATCGCCGAGCTGAAACAGATCTGGGATTGGGCGGAGGAAACCCGCGACGGCACGCTGAGCGACCTGCCCTTTTCCCCCACGCCCAAGGTCTGGGCGCAGGTCTGCAGCGAGCCGCACGTCTGCACCCAGCGGTTCTGCGCGCACACCGGGCGTTGCTTTTATCAGGAGGTGCGCAAGCGCATCGCCGACGCCGATCTCGTCGTCCTCAACCACACGCTCTTTTTCACCCTGCTGTCGTCCGGCGAGGAAGGCGCGGAGGGGCGCGAGGGCTTCATCTTCCCGAACGACTTCGCGATCTTCGACGAGGCGCACACGCTGGAGAACATCGCCGCGCGGCAGCTCGGGCTCGGCATCTCGAACGTGGGGCTGCGCATGGACATCCAGAGGCTCTACAACCCGCGCTCGAAAAAGGGGCTTCTTCCAGAAGCTCCGCAACGAGCCACGGCGTGAGCGAGGTCGCGCGCCTCCTCGACATGGTCGATCAATTCTTCGGCGACATCGAATTCGCCTGCACGTTCGGTCCCTACGCCAAGGAATTCCGCGTCCGGCAGACCGATCTGGTGGACAACACGCTCGCCGAATCGCTGCACACCGTCGAGAGCATCATCTCGTCCGAGTCCGACAAGACGGACAACGAATCGCTGTCGCTGGAGCTGGGCGACCTCGCGCGGAAGCTGCGCGCCGCCCGCGCGGGCGTGGCGGAGTTCCTCGACCTCGGGCAGGACGGGCACGTCTATTGGGTGGAGAAGGCGGGGCACGACGGCGGGATCATCTCGCTCAATGGCGCGCCGGTGAATGTCGCGGAATTGCTCAAAGACATCTTGTTCGCCCCGGGGCGACCCTGCGTGCTGACCAGCGCGACGCTCGGCACCGGCGACGAAGGGCTGTCGTATTTCCGCCGCCGCGTCGGGGGCACCGATGCCGTGGCGGAGAAGATCGGCAGCCCGTTCGACTATCGCCGGCAGATGAAGCTCTACCTCGTCCGCCGGATGCCCGCGCCCAACGAATCCGGGTTCGAGGACGCGCTGGTCCACTGGATCGGCCACTTTATCCAGGAGACCCAGGGCAGGGCATTCGTCCTCTTCACCAGCTACCGGCTGCTCCGGAGCGTCGCCGACCGGATGGAAAACTTCTTCGACCGCGAGGGCATCACCCTGCTCACCCAGGGCAGCGGGATGCCGCGCCACCAGTTGATCGAGGAATTCAAAGAAGACACCCACAGCGTCCTCTTCGGCACCGATAGCTTCTGGACCGGCGTCGATGTCCCCGGCGAGGCGCTTTCCAACGTCATCATCACCCGCCTCCCGTTCGCCGTGCCGGATCACCCGCTGACCGCCGCACGCCTAGAGGAAATCGAGTCGCGCGGAGGCAATTCGTTCATGGAATACTCGGTGCCCGAAGCGATCCTCAAACTCCGCCAAGGCATCGGCCGCCTCATCCGCTCCGGCCGCGACAAAGGCATCGCCGTCATCCTCGACAACCGCGTCCTCACCAAACAATACGGCCGCGCCTTCCTCGCCGCCTTGCCCGAATGCCCGCGCGAAGTCGTAGGCTGAGGGGCAGGTGACGACACCGCGCCGATTTCATATCAACATATCATGATATCTTGATTTCAGGCTTGCGCGCCGCCGAGGGCGGCTTAGTCTGTCCGCGTGTCTTCTGCCGCCAAATCCGACCATCCGCTTCACTCGCTCCTCCGCTCACGCATTGCCCTGCTCGACGGGGCGATGGGGACGATGCTGCAACGCTATAAGCTGACGGAGGAGGATGTCCGCGGCGGGCGCTTTGCGGGGCACGACAAGGACCTGAAGAACAATTCGGATATCCTGAACCTGACGCGGCCGGAGATCCTGACCGAGATCTACGAGCAGTATCTGGCGGCGGGCTCCGACATCATCACGGCGAACACATTCAACGGGACGACCATCGCGCAGGCGGATTTCTTTCGCCCGGATGCGGAGCGGAAGGACGCGGCGTTTTTCCAGGAGGCGCTCGACGACGCGGCGCTGCGTGGGCTGGTCGCCGAGATGAACATCGAGGCGGCGCGGCAGGCGGCGGCGGCGGCGCAGAAGTTCTCGAACGACACCGGCGTGCAGCGCTTTGCCGCCGGGTCGATCGGACCGCTGCCGATCTCGATCTCGATCTCGCCGGACGTGAACGACCCCGGCTTCCGGCCGGCGACCTTTGACCAGCTCGTCCAGTCGTATCGCGAGCAGGTGGACGCCTTGATGGAAGGCGGGATCGACGTGCTGCTGGTGGAGACGATCTTTGACACGCTCAATGCCAAGGCATCGCTGTGCGCGGTCGAGGATGCGTTCGCGGCGCGCGGCGTGCGGCTGCCGGTCATGCTTTCGGTCACGCTGATCGGCGATCCCTCGGTGGTCGCCGACGAGCGCAAAAACCTGTCGAACCAGACGGTGGAAGCGTTTTGGACATCCGTCGCGCACGCCAAGCCGATCTCGGTCGGGATCAACTGCGCGCTGGGCGGCGGGATCATGCGCCCCTTCATCGAGCGGCTGGGCAAGGTCAGCGACGCCTATATCAGTTGCCACCCGAATGCCGGCCTGCCCGACGCGCTGAGCGACACCGGCTTTTCCGAGACGCCGGACCAGACGACGGCGGCGGTCAGGGCGATGGCGGAAGAAGGCTTGCTCAACATCGCGGGCGGCTGCTGCGGCACGACGCCGGAGACGATCGCGATGATCGCCGGGGCGGTCCGCGATTGCGCGCCGCGCGAGATCCCGGAGGTCGCGAAGATGCTGCGGCTCAGCGGGCAGGAGGCGTTCGAGCAGACGCCGGAGTCGAACTTCCTCATGATCGGGGAAAGGACGAACATCACCGGGTCGCCGCGCTTTGCCAAGATGATCAAGGAGGACCGGCTGGAGGAGGCGGTCGCCGTCGCCCAGCAGCAGGTCGAGAACGGCGCGAATGTGATCGACATCAACATGGACGAGGGGCTGATCGATTCCGAGGCGACCATGGTGCGGTTCCTCAACCTGATCGGCAGCGAGCCGGAGATCGCCAAGGTCCCGATCATGGTCGATAGCTCGAAGTGGAGCGTGATCGAGGCGGGGCTGAAATGCCTGCAGGGCAAAGGCGTGGTGAACTCGATCTCGCTGAAAGAGGGCGAGGAGAAATTCAAAGAACAGGCGCGCCGCATCCAGCGCTACGGCGCGGCGGCGGTCGTCATGGCGTTCGACGAGGAAGGTCAGGCGGCGACCTACGAGGACCGCATCCGGATCTGCGAGCGCGCCTACCGGCTGCTGGTCGATGAGGTCGGCTTCCCGCCGGAGGACATCATCTTCGACCCGAACATCCTGACCGTGGCGACCGGGATCGAGGAGCACAACAACTACGCGGTCGATTTTATCGAGGCGACCCGCTGGATCAAAGCGAACCTGCCGGGCGCGAAGGTGAGCGGCGGGGTCAGCAACATCTCGTTCAGCTTTCGCGGCAACAACCCGGTGCGCGAGGCGATGCACAGCGCGTTCCTCTTCCACGCGATCGAGGCGGGGCTCGACATGGGGATCGTCAACGCCGGGATGCTCGAAGTTTACGAGGAGATCCCGAAGGAACTGCTCGAGCGCGTCGAGGACGTCCTGCTCAACCGCCGCCCCGACGCCACCGACCGGCTCACCGAATTCGCCGAGCAATTCAAAGGGCAGGGCGGGAAGAAGGTCGAGGCGGACCTCGCCTGGCGCGACGCCCCGGTCGAGGACCGGCTCAAGCACGCGCTGCTCAAAGGCATCCCCGATTTCATCGACGGGGACACCGAGGAGGCGCGGCTCAAATACGGGCGGCCGCTCAAGGTCATCGAGGGTCCGCTCATGGCGGGCATGTCGGTGGTCGGCGACCTCTTCGGCGCGGGCAAGATGTTCCTGCCGCAGGTGGTGAAAAGCGCGCGGGTCATGAAGAAGTCGGTCGCTTACCTCGAGCCGTTCATGGAGGCGGAGAAGGCGCTCGCGCCCAAGATCGAAGCGCTGCGCGCCGAGGCGGCCGGCGTTCCCGAAGGCGAACCCGTGACGCTCGCGGAGGGATTCACCTACACGCCCTACGAGGGATTGTCCGATGAAGAGCGGCGCATCGAACAGAAGTTCGCCGCCGAACTCGCCGCCGACCTGGAGGGCGCCGCCATGCGCTACGGCTATCACTTCGGCATCGTTTTGGACCGCAACAACGCGCAGGAGCTAAGCCCCGACTACGGTGCCAACCGCGAGTCCCGCCAGCGCTGGAGCGTCGCCACCCTGGAGCCGGCCGGTGCGTTCATCGACTGGCTCTACCTCCGGCGGCTCGACGAGCTGGAACCCGACAGCCTGATTGTCTTCAACGCCGGCGGGCAGGGGAGCGGGAAGACGACGGCGACGCGGGCGCTGCCGTTCGAGGCGGATGTGATCATGGACGGGACGCTGCAGAACCAAAGCCACAGCCTGTTTCAAATCGAGGCCGCTCTCGAACGCCACCATCAGGTTCAAGTTCGCTACGTTTTCTGTCCGTGGCTGAGGGCGGTCAAGAACATGATCCGGCGCGCCGTCTTAGAAGGCGGGCGTATCGTGCCGATCAAGCGTTCCGCCAAGGGGCATTTTTTCGCCCCAAGGACAGCCTTGTTTGTCGCCCAAAAATACGCTCGCGATATCAATCTTGATTTTCTCGCCATCGATAACTCGGATTTCACAAATCCCGTATTTCGCGATCGCGATTGGCTCCTCGAAAACCTCCATAAATCCGTTGAAACGCTCGCCGAATCAGGCGATAAATACGCCCGTGAATACTTTAGCCGAAAAGCCCAAAAAGATAACCGATACTCGCCTGGAGCGCTCAATGTTTTCCTCTCAGGAGGAGTTCTTCGAAGCGCGTTTTCAGCAGAGCCGGGAGGCGGCGCTGGAATCGCTCCGCATGGCGTGGCGGGACCGGGTCAAGGAGCGGGGGCTCTACCAGGCGCTGCTGGACAACGACCAAGAGGAGAAGGCGGAGCTGGTCAAGCAGGGCAAGCTGACGGAAGCGGACTTCGGACTGTAGGACCGGAGCCAGATGCCGGGTCGGCGGCAGATGCCGGGTCGGCGGCAGATGCCGGGTCGGCGGCAGATGCCGGGTCGCGCCGCGGCGGCGGGCGGATTGTTCTCGCCACGGTAAAGGGCGACGTCCACGACATCGGCAAGAACATCGTCGGCGTCGTGCTGGCGTGCAACAACTACGAGGTCATCGACCTCGGGGTCATGGTTTCGTGTGAGAAGATCCTCCAGGTCGCCAGAGACCGGGGAGCCGACATCATCGGGCTTAGCGGTCTCATCACGCCGAGCCTCGACGAGATGATCCACAATGCGGCGGAGATGGAGCGGCAGGGCTTGGCGGTGCCGCTGCTGATCGGCGGCGCCACGACCAGCGCCGCGCACACCGCCATCAAGATCGCGCCGAAGTATTCCGGTCCCGTCGTCCACGTGCTCGACGCGTCCCGCTCGGTCGGCGTGGTGAGCGCGTTGCTCAGCGAGTCGCAGCGCGAGGGATTCGCGGCGCAGAATGAGGCGCGGCACGCGGAGCTGCGCGAGAAACACGCCAAGGGATCCAAGAAACCGCTGCTGGGTATCGCCGCCGCGCGGGAAAACCGGTTCGCCCCCGATTGGGCGGCGCAGGAGATCGCGGTGCCGGCGTTTCTGGGGGTGAAGGAAATGACGCCGTCCCTCGCCGACCTCATCCCCTATATCGACTGGTCGCCGTTCTTCCACGCGTGGGAGCTGCGCGGGCGGTGGCTGCGCGACGAAGCGCGGTTCTCCAGCGCCGAGGGCGATCCGGCCAAGGAAGCCGAGGCGGCGAAGCTCTATGCCGAAGCGGCGGCGCTGCTCGAGCGAATCGTGGCGGAGGACCGCTTTGAGCCGAAAGGGATCTTCGCCTTCTGGCCTACGAATTCCTCCGGCGACGACATCGTTTTGTTCGCCGACGAGTCGCGGGAGAAGGCGGTCGCGACCTGCCACACGCTGCGCCAGCAGATGGCGCGCACCGACGGGAAACCGAATTGGGCGCTCGCCGATTTCGTCGCGCCCGCCGACAGCGGGCGGGCGGACTACCTCGGCGGTTTCGTCGCCGCCATCCACGGCGCGGAAGAATTCGCGGCGGAGTTCGAGGCGGCGCACGACGACTACAGCGCGATCCTGGTGAAGGCGATCGCCGACCGGCTGGCGGAGGCGTTTGCCGAGTGGCTGCACAAGCAGGCGCGCGACGCGTGGGGCTACGGCGAAACCGAAAACCTCTCGACCGACGAGATCGTCAAAGAACGCTACCGGGGCATCCGGCCGGCGGGCGGCTATCCCGCGCAGCCCGACCACACCGAAAAGCGGATCCTCTTCGACCTGCTCGGCGCGGAGCAGGCGGCGGTCGCGGCGCTGACCGAGAGCATGATGATGACGCCGCCGTCTTGCGTGAGCGGGATCTACTTCTCCCACCCCGAGAGCCGATATTTCGGCGTGGGCGACATCGGTCGCGACCAGCTAGAGGACTACGCCGCCCGCAAAGGGGTGCCTGCCGCCGAGATGGAGCGCTGGCTCTCCCCGTATCTGCGCGACTGATGCTTCCGCCCTCCGCCTAGCTAGTCGATTTCTTCCATCAGGTAATCCTCGAGCGTCCCGCCCCGCAGGTGGCCGATCAGCGCTTCCACGCCCTCGCTGCGAAAGTCCGGCTTTTCCTTTTGGATCATCTCATAGACCTTCGCGAGCTGGCGGACCGCCGCCTTTTCCTGGCTTTGAAAATCGCCGGTCCGCACCTGTTTCGCGATGTTGCCCGCGATCTGGGCGCGGAGCAGGTCGGCGCGCTCGACCGAGTCCTTGGGCAAGTCATCCAGCCAGCTGGTGAAGCGGTCGCCGATGTGGATGCGCGCCACGCTGCTTTCCTCCGCGTAGGTCACGATCGCCCCTCCGGCGCGGCGGCCATCCTCCGACAGCGGATCGGCGAAATAGGTTTCGAGCTTCGGCTGCAGGTTCTTCCGCCAGTCTTCATCGATCAGCGCGAGCCGGAAGCCGTCCATCGCGTCGGCCAGCAACTGCGGGCCCTCCTCGCCCGCGCGGTTCGCCTCGTAGCTCGCCCGGATCTTGACCAGCGCGCCGCGATAGTTGGCGACGGCGAGGATCGATTGGATCGGGCGCTTGATGCCGCGAACCTTCATCTTGAACGAAACCTCCCGCTCGATCAGCGGGATGTCGCCCGCGCTGGTCTTGGCGGTCGTCTCGGTAATCTCGCCCGCCTCGACATCCGCATATTCCCCGCGTTCCGCCATCTGGTTCATCTCGTCGATGGCCTGCCGCGCCGCATTGTCAGCCGTTTCGGCGGCACCTTTGCCCTCGTCCTCCGCCGGAACCGGATAGACGTAAACATCTGCCCAGACGGCGCCGTCAAAGCCGTAGCGCAGGCTGATCCCGAAGCGCTTGTCATCAAAACGATGCAGGTCGGTGAGCGGGAGCGCGCCCAGCGAGCCGGGAAGGACGAGCTTGGTCGCCGGATCTTGATAGTAGGGGATTGCGCGCCCCGGTTCGACGCCCTGCTGCGGGTCGGCGGGACCGATCGCGGCGGCGGGCTGGCTGATGCTGGCGAGGATCGCGGCGGCAAGGATGGGGGCGCAGGCTCTCATGTTCATGGGCGGTATCGTTCTCTATCCGCCGCCCGGATGCGAGGGGAAAATGCGGGCGGCTGATAGCCGGGTGATAGCCGGGTGAATGCAGCGCACTTTTTCGGGAAATGCAGCGCCATTCTGCTAAGGATGCCGCTCGCCCAGCCGTTCCCCAATGCGTAGAGATCCGATGTCCGCCGCTGAATCCCCGCCCTATCGCCCGCCGCTCCTCCCGCAGATTGCGGCGCTGTTCCGGGCGGCGCGCCTCGGCTTGAAAGCGCGGGCGCTCGGCTCGCTGCGGACCTCGAAGCTGATGGTCGGCACGCTCGCCGGGTTCTTGGTCGGCTACCTCGTGGTCGGTTACTTTCTCTTTTACAAAGGGCTGAGCTATATCGCCCGGCTGCCCGGCGTCGGCGGGCTTTTGACCGAGCGCATCCTCTTCCTCTCGTTCTTCTTCTTCTTTGTCATGCTCGTCTTCTCCAACGCGGTGATCGGATACTCCGCGCTGTTCCGGAACCGGGAGACGCGGTGGCTGCTGACCCTGCCGATCGACCACCGGGCGCTGTTCGTGTGGCGGTTTGTCGAATGCCTCGGCGTGTCGAGCTGGGGATTGATCTTCCTCAGCGCGCCGCTGCTTGCGGCGATCGGGCAGATCCTCGACGCGCCGCTCTCGTTTTATATCAAGGGATTCTTTGCC
Source organism: Verrucomicrobiales bacterium (assembly GCA_041395145.1). Lineage (GTDB taxonomy): Bacteria > Verrucomicrobiota > Verrucomicrobiia > Verrucomicrobiales > DEV007 > JAWLBD01. The sequence goes on along the minus strand of JAWLBD010000008.1, from coordinate 3,039 downwards.
TATCTTCCGTTCGTGGCGATCCCGGCGGCGCTGGCCGCGTGGGTCTTGGTCTTGATCGTCAGCTTTGTCGGCAAGCGCCCGCTCCAGATCATCGGCGTCACGCTCCTGGCGCTGACGCTCTACTACGCGTATCGCGCCTTCACCTTCGGCGGCGAGATGCGCCAGACCGAGGACATCGCCGTGACGCTGAACGCCGTCTTGCGCAACACCGAGGTCAGCGTCAATCCCTTCGTCCCGAGCACCTGGCTCACCTCGGCGCTCCTCAGTTGGGCGCGCGGGGCGGAGGCGCGCGGGCTTTTCGATTCGGGGCTGTTGCTCAGCTACGCGATGATGGGCGGGCTGGTCACGGCGGCGGCGGCGAGCCGCCTGTTCTACCCGGCGTGGAATGCGAGCCTGATGCGCCGGGCGGCCAACGCCAAGTCGCGGCGCAAGGTGCCGCCCGCCTGGCGCGGCGGGCTGGGGGAGGCATTCGCCCGGCTGATCCCCGCCAGCCGCCCGATCCGCGCGCTCTTGATCACAGACGCCCGGCTCTTCTGGCGCGAGCCCGCCCAGTGGGCGCAATTCCTCGTCATCTTCGGGCTGCTTTTCGTCTATGTGCTCAACATCCGGAACATGGGCTACGACTACCAAAACCCGCTCTGGTCCGCCATCATCAGCTATCTCAACCTCGGCGTCTGCGCGCTCGCCCTCTCGACCCTCACCACCCGATTCGTCTTCCCCCAGCTCAGCCTCGAGGGGCGCCGGCTCTGGATCTTGGGGCTCGCCCCGTTCTCGCTCGCCCGCGTCCTGTGGGCGAAGTTCTGCCTCAGCTTTTTCGCCTCCTCCGCGATCACCGGCGGGCTGGTCCTGAGCTCTGGCATCATGTTAGGGCTGCCGGTGGGGCGCGTCGCCTTCTTCCTCGGCTCGATCGTCTCGATGAGCGCGGGCCTGACCGGCTTGGCGATCGGGCTCGGCGCGCTCTTCCCGAACCTGCGGGAGTCGAACCCCGCGAAGATCGTCTCCGGGTTCGGCGGCACGCTCTGCCTGATCCTCAGCTTCCTCTACATCGTCCTCGTCATGACCTGCCTCGTCTATCCGACGGCGGTGCGGCTCGCCGAGAAGCTCGACCAGGCGCCGGGCGGGGCCCTGGCGGTTGGCATCGGCGGCGCCGCTGGAGCCACCGTCGTCGCGCTGGTGCCGCTCGCCCTCGCCCTCTACCGCGTCAGGCGCCCGGATTATCTGGCGCTGGCTTAGTAGCCATCGCTGGCAAGGCGGTCGATCTGGGCGCTGGCGAAGTCCCCGAGCGCGGCGGCGCTGGGGAAGGCGGTGTCGCCTCCGGATTCAGGATCGGCGGGCAGCGCGGCGACCTGCCGAAACGCGCCGCCCTTCCAGACCCACGCGGCTTTGGCATACGGGCCGACCTTCCGCGGATCCGACCATGTATGCAGCCCGAGCGTGCGCGGCTGCGGCGGCGGCGGCGATGTGCAGCGGTCCGCTGTCCACGCTGATGGTGAAGGCGGCGCGGCGGGCGAGCCAGATGAGCTGGGCGAGCGACGTCTGGTTGAGCAGGTCGATGGCGTTGCCCGGCAGCGGGCAGGGCGCATCGAATCGCCCGACGACGGCGACCGGGCGCGGCGCGAGCGCCCCGCAGTAGGCGGCGGCGGCGGCGGGGTCGAGCGACTTGCCGCCGCCCCGGGAGAATGGATGGAGCAAGACGAACCCATCCGGCGGCGCGGGCGTCACCGGCTCGCCTTCCCCCAGCGGAAACGCGACGTCCGCGGCGGAAAAGTCGATGCCGAGGAGCTGGCGCGGCGCGGCGAGGTAGCGGTCCACCGCATGGGCGATGCCTGCCACGTCGGCGCTCGCATCATAAAACAAACCCGCCCCTTCGCGGGCATCGGACAAGCCGCCGATCCACCGCGCCCCGCTCGCTTTGGCGATCAAGGCGCTGCGGAAGAGGCATTGGAGATCGAGGCACAGGTCCGGCGCCCCGCCCGCGCGCAGCGCCGATTTCGCCCAGCGCCAAAACCGCGCCGGCGCGGCGAGCCCCCGCATCGCCCGGCGCGGGAACTCGATCACCTCATCGACATGCGGGTGCCCGGCGACCAGCGGCGCCCACTCGGGGTTGGCGACCCACGCGATCCGCAGATCCGGGTTCGCCATTTTGAGCAACCCGGGGATCGGCAGCGCGTGGACCACATCGCCCAGCGAACTCGGCTTGACGATCAGCGCGCGCCTCGCCTCCTCGATGCTGGGTCGCGCGCGCGCCATTTGCGGTGTTGCCGGGGTGGCCGTTTTACTTGCCGAGCGCCAGCCGGTTGGACAGCGGCTCCGGCAACCCGGCGTCGATGATCTTCTTCCGCGCCGATTCCAAATCGTATTCGATGCGCCGGATTTCGACCTTCGCCTCATCCACGTTGTAGACGCAGTAGGCGGAGCGCCAGTCGCCGTCCCGCGGCTGGCCGACGCTGCCGACGTTGACGAAGTATTTCTTCCCGTGCTCGATCTTGATCGAAGGCATCGGCTCCGAGGTGACCGTCCCGCTTTTCACATAGAAGCGCGGCGTGTGGGTGTGCCCGTAAAAACAGATCGGCGTGAACTGGTAGCTGAAGCTCGCCATCGCATCGAACTTGTTCATCACATAATGCCACTGGCTCGGCGTATCGAGCGTCGCGTGGACGATGGTGAAGTCGCGGACCTGCCGGACCATGCGGAGGTCGCGGAGCCACTGCCGGTCTTCGTCGGACAGGTTTTTGCGGGTCCACTCCAGCGCGGCTTGGGCGAGCGGGTTCAACCCGATGATCTCTTTGTCGCAGGATGCTTCCTCGTCGTGGTTGCCTTTGACCACCGGGCAGTCGAGCTGCTGGATGATCTCCACGCACTCGTGCGGGTTCGCGTTGTAGCCTACGATGTCGCCGATGCAGACGAAATGCGTGCAGTCCAGCTTCGCGGCGTCCTCGAGGACGGCTTGCAGAGCTTCTAGGTTAGCGTGGATATCTCCGAAGATAGCAAATTTCATTCCCAGGGTGTGGAATTAGGGGAACGGCAGCATGGCGAAGC
>JAWLBD010000007.1:0-168250 GCA_041395145.1 Verrucomicrobiales bacterium | reverse complement strand
ATCCTCAAGCGCATCGGCGGTGTCTATGCCGACCTCGACTTCATCTGCCTGCGCCCGCTGGCCGAGCACCTCGAAGGCAAAAGCCTGTTCATGGGCTGCCAGCACGCCGTCCGGCAAAGCGCGCTGGAGCGCGAGGACGGCGTGTGCAACGCCTTCATGGCCGGCGCGCCAGGCCACCCGTTCTGGACCGGCATCGAGCACGACCTGGCCCGCGCCAGCCGCGCGCACGTCCTGCACGCCACCGGCCCCCACTTCCTGACCGCCCGCGTGCGCGACGCCCTGCGCTTCCTGCCCAAAGACGCCCTGCCCGAGGTCGCCAAAACCGAGGCGCTCTACCCGTTCCCCTGGGACGACCCGCAGCGCCTGACCGCCGCCCGCCTAGACCGCCGCCAGCTCGCCAAGCGCTACCCGGATTCCATCGCCCTGACCGTCTGGACCGGGACCTGGAAGGAGGAAGAGGCGGGCTGCTGCTCCGGGTGATAAGACCGGGGGAGCCAGCGGTCGCTGGTTCGTTCCCCAATTTCTTGCTGACGCGAACGCGCCACCTGTGTTAATGTGAGGACGATGGATTCCAACGCCGACTTTGGCTGGGAGAGCGCCCGCGCCACCAGCTACCGCCCCGAAAGCTCCCCGTGGAGCGTGCGGTGGTGGCTGCTTTTGGCGATCCTCGCCTCGGTGCTGGTCCACGTCTTCCTCTTCCTCGCGTTCAACGTTTACAAGCTCGACGTCGCGTTCCTCGCCCCGGAGGAGCGCCCGCCGGAGGATCTCTTCCGCGTGGAGCAAACGACGGTGCCCGCCGAACTGCTCGACCCGCGGCAGGCGGACGACCCGATCGTCACGCCGACCGAGCCGATGCCGGTCACCCAGAACCTCGACGACTTCGAGCTCCAGCAGCGCCTTCCCGATGAGGAAATCAAGCTGACGCCGGAGGTCGAGGAACTCTCGAATTTCCAGGCGAGCCAGACGCCGAGCCTGCCGGAGGGCGACCTGGCGGCGGTCCTCAACGACTTCACGACCGAGGCGGGCAAGAGCCTCGACCAGGCGATCGCGGAGACGGCGGAGCAGATCATCGATTCGACGCCGCAGCTCTCCGAGATGCAGAAGACGCTGGAGATCCCTTCGATGGATGAATTCGACCCCGGCGACCCTTCGGAGATCCTCGATGCGGCCAAGTCGGAGGCGGATCGCCTCGGCGCGCAGGATTCCAAGGTGCAGGAGGGATTCAGCAACCTCGACGACTTGCTGACGTTTTCGGGGCCGCTGCCGGACAACACGAAGCCGATCCTGATGCCGACAGACCTGCTCTTCGAATACGGCAAGGCGGACCTCCAGGAATCGGCTCGCCTCAGCCTGATGAAGCTCGGCTTTCTGATCCTGAAGAATCCGGCGTCGGTCTTCATGATCGAGGGGCATACCGACACGCATGGGTCGGAGACCTACAACCAAGATCTCAGCGAGCGCCGCGCGGCGGCGGTCAAAAACTGGCTGACCGCTTCGGCGCGGATCGAGCCGGAGCGGGTCGAGACTGTCGGCTTCGGGGAGAGCCGGCCGCTGGTCAACCCGAACGGGACGCCGGAGGAGCAGGCGCTCAACCGCCGCGTCGAAATCACCATCAAACCCAAAAGTTGATCCCCCGTGAAAGCACTCGCCTTCCCCCGGACCGCCCTCGCTTTCGCCGCCATTTGCGCTGCGACCCACTCCTTCGCCGCCACGCCGGAGCCGGACTGGTCGCTCCAGGACGTCAATTCTAATTCGATCCGGTACCAGGATCTCGTTTCGCCCACGGATTACCGGATGCAGGTGTCAGCCTATTACTTTGGGCATTCCGACTGAAGCTACTGTCTTGCCCAGTTTGGGTATCTCCACCAGATGCAGAATGAGCTTTGGGGCACGGTGACGGACTTTAACGTCGAAATCCTCGGCGTGAACGAAATCGGCCACGAAGCGGGCAATTCCAACATCACCCTCGGCGGCTATTGGCTGCCCTGGCTTCAGGACAATAGCGTGGCGGGCGTCTGGTCAACCGTGTGGGGCGTCCGCTACCGCGACGTGAAGATACTCAACGTGAAGGGCGAACTCTACGCGACTCACAACCTCACGGATTTCGACCTTCGGTGGTCGCGAACTACAACACGCTCAAGGGGCTGATGCTGGCGGCAGCGGCGACCGACAGCGACAACGACGGGCTGCCTGATGCGTGGAGGAACTCATGCTCGGCGGCTTCGGGGCAGGACCGGACGACGACAAGCGCGACAAGGACGGCGCGACCAACTGGCAGGAGATTTGCCCATTGTTCCGATCCTGATGATCCCGCCCTCCCGGCCTACTCCCCGCTTGTCTGGGCGGAGGACGCGGCGGCACCGAATATGCCCTCGATCCCTCTACGTCCAGCGGCTGGGGAATTCCCGCAACTACGCCACCGAGGTCTCGCACAGTTTGGCACCGGCCAGCGCGCCCGCCGACATCGGGCGCGGGCGGGACTTGTCGAGCAACAACTTCGACGGCACCGGCGGGGCGGCGGTCCTCTACTACCGGACGCCTCTTACCACGGGAATTCGGCGCCGCGTTCTTCCGGGTTTTTGCAACGCCGCCGGTTTCCGCCCTAAAATCTGCGCATGATGCGCCGCCTTCTTCCCGTCTCCCTGATCGCCCTCGCCGGTCTCGCCTTCGCCGGATGCGCCACGGTCGGCGGCGGCGGCAGCGGCTTCAGCGGTTTCTTCAAAAGCGACATCGCCGCTGCTGAATCGCGCTGCGCGGAGTGCCACAACAGCACCTATGTCGCCCAGTTCGGCGGCGTGAACATGGAGACGCGCTGAAAACGCGATGCGGGCGGCTACACCGGCGCGATCATCGTGCCCGGCAAGCCCCGGGCGAGCAAGCTCACCAGGTTTTGAAAAAGGGTATCGAGATGCCCAACGCGATGCCGCCCACGCCGCACAAGCTGACGCCGGAGGAATGCGACATGGTGAAAAACTGGATCGCCCAAGGCGCCGAATGGCCGGCCGGCGAAACGCTGCGATTCCGCCACTAGACCAGCCCGCGCCGCGCCGCGAGGCAGCCCAGCCCGACCGACCGACCGATGCGCCGCCTCCGCCCCGCCCTCGCCTTTGGTCTCGCCCTCTGCGCGGCGCTCGCGTTTTCGCTCGGATCGGCGGCGGCAGCGGAGGGGGGAAAGCCGAACATTTTGTTCATCGCGGTCGATGACCTGAACGACTGGGTTGGCTGCCTCGGCGGAGCGAGCAGGCGCAGACGCCGAACATCGATGCGCTTACCAAGCGCGGCGTGCTTTCATCAACGCGCATTGCCAGCACCGATCCGCACCTCGCGCACACCGCCTGATGCTTGGGCTGCGACCATCGACCACCGGCATCTACCTTGAACTGGTGCCGTGGTTTCGCGCGACCAAAGCGAACCGGCGCAGGGTGACGCTGGCGCAGGCACTTCGCCTGCGCATGATACCGGACGCTGGCGGCGGGCAAGATCTTCCACGGTTCGAAGCATGACCTGCATCGTTTCAAATCGATACTTCGCGACCGGGCAACGCCTCGCTACGACCAGACGCTGGTGCTGTGATACGCCGTCCAAGAGCAACCTCTGGGACTTCGGCGCAGGCGTATCCCGACGAGAAATTCGGCGACCACATCGTGGCGACGTGGGCGGCGGAGCGCCTCGCCGAAGATGGCTCCGAGCCGTTCTTCCTACTGTCGGGTTCTACCGCCTACACGCTCTGCTCACGCGCCGACTGCCCACTTCGACCGGTTTCCGCCCGGCGGTATCAGCCTTACCCAAGACGAAGGTGGACGACCGCGCGGATCTGCCCGGCGCGGCGCTCGCGCTGACCGAGAACCCGACCCCGCCGCCGCACGCTTGGTTCGCCGAAGGCGGCGGCGCGCTGGAAGGCGGCGGTCTGTGCGTATCACGCGTGCGTGAATTTCACCGACGCCCAGATCGGGCGCGTGCTCGCGGCGCTCGCGGCCGGCCCGCACGCGGACAACACGATCGTCGTCCTGTTCTCCGACCACGGGTTTCACCTCGGCGAAAAGCAGCGCTGGGCAAAGCAGAGCCTGTGGGAGCGCTCGACCCGCGTCCCGCTCGTCATCTCGGCGCCCGGCGGCCTGCGCGGTGCCCGCTGCGCCAAGCCCGCCGAACTGCTCTCGCTCTTCCCGACGCTCTGCGATCTGACTGGCGTGCCCCAGCCCGATTGGCTGGAAGGCGCGAGCCTCGCCCCGCTCCTCGCCGACCCCGGGGCGGCGTGGCAGCATCCCGCGATCACGACCTATCAGGAGGGGAACCACGCCGCCCGCAGCGAGCGCTTCCGCTACATCCGCCATGCTTACGGCGCGGAGGAATTCTACGACCACCAAGCCGATCCTGAGACGAATGGGAGAACCTCGCGGGCAAACCAGAGTGGGCAGAAGCGGGATCGCCCGGCACCGCGCGATGCTGGAGGCGGAGGTTCCGCCTCCAGAGCCTTAAGCGTCCTTTTCCGCGTGGGCGGAGACATAGGCCATCGCGGCATGGGCGAGGAACCCTGGAGTTGGTTTCGCCTGGCTTGCAGCGAAGGTGTGTCGATCTGGGCGAGAAGCGCTCTGGCAGCGTGATGTTGACCTGCTTGGCTTACGGAGAGCTTGGAGAGGTCCACATCCACCAGTCGATCCTCGGCGAACGCCTGGCCTGCGCTGGTGGCTCTCGATGGTGGCGATCTCTGGAGCGGCTCCCCATCGATCAAAAGCCCCTCTACATGGCACTCGATCGCTTCGACCGCATTCGAAAGCGCCTCATCGATGGCCTCCCCCGCCGAGAAGCAGCCGGGAAGATCGGGGACCGTCACCCCAAAGTCGGAGTCGCGGTCTTTGTGGATTACGACAGGAAATCGCATTTTGCTTTACGGAGGCCATTCCCAACCGGCTTGGTGAAAGATGCTCTTCAGGGTGCCCTTCGGCAAATCCTTCTTAGGATGCGGGACGGTCACCCTTCCTCCCCGGTCAGGATGTTTAAATTGGTGGAGGGAGCCGCGGACATTCGCCAGAACCCAGCCGTCTGATTAGAGTCTGGAGATGATCTCGCGGCTCGTCATCGGAGTGACGATACACACAATGCGCACGCGGGTAAGATCCGGCATTTGTCTGCTTGCCAAGGCGAGATGGGCGACTAGACTGCGCGCCCCAAAATCCTGATGCCGGATAACAGCCCACAGAACCTCCTTCGCATCGGTTTGCCGAAAGGCAGCCTGCAAGACCCGACCATCGACCTTTTCCAAAAGGCCGGCTACAACATCTATGGCGCGTCCCGGTCCTACAAGCCGTCCAGCGACGACCCGGAACTCTCGCTCCGCCTGATCCGCGCGCAGGAGATCGGCCGCTATGTGGATCATGGGTTTCTCGACTGCGGGATCACCGGGCGGGATTGGATCGCGGAAAACGGGGCGGAGGTCGAGGTGATCTGCGACTTGCCCTACAGCCGGGCCTCCTCCAACCCGACCCGCTGGGTCATGGTCGTCCCGGAGGATTCGCCATTCCAGAAGGTCGAGGATCTGGCGGGCAAACGCATCGCCACCGAGGCGGTCGGGATGACCGAGCGGTTTTTGGCGGAGCGCGGCGTCAGCGCCAAGGTCGAATTCAGCTGGGGTGCCACCGAGGTCAAGGTTCCGGATCTGGTCGATGCCATCGTCGATATCACCGAGACCGGCAGCTCGCTGCGCGCCAACAAGCTGCGCATCATCGAGACCCTCGTCGTCTCCTACCCGCAGTTCGTGGCAAACAAATCCGCCTTCCAAGATCCGTGGAAGCGGGAAAAAATCGAGCGCATCGCCCTGTTGCTCAAAGGCGCACTCGAAGCGCGCGACAAAGTCGGCCTCAAGATGAATCTGCCGGAAAGCGAATTGCAGAATCTCCTCGATTGCCTACCTTCCCTCCGGCGCCCGACCGTTTCCCCCCTCGCCGAAGCAGGCTGGGTCGCGGTCGAAGTCGTCATCGAAGAAAAAGTGGTCCGGGAGATCATCCCGCAGCTCAAGTCGCTGGGAGCCGAGGGGATCATCGAATACCCGCTGAACAAGCTAGTCCACTAAGTTAATTACTATCAATCAGTTGCGGCAACGCATTTCCTAAACCCCGCAAATCAGAGACAAAACCATGGGTTCCATCAAGAAACGGAGAAAAACCAAGATCAGCAAACACAAGCGGCGGAAGCGCATGAAGCAGAACCGCCACAAGAAGCGTTTGCGTTACAAGAGCTAGGTCGATAGCGTGCCGGGCAGGTCAGTTTTCAAAACGATGCCCGATCCATCCCGCACGCCTTTCGCCCCAAGTTCGATCTCACTGGATCGCCCCCGACCGGGCTTCGCCGTACCAAGGCGCCTCGCGCGCATTGGTGCGGCGTCCCTGTGTACATGGCTCGCGATCCAATCTGAGGCGGGAGCCGATCCGCTCAACGCCGCCGACGCCGGGGCGATCAGCCTCGATCCGCCCGCCGCCGACCTGCGGATCGGGGAGGCGGGCAAGCGCCGCGCCGACGCGCTCGCGCTTTACTACAAGGCGCAGCGGCTCGAAGGGCGCGGCAAACCGGAGGACGCCGTCGGCGTTTATGAGGATCTCCTCGACTTCGACCCCGGCAACCTCGGGCTCGCCGGGCATGCCGCCGCCCTCGCCGCGCGATTCGGCGACATCGACGGCGGGCTCGGGATGCTCGAGAACGCGCTCAAGCTCAACCCCGACAATCTGCGCGCTTACCTTACGCTCTCGGATTTCTGCGCCTCGTGGGCGAATGCCGACGGCTACGACGCGCTCAAGGGGCACGCCGAATCCGTCGCCCAGCGCGCCGCCAACCGGTTCCCGGCCGAAGCCCGCGCCCACATCAACCTCGCCCAGTTCTACCTGACCGAAGGCGAGCGCGAGAAGGCGGCCAAAGTGATGGAGAACGCGTTGGCGCAGGACTCCGACTATCCCGGATACTGGCTCGACCTCGGCAATTTCGCGGGCAACGTCTATCGCGGCGAAGACCGGCTTGACCGGACCAACGCGATTTTCGAAAAGGCGCTCGCGCTCGCCCCCGGCGACGAAGTTGTCGTCTCCGCCGTGGCGGATTACTACAGCACGACGATGCAGCACGAGAAGGCGGCGAGAGCCTACGAGGAGGTCATCCGCGCCCGCCCCGATCTCCTCATCGAGCGCGAGAAACTCGCCATCGTTTATAAAATCCTCAAGGATTACGACAAGGCGATCGCCACGCTGGAGGAACTCATCCAGATCAACCCGCATCGGGCGAAGACGCGACGCTTTCTCGCCGACCTTTACTTCGACCAAGAGAACTATGCGAAAGCGGCCGAGCACCTGGAAAAGGCAGTGCAGCTCGGCGGCGGCTCAGAAAAGGACTACGTCCTCCTCGCGCGCATGCTCCTGTCCACCGACCAGGCGGAGCAGGCGCTCAACGTGCTCAAGCGCGGCTATTTCCAATACCCGGACTCCCCGGACCTGGCGGAACTCATCGCCGGTGCCAACATGGAGCTGGAGCGCTACGGCGAGGCGATCCGCTACTACGAAAAGATCGAAGGCATGGACTTCGACGAAGATGTCCGCGACCGCGTGCTCGACGCCGGCTTTTATTTCCAGTTCGGCGCCGCCGTGGAGCGGGCCAAAGACTTCGCGCGCGCCGCCGATCTCTTCCGCAAATCGATCGACCGGGTCCCGGCGGACGAACCCCGCCGCGCCGCCCAGGCTTACAACTACCTCGGCTACATGTGGCTCGAACAGGGGATCAACATCGACGAGGCGGGCGAGCTGATCAAACAGGCCAACGAATTGCTCCCCGACACCAGCGCCTACGTCGATAGCCTCGGCTGGTTCCACTTCGTCAAAGAAAATTATGGCGAGGCGGTCAAAGAACTGCGCCGCGCCCTCGCGCTGCTCGCCGATGAAGAAGGCGATCCCGACCCGATCCTCCACGATCACCTCGCCCAGGCGCTCTTTAAGAATGGCGAGATCGCCGAGGCGGTCCGCGAGATGGAGGTCGCGGTTTCGCTCAAGGGTGCCACCGACGAGATGCGCGCCCGCCTCGACGAATATAGAAAGGCGGCCGCCCCCGAAGGCGGCGAGGCGGCGGCTCCCGCAGAATCACGGGCACCGGATGACGCCGACGAATAGGCGGATCGAGATGTTGCTGAGCGGCGGCGGACACGCCCACTGGACGTCTAGCACGACGAGGCATTTTTGGTTCGATCCCGGCGGGCACTGGATGTCTGCCGTCATCAGTTCATTTTCGATCTCGACAAATTCCTGGCCCGGGCGCCTCCCCGGTCCGGTCACATGCGCGGCTGCCCGCACCGTTTTGGTCGGCGATCCGTCGGCGAACCGGATCGGCGACTCGACCCATTCGCCCTCGCCCGGCTGCCCGTCAGGCTTCGGTGAAAAGCAGAGCTTTTTGTAGGCGAGCGTCACATCGCAATTCAGATAGTTCCTGCCGACATTCGCCTGATACTTCCTGCCGGTCGGCGAGACGGTGCCTTTCGCATCACAGTCGATCCCTTCGAGCAAGAGCAGGTTCATCTGGCGGCAGATCTCTTCGATCGACAGGTTGTCGAGAGCGAGGTCGCCAAGGTTGATAAGGTCGAGCAAGATGGAAAACGCCGCGCTTCCCGCCTTGGCGCCCAACTGCCGGATCAATATGTCGCGGAGCTTCTCAAAAAGCCGGTCTTTGATCGCGTCGAGGATAAACTGAAGCGGATCGTCGGCGAGCGCCTTCGCCTCGGCGATCTTCTCTTTCAGCTTGTCGAGCGCACCCTGCACAGTGTCATTCCCTTCCTTCAGCGCCTCCTTGATCACCTTGATATCGGCGGCCAGGTTCCTGAGCGCCTGCCGCCTCGCATCGGTCATCCGCGGGCTTTTTGAATACTTCGCGAAATAGTCTAGAGTAGTCTCCAGATAGCACAGCACCTTGATCGCCGTCTCCGGCGTGGCGATCTGATCTCTAATCTCGTCAATCTTTCCTTCAAGGATCGCTTTGATGTAGTCTTTGAGTGCCTCGTGGTCGCGGAGCAATGTCTTGAGCAAGCGGAGCACCTCCGCCTCCTGCACCAGCGGATTCTGCCGGATTGCTTCAGCGATCGCCTCCTTCTGTTTGTTTAGCTCGGTGTAAGTGGCCATCAGCTTTTTCCAGTTGGTCGGACCATCGCCCGACTTCTCGGCGGCATCCGCGGCACCCTTCTTGGCATTCTTTTCAGCTCCCCCAATCGGCAACTCCTCGATTTCGGCAGAGTTCCGGTCGCCGTGCCCGAAGAACGGAACCGGGCGCCCCGCGTAAAGCGTCCCGCCCGATTCGGCGATCACCGCATAGGCGTACTCGCGCAGCGGGACAAGCTGCGGGTCATCCGGCATGAAGGCGTACCCGTTCGCCGGGATCCCGCCGAACGAAATGATCGGCAGCGCCGCCGGGACCATCCCGCCATCGCCGTCCGGGATCACCTCATAGACCTCGACCCGATAGGTCGCCGAATCGTCGCCCGGAAACGCGCCCACATCAGCAGCGGGATCGGGTCGGCTTCCTCGCCATCGGGATACTCGCCCGGATAATCACGCATCCAGTCGAGCGCCGCTTCATCCGGGCGGCGGTTCACCCGGTAAAAGCGCGGCGCGCCATCCCGGTAGAGCACCGACCGGTCCTCGAACGTAAATTCCGTCGGCGCAACGATGTCGTCCGGCACCATCTCCGCCGCCAGCAGCCACGTCCCCAGCCCCTCAGAAATCTCGATCCCCGGCCGCCCGCCGTGGTCGCCCGCAAACCGGAGCATCGCCGACGACTCGGTCAGATCATCGATTTCAAGATCGCCGCCGAGGGCGGATGGCGCTGCCCGCAGGCCCGCGATCAGGAAAAACGCGGAAGCGAGGGCGGCGGGGCAGGATGAATAGTTCGTCGTCATAGGTAAATTCCCTTGATTCTACCGATGCTTATAACAAAAACGTCTGGAGCGCGTCAACCCCGATCACCGCGTTTCGACGCGAGGCTTCAGGCAAGTTTCCCGAACGCGGCGAAATCTCTGCTTGCGGTGTAACAACCTATCTGTTACACTTGGTCCGACTTCGATATCTGCTATGCTCCCGTTTCACTTCCAGCTTCGCGACGGCATCCCGGTGTCGGAGCAGCTTGCCCAGGCGGTGCGGCGGGCGATTCTAGCTGGCGAGCTGGAGGCGGGGCAGGAATTTCCGTCGGTGCGGGTGTTGGCAAAGGAGTTGCGGATCAGCCCGACGACCGCGCAAAAGGTGATCGGCGAGCTGAAGGCGGAGGGCTACCTCGCCTCGCGACCCGGCATCGGGATGGTCATCAGCGCGCAGGAGCCGCCGCCGCGCAGGCGCTCATGGCGCACCTACAACGTCGCATTGTGACGCGCTGCTGCGGGAGGCGGCGCGGCTCGGGCTGACCAGCGCGGATGCCGCCGAGGCGCTGCGCCTCTTGCCGCGGCCAGCCGGATTCGCCGATCCGCGCCGCCGATGCATCGACGCCTCCCGCCACGCCGAGCAACGCCCGGCGCGATGCCGCTGCCATCGCGCGGACCCGCCGCCGCGCCCGACCCGCGCCAGACAACCGGTTTCCACCTGATGATGACGACGATGACGACAACGCCTTGCCCGAGACAGCCGCCGCCGGAGATCCGCCGGATTCCGCCGAACGCGCTCGAATTCCGCGGCGCGACGAAGCGATTCTTCCGCACGGCGGCGCTGCAGGATGCGAGCTTTGCCGCGCCGCTCGGTCGCGTCACCGCCTTGCTCGAGCACGAACGGCGCGGGCAAATCGACCGCCTTGAAATGCGCGCGCTCGATCCTGCTGCCGCTGACCGGCGGCGAGATCCGCCTGCTGGGCAAAGATTCGCGCAAGCTGCGCGCCGCCGACTTCCGCGACATCGGCTATGTGGCGGACGGGATGGCGCTGCCGCTCTGGATGACCGTGCGCCGCTTCATCGCCTACTGCCGCCCGCTCTATCCGGCTTGGGATCGCGCCCTCGAAGCGCAGTTGCTCCGCGACTTTGCCCTGCCGGAGAAGACGCGGCTGCGCAGCCTGTCGCGCGGTCAGCGGATGAAGGCGGCGCTGCTCTGCGCGCTCGCCTACCGCCCGAAGCTCGTCATCCTCGACGAGCCGTTCTCGGTCTCGACCCGCTGGCGCGGGACGAGTTTATGGGGGGATTGTTAGAGCTGGTAGGGCAGGAGGGCTGGACCGTCGTCGTCTCGTCGCACGACATCGAGGAGGTCGCCCGCATCGCCGACCGCGTCGTCTTCCTGCACGCCGCAGGCGTCCGGCTAGAGGAGGACACCGACTCGCTGCTCGCCCGCTTCCGGTCGGTCGAGGCGGCGCTGCCGGAGGGTGCGGGCGCCGGGCAGGCGCTGCCGGGCGATTGGCTGGAGCCAAAACAGATCGCGCGCCGCAGCTGCGGTTCATCGATCCGAATTTTCGACGCCGCCTCCACCGCGCAGCGCCTGGCGGAGGCGATCCCCGGCGCGCGGCTCGCCGACGCCACGCCGATGGATCTGGTGGAGATCTTCGTCGCCCTCGCCCGCCGCTGGCGGCTGCCCGCCGAACCCGGCGAGACCGCCGATAAAATGATCGCCGCCCTCCGCATCGCCGCACCATCTCGCCTGGCACGACGGCGTCCGCCTGCGCTGGTTCGCCCTCGCGTTCTGGCTGCTGGTCGCCTTCGCCACGGCAGGCGATATCACGATCCGGGTCGAGGACATGGTGGACGGAAGCTTCGGCTACGGCGCGTTTCGCGACCACACCAGGACCGCGCGCGAGTGCATCCCCTACGCTGCCTTCGCGCTGATGCTTGCGGCGGTCTTTCCGGACGCGCGGTGCCGGGCGGGATCGTTTTTGAAGTCGCGGCATGCCAGGCGGCGACCGTCGCCTTGGGCAAAGCGCTATTCGCCGCCGCCTTCATCGTCCTGCCCTACTTCGCCGCGATTGCCGCGCAGCTCGGGTCGCGGGGCGTCGCGCTGCCGGGCATCGCCGCCGCCTGCGCCTGGGCGCTCGCCTTCATCGCGCCGGGGCTGCTGACCGCCGGAGCCTTCGCCGCCCTCTTCTTCCGCCCCGCCGCCCTCACCGCCGGGGTGATCGCCGGGCTGGTCGGCATCGTTTTCTGGGATGGGATCTGGCGGGGAATGGCGCTGCCGATTGGCTCGTTCACGGCGTGCTAAACTTCGACGGCTCGCGCGACACCGCCGCCGGACTCGCCTTCGCCTGCAGTCGATCGCCGCCGCCGCCGCCCTCGCCGCCGCGCTGCTGCCGAAGCGCCGCCAAGCCTTGATCTGGCGGATGCTCGCCCTGCCTACCGCGATGTTCGCCGCCGCCTGGCTCGTCGAAAAATCAGGCGTCGCCGACGAGCCGTTCGCGCTGCGCCCGCCGGGGCTCGGGGCGCTTGAGAACCTGATGCCCGACGTCGAGCGGACTTCGCTTTTCGGAGGCAGCCGCAATTCAAGCCACTACGGCATTATCACCCAAATGCCCGAATCAATGCCGGGCGACCGCTTTGCGCTGTGGCGGACGGTGGGTGGTAGCTTCCGGCGTTTTGATCAATCGGGAGCCTTGATCGATGAGGGGAGAATGTTCAACAACCGAACCGTAAAGCTCCCGAGTTCTGATGAACGCCTCATCAAAGCAATGCAGGCCGTCTTTTCGTCGGGAAGAATTGTGCGCGACGATTCCTCGCCCAGAGAACCGCGCACCATCACCGAGTCGTTTCGCCTTCCGCTGGATTTGCATCACCCGGCAGACTCCTACGAGGCATCGGTCGAATGCGATATCGCCGCGACGTTCTTCACTGTCGATCTCTGCGCCGACCTTCCTTTCAACGGGTCGGAACGCATGGTCGAGCGGCGGGGGGATTTCTATACCTTGGCGAGGCGATCCGATGACGATCTCTCCAGCGCAAGCCGCTCCTATGTTTCGGCTGTGGTAGCGGTCGATTGCCCGCGTTTCGGATCTGATGGAAAGGTCCTGCGCTATCTCTATAACGATGGATATCAGCCAGACCGGCTGTTTGCAGCCCTCTACCTGCCCGCCGAAGGAATCGCGATCACCGATAGTGAGCGAAAGCAATACATGTCGCGCATCAATTGCTTGGGCGGGAGCTGGATCGAGGCAGCGCAGTTTAGCTTTCGGGTCGCGGGACCAGGCAAATGGGAGGGGGACCCGCCGTCGCGAACCGAATATCATTACGACCTGACCGGGGCGCGCCTCCTCGTCTTTCGCGTTCGGGTCATGGCGCACGGAATCCAGCATTGGCGATCCCGGCCACTGGTTTTTGAACGTCCGCCGGGCTATGCGCCAGAGGTCGATGAGCAAGACAAAACCAAGTCGCTGGGATTCCGAGTCCCGCCGGTGAACACGCCGCAAGGGAGCACCGGTGCCGACCAACCTGAGCCAACCTACGAGCAAGCCTACGCCCAAGACCGGGACCGGCGCTGGTATCCCGAACCCTCGCGGCTCAAGGCGGACGGCACGCCCCCCGCCTCCGGACTTGGCGCGGGGCTTGCCCGATCCGGCGGCGGCGACCGAGGCGGAGGTGATCGCGCGGCTCGATGCCATCCTGCCGTATGCGACCTCCGGCGAGGAAAACTGGGCGGTGCGCGAGATGGCGCTCTACGTCCCGCGCCACCTGCCGCTCTTCCTGCGCATGCTCAGCCATCCGCGCCCGTGGCTGGACCGCGGCATGGTCGCCGCGCTCGCGCTCGGGATGGGCGAGGGCCAGCGGGCGGACGTCATCGCCGCGCTGCCGCAGGCTCCGGGCATCTCCGAAGCCATCGTCCGCCGGGGCTGGGAAGCCGATCCCAACGCGCGCGCCGGCTTGGTGGCTTTGTTAGAGCGCGGCTCGCCGCTGCCGCTGCCCGCGCTCGCGGCGCTCGCCGCCTACGATGATCCGTCGCTCTACCCGGCGCTCTCGACCGCCTCAAGCGCACCGGCGATCCGGCGCTCTACGAGGCGCTGCGCGAGTGCCGCAACATCGAACCCGCCCTGAGCAGGCGCTCCGCGACGGGGCGAGCACAACGCGGCGAACGCGCTGCGCCACGGCGTGCGCGAGGTCTTTGCGCGGAAGGTGATGGCAACCTACGATGCCGTCGGACTGGCGGCGCGAGAACTTCGACGAATTGCTCGACGTGTTTTCCCCGGAGCGCCCGGTGGAGCGCGATCAACTGGAACGGCTCGGGCTTACCAAAGCGATGCGGGACATGGTGGAATCCGGCTCCTATCACTTCGATCCGGAGACGCGCCGCTTTGTCCCGGATCAGAAAAACCCGAGCCGCCGCTGGAACGATGAAAACGATCCTCCACCTCTGCCGGGCGAACCTGCCGCTGCGCGCCGGAGCTCCTGCTGTGGATCTCAGCCGCGATCTACACCCGCGTCACGGGGATGTTTGAGATGGGCGTCGTCCTCCAATGGATGAACGCTTGCGATCTGGCTGGCGGCGCGGATCGGCATGGTCCACCCGGTCGCGGGCAGCGCCTTCTGGCGCGCGCGCCCGGTTTCGCACTACCACGTCCTCGCGGCGGAGTACCGGCATTTTCGCGCTACAGATCGGGATTCCGGTGGCATCGAAGCTAGTCGAATTCGCCCTCCGCCAAGCGCGGTTCGCGGTTTACTGGGACCACGCCACCCTCCTGTGGTTCCCGGTCTCGGTCTCGTTTTTGGAGTACGGCCGTCTATGGGGCGGCGGCGGCGCGGCTGGGTTTTCGCCGCCTCGGTCGCCATCGGACTCGCGCTATTTTCGCTGCTGAGCTGGATGACGCTGCTGGGTGACTGGACGGTCCAAAAGAGGGAACCGGAACCGCCACATCCGTCGCTGCCGCTGTTTTCATGCTGGGCGTCTTGTTGGTCGCCGTCCGCTGGCGTCGGGCGGCAGTCCTCTGATGACCGCGTTTGGCTGGGTCCCGATCCTCGTGACGTTCCTGGTGGCGATGCGGACGGAACCCGTGGCGGCAGCGCAAGCGGGTCTCCGCGGAACCGGGGTGCTGCCCGCCGTCCGGTCCCAGATCGAACGAGGGGCGGCGTCTTCATCGGCGATTCTTACTCGCCACAAGCCGACCCTGCCCGGCTGCTTTTCGATCTGCCTTGCGAGAAGGGCACGTCCTTCGAGATCGGCGGCACCGGGTTCACGGTCACCGATGTAGCCGCCGCGAAACGGGAGCGGCACGCTGGCTCTCTCGGTCCGCGTCTCGTCGATCCAGCCCAGACCGGCAGGAGGGCAGACGATCGCTGAGTCTCGGGATCAAAGCGGCAGGCAACCGGTTTATCTTTGCGCGAGATTTTAGGCGGCTGTGCGAAGTCGGCGGTCTTCCTCGCTTTACGGCTGCGAGGCGGGGAAGATTGGGGATTGGTTTACGATCCGCCCGACAGCAAGCCATGGCTGCGCGGAACGGGGGAGCTGCTGCCCGGCAGCCGCCTGCTGGTCTATCGGCGTGACCCGGACGGCGACATCTTGCCGCCGGGCGAATCGCCTTGAATGGACCGAAATCCAGCTTGCCAGCGGGGGCGCAATTGATTGACGGCGGCGATGCGGTCGTGATACAATAGGCGGCATGAATGCAATGGATCGACCCTCTGGCTTGCGGCTGACGGCGGTTGTTGTTGCCCTGATCGCCGCCGCGGCAATGCGCCCCGGCTTGGCGCGGACACGCTGGTGTTTCACCCGCGCTACGGCACGGCTCCCAAGGCGTGGGAGAAGATCGCCTACTATGTGGATAGTCGGCTGTTCGGCACCGCGCCGGAGGTGATCGCGGCGACGACGCTGAACCGGACCCGGTCCAGTGGGATCCGGCGACCAAGACGCTGCTGCTCCGCAAGGACTTCGACGACTGGCCGAACGTGCTGGACCTGGCGGCGCTCGGCGCGGCGGACCGCGCGTTTTTATCGCAATTGCTCGACGCGCTGCTGAAGCATGCGCCGGATGCGGCGGCGGTGAAGGCGCGGGTTTTGGCGGCGACCGATGCGGGCGAGCGGGTCGTGCTCGGGCGGGATTTTATCACGCTGGTCCAGCGCGAATACCGGAGCTACTTCGACGTCCACTTCGCGCTGCTCATCTTCCTCGACGACCGGGAGGCATTTGAGGTGAAGGCGAACGAATACCCGGAGCTGGGCACGCTATTGGACCAGCACGTGGACCGGCTGAACCTGATGTTCGCCAACCGATTTGCCGCTGAAGCCGAGTGGCACCTGTGCCTGCGCGGCAACCTGGACCGCACGCGCTATGACGCGATGGTGATCCGCGAACGACAGCCCAACCGCTTCGAGCTGGAGCGCGTCGATTGCGACTGCCGGGAGAATGCCGCCACGCCGCCGCCGCCGGGCGGGCCGTTTGTGCCGGACATTCCGGAGAAGCCGCCGGGCTGCCCGCCGCCGGTGATCGAATTGATCAAAAAACCGCCGCAGCGCCCGCCGTGGCAGCCGCCGATCCAGCCGCCGGGCGGCAACGTGCATCCGCCGATCGGTCCCGGCAACCGCCCTGCCCGCCTCCTGCCCGGTGCCGACAACGACCTGGTCGCGCCGGGACCGCCGCCGCAGCGCCGCGACCCCGAAGATCCGCCCGACCAGCCGGGTCCGGATTGGCTGGACCAACAGGCGTGGGAGGAGCAGCCCGACCAAGCGGTGCTCGATGAACTCAAGGCATCCACCGACGTGACGGTGGACGAAACCTACGCCGAGATAAACCGGTGGATCGCCGAAGAGCGAGACGCGTGGGACGTGTGGAACCAGCAGTTCGCCGGCCGCTATGTGAAGGGGCAAATCGAAGCCTTCGAGCGCCGCCTGCTCATGGGCGACTTCGAATTCAGCGACGGATCGATGCCCGATCCCGAGGCGCTGGTCATCGAGCGCCTCCGTGCCATCGCCGACCGGCTCGGCGGCACCGTCGAATTTGAGGAACGCGAGGATCTAAATCGCGATCCGTTCCAGTCGCCGCGCATCACGGTCACGCTGCCGTGCAGCGAGGACTGCGAGTCCGGAGCCTACGACAATGCAGAGTATCTGCGCCTGCGCGACGCGCTGGAGGCGGAGCTCGCCGCGCTCGCCGCCGAGAAAGATCAGGTGCGCGGCGAGATCGACGCCTTGCTCGCGCTCTACCCGCACATCGGCGCGATGACCGATCCCGGCGCGCCGTGGGAGGGGCTGCTCGGCTGCGGCGTCCGCCTCCCCGGCTCCACCGTGTCGATCGGGTTCGGCTTTGGCATCGAGGGCTGGGACCTGACCACGTTTTTCCACAACTACCTCGCGCCGCTGCTCTACAACTCGAAGCTGTCGTTCCGCGAGTGCTGCGAGCTGGCCGCCAAGATGTATGCGATGGAGGCATTCGTGGGAGCCGGGGGCGTCCCGAACTTCTCCGAGGTGCTCGCCGATGTGGATGGCTTCTGCGACCAGTGGGTGGCGGCGGCCAACGCGTCCGGCGGGGCGAACCGCGCCGCCGCGCAGCAGGTCATCCTCGTCCTCCGCCCGTATTGCGAGACGCTGCGCCAGGCATACATCGAGGCGTTCGAGGAAAAGGAATTCGAGGGCGGCAGGCTGACCGGCGACCAGATCCGGATCGTGGTGGACCGGCGCGAGGGCATGACCCAGGCGGAGCGCGACGCCCGCGACATGATCGACGACCACCGGCTTCTCACCAAATACCTAAACCTGCTCTGCGCCTACGTCCGCACCGCCTTGGCGGAACTCGACTGCCAGCGCGCCGAGTGCATCCGCCAGTTCCGCGAGCGGTGCTTCGACCCGAAGAAGTGCATCGATTTCGCGATCCACATGCTGGCGAAAAGCTACTGCCAGTTCGCCGAATCCGCGCGCGCCAGCGGCGGGCGGAGCTGGGAGTTCGCTGAGGCGGAGCTGCATTGCAACTGCGAGGCTTACGAGGAAATCCTCAAGAACTTCGAGCAATACCCGCCCGGCTTTGTGAATTTCATCCTGTGCTTAAAGCAACGCTATTGCCCCGAGCCGAGCGACCCGCCGCCGGACCGTCGAGTTGCAGGTCGAATCCGCCGGTCCGGCGCGGTCAGCGTTTCGCCGGACACCGCGGTATCACGCATGATGAAATCACGGTGGAGGCGCTGCCCGCGCCAGACGCGATCTTCGAAGGCTGGGGCGACCCGATCCGCGGCGAGGAATCGGCGAAGACATTCGTGCTTGAGGATGACGCGCGGATCACCGGATTCTTCGCGCAGCTCGTCGCCGCCGAGATCGTCCCGGCGGACGGCGGTGCGGTGACTGGAGCCTACGTCGGCGGGACGCCGGTGCCCGCCGGCTCGCAAGTCTTGCTCCAAGCCGAACCCGCCGACGGCTATTACGTCGGTGGCTGGCAGATCGGATCGCGGATCGACCGCGCGCACCGCCTGATCCTGCCGATGGATGGCACCCAGATCGTGGCTCCGATCTTCCTGCCGGTCAGCGGGGCGGTCGATGCGTCCGCCTCGCTCACGCCGCTCGGCTTCAGCGGCGACGGCAGCCTCCGCTTCCAGGCCACCGGATTGTCCGGCACGCTCTGGGATCTCGAAATCTCCACCAACGCCGCCCGCTGGTCCCGCACCGGCGAAAAAATCCGCCTCGGCGAAGGCATGGGCGACGGCAGCGTCCACCCCGGCACCGCCACCGAATTCTTCCTCCGCCTTTCCGCCGAAGCACCGACCGGCGAAGATCTGCTGCTGTTGTTTGAAGGCGACTAGCTGCTGATTTTTCGCCAGATCCAGAACAGCCATCAGCCCTTGCGATCCCGCTTCGCCGCGAGCACCTTCTCGATCTTGCCGAGTGGCAGGCAGTTGACGACATCGTCTTTTTCGAGCCAACCTTTGCGCGCGATGCGGGTGCCGAAGAAGAGATCCTGGAGACCTTTGGTGCTGTGGGCGTCGGGGTTGATCGCGCATTTGACGCCTTTGGCTTTGGCGAGCTTCCACCAGCGCCAGTCGAGGTCGAGCCGCCACGGGTTGGCGTTTAGCTCGATGATCGTGCCGGTCTCGGCAGCGGCGTCGAGGACCGCTTCGATGTTGAGCGCATAGGGTTCGCGCTGGAGGAGAAGGCGGCCGGTCAGGTGGCCGATCATCGTGACATGCGGATTTTCGATCGCCTTGATGATCCGCGCGGTCTGGTCCGCCTCGGACAAGGTGAAGACATTGTGGACCGAGGCGACGGCGTAATCGAGCTCGGCGAGCAGGTCGTCGCCGAAATCGAGGCTGCCATCGCGGAGGATATCGACCTCGCTGCCGGCGAAGAGCCGGAAGCCGTCAAAGCCCGCGTTCAGCTCGGCGATCGCCGCGATCTGGTCGCGGAGCCGCTTTTCGTCGAGCCCGTTCGCCTGGAACGACGCTTTGCTGTGGTCGGCGATGCCGAGGTATTGCAAGCCGAGGTCTTGCGCGGCGGCGGCCATCTCGGCGAGGGTCGCGCGCCCGTCGCTGGCGGTCGTGTGGTTGTGAAACGTGCCGCGCAGGTTTTCGAGTTTCACGAGCTGGGGCAGCTTCCCGCTCTCCGCCGCCTCGATCTCGCCGGTGTTCTCGCGCAGCTCCGGCTCGATGTAGTCCAAGCCGAGAAACCGGTAGAGGCCGCGCTCGTCTTCGATGCCGAGGTCGGCGGCGTGCTCGGGATCGTCGAGCGGGGCGAGCCGGTATTCGTTGAGCGTGTAGCCTTTGTCCCGCGCGCGCCCGCGGATCGCGACGTTGTGGTCTTTGTTGCCGGTGAAGTAGGCGAGGGCGAACGGAAATTCGGCGTTCGAGACCGCGCGCAGGTCGCATTGCACGCCGCCGGCGATCCGGATGCTCGTTTTTGTCTTGCCGTGCGCGATCACGCTTTCGGTGAACGGCGCCCCCGCAAACGCATCCATGACCGCCTGCGCCTCCTTCGTCGCGCAGAGGAAATCGAGGTCGTGCGAGACTTCCTTGCCGCGCCGGTAGCTGCCGCCGACCTCCGCGCGCGAAACCGCCGGCAGGTCGCGGAGAAAGCCGAGCACCATCTCGACCGGCGCGGCCAGATCGCCCTGCCGGTGCTCGTCGGCGTGGCTCTCGCGGAAGGCGATCGCCTCGAGGATCTTCTCGGCGGTCTTTTTGCCAAAGCCGGGCAACTCCGCGACTTTGCCTTCCTCGCAGGCGCGCTTCAGGTCCGCGATGGAATTGACGCCCAGCGCATCGTGCACCGCCTTCACCTTCTTCGGTCCCAGCCCCTGCACCTCGAACAGCTCGAAGATCGACTCGGGGAATTCGGTGCGCAGGTTCTCGTAGTATTCCATCTTTCCGTCGGCGACGAGCTGGTGGACTTTTTTGGCCAAGGCGTCGCCGATGCCCTTGATCCCCTTCAGGTCACCGTCCGCCGCCACCGCGATGAAATCGCCGGAATAGGTGCGGATCGCCTCGGCTCCGTTCCGGTAGGCGCGGACCTTGAACGGGTTCTCGCCTTTAAGGTCGAGCAGCAGGGCGATTCGCTCGAGGATCTCGATTATGTCGTCGCGGGTGATGTCGGGCATCGCCGAGCCTAGCACGCCCGCGCCGCCAGACAAAATCCCAGTTGCCCCGCGCGCCGAGAACGAAGCGGCGGGGGCTGAGCCGGATCTGCCGGATCTGCCGAATCCGGGGAAGCCGGATCGCGCTTGCTCCGCTGATGTGAAGGAACGATCATCGCCCGATGGAATCGCCCGCCCCAAAGAAATCGCGCAAAGGCTGCTGCCTCGGCGCATCGGTCGCCGGTTTCGCCCTGCTCGCCGCGCTGGGCGTCGCCCTCTACCTCGGACCCCTCCGCCCCGATGCCCCGCCGGTCGACGACAACGACCTTTTGCCGCAGTGGACCGAGGTGCCGGAGGAGGAAAATGCGTTTGCGCTTTTGGAGGAGGCGGCGGCGCTGGCGCGGATGACAGAGTCCGACGACCCAGAGGGGGTTTCCGCTTTCGCCGAGATCGAGGAATCGGATGAATACGGCTCCGGGATCGCCGCCGAATTCTTGGCCGGAAAGCGGGAGGCGCTTGAGGCACTCGACGCCGCGCTGGAGCGACCGTCGTTTCGTGTGCCGAGGGTGGAGTTCATCTCCGACGAGGTGCCTGCCAATTACAACGGCATCTTAGATCTCGTGAAGATCCTCCGGGTTGGCGCTTTGCACAAAGCGGCGAATGGCGACCGCGCTGGTGCAGTCAGCGATGTGAAAAAGATGGCGGCGGTTTGCGATTGGCTCCAGAACGGGGAGGGTAGCCTAATCCATTCGCTCGCCGCAGTGACTGCCGCCACGAATGTTGTCACATGCGTTGAAATGCTCGCCGATGAGTTGGGGGAGGAGGATGCCTTGATCGCCGCCGACCTCCAGCGCACACTGCCGAAGCTGGAGACCTGCCGGGAGGCCATCGAGTTTTCCCTTAGGGTAGAGTATCTGATTCAAAAGATTATGGTCGAGCAGGTCTTAAAGGGGGAGTTTACGGTGGACCATCGCTTGCAAGGGAAGGGGCACGGCAAGCGCCCGTCTCCTCTAGTCTTCAAGCCAAACGAAACACTTCAGAGGTTTGCCGATTTCGACCGAGGAGCGATTGAGGATCTCGGAAGGTTTGCCTCGGAGCGGGAAGTTGGGCGCTACGCTTTCGAGGAGCCTTCCTATCCAGAGCGATTTATTTCCGGAAATCCTGTCGGCATCCTATTGTTCTCGATCACAATGCCCAACTATGAAGTGATATTGCAGCGGGTCTTGGCGGAGATGGTCCGCACCCAGTTGGTGATCCTCAAACTAGCCCTCCGCCGCCACGAGTTCGCCCATGGCTCGCTGCCCGATTCGCTCGACGCGCTGGTGCCTGAATTTCTGGATGCGGTGCCCGCCGACCCTTATGACGGGAAGCCGCTGCGCTATTCCAAAGAAAATCGGATCGTTTACAGCGTGGGCAAGGACCTGGTCGATGGCGGCGGCAGTCCGGAGGAGGAGTTCGATATCGCCGCGCCGGACCCGACGGTGAAACTGGCCGGTTATGTGGAAGGGGTAGAAGAGGAGTAGAGCCTTGGCAACCTGTAGAGACGGCACTCCTGCCGTCTTGGACCTGCGGTATCGTCTTCGCATTCCATCCATGGCTCTCGAGTTTGCGCGGCGCTGCCTGCCGCCAGGTGCTGCGCGTTCAGGCTCGCTGTGTCTCCATGAGGGTTCCGGCACCGCTCTCCAGCGCCTTCGGCGTTGCTTCGATCCGCACTTTGTCCGTGGATAGTTGCCTTTCTGACCCTAGGGTGGTTACCCTGGGCTTTGCTGTGTAACGCCTCCGGCGTTGCTTCGGTAGGCGCTTCGTCCGTGGTTTGTTGCCTTATGTCCTTTGAGACGCCTTCGGGGTTGCCTTTTCCTTAGGGGTGTGGCGCTAGCTGCCCTCATTCGCGGCGAGCTTTCTTCTGGCGGCGGATCGCCGCGCCTCAACGTGTGCGACTCGGCTTCCGCCATCTCAGGCTAGCGCCTTTCGGATCTGCGCCTAAGATGGCGGTTTTCCCACCCGTTGTAGAATCCGAAAAATCCGATGGCGAAATGGTATTATGCCAAGGCGGACGAGCGGCAGGGTCCGGTCGATGCGGCCGAGATCGCTGCTTTGCTCCAAGCCGGTCAGATCACGCCCGCGACGCTTGTTTGGCGGAGCGGGCTGGAGGCGTGGGTGCCGCTGCGGGAGGTGGGCGATGAGATCGCGCGGGCGGCGGATGAAGGCGGGGCGAGCGCCGGGCAGGCGGCGGGGGTCGCCGCGGCGGGCGCGGGGATGGCGGTGAGCGCGGCGAGCGGCCGGGTGGTGCCGAGGGCGGAGGCGCTGCGCTACGGGTCCTGCGTGATCGCGGCGGACGAAAAGGCGCTCTTCGTGCAGGGGCTGCGCGAGGGCAAGGCGGTGATCGAGCCGGGCAGCGATACGCTGGACGGGCATCCCTACGGCAAGTTCCCGATCCGCGCGGCCGCCTTCATCATCGACCTGATGATCGAGCAGGCGCTTTCGACGCTGGCCACGCTGCCGGCGATGATCCTGAGCGGGCGCTCGATGTTCGGGGCGATCCCGGATCTCAGCGACCCGGCGTCGTGGCGGCCGCTGGTGGCGACGATGGCGCTGTCGGCGGGGATCACCATCCTCGTGGTCGTCGTTTACGAGACGTGGATGGTCGGGCGCTACGGAGGCACGCTGGGCAAGCTGGCGCTCGGGCTGCGCGTGGTCAACGCGGACGGCTCCCGCGTTTCCTACCTGAAGGCGCTCGGGCGGAAGCTCTTCAAATCGCTCATCGACGGCAGCGCCTTTTACCTGCCGAACCTGCCGGCGGCCTTCGACCTCGAACGCCGCGCGATCCACGACCACATCTGCGCCACCCGCGTCATCAGCATCCGGTAACGACCAATGCCCGCGACCATCCGCTGCCCGAAATGCCAGACTGGCGAGGTCCCCGCGCCGGACCCGTTCGCCGGACCGGGCACCGGGCGCGGGCACTGCCCGCTTTGCCGGCGGGAGGCGGAGGTCTTCGCCTTCCCCGCGCTGGCGTCCGGGCCGGAGCCGGCGGCCAAGGCGCGCCCCGCGCGGGAGGGCGAGAGCGCGTGCTTCCACTGCCCGGAAAAGGCGGCGGAGTCCGCCTGCGATGGCTGCGGCGCGCTGATCTGCCCGGACTGCGCGTCCCGCTGGGGCGCGGAATCGCTTTGCCTGAGCTGCCTCCACCGCCGCCGGGAGGACAAGGGCGATCCCGCCTTCGCCCGGCGCTACATTTTGTGGGACGGCGTCGCGCTGGCCTGCGTGACCTACCCGATCTTCCTCACCGGGGTGGTCGCCTACTGCGCCTGGTTCCTCGGCTTTTTCGGCGGACCGGCGGCGCTTTACCTGGCGATCCGGCATTGGAAAGCGCCGCGCGGGCTGGTGCCGCGCGGGCCGGGGCGGATGCTGGTCGCCGCCGCGCTGTCGGTCGTGTGGATCGCCGCCGCGCTCGGGCTGGTCGGGTTCATCGTTTACGCCATCTGGTTCCAGACCCGATCATGAAGCGCCGCTTTGCAGACTACACCCGGCTCGCCCGCGGGTTCTTCGGTTGCTCCAGCCTGTGGCTGGGGCCGGACCACGCGCTCTATGTCGGGGGAAAGGGATTCCTCTGGCCGCTGGTCGAGGAATACCGGCGGTTCGATTACGCCAAGATCCAAGCCGTGGCCGTCGCCCGGACCGGCACCTATCTCGCGCTGGTCGCCGCCTTTGCCCTGCCCGCCCTGGCGCTGCTCGCCCTCGCGCTCTGGTCGTTTTCCACCGCCGACGCATTCAACTTCCGCGCGCCGCTCGGTGCCCTCTTCGCGGTGGAGGCGGCGTTTCTGGCGGTCCTCCTCGTCGTGCACCTGGCGCTCGGCCCGACCTGCCACTGCACGATCCAGACCGCGGCGGGATCGTATCGGGTGCGCTGCCTGCGCCGGGTCCGCGCCGCGCGGCGGGCGGCGGCGGCGCTCTCGGCCAAGGCGAGGGACGCCCAGGCGGACCTGCGCCCCGGCGAGCTGCCCGACGCCGAGCCGCCGCCTGCCCCGGCCTTCGCCCCCGCCGCGTCGCTCGCCCGCGCGGCGTTCATCGCCTCGGCGGCGGGCGGCTTGCTCTGGCTGTTCGATCTGATCACGCTCGACCTCTGGCCGCTGTATGGCTGGATGCTCGCCATCCCGATCGCGTGGTCCTGCGTGCTCGGCGCGCAAGTCCGCCACCTGCGCGGCTACACGCCGGGCAACGTGCAGTCGCTCGGCTGGACGCTCGCCGCCCTCGGCCCGGCGACCGGATTCTTCCTCGTCCTCTGCTTCATGAATTACTTCTACGTCCTCGCCGATTCCGCCGCGCGCCGCGGCGACACCATCGGGCGGCTCGAATGGCTCGAATGGCAGGCGGTCCTCGAACCCGGCGACCACCCGATCCTCTACGCCCTAAGCGCCGCCTTCGCCCTCGCCTGGGCGGCGGTCAGCTTCGCCTACCAGCGCGCCGTCACCAGCGCGGCGGCGAAGTGATTTTCGCGCCTTCCAAAAGCGTCTCCCTGATCAGAAATCTCTCCTCCTTTGGGAGGCGGTCTATCTTCTCTAGTCATCAATGAATGGTCCGTTGGCGAGGCTTGGGGCAATCTCACTTCTCGGGCGAGACAAATTGGCTGCCATCGGGCGACGCCGCTTTGGTAAAAAGTAGGCGCGTCCTGCGGGGTATGGTTTCGCGGGTTTTCTTGCGGATCTTTGGGCGAGAGCAATTCGCAAGGGGTGGGGGACCAACGCCCGCTTTCCCGCTCAAATCATTCACCCCCCCATCACCTAGATCCGCACAAAAATTCGCCTCCGGTAGAGCCAGAGCGCGATCAGCCAGATGAGGGCGGCGACGCAGAGGTTTTCCATGAGGGGCTGGAAGGGCGTGCCGAACCAGTTGGCGTAGCTGGCACCGAAGTGGATCTTAATCTGCTCGTTTGCCCAGCCGGCGAATGTCCAAGTGGCGACGTAGATGAGGATCGAGTTGGCACCGAGGACGGCGAACGGGGCGGCGAGGAATTTGAGGCGGGCGAGGTCGATGATCGCGTAGAGGAAGGCGAGGATGACCAGGCAGCAGCCGCCGGAGTAGAGACCGAAGCTGGGCGTCCAGATGCGCTTGACCATCGGGACGATGCCGAAGTGGTCGAGCGCCCAGCCGGCGGCACCGAGCGCGACGCCCCAGAAGAGGAGGAGCCAGAACTTGGGAGCGGGGCGGCGCTCGGACCGCATGAGCGCGCCGGCCATCAGCCCGAAGATCATGGTGGCGAGCGTCGGCACGAAGCTGAGCGTGCTGTAGCCGCCGTCATTCGCCACGAACGGCTCCTCGCGCGGGAAGAGGTTCATGAACCAGAGGTCGAAGTCGTGGGCGACGTTCGCGTTTTTGTTCCAATGCGCGAGGTGCCCGTCAAACGCCATGCTTTGCTCCCAATGGTCTCCGGCGGCGAGGGCGGGGTCGAGTTCCTTGACCGGCCAGAAATAGAAGAGCGCGCCGTAGCCGATGAGGAGGACCGCGGCGGCGGCACCCTGCACGGCGGCGGGGCGATTCCACAGCAGGAAGAGAAAGAAATAGCCGAGCCCGATCTGGGTGAGCGTGTCCTCGAACGTCCAATAGGTCTGGGCGCTATCCATCGAGCGGAGGAAAACGCCGAGCAAAACGAGGACGGCGGCGCGCCACGCGGCGTGGAGCAGCATCCGCCCGTAGCTCTGCCCGAGTCGCTGCCGCTTGGTGTAGGAATACGCCATCGCCACCCCGACCATGAACGAAAACGCCGGCTGGATCAGGTCCCACATCGCGCAGCCGACCCACGCGACATGCGAGGCGTGGAACTCGACCGCCTGCCAAAACGCATCGCCCGGGTGCGCGCGGGCGATCGCGTGCTGCCAGCCGTTCGCCGCCTCACGCACAGCAGGAACAAAACGAGTCCGCGAAAGCAGTCGAGCGAGCCGAGCCGGACGGACGCCGCTTCGCCATCGGCGAGCCGCGCCTGCTCCGCCGCTTCGGATCGCCGCTTTTTGTTTGGCGACTACCGCCGCGATCGGGAGGCGGCGAGCGTTTCGTCGGAATATTCGGAGCCGCCGCCGCCCGGTTCGGCGCGGCGGGCGGGTTCGGCTGGTCGGCGGTCGGACCGGCGTGCTTGGCGTTACGGGGTCGCGCCAGTCCGGAACCGGGAAGGATAGGCTGTGGCATGGCGGCGGTTTGTGGTGGGGCAATTCGAGATCGTAAAAAACATCTACGGTGCCGGGCAATACGATTCTTCAACGCCGCGACGCCATCGGCGGCAGGGACGGATTGCCAAGCGGTCCGCCAGGCATTGGTCGCTTGCTAGCGTCCGGAATTACGCGCAGGGGCGGACCATCGATGCGGCGTCGCTACCGGCGCGCCAACCCTCGATCCGGCGACCGCCTGCAAAATCCAACACTTCACTGTCTTGCGCTTCTTCCTGACCGGCGCCGCAGCGCCTGCACCTTCCGGACAGTCCGTGATCGGCGGCACCCCGGCAGGCGTTTTTCCCGAGGTCCGCCTCGACGCGCCCAAGCTCTTCGAGGCGGATCGCGAGCGGGGCGACGTAGCAGCTTACGGCGATGAGGAAGCCGTTCATCTGATAGCGCGCCGCATCGCCGCATGGGCGGGCAGTTCTTCCGCCGCGCTGCATGAGCTGGCGGACGGCTTTCAAATCGAGGTCCGCGTCGTCCTTCAGCGCCACCAGGCAGCTCAGTGTCGCCCCACCCTGCCGAGGCGATCAGGTCGCGGGGCGAATCGATCCAGCCGAGCGCCAGATCCCAGCCGTGCGGCTGCCGCCGGCGACGGACGGGACGGTGGTGCCCGGCAGGCTCCTCCGCCGTAGGCTGCCTTGACCCAGCGTTGCAAGTCGCGCTTGGTCATTCCCTGCATCATCGGCGATCAGCCCTACCAGATACATCGCGTCGTAAACGCCGGAGTCGTAGAGGCCAAAGCGAGCGGGTGGTCGTGTTTGAGCTGCTTCACCAGCGGCTTCAGATCGCCGATCTTGACGCCAGGCACGGTTCCTTGACGCCGTGGTTGCGCATCAGCATCGCTTTGGTTTTCTCGTCGCCCAAGGCGCGGAGCGGTTACACTCTCGTCTCTAGTCATGGCGGGATCGGGGTTTGGGTGACCGGAAGCCTGCCAGAATCCGCGCGGCTTTGTCAATCCGATCCGAATCCGATCGGGGCGCTCCGCTTCCGCGCAAAACCTAGCTGTACGCCATGGATGTCCTCGACGCAGAGCTGATCGACCAGGAATCCGTTGTAGAAATTGCGGTGATTTTGAAGGCGACGTCCCAGGGCGGCGGCGGAGCGGGCGCTCGGCACCGTTGAAGAACATCGCCCGCGGATGCCGCCGCTGCCGCAGGCGCAGCTTCAGGTGCTTGTCCTTGAGCTTGGCTGCGGCTCGCCCATCGGCATGACCCGGCGCGCCATGAAAGCGGCTGCGGGATTCTCTTGACCCGAACGGCTCGAGCAAGTCGTAGCCCGCCATCAGCTCGGGCGTGATCTCCTCCAGGGTCAGCTCCTGCATCGATCATCAGCCGCGGTGCAAAACCTCCGGCTCGACCATGCCTAGCACGCATTCGCGGAACCGCCGCCGGAATGCCTCCGTGTTCGGCCCGCTCGATCGAGATCCCCGCCGCCATGTCATACTCGCCGCCGCCGAGCAACAGATCGCCGCAGCCTGGATCAGCTCGACGAGCGAGACGCCGGGCACGCCGGCACAAGCTGCCTCATGGCCCACCCCGTTTTCGTCAAACGCGATCACGATGGCGGGGCGGTAGTAGAGGCCGACCAGCCGGGATACCACGATGCCGACCACGCCGGGATGCCGTGTGTGCGACCCGGATGACGATCGACGGATCGCGGCGGGGCGGGCCGGAAAAATCGCCGAGGCTGTTTTCGCTTCTCGCGGATGCGGCGTTCGAGGTTCTGCCGCTCGCGGTTTTTCAGACGAGTTCTTCGGCGACGGCGCTCGCCTCGCCAGCCATTTCGGTGAGCAGCAGGTCGAGGGCGGCCTGCGCGGTGTCCATCCTGCTTGGCCGGCGTTCAGGCGCGGCTTCTCGATGCGGAACCCGATAGAAGTCCATCGCCGCCGGGTATTCGGAGACGCGCGCCACCGACTTCAGCGCGCGCTGCGCCCCGGTTTTCGGTCGCCTGCAGGCGGCGCAAACCCGTGGCGCACGAGGATCCGGTTTTCCTCCACCAGCGGGACGATATCCGCCACCGTGCCGACCGCCGCGATGTCGAGGAATTTCTTGAGGTCGAGCCCGTCGTTCGGGCGCGCCTTGACCAGGGCGTGGGCGAGTTTGAACGCGACCCCGGCGCTGCACAGGTATTGGTAGTCGGAGTCCGCCGCCTTCGGGTTGACCAGCGCGATCACATCCGGGCGGCCGTTCGGCGACGGCTCGTGGTGGTCCAGCACGATCACATCGATGCCCCGCGCGCGCAGGTCCGCGATCTCGTCCAGCGACCCGGTGCCGCAGTCCACCGCGATGAGCAGGTCGGGATCGAACTCCAAGAGGCAGCGCTCCAGCCCCTCGCGGGTCACCCCGTAGCCCTCGTCGATGCGGTGCGGCAGGAACGGCTTCGGGTCCAGCCCGTAGGCGCGCAGCGCCTGGGTCAGCAGCGTGAGCGACGTCACCCCATCGACATCGTAATCGCCGTAGAGCACGACTTCCTCGCCCTCGTCGGCGGCGGCGAAGATGCGCTCGACCGCCGCGCGCATGTCCGGCATCTCGAACGGGCAGGTCAGGTCGCGGAGCTTCGGGTGCAGGAAGGCGCGCGCCTTCTCCGGGCAGTCAAAGCCGCGCTGGGCGAGCAGCGTGAGCACCGCAGGCGGCACCTCCTCCGCCAGATCAGACCCCTCCAAAGCCGACAGCGCCCCGAGCGAAACGGGGCGCATGTCCCACCGGCGCTCGGTGGGAATCTGAGGGTTTTCGATCTCTGCTTCTTGCCATCGGGGAAAAGGCCCGGGGGGAATGCAGCTCTGACGGGTAGCCACACGACGCCGCGTTACGCCACTTTGCCGCCGGGGTGGGTCGT
Organism: Verrucomicrobiales bacterium; assembly: GCA_041395145.1. Taxonomy (GTDB): domain Bacteria; phylum Verrucomicrobiota; class Verrucomicrobiia; order Verrucomicrobiales; family DEV007; genus JAWLBD01. The sequence goes on along the minus strand of JAWLBD010000007.1, from coordinate 138,777 downwards.
GCGCTTTCTGAGGCGGGCTTGATTGCGGTCGCCCTGGGGTGAAGTGTAATTCTGACTCCATGGCGACCTTCATCATCGATTCAATCCTCTCGACCTGCACCGCCGGATCAGGAAACCGCCGCTTCTCGCCGGAGATCAGTCTCCTCAGGAGGCGGTGCAACTGCTGGCGGAAGCGTTGTGCAATCCGGCGCCGCAGGAGCTCTGCGGCGGCGCATCGCTACTGGGAAAATCCGGCGTTGCTCCCGGAATATGCTGAATTGCTGGCGGCGGGTAAATTGGGCGGCGGGGTCGATTCGGGAGCAGCGGTAACCGATGATCGGAGCCAGGGATGAGCGCCTTTATTTTGACACAGCCTATCTCTGCAAATTGCGTTGGTCAGAGACGGAACGGCTGAGGTCGCAGCATGCGCCGCAGGAGCAACAACCCTAGTCTGTAGTGTCTTGGGTAGGCTTGAGTTTTATTCAGTCTGCCACTGAAAGCTCCGGGAAGGCGCGCTGTCTCCCAACGCGCCGCCCATGCGGCGGTTTGCGCCCAATTCGAAGCCGACCTTCGCGCAGGTGGGATTCAGTTGATCTGATCACCGATGCGATTTCAAACAGGGTCACTTCGTTTTTCCTGTCGGCACCACCGTTCCTCTATCTGGGCAGCACCGCCGATGCTTTGCACCTCGCGACGGCTGTGGAATCCGGGTTCGATGAGATATTCTCGAATGACCGGCATCTGCTTGCTGCTGCGGCGCACTTCGGTCTTAAGGTACCGAATGTGATCCCGTGATCACCGCGCCTCGCTTGACTTATCCGTTTCTGGCTGTCGCCTCTTCCGCCTTTCGAGCGCTGGACTCGCCTCCTCTACGATCCCCGCAGCAACCCGGTCGCGTCGGTGGCTTTGGTGCGTTTGCCGGTGCCGGCCATGGATTCGCCTTGGCGGCGGAGGTCGGCGGCTTTGTCCGGCTGGTTGAGGGTATCGAAGACGGCGGCGAGGTTTTGGCAGCTTTGGGCGACGTCGGGGTGGCCGTTCGGGTAAAGGGCGGATCGGATGTCGAGCGCCTTTTCGTGGAATTCGCGGGCGCGCTTGAGGTCGCGGGCGGCGTAGCAGCAGGCGCCATAGTTGTTATAGACGCTGGCGACCGTGTGGTGCCGCTCGCCGTTCAGCCCGATGAATTCTTTGAGCGCCAATTTGTAATACGCCTCGGCGCTCTCGTAGCTGCCCTGCCGCCGCAGGATCATGGCGAGGTTGTTGTGGATGACGGCGGCGAGTTCCGGCGGATCGGGGTCGGCGGAGCCGATGGCTTCGAGGGCGCGGCGGTAGTATTTGGCGGCGGGGTCCCAGGTTTCGGCGCGGTCGTAGTGGTAGGCGAGGTTGGCGGCGAGGGCGGCGACCTCTCCGCGCCCGAGCTGGTCCTCGCATTCGGTCACGTGGTTGAGCGCTTCGAGATAAAGCGAGGCCGCGCGGTGGTGCTCGCCTTGGTCGGAGCGGAGGCGGGCGAGGCGCTTGAGCGCGTTGATCAACGACGGGAGCTGCGCCGGGTCCGCATGGGCCGCGCGCCGCATCGAATCGACCGCGCGGGCGGCGCGGCGCGATTCATCCTTGAGCTGCTGCGGCGTCAGGTCGGACATCGGGGGGAGGCGGATTCGTTCGGCGGGCAAGGATGGACCGCCGGAGCCGGCACGCAAGCGCGCGGCGAGACCCCCAGCCCGATTTAGGCGGCGTCTTTGTAGGACTGCGCGAGATCGGCGACCGAATGGCGGGCCGCTTCGAGCTGGGCGTGGTCCACGCCGGCGGCCTCGAACCAATGCGTGTAGGCCCGGTTCTCGAACATCGCGTCGAATTGCCCGACGAGCCGGTCGAAGACCTGCGCGATGCCGGTGTGGTTGACGAGGGCGAGACCGCTGCGCTCGAATCCCTCGGGGGGCGTTTCGGTCACGCCGATCTTGATGCCGGTCGGGACGTAGGAGGCGAAGTTCAGCGTGCCGCGGATGTCCGCCATGTTGGCGTCCACCTCCTTGGCCGAGACGTGCCCGCGGAAGAGGCCGCAGGCGGAGAGATAGACGCCCTGCTGGAAGTCGAGCGCGGCGGTGAAATTCTCCGGGCTAAACGTCTCCTGGACCACGTCGTCGAACGCGGCGTTGACCTTGCCGCCCTCCGCCGTGGCGGCGACCATCGGCGCGAACGAGGCGGTGAGGAAGTGGTTGCCGGGGAAGGGCACGAGGTTGACCAAGAACTCGCCGAGGTCGGTGTTCAGCGAGCCGGGGAAGCGCAGCGAGGCGGTGATCGAGGACATGATCAACGCGATGATGTTGTTCAGGTCCATGTAGTTCGGGCTGCGCTTGAGCTTGGCGCTGGCGATCTTGAACAACGCGTGGTTGTCGAGCAGGACGACCGCATCGGCGTTCTCCTTCAGCTTCTGCAAGGTCAGCGTCGCGTTGTAGGGCTCGATCGCCGAGTCGGAAATCAGGGGCGACGGCGCGACCGAGAACGTGAAGAGTTTTTTGCGCGGGTAGGCTTGGCGCAGGCGCTCGATGATGAGCGAGCCGAGACCGGAGCCGGAGCCGCCGCCGATCGAATGCGTGACCATGAAGCCCTGGAGCGACTCGGTCTTTTCGACCGCCGAGTCGATCACGTTCATGATCTGGTCGATGACTTTTTCGCCCTCGACCTTGTAGCCGCGCGCCCAGTTGTTGGCCGCGCCGGGGATCTTTTTCACGATGCTGCCTGAGTCGAACAGCTCCGCCATGTCGCCGCCCTCGACGCGGGAGATGACGCCGGGTTCGAGGTCCACGAGCACGGCGCGGGGCACGAATTTGGTCGGCGAGACCTGGTCGAAGAACACGCCCTGGTTGCGGCGGTCGGTGTGGGCGCTCGCGTTCGGCGAGCCGTCAAGGTTCAGCCCGTGCTCGCGGGTGACGAGGCGCCAGAATTGTTCGCCGATCTGGTTGCCGCACTGGCCGACGTGGATGCTGAGGATTTCTCTCACGGTCTTGGGGGGAGGGATGAAAATTGGGTTGGGGAAAATGGCTGCCGCCGGGCGGGCAGTCGCCTTAGCCTTGGGACTTGCGTTGTTCAATAAAGGCGCGCAGCCGGCTGGTCTTTTCGACGAGGTCGTCGCCCTCTTCGCCTTCGACTTCCGCCTGGTCGCCGGCGGCTTCGTCTGGCTCGGGAGCCGGGTTGTCCTGCGGGCGCGGGTCGGGCTTGAGCGAGATGGTCGGCGGCGGCTCTGGCACCGGCTCCTCGCGGGCTGGCTCAGGCTCAGGCTCCGGTTCTGGATCGGCGGCAGGAGCGGGTTCTGGCGCCGGTGCCGGTGCCGGTGCCGGTGCCGGTGCCGGTGCGGCTTTCGGCTCGGGCTTCACCGCGCTGCCGCTGGCGCTCTTGCCGCTTTCTTCGGCGACGCGGTATTGTTTGATCAATTCGCCCACGCTCTCCCGCATCCGCGAGATGTCGGATTCGTCCATGCCCTCCGACAGATACCAGTTGGCGAACGCCTTGCGCTCCCAGAGCTTGTCGAAGTTCCCGCAGATCCGCTCCAGCACGCGGGCGATCTCGGTGTTGTTGGCGACCAGCACCATGCTCTTGCGGTGGACCACGCCGGGGCGGTCGACGTATCCGATCTTGAAAGCGGTCGGGATCCACGAGGTCAGCGGCAGCTTGCCGCGCATCTCCGCCAGCTTCGCGTCGCACTTCGGCTTGTCCTCCATCTTGCCCCGATAAAGCACCGCCGTGCTCAGGAATTTGCCTTCCAGCGGGCGGCACGCGGCAAAGGTCGATTCGTTGGCGAACAGCTCCTCGATCATGTCGTTGACGTCCGGCGTCTCGAATTTCGCCTGCTCCGGCGGCGTCAGCGGGGAGGTCGCGGTCGTCAGGAAATGCAAGCCCGGCTGCGGGACGAGGTTGGTGACCAGCTCGCGCATCGAGATCTCGACCGTCAGGTATCCGGTGAAGCGCATCGACGCGGTCAGCCCGGCCAGCATCTCGGTGATCAACAGGTTGAGGTCCTCGACGCTCGGCGAATCGATCCCCCATTTGTTCTGGGCGAGGTTGAAGAGCGCCTCGTTGTCGAAGATCAGGCAGCCATCCACATACCGGCGCAGCGTGTCGAGCGCGAACACGGTGTTGTAAGGTTCGGTGACGACCGAGCTGACCTGCGGGCTGGGCAGGATCGCGCAGCTCATCAGCGGGATCTCCGGGTACTTCTCGCGCAACGCCTTGACGATCACCGCGCCAAGGCCAGAGCCGGTCCCGCCGCCCAGCGAGTGAAAGATGAAAATCCCGCTCGGGTGATCGCATTTCGACACCTCCTGCTCGACCCGCTTGAGCGCCGGCTCCGCGAGCTTCGATGCCTCCCCCATATACCCGATCGCGAAGTTCGAACCCGCCGCATCCATCGAGCTGATGAAATTGCCGGGGTTGTAAAGCGAGCAGCCCTTTTTCACGTCGTCGATCACGCTCGGCTCCGAATCCACAAAAATCGCCCGCGGCACATACTGCCCGTCATCCGAATCCCCAAGCCGGGAGAAAAATGCGTTCCACTCGCCGGTAATCTGTTTTCCTTCAACCACTTGCCCGGTTTTCGGGTCGATGTTGTGCTCCCGGCACAGCGATTTCCAAAATGACGCTCCAATCTGGACCCCAGCTTGGCCTACGGAGATGACGATCAAGTTGTTAACTTTCATAGAAATTGGGTCTGCTAACAGAACTCGCGGCAACTCGGCCGCCGATTTTTAGTGGATCTAAATAATTGCGTAAATTTCTCGGCGGTGACTCTTACATTTGAAGGCTTTCTCATTCAACAGAAAAATTAGGATTTTCGCGCATAACAAGGCTGTCATTTCTAGAATCGATAGCGTTTTCATAGTAAATCAGGATATCGGAGGCACCAGAATCCCTCTGGGTTGGACTCTAAGGTGGGCGGAAAGTAGGATTCTTCCGTGAGCCGATTGGCCGGCGGGCATTTCAGGAGTAGAAGTGCGCGCATTCCCGCGAACCGCTACCGACCCTTTCTAGCCGCCCTGACTGCTATAGCGGTCGGCGCCTGCGCGATGTCGGGGCAACCGCGGGTGACGCGGCTTTCGGCGGGCGGCGTCTCGCTGCCGCTCCATTTTGAGCGCGGCGCGCCGGCCTTGGCTGCGGCGGTGAATGGGGTGCCGATGGAAATGGAGATCGATACTGGGGCGACGGTCTGTGTTTTGACCGAAAGGGCGGCGGCGAACCTTCGGATCTCCGCGCCATGGCCGGCGATCGGCACCTCGTTTAGCGGGGACCGGCAGGTCCACCGGCGCGGGATGATCGACCGCATCGACCTCGGAGAGGCGACCTTCTTTGATGTGCCTGTCGTGGTGATCCAAGGCGACCAGCTTCCTTTCGACGGGCTTCTCGGATTTCCGCTTTTTAGCCAGGTCCAGCTCACCCTCGATTTCCCAGGCAAGCGGCTCCGGCTCGATCCGCCCGATACGCCGCTCCGCCTTGGATACCGGCTCGATCTGCAAGACGTCGGCGGTATCCCTGCGCTTCCGATCAAAATCGGCGACCGGCGGCTCGACTGCCTGATCGATACCGGATTTTCCGGGACGTTTGCCTTTGATCCGGATAGGCTGGGGGTGCAGAGCGAACCCATCGGCATGGGTCATGCCTTCGAGCTGGGCGGCATCGTCCCCACCGAGTTCCGCCTCCTGAAAGGCGAGGTAGAATTCCTCTACGCGCGCTACCAAAATCCGCCGTTCATCGTCCTGCCCGGCGAAAACCCCGTGATCGGATCGGTCGCGCTCCAGCCGTTTTCAATCACCTTCGATCAGCGCCGCCGCATCGCATTGGTATCCGACGCGGCGTTCGGCCGGCGCCTGCGCGAGTTGCGGCTTGACGCATCTGTCCCGGAGCGAGCGCGATAGCAAACATGCCGGTGCCCCCGGCGATCACGGACGTCGCCGCCCGCAAAACCCAGCGCTCTGAGATCCGCAGCCGACCGGGCGGACTCGTCCGCTCGCAAATCGCCCGTCATCGCATAGGGGGCATCGACTAAAGCGAGCATGCTCATGCCGAAGAATATGATCCACGGGAATCGTGGTTCGGCACCCTCCTCTGGTGTGATGGCAGCGGCGGGATCGGGCATCCCCCGTGGGGCTGTGCCGGGCGCATCGCCGTTCGAATCCCTGCGGCGACCTTGACGCCGAAGCGCGAAGTCGCTAGAACGGCGGTATGAAATATTGGTATCGCAAAAATCTCTCCGAGGACCATTCGGACGCGCCGCGCGAGTTTCCGGAATTGCGCGAACGTTTCGCGCGATTGGGGATAAACCCGAACGACTATCAGGTCCAAACAGCAGAGGGAAAGACGACTTGGGCGCCCGCTGAGGATCAATGGATACCAATGCGGGTTGCGATCCGATATGACCCGTTGGCAAAGGTCCCGCTAGAATCGCTGCGCGCCATTGGGCATTACCAGAGCACCAGGTCGCATGTAAATGCTTTCGCTTTCATTCTGCATCTCCTGTTGTGGCCGTGCTCCCTAATCTCGATCTTGGATATCGCGAGCATCTCTGCCGCAGCCATCGCTGCAGCGCTGGCCATTACGCTGTTCCTCAACTTCGCAGTAGTTTCCCTGCGGCACATGGCAAACACTCTGATGGATCTCGCGGACCTAAGGCTTTTCGAGCGCGAGAAAGCGCGGTGCGAGACGCCCGATCGATCGGGCGATCCCTAAAATAGCACCCGAAACGGGCGGCGTGCCGCCACCCCAGCCATAGCAGCTCGCCTAAGGGGTCCGAATTCTGCAAAAACCGTCGTGGGGAGCCAAAACGCCCCCCCTGGCGTTTGCCAGACCCTCGCCCTTCAGGTCAGGAAAAAGGAGAATCCGTAAACAAAACTCGAAATTTTTTCAAAAAGATTCGTTTTCCAGCTTGCGGGTTAGGTCAACGCTCCTATAGTCCCGCCCTCCTTCACGCCGACCTCCACCCCACAAAACGCGGAAGTCACTCACAAGGAAGGATTTATCGGGGGGCGCACCGGAAAAGCAGCGCACCAAGCCAAATGGCGCAATATGCGCCGGGCGTCCCCTGCACCCTGAATTAACCCTTCTTGGGTGCTGTTTTTTTCCGATTTAAATCAAAAACGCCCGCTCGCATGCCCACCATTAACCAACTCGTCCGCAAAGGTCGGAAAGAGAAGCCGGAGAAATCGAAATCCCCGGCGCTGGCGAACTGCCCGCAACGCCGCGGAGTTTGCCTTCAGGTCTATACCCGGACGCCGAAAAAGCCGAACTCCGCGTTGCGTAAGGTCGCGAAAGTGCGCCTGACCAACGGGTTCGAGGTGATCGCCTACATCGGGGGTGAGGGTCACAACTTGCAGGAGCACTCGATCGTGCTGGTCCGCGGCGGCCGGGTCAAAGACCTTCCGGGTGTCCGCTACCACATCGTGCGCGGCGCGCTGGACACGCTGGGCGTCAACAACCGGAAGCAGGCGCGCTCGAAGTATGGCGCCAAGCGCCCGAAGGAGAAAAAGTAAGGACTGCCTGCCCGAACGAACGCCCCACCAGAACATTTAGCTAACTAGACCACCATGGCCCGCCGGAAGCGAGTATACCATAAGCCCGATCTTAGCGACCCCCGCTACGAAAGTCCGCTTGTCGCCAAGCTGATCAACAAAATCATGCATGGGGGCAAAAAATCGGTCGCCGAACAGATCGTCTACTCCGCGATCGATCGCTCGAACGAAGGTTCAGACAATGTCGATCCGCTCGAGATCCTGAACCGTGCGATTGAAAATGCGAAGCCGCGGGTTGAAGTCAAGAGCCGGCGGGTCGGCGGCGCGACCTATCAGGTGCCGCTGGAGGTCGACCCCGACCGCTCCGAGTCGCTCGCCATGCGCTGGATCGTCAACTTCGCCCGCGGGCGCCGAGGCGTGCCGATGCATGTCGCCCTCGCTAACGAAATCAAAGACGCCGCTGGTAACCAGGGCAGCGCCGTCCGCAAACGCGACGAGGTCCACAAAATGGCGCAGGCCAACCGCGCCTTCGCCCACTTCCGCTGGTAGAAACCGAACGACTTACGGCAAATCCAGCGATGGATTTAGAAGGCGGATGCCAATCCGCCGCGCCTTCTCCGCCCCGCCCATTCCCTTTCCCAATAAAGAATTTTTAGAAGATGAGCAACCCGAACTCCGCCAAGCGCCAATTCCCGCTCGAAAGGACCCGCAATATCGGGATCTGCGCCCACATCGACGCCGGTAAGACGACCTTGACCGAGCGCGTGCTATTCTACACCGGCATGATCCACAAGATCGGCGAGGTGCATGACGGCGCGGCGACGACCGACTGGATGGAGCAAGAGCGCGAGCGCGGCATCACGATTACCTCGGCGGCGGTCACCTGCTCGTGGAAGCAGCTTCCGCAGGAAAGCATCCTGAAACTTTACGAGGGGCAGGACATGCGGGTCAATATTATCGACACCCCCGGGCACGTCGATTTCACCGCCGAGGTCGAGCGCTCGCTGCGCGTCCTAGATGGGGCGATTGTCGTTTTCTGCGGGGTCGCCGGCGTCCAGCCGCAATCGGAAACCGTTTGGCGCCAAGCGGTTAAATACAACGTTCCACGGATCGTTTTCGTCAACAAAATGGACCGGGTCGGAGCCAACTTCGACATGGTCGTCGGCGAAGTCCGCGAAAAGCTGGGCGCAAACGCCCACCCGATCCTCATCCCGATCGGGGCGGAAGATCAGCTCAAAGGGCAGATCGACGTCATCAACATGAAAGCGGTCCTTTACTCGGATGACGATGTCTTCGGCTCTACCTACGAGATCAAAGACCTGACCGACGATCAAAAGGACATCGCGGAAGCCGCTTACGGCGAATTGGTTGAGGCGCTGGTCGATGCTGACGAAGAACTCGGCATGATGTTTCTCGAGGAAGCGGAGATCACCAAAGTTGATGTCAAGAAGGCGCTGCGCCGCGCGGTGATCGCCAACAAGCTCGTCCCGGTCGTCGGCGGCTCTGCCTTCAAAAACAAGGGCGTCCAGTACCTCGTCGATTCCGTCATCGATTACCTGCCTAGCCCGATCGACATCCCCCCGGCGGTCGGTCAAGACCCCGATGATGAATCGATCAAAGTCGAGGCTCCGACCGATGACAGCGGCAAAGCCTGCGCGCTGGCTTTCAAACTGTGGTCCGACAAATTCGTCGGCAAGCTTGTCTTCATCCGGGTCTATTCTGGCTCGCTGTCGAAGGGCGACTCCGTTTTCAACCCGCGGACCCGCCGCCGGGAGCGCGTCGGTCGCTTGATCCAGATCCAGTCGAACCAGCACACCGATATCGAAACGGTGTATTCGGGCGACATCGCCGCCATCGTCGGGATCAAAACATCACCACCGGCGACACGATTGCCGAAGAAGACTTCGACATCCTCCTCGAACCGCCCGCCTTCCCAGAGCCGGTCATCTCGATGTCCGTCGAGCCGAAGACCAAGGTGGACCAAGAGAAGATGGCGAACGCACTCCAGCGCCTTTCAGAGGAAGATCCGACCTTTGTCGTCCACACCGACGAGGAGACCGGGCAGACCATCATTTCCGGGATGGGCGAGCTTCACCTTGAAATCCTCCAAGACCGGATGAAGCGGGAGTTCAACGTCGAAACGAACTCCGGGAAGCCGCAAATCGCCTACCGCGAGGCCATCACCGCCGCCGCTGATGGCGAAGGCAAACTGGTCAAGCAGTCTGGCGGTCGCGGTCAATACGGTCACGTCGTCCTCAAGATCCAGCCGAACGAAGACGGCAAGGGTCTCACGACCGAAAACAAAGTCGTCGGCGGCGCGATCCCGAAAGAATATATCAACGCCTGTATGGCGGGGGTCGCCGAATCGATGCTCAACGGCATTATCGCCGGCTATCAGGTCATCGATGTCCACGTCGAATTGGTCGATGGCTCCTACCACGAGGTCGATTCGAACGAACAAGCCTTCAAGATGGCGGCGATCTTCGCCATGAAGGACGCCTTCAAAAAGGCGAAGAGCATCCTGAAAGAGCCGATCATGGCGGTCGAAGTTTCGACGCCCGAAGAATACCAGGGCGACATCATCGGCGACCTGAACCGCCGCCGCGGAAAGATCGGAAGCATCGACTCGAAGACCGGTCTCAGCATCATCAAGGCTGAAGTTCCGCTCGCCGAAATGTTCGGCTACTCCACCGACATGCGCACGCTCTCCAGCGGTCGCGCCAGCTACACCATGACCCCCAGCCACTTCGAGCAGGTCCCGAACAATATCGTCCAAGAGATCGTCGAGCAGCGCACCGGCAAGTAACGCCCCTGATTTTTATCGCCCATCAACACTATGGATAACCAACGCATCCGCATCCGCCTCCGCGCCTATGACCACCGGGTGCTCGACAAGAGCACGGAGGACATCGTGGACACCGCCAAGCGCACCGGCGCGAAGGTGGCCGGTCCCATCCCGCTCCCCACGCGGATCGAGAAATTCAGCATCAACCGGTCCCCCCACGTCAACAAGAAGAGCGCCGAGCAGTTCGAGATCCGGACCCACAAGCGCCTCCTCGACATCGTGGACCCGACCGCCCGCACGGTGGACGAGCTGAAGAAGCTCAACCTGCCCGCCGGCGTGGACATCATCATCCAGATCTGACCTCCGCCGCGATCCCCGCTTTTTAATCGTATCGCCCACCCACTTTCGACCCCTAACCGCTAGGTGCTATGCCCCTCGGAATCATTGGAAAAAAACTCGGCATGACCCGCCTCTACGACGAGGACGGGACAGCCCACGCCGTGACTGTTATCGACATCGCCGGCAACGAATTTGTTCAGATTAAATCGACCGAGAGCGACGGCTACACCGCCGTGCAGATCGGGTTCGACGATCAGAAGGAAAGCCGCCTCAACAAGCCGCAGAACGGTCACTTCGCCAAACATGGCTCCGGTCCTAAGCGCCGCGTCCAGGAGTTCAGGCTCGATTCCGATGCCGAATTGCCGGAGGCGGGCAGCAAACACCCCGGCGCGGAACTCTTCCAGGTCGGGCAGTGGATCGATGTGATCGGCACCTCGAAGGGTAAAGGCTTCCAGGGCGTCATGAAGCGCTACAACTTCGGCGGTCAGCGCATGACCCACGGTTCGATGATGCACCGGCGACCGGGCGCGATCGCCGCTGGCTCGACCCCGGGTCGCGTTTGGAAAAACCAGAAGATGCCTGGGCATCACGGCACCTTCCGCCGCACCGTCCAGAACCTCAAAGTTCTGGCGATCCGCCCCGAAGATGGCGTCATCCTCGTCAGCGGAGCCGTCCCCGGTGCCAAAGGAGGCTACCTCGTCATCCGCCCCGCCAAGAAAAAATCCCTCCCGCAACCCGCCGCCGAGTAAGCGCGCAACGAACTTTTTTCGCCAACCACTGACCAAACTCAGATATGGCATCAGGACCTCTAACCATCGAAGCCGCGCAAGGCGCCAACCTCGTGCTCGTCACCGAACCCGGCAAAGGCAGCCAAGCGGTCCACGACCTCGTCGTCGCCCTCCAGGCCAATCGCCGCACGGGTTCCGCCTGCGCGAAAACCCGCGCCGAAGTCGCCTGGTCCGGCAAAAAGCCGTTCCGCCAAAAGGGAACCGGCCGCGCCCGGCAGGGCGGGAACGCCGCCCCCCACCACCGCGGCGGCGGCGTCGCCTTCGGGCCTCGCCCGCGCGACTACTCGAAAAAGGTGTCGAAATCGACCCGCCGCCTCGCCCTCCAGCGCGTGCTCGGCGACCGCATCGCGGCCGGCGATGTCTCGGTGACGCCGTCGTTTGAAGTCGCCGACGGCAAGACGAAATCGTTCATCGCCGCCGTCAAAGACCTGTGCGGCGAAGCCAAGAAGATCCTCATCGTCGGTGGTCGCTTTGACGACAACACCTTCCGCGCCGGGCGCAACTACCGGAACGCCCTGCTCATTTCGGCGGACGAAGTCAACGTCGAGCAACTGCTCGGACACAACAAGATCGTCCTCACCGACGAAGCCCTTGAAACCCTCGCCAAGAGAACGCAGAAATGAACGATCTTTTCCAAGTCATCAAAACGATCCGCCTGAGCGAAAAGGCGACCGTCCTAAGCGAACTCAACAACGAGTATGTGTTCGAGGTGGACCGCCGCGCCAACAAGCTGGAGATCAAGCGCGCCGTCGAGAGCATCTTCGGCAAAAAGGTCGATGCCGTCCGCACCTGCAACTACAACGGCAAAAAGAAGCGCGAGCGCCGCGCCGACTTCGGCAGGACCGCGCATTGGAAGAAGGCCGTCGTCCGCCTGAAGGAAGGCGAGAAGATCGACCTCATCTAACCGCCCCTATTTTCCGCATCCCGCACCGCACCGCAGAGCAACCCCATTTTCCCAGGAGCCAAGCACCATGGCACTGAAAACTTACAAGCCCATCACTCCGTCGCGTCGCTACATGGAGACGCCCGCCTTCGAGGAGATCACCAAATCGAAGCCGGAGAAGAGCCTGACCCAGCCGCTCAAAAAATCCGGCGGCCGGAATAACACCGGGCGCATCACCTGCCGCCACCGCGGCGGCGGCCACAAGCGGAAATACCGGCTCATCGACTTCAAGCGCACGCGCCACGGCGATCCCGCCACGGTGGTCGCCATCGAATACGATCCGAACCGCTCGGCGCGCATCGCGTTGATCGAATACGGTTACGGTCAGAAGAGCTACATCCTCGCGCCGAACAAACTCGAAGTCGGTGCCAAGGTGCAAGCCGGCGTCAGCGCGCCGCCGGATGTCGGCAACTCGCTGCCGCTCGCCAAGATCCCGCTCGGGACCTCGATCCACAACCTCGAGCTCATCCCCGGCAAGGGCGGTCAGGTTGCCCGCGCCGCCGGTCAGCAGTGCGTGCTCTCGAACCGCGAAGGCGAATTCGCCCTCGTCCGCCTGCCCTCTGGCGAGATCCGCCGCGTCAATGCCCGGTGCTTCGCCACCGTCGGCCAGGTCGGCAACACCGACCACATGAATACGGTGTCCGGCAAAGCGGGGCGCACCCGATGGATGGGCATCCGCCCAACCGTGCGCGGCATGTGCATGAACCCGGTCGACCACCCGAACGGCGGTGGTGAGGGTAAATCGAAGTCGGGCGGTGGCCGCCAGCACCTCAAGTCGCCGTGGGGGCACGCTAAAGGTCAGAAGACCCGCAAGAAGCACAAGCCCAGCAACAAATTCATCGTCCAGCGCCGCAAATCGAAGCGCCGGTAATCCACCTGCTCCATCGCCTGCCAATTTTTAATTCCGAACTAATCTAGCCCATGGGACGCTCGCTCAAAAAAGGTCCGTTCGTCGATCAAAAGCTCCTGCTCAAAATCGACAAAATGAACGAAGCCGGCCAAAAGAAGCCGATCAAGACTTGGTCGCGCCGCTCGATGATCACCCCCGACTTCGTCGGTCACAACTTCCTCGTCCACAACGGCAAAGATTTTGTCTCCGTCTATGTGACGGAAAACATGGTCGGCCACAAACTAGGCGAATTTTCCCCGACCCGGATGTTCCGCGGTCACGGCGACCACAAGCCGAAGGTCACCAAGTAATCCAATTTCCAATACGCTCCCGTAAGATGCCCATCCGCACCCAGTCTCAGCCCAGCCGCCTCCGCGTCATTTCGCGGGCGCTTCGTGCGCTGTGGCTTGGCGGTGCGGCGATGGTCGTCGCCGGCTTCGGCGTCGGCTCACTGGCTGCCCAAGGGATCGACAGTGAAATCGAGGCCGCCGAAGCGCAGTTGCTGCAGTCGGCAGCCGCCGGCACCGCCTCGAGCGGAAAGTCTGCTGCCGAGTTGGAGCAGGAAAATCGGATGCTCAAAGAAAGCCTCGCCGCCGCCAACGCGGAGTCTGAGGAATATCTGAGGAGCAGCCGCGAACTCCGCGAGCGGCTCGAGGCTCTTGGGGTCGAGGCGATGCTCGGCGACCGCGCCGAACTCGAGCAGCGCCTCCTCCAAGCCGCCAACGACTATCGGATCGTCGCCGAAGAGAGCCGCCGCCTCGGCGAGCAACTGATTAAATTGTCCGAGGCGGTCGTCGCCTTCAAAGAGAGATCGGAATCAAAAGATCCCGCCGCAGTCGCCCAGCTTGAAGCTGCCCTGCGCGATGCCGACGCAGCGCTCGGGATGGCGGCGGAGCGCCACTTGCCCGCCGCCCCGACCGCCCTCGAAGACTCTCGGGTCGTCTCGATCAAAGCGGAGGCCGGTCTCGCCGTCCTCAACGCCGGACGCCAAAGCGGGGTCAAAGTCGGGATGCCGGTCCGCATTTTCCGAAAAGACAAACCGGTGGCCCTAGGGCTGGTCTGCGACATCCGCGACCATATAGCCGGGGTATTAGTCACCGAATTGATCGATTCCACCGATACGGTCCAAGTCGGCGACCGAGTCCAGCCGGACGCCCGCAGCAATTTTTAATCAAGCCTTTCCCAATCGAATCTTTCTCTTCAACCCGCCCTGCCATGGAAGTTAAATCCTCCTTCAAATACGCCCGGATCTCGCCGATGAAGGCGCGTGATGTCGCCCGCCAGATCCAGGGGATGCCCGTCTCGCAGGCGCTCGATGTCCTCCAGTACACGCCGCGGAAAGCCGCGCACCTGGTGGGCAAAACGGTGCGCGCCGCCGTGGCTGACGCGGAAAACAATTTCGAGCTGGACCCCGATAGTTTGGTTGTCAAGAGCGCCACTGTCGGCGAAGGTCCCGCCTTCCGCCGCTTTAAGCCCCGCGCCCGCGGCTCCGCCTCGGCGATCCGCAAACGCACCAGCCACATCTTCATCGTCCTGTCCGACGAGGTCGCCGCTGAACCCGAAGAGAAAGCCACCAAGGCTAAGCGCGCCCCAAAGAATGCCGCCAAGGCCCCGAAAAAGGAAGAGTCCGCCAACCCGGCGGATGATGCTTCCGCCGAATAGAAAATCTCCGCCGCCGAAATCCACCCGCAGAACACCATCCGATATGGGTCAGAAAGTAAATCCGATTAGCTTCCGCCTCGCCGTCAGCAAAGACTGGCGCTCGAAGTGGTATGCCAAGGGTCCCGAGTTCACCGAATACCTCCACAGCGACATCGCCGTCCGGAAGTATCTCAACGAAAAGCTCTCCGGTGCCGCCGTTTCGAAAATCGTCATCGAGCGAGCCTGGAATAGCGTCCGCGTCACGCTTTACACCGCGCGCCCCGGTCTGGTCATCGGTCGGAAGGGATCGGAGATCGAGCGGATGAGCGCCGACCTTAGCACGCTGTGCGGCGGCAAGCAGGTCAAGATCGACATCTTTGAAATCAAGCAGCCCGAACTCGACGCCCAGCTCGTCGCGGAGGGCGTGGCCGTCCAGCTCGAGCGCCGGATCTCATTTCGCCGGGCCATGAAGCGCGCCGTCCAGACCGCGATGGACTTTGGTGCAGAGGGCGTCCGCATCCGCTGCGCCGGCCGCCTCGGCGGTGGCGACATCGCCCGCGCTGAGTGGTATCGCGAGGGCAAAGTGCCGCTCCAGACCCTGCGCGTCCCGCTCGATTACGGCTTCGCCGAGGCGAGGACCGTGTGGGGGATCATCGGTGTCAAATGCTGGCTCAATCGCAAAGAGGACACCGAGATGGGCGTCCGCCGCGGCACCAAAGCTCGCTAGCCAAATCAATTTTCAGAATTCCAACTTTTTAAACACCCAGACGGAGGACCAAAGCCATGGCCTTAATGCCCAAAAGAGTGAAGTTCCGCAAAAGCCAGCGCGGAAGCCGCGCCGGCAACGCGACACGCGGGACCCAGGTGGACTTCGGCGACTTCGGTCTCCAGACGCTCGAGCGCGGCTGGATCACCAACAACCAGATCGAAGCCTGCCGTATTGCCATCAACCGCTACTTCAAAAGAAAAGGCAAAGTGTGGATCCGCATCTTCCCGCACAAGCCCGTTACCAAGCGCCCCCCGGAGACGCGGATGGGTAAAGGTAAAGGTGCCCCGGAATTTTGGGTCGCGGTCGTCCGCCCTGGCAATGTCCTCTTCGAGGTCGCCGGCGTTTCCGAGTCCGCCGCCAAAGAGGCCTTCCGCCTTGCCGCCAACAAATTGGGCGTCCGCTGCCGGATGGTGGCTCGCTCCCACTAATCCAGACTTTACCGATCTACTTTCCGAACACGCCATGAAGACGCGAGAGCTTCGAGAGCTTACCTTAGAAGAACTGACCGCCCGCCGCCGCGAGCTCAAGCAAGAGGCGATCAACCTCCGCGTGCAACAGCAGAGCGACCAGTTGGAAAACCCCGCGCGCATCCGCCTCGTCCGACGCGAAGTCGCCCGGATCGAGACCCTGCTGAGCGAGCGCGCCAATGCGAGCATCGCCGCCGCGAAGTCGTAACACCTTAGATCAGACCCATTACCGCCAACGCTATCACCATGAGCGAATCCGCTGAAAACCAGGACCCCGCCGCCACCGCCGATTCTCGCGGGCTGCGCAAGACGCGCGTCGGCGTCGTTGTCTCCGACAAAATGGCCAAGACGATCGTCGTCGCCGTAGAGCGGCGCGTGCCGCACCCGAAATTCCACAAGATCGTCCGGCGCACCTCGAAACTCTATGCCCACGACGAAAGTGGCGAGGCGAAAGTCGGCGACAAGGTGCGCGTCATGGAAACCCGCCCGACCAGCAAGCTCAAGCGCTGGCGCCTCGTGGAGGTTCTCTCTCACTAGAGAGCTACCGGTCTGCGATTCAGAAAACCATTCCCGAATCTCCCCGCTAACCCCTTTATTTTTCCTGTAGAAAGGACTCTCCCGCCATGATCCAGATGGAATCCAAGGTCCAGGTCGCCGACAATACCGGTGCCCGCACCGCCAAGATGATCGGCGTAATCGGCAAGCGCACTCGCTCCGCCTCGATCGGCGACATCGTTACCGTCCACGTCCGAGAGGCGTCGCCGACCGGCAACGTCAAAAAGGGCGATGTGGTCCGCGCGGTGGTCGTCCGGACCGCTTACCCGATCCGCCGCCCCGATGGCTCAGTGCTGCGATTCGACCGCAATGCGATCGTCATCATCAACAAGGATAAAAACCCGATCGGGACCCGCATCTTCGGTCCCGTCGCCCGCGAACTCCGCGAAAAGAACTTCATGAAAATCGTGAGCCTCGCCCCCGAGGTCCTCTAAACCACTCCACTTTCCGCAAAGCGATGAGCCAAAAGAAAACTCACGTCAGAAAAGGCGACCTCGTCCAGGTCATCGCCGGCAACCACAAAGGCGCCGAAGGCGTCATCCGCGAGATCATCGCCAAGAAGGACCAAGTGATCGTCGAAGGCGTCCGCATGATCAAAAAGCATGCCCGCCGCAGCCAGGACCGCCCCGATGGCGGGATCATTGAGCGCGAAGGTCCGATCCACATCTCCAACGTCAAGCTGATCGAAAAGAAAACCAAAGACGCCGGCAAGAAAAAGGGTAAGTAACCCGCCCCGCGCCGCGCCGCTAGAAATCCCACCGCCCGCCAGCCATGGAAAACGACATCCTCAAAGACTACAAAGAGCGCATCGTGCCCGCGCTGAAGGAGAAGCTTGGCTACGAAAACATCCACCAGGTCCCCCGCATCGAAAAGGTGACCGTCAACTGCTGCGTGGGTCGCGAGGGCGACCGCAAGCAGGCTGTGGAAGACGCCTTGGAGGAAATCGCCCGCATCACCGGCCAGAAGCCGGTCGCGACGCTCTCGAAGCTCGCGGTGTCGAACTTCAAGCTTCGCAAAGGAGAGGCAATCGGCGCGAAGGTGACGCTTCGCGGCAAGGCGATGTATGAATTTCTGCTCCGCCTCATCCGCATTGCCATCCCTTCGATCCGCGATTTCCGCGGTGTGTCGCCCAAAGCGTTTGACGGGCGCGGGAACTACACGCTGGGCATCACCGACCAGACGATCTTTCCGGAGGTCGACCTCGACAAGGTGAAGCGGCAGCTCGGCTTCGATATCACCATCGTGACCAGCGCCAACAATAACAACGACGCTCTAGAACTCCTCAAGATGATGGGGATGCCGTTTCGCGCCGCGGGCGGGAGCCAGCAAAGCGAGGCGGAAGCCGCCTAGTATATCATTTAGAATTTAACGCCACCCACGAACGAACGCCACAATGGCCACGCTTACGGATCCTATCGCAGACTTTCTCATCCGCTGGAAAAACGCCAGCCGCGCCGGCAAGGATGAGTTCACTGCCCCATTCTCGCGCATCAAAGCCGACATCGCCAAGATCCTCCAGGAGGAGGGCTTCATCTGGAAATATGAAGTCGACACCGAGGCGAAGTTCCCGGAGTTGCGCGTCACCGTGAAGTATTCGGATGCGGGTCACGTCCCGGTTTTGACCGACCTCAAGCGCGTCTCCAAGCCCGGGATCCGCAAGTTTGTCGGCTCGGGCGAAATCCCGAAAGTCCGCGGCGGTCTCGGCATCGCCATCGTCAGCACCTCCAAGGGCGTGATGGCCGGGCATACCGCTAAAAAACAAAACGTCGGCGGCGAAGTGCTCGCCCTCGTGTGGTAACCCAGAATTTTCCCGAATCTTAATCTCCAGCTATCATGTCCCGCGTAGGAAAGAAATCGATCTCGCTCCCCGACAAGGTCAAAGTGACCGTCGGCGAGGACTCCCAGGTCACTGTCGAAGGTCCGAAAGGCAAGCTCTCGTGGAGCCTGCCCTCCACCATCGGCGTCGAGCAGGAGGATGGGGCACTGACCGTGACCCGCCGCTCGGAAGAGCGCACCGTGCGGGCCATGCATGGCACCGCGCGCGCTTTGATCGCAAACATGGTGCAAGGCGTTAGCGAAGGCTTCACCCGGAAGCTTGAAATCCACGGCGTCGGCTTGCGTGCGGCGGTCAAGGGCAGCGACCTGGACCTCAGCCTTGGCAAGTCGCACCCCTTGCTCCACCCGATCCCGGAAGGGCTCACGGTAACCGTCGCCGACAACACGAAGATTACGGTCGAGGGCATCGACAAGCATCTGGTCGGCCAATTTGCCGCCGACGTCCGCGCCTATTACCCGCCAGAGCCCTATAAGGGCAAAGGTGTCCGCTACTCCGACGAGCACGTCCGCCGCAAGGCAGGCAAAAGCGTCCAGAAATAATCACGCCACTTCCCAAGCCCAAGATTTTCGCCCAACCATCCGCCGCGATGAAAAGAGACCGCAAAACCATCCGCCGCCGCGTCCATCACCGGATCCGCAAAAAGGTGTCCGGAACACCGGATCGCCCGCGCCTCGCCGTCCACCTGAGCAACAAGCACGTCTATGCCCAGGTGATCGACGACCTCGGCGGCAAAACCATCGCCGCCGTCTGCACCACCGAAAAAGCAGTCGATTCCGCCAGCTCGGTGAATTTGGACATCGCCACCAAAGTGGGCAAGCTCGTCGCCGAGCGCTGCAAGGAAAAGGGCGTTGATACGGTCATCTTTGACCGCGGCGGTCACCGATTCCACGGGCGCATCAAGGCGCTTGCCGATGCCGCGCGCGAGGGCGGACTCCAATTCTAATCACTATTCAAGTTACCATGGCTGACGAAGCAGCAACCTCCAACGCAATCGCCGACCAGATCGACGCCAAAGATCAGGGGGCCGAACTCACCGAAAAGGTGGTTTACATCAACCGGTGCGCCAAAGTCGTGAAAGGCGGACGGCGCTTTTCTTTCTCCGCGCTCGTTGTCGCCGGGGACAAGGATGGCAATGTCGGCTACGGCTTTGGCAAAGCGAACGAAGTTTCGGAGGCGATCCGCAAGGGGAGTGAGTCCGCCAAGAAGTCGCTCGTGCCCGTCTCGATCACGGAGAACACGATCCCGCATGAGGTGCTCGGCATCCATGGGGGCGGCAAAGTCCTCCTCCGTCCGGCTTGCCCGGGAACGGGGATCATCGCCGGCGGCTCGGTCCGCGCGGTGGTCGAGGCGGCCGGTGTCAAAGACATTCTCGCCAAGTCCCTCGGCTCCAAAAACCACGCCAACGTCGTGAAGGCGACCTTGGATGCGCTGCTCCAACTTCGCGGGCGCAAAGAAATCTTCAAAGCCCGCGGTAAGAAGACTGGCGACGAAAAGTAGCTGCAGATTTGGAGCGGTCTCTCTGGCTCCGACTAATCCCATTTGCGCTTGGGGGAAAGCCCCCCATCTTATCCGCCCATTTTCCACTTTCGACCTCCCACCAAAGCCATGTCACTTCGACTAGAAAACCTAAAGCCCAACGAGGGCGCCAAGCACCGCATCAAGCGCCTGGGTTGCGGAGAAAGCTCCGGGCACGGCAAGACCAGCGGCAAAGGGCACAAGGGGCAAAAAGCGCGCGCCGGTGCTGCCATCCGCCCCGCTTGGCCGGGCGGTCAGATCCCGCTTTATCGCCGGCTGCCGAAAAAGGGCTTCAACAACGCCCAGTTCCGCACCGTCTATGAGGTGGTCAACGTCCGCGATCTTGAGACCCGCTTCGACGACGGTGACGTCGTCTCGGAGGAGACTCTCAAGGAAGCCGGGTTGCTAAACCACCGGTATGAGGCGATCAAGATCCTCGGCGATGGCAGCTTGACCAAAAAACTGACAGTCCAGATCGCCAAAGTCAGCGCCTCCGCCAAATCCAAAATCGAAGCGGCGGGCGGATCGATTGAAGCACCTGCCGCCGCCTCCGACTCCGAGGGCTAAGGCGATTCCGCCCCGCCCCCCATCATTGCTGGTTTTCGATGGTATCCGCATTCACCAACTCCCTGAAGATCCCGGAACTCCGGGAGCGCATCTTCTTCACCCTCGCCATGATCGTAATTGTCCGCATCGGTGCGGCGATTACCTTGCCCGGGGTGGACGCCCATGTGCTTCAGGAATGGCTGTCGAACGAGGCGACAAGAGTCGATCAAAGCGAGGGGGCCGCCCAGCTCGCGGCGATGCTCAGTGTCTTCTCCGGCGGCGCGCTGCAAAACTGCGCGGTTTTCGCCTTGGGGATCATGCCCTACATCTCTGCGTCGATCATGCTTCAGCTACTCACGGCAGTGGTGCCTAGGCTGAGCAAACTTGCCCGCGAGGATGGCGGGCGCCAGAAGATCAACCAATACACTAGGTTGGTAACCATCGTGCTGTGCCTCTTTCAAGGCGGGATGCTGGCCAAGTCGCTCCAGGGGGCGAACCCAAACAATCCATTCCTCAACAACATAGGAAAGACGATTGACCGCCTGGGCGGGCGCCTACTCGTGCCCGACGGGAGCGTCCTCTTTGTGATTTCGACAATCTTCGTGATCACGGCAGGAACCTTGCTCCTGATGTGGCTCGGCGAGCAAATAACCGAGCGAGGGATCGGGAACGGTATCTCGCTGATCATCTGCATCAATATCGTTGGAGATCTCCCCGGCGCTCTCGTCCAGGTGTGGAAAACCTTCATCAACCCTGAAAATCCCGATGATGGACTCAGCCCGATCAAGCTAGTCATCCTCATCGCCTTCCTGATCATCGTCATCGCGGCGATCATCGCCTTGACCCAAGCGCAGCGCCGCGTCCCGGTTCACTACGCCAAGCGCGTGATCGGGCGGAAGATGATGGGCGGTCAGACGACCTTCCTGCCGATGAAGGTCAACTACGCTGGCGTGATGCCGATCATCTTCGCTAGCGCCATCCTGCTCTTTCCCTCCCAGGTCCTCCAAATGATGGGATTTGACTGGGCAAAGCGAGTCGCGGATTGGATGAGTCCACAAAACTGGTATTACTATGCCATCGAGGGACTTTGATCTTTTTCTTCAGCCATTTCTGGGTCGCCACCATGTTCCAGCCGAACCAGATCGCTGAAGATCTAAAGAAGAACGGGGTTATATCCCCGGCGCATGTCCCGGAAAGCCGACGGCGGAGTTCCTCGATTATACGATGGGGCGCTTGACCTTTGCCGGGGCGATTTTCCTGACCATCGTAGCGATTCTCCCGGCGGCGATGAGCCGCCAGATGAACGTGCCGCCGACGGCGGCGCAGTTCCTTCGGGGCACCTCGGTCCTGATTCTAGTGGGCGTGCTGCTGGATGTGATGCGGCAGGTCGAAACCCACCTGATCCAGCGCCATTATGATGGATTCTGCGCAAGGGCAAACCCGCGGGCGATCGAGCGCCAGCAGACGAGCGGAAAACCGCCAGCCCCCAAGCGGTCATCATGCTTTGGTCCTTGCCGCGATCCTCATGATCTTCAGGGGTTGCCTACTCGATCTACAAGGGATTCTTAGCCGCCTGGCTCCGCGCATTTTGACCGAATCATGAGGTTTCGCCCCTTCGGCTCCCGCGTCAATCTGAGGCACGGGAAGCGGTATGAGCAAATGCGCGACGCCTGCCAGATCGCTGCCGAGATCCTCCAGAAAGTGCGCCACGAAGTTCGCGCGGGAGTGACCACTGGCGATGTTGACCGGGCTACCGCCGATTTCATCGCGGAGCCTCACTGCACGAGCGCCTTTCTCGGTTATCAGGAGGAAAGCGCCGCTTCCCGGGAATATCTGCATTTCCATGAACGAAGAAGTCGTCCACGGGATCGGATCCGACCGCGTGATCCAGGACGGCGACATTGTTAAGATCGACGTCGGGGGTCAAAACCCGGCAAGGATGGATCGGCGACAATGCGATGACCGTCCCGGTTGCGAGATATCGCCCGCCGTCGAGCGCCTGCTCTATGCCACCGAGGAATCGCTCGACGCCGCCGTCGAGTGCGCGCAGAGCGGAGCCTATCTCGGAGAACTTCTGCGGTCGTCGAAGATTGTGTGGCCTACGGCTATTCCGTGGTGCGCGACTTGGTCACCACGGCGTCGGGCGAAAGCTGCACGAACCGCCGCAGGTGCCGAACTACCTGAGCGATGAGCGCGATATGCGCTTGAAGCTCAAGCCGGGACTTTTTCTTGCCGTCGAGCCTATGGTCAACATGGGCACCGGCGACACGAAAGAGTTGGACTTGTCGGATGGACGGTCATCTCTGCCGACGAGAAGCCATCCGCCCATTTCGAATTTACCATCCATGTGACAGACGAAGGTCCCGAAATCATGACGCCACGCGAGCGGCTAATCCCCCGCGGGCGCTTTCAGCCGGGACCCGCCCTCAAATAGCGCAAAACTTTGACCGCCCCGCAAAAAAACTCAAAAATTCCGCCCTGCGCTGCATCACACTTGTGCTATAAGAACCGCCCCGTTTCCGGGCTTAAACTCCTCCGCCGACAGACTTTGGCGGATGCTGCGAAGCCACTCATTTTCAACTGATACCCACTGCCAACTAGCCATGAAGGTTCGCCCCTCAGTCAAGCGCCTCTGCGAAGCCTGCCGCATCATCCGCCGCCAGGGAATCGTCCGCGTGATCTGCAAAAACCCGCGCCACAAGCAGCGCCAAGGCTAGCCAGCATCACTTCCCAACACCACCGCCCAACCTGATCACCCATTATGGCCCGACTCCTTGGCGTAGATATTCCGAACGAGAAGCGAATTGAAGCTTCGCTGCCCTATGTCTATGGCATCGGGCGTCCCACGGCGAAAAGATCCTCGCGGAAGCGGGCATCGATCCGGATACCCGCACCGGCCAACTCACCGATGAGCAACTCAGCGCCATCGTCAACGTGGTCGGCGCGCGCGGCATCATCATCGAGGGCGACCTGCGCCGCGACATCCAGGCGAACCTGAAGCGTCTCAAGCAGATCCAATGCTATCGCGGGATCCGCCACATCCGCAGCCTCCCGGTTCGCGGGCAGCGCACCTCCACCAATGCCCGGACGCGCAAAGGCGGGAAAAAGACGGTCGGCATCGTCCGCCGCGCCGGAGCCAAGAAGGGCAAAGTTTAATCCACCATCGCTACCTACCGCTAGCCAGCAACGATCATCCTTATACTGACGAAATCCGAATCGAACGCGCCTGCTCCCGAAGAGCAAGCCCCGCCGCCGCCTCCCCGGTGCCGGAATCCGCCGCCCCGGCAGCTGCTGCCGGATCGAAAGAGGAATCTAAGGCACCCGCCGCCGAGGAACCCGCCGCTCCGAAGAAGGAGGAGAAGAAGGATGTCTTTGCCGAACTCGATCCAGAGGGCGAGGAGAACAAGGTCAAAACTCCGCCCCAAGGGCAGCAAAAACGTCTCCGAGGGCATCGTCCATGTCACGGCGACCTTCAACAACACGCTGGTATCGGTGACCGACCGCTCGGGTAACGTGCTCGGCTGGTCGAGCGCCGGGAAGATGGGATTCAAGGGTTCCCGCAAGAGCACCGCCTATGCCGCGCAGCCCGTCTCTCAAGATGCTTGCCGCCAGGCGATGGGGCACGGCTTGAAAGAAGCCGAAGTCCGGGTCAAGGACCCGGCGCCGGGCGCGAATCCGCCGTCCGTGCCGTCCAGGCAATCGGGATCGAGGTTACCGTGATCCGCGATGTCACCCCTGTGCCACACAACGGCTGCCGCCCGAAGAAGCCCCGCCGCGTCTAATTTCTACCTCACCCCACTATGGCTCGTTACACTGGTCCTACGGACAAAATTTCCCGCCGTTTCGGCGTCGCCCTCTTTGGTCCATCCAAAGCGATGGAGCGCCGCGCCTACGGTCCCGGTCAACACGGCGCGCGCAGCGCCCGCCGCAAGCAATCTGACTACGCCATCGCGCTTGCTGAGAAACAGAAGCTGCGCTTCCAATACGGCGTCCTCGAAAAGCAGTTTCGCCGGTATTATGCGGAGGCGGCCCGCCGCCGGGGCGTGACGGGCGAGATCATGCTCCAGCTTCTGGAGAGCCGCCTCGACAACATCGTTTATCGTTTGGGGTTCGCCAATTCGCGCCGTGCCGCCCGGCAGTTCGTCAATCACGGTCATGTCTTGGTCAACGGCTCCCGCGTCGACATCCCGTCTTACCAGTGCAAGGCAGGCGATGAGATCTCGATCAAAGAATCGCCCCGCTCCCAGCAGGTCGCCATGCGCTTCCTCGATATGACGCAAGGCACGCCGCTGCCGGACTGGATGGGTCTCGACCGCGACAATCTCAAAGGCACCTACGTTCGCGTGCCGAGCCGCGAGGAGATCGATCCGCTCGTAAATGAGCAGTTGATCGTCGAGCTTTACTCTCGCTAGTAAAGGATCCCCCCATACCCCAGCGAAGCCGCCCGGGCTATTCTCTCTCCTCGGGCGGCTTCGCTTTTTTGTGCCCTGATCCCATCCACCTGATTCCGGCGAATTCATTCGGTAGGGGGGCCGCATCGATCTTGTGATCTGCGGTGATCCCGCTATGGGGTAGGCATCCAAGTTGCCGACCAACCGGCTCCTCCTTCATGCTATGTCCTGGATGTTGCTCAGATGCCCGTCGTGTGACGGACTCTTAAAGATCGATGCCGATACGGCAGGACCGAGCGTGCTCTGCCCCACTTGCCGGGAAATCCTCGATCTCCCAGATGCCGACGATCCCGCAGAGCAGCTCGCCGCAGGAGCTGTTGCCGCCGCAGACGTCGAGGAGGCGGCGGCGGTAGCATCGCGGGAAGCTGGATTCGAGGCGGATATCGCTGCACAGGGCGATGAGTCACAGGTGCCCGGGAGAAAAATTGAAAGCGGGGAGCCGTTTGCGAAGCCGCTCTCGACCACCGAAGATCCAGCGGTCGCCAAGGCGCGCGAGGACGCAGATCGGCATCGGCGGCAGGTTCGAAGAAAGGCGCGGCGCGTCGAGGTGCCGGATTGGGATCGCGATCCGTCCGAGGTCGCCTTTCCCCACGACCGGACGGCGGAGAGCGTTGCCGAAATGTTCCGGTGGATCGCCGAATTCTCATCGTCCTACTTTGCCATCCTCGCGATTTTTACCTTCCGCGATCCTGCCGAAGTGGTGCTCGATGAACCTGAGCAGGACCGCCCAGTCGTCCTCCAGGATAAGGAGCGTGAACGGCGCCTCAGCCGGATTACCCCGATCGTCAAATCGTTCCTCGAAGCGCCGACCCTCGATGCCCTTGCGTCCGTCAGCCGCGATCCCCAGAAGGCGCTGCCCAAAATGCGGGAGTTTTATGCGAGAGGCGGCGGCACCTACCGCCCGTTCGGGATGCGCGAGATCGGCGATTTCACCGACGCGCTTTTCATCGGGCGTGCCACGATTCTCCCGGTCCAGACTGGCGATTTCGAGGAACGCTCGCTGGCGGTCATCGAATCCGAAGATGGGACCAACGCGGCGGACTGGGAGAGTTTTGTCGGCTACGGCGAATTGGGGTGGGAGGAAATGCTCGCGACCCGCCCGGAAGAGCCGGTGCTGATGCGGGTCCGCGCCCGGCTCGACAGCTACTACAATTTCGGGTTCGCCGACGAAAGGGCGTGGGTCTGCCTGTCGATGGAGGACATCGATGGTCGCCATCAGGTCTTCGCCTACACGCCGCGCAACGGACCGGTCGCGCCGAAGCTTTACAAGATCATCGCCGATTCGCCGGACCAGTTTCTCGCCATCGTCCGACTGCGTTTCCGGCGGAGGGAGCGGCGAGAACCAGGCGATCCTGAGCGAAGTCGTGCAGAAGGGCTGGGTCGCAGGCTTTGGCAATGGGGCGGACGACGGGAAGACGATGCGGAATCGGGGGTGAAACCGCTCGACCCGACGATCAAGCTCAATCCGTGATCCGCCCCGCCGCCCGATGACCCGCCCGTCTGCCAAAGCTGAAATCGCCGCTGGAGCTGCCATCTTGGTCGGGGTGAGCGCGCTTTGCTATGCTGTGTTTTCGGGGCTGCGCCACCAGAACACCTGGTCGTCGATCTGGGTCTATCGCTCGCACTTTGTCAGCGGCTGGCTCTGGACCGTCGGGATTAGCGCCGCCGCCCTGGTCGGGTCCACGGTGGTCGGCTCCCTGGCGATGGCTGGGGCGCGCAGCACGCTGGCCGCGGTCAGGTTGGCCAGCAGCGGTTTCATCGAGCTGATCCGCGGGACGCCGCTGCTGACCCAGTTGCTCATCGGGCACTACATCGTCGGCACGGCGCTCGGGATGGAGAGCCAATTCGTGAACGCCATCCTTCTGCTGTCGCTTTTCGAGGGTGCCTACATCGCTGAGATCCTGCGCGGCGGGATCGAGTCGATCGGGCGTTCGCAGATTGAAAGCGCGCGGGCGGTCGGGTTTTCGCGCCGCCAGATCTACCGCTACGTCATCATCCCGCAGGCTGCGCGCCGCGTCGCGCCGAGCATGGCGGGCGCATTCGCCAATCTGATCAAAGACAGCTCGCTGCTCACCGTCATCGCCATCCCCGAGCTGACCCACCGCGCCTACTCGGTCAACGCGCAGACCTACGGCGGGGTCGAGGCGTACGCGGTGCTCGCGGTCGGCTACCTCATCCTCACGCTCCCGATCTTCGCCGCATCGCGCTGGCTGGAGCGACGCTATCGGTTCGACTCCTAGCTAGCAGCGGCTACGCATTCGCGGACGCCTCGAACCGGATCCCGCCCGCCAACGATTCGGCGAGGCGGCGGTAGATGGCGGGCAGCGGCTCGCCCTGGCTCATCGCGCCGAGGATGCGCTCGGCGAGCGATCCGCTGCGGAGGATGAACCGGACGCCATCGCCCCACCAGGCGTCGCGGGCTCCAAGGCGGTGCATCAAGGCTGCCGCCGCGTCCCCGAGCGACTTGGTTTTCCCATCTAGCCCGAGCGCGCTCAGCCAGGCAGCGTCGATTGCCGGGGCGAAGCGGCCGTCGCGGATGGCGCGCAGAAAGATCTGCTCGAGCGCGCGTTCGCCGAGCGCCTCTTGTTCGTCGAGCGGCGAGAGCGCGCCGCATTGCAAGGCGCGCAACAAGGCGTCGATGAAGCCGAGGAGGGCGAGGTCCTGGGCGGGGCATTCCTGGATGTCGAGCACGCGGATCTCGATCGTGTTCCGGTCGAAGCGGGCGATCGCCCCGCGGGCGTTGAGCCATTCGTCCTGCAAGACGCCGCCAGGATCGAGCGGTGCGATGGCGCGATACATCGGCTGCAGGATGCGCTCATCGTATTCGGCGGGCGAGCGCGCCAGCTCAGGGATGACGTGGCCGGTGACCAGCGGGACGCGCGCGCAGTTGTGCCGATACGCTTCGAGCCGCGCGTCGAGAAATCCGCTCGGCGACCGCCCTTGGATCGGGGAGCTGGCGGCGAGCGCGGGCAGCAGCGGCAGCGCGACGCGGATCGCGGCGTGCAGCCTGCGAAATTCGTCGTCGCTATGGAACGGGAGGTTGAGGTGGACCGACTGGAGGTTGGACCAGCCGTGCCGCGGCAGCCGAAGATGGCGTCGAATGCCGCGTAGATCTCGCGGTCGTCGCCGACCCACAGGTTCGTCTCGCGCTCCGGGTCGAACCACGGGTGCATCGCCGTCGGCAGCAGCCGCGCGCCGTGCGGCTGGAGGCGCGCGGCGACCTCGCTGACCGCGCGCTGGAACCGCTCCGCCAATCCCTCCAGCGCCTCGGCGGGATGCGCGGTCTTCAGTTCGATGACGTGGCGGACCAATTCGTTGGACCAGCCGATATCGCCGCGGACCAGCGCGTTGCACGGCGCGCCGGCGTCATCGATAAGGATGCGGTCGGCGATCGGGGCGGCGTCGAGCGTTCCCGCATCGACGATCATGTATTCGAGTTCGACGCCGTAGGGCATGGTCGGATCTTGGTGGGTTGTTTGAAGCGTTGCCGGGGAACCTTTTGGCCGTGGTTAGGGTGACGCCTTCTTTTCGATCCGCCGGATGAAGCTGTCGATCAGCGCGTCGTAGAGCGCGCCTTTCAGGACGGCGTCCTCGCAGCCGGCGTCGATTGACGGGTTGTCGTTGATCTCGATGACGACCGGCTTCCCGCCGACCTCTTTCAAATCGATGCCGTAGAGCCCGTCGCCGATCAGCGCGGCGGCGCGCGTGGCGGTATCGACGATGGCGGGCGGCGCGTCTTCGACCGGCAGCGTATCGGCATCGCCGGCCGTCATCCCGCGCTCGCTGCGGTTGTAGATCTGCCAATGCCCGCGCGCCATGAAGTATCGGCAGGCGAAGAGAGGCTTGCCGTCCAGCACGCCGATCCGCCAGTCGAAGTCGGTCGGCATGAATTCCTGGGCGATGAGCAGGTCGGAGCCGCGGAGCAGATCGTTGACCAGCCGCGTGTATTCGCCGGGGTCCGCCGCCTTGCACACGCCGAGCGAGAACGACGAGTCCGGCTGCTTGAGGATGAGCGGCAGCCCAAGTTCGCCGGGGATCTGCGCGGCGTTCCCGCGGTGGACGATCGCCGTATTCGGCTGCGGGATCCCGTGGCGGGCGAAGAGTTCGGCGAGATACACCTTGTTGGTGCAGCGGAGGATCGAGAGCGGGTCGTCGATGACCGGGATGCCTTCGGCGGCGGCGCGTTTGGCGAAGCGGTAGGTGAAGTGGTTGACCGCCGTGGTCGCGCGGATGAAGAGCGCGTCGAACTCGGCGATCCGGTTGAGGTCTTCGCGCGTCACCATCTCGATCTCGACGTCGCGCTTGGCCGCCGCCGCGCCCAGCCGCCGCAGCGCCCCGGCGTCCGAGGGCGGCGTCGCGTCCGACGGATCGGTGAGCACGGCCAGGCAGTAGCGCATGTGTTTGCGCCCGGCTCTGGCGGACGGGTGCGCGAAGTGCCGTCGGGCGGAGTCGATGACGAAGTCGCGGTGCTCCTCCGGCACGTCCTTGGCGGCGATCGGGCGGATCGATTCGAGCGCCCAGCGCCCGTCTTGCAGGCGGACGAATTCGGCGCGGAGCAGCGGCGCGGGCAAGAGTGTGAAGAGCCGCCGGACCAGCCGCGAATGCCGCTCGGCGAGGTTGCGCCCGAAGTAGACCGACAGCGTGAATTGGTCCGAGGCGATCGATTTGAGCGACCGCTGGATGATCTCGTCCAGCTCTTGCGGCGGCACGCGGACGAGCGCGCCGCCCCTGCCGAAGTCCCGCAGCGTCTCCGCCGAGGGCATCGGGCGGTGGCCGCGCGCCTCGGCGAGCAGCGAGACGTAGTAACCGAGGCTTTGATACGAATAGTCGCCGCTCAGGTTGAAGACGCGCAGCTTCGGCGCGCGCTGCAGGTCGGGGTCGCCGAAGAGATAGTCGCGCGGGGAGGCGAGCCGCGCCCCGGGGATGGCGGAGAGCCAGCCCGACGGCTGGTCGCAGATGACGATCGTGCGCGGAGCCTTCATCGGTCAGGGGATCGGCGCGGCGGCGGGGCTGAGGACGAGGATGTTGGCATCGAAGGTGAGGACGCCGAGGAGGATCGCGTTGATCAGCCGGTCCATGCCGACGTCGTAGCAATGCGGGTCGTCGAACGGGCTCTCCGGCGACGGATCGTGCACCGTGACCGCCTTCCGGTCGCCGCTAGGATCCTGGGTGACCACGACGAAGTGCCCCTCCGGCTCGCCGCGCAAATCATCGTCCGCGCCGGTCTCCGGCAGGACGCGCGGGTCGCCGTAGAGGAAGGTGCAGCTCAGCCCGGCGATGATCGGCAGGCCCGCGCGGAGGAACCGGCGGAGCAGCGACGGCGAGAGCGGCTCCATGCGCAGGTCGCCGCCGAGGTCGAGGAACTCGGCCAG
This sequence comes from Verrucomicrobiales bacterium, assembly GCA_041395145.1. Taxonomy (GTDB): domain Bacteria; phylum Verrucomicrobiota; class Verrucomicrobiia; order Verrucomicrobiales; family DEV007; genus JAWLBD01. The sequence continues at coordinate 108,411 of JAWLBD010000007.1, read as the reverse complement.
CGCCTTGAGCTCGCCGCGTTCTTTCGGGCGGCGGCGCGCCTTCGTCGCCGCCGCGATCTTCGCGCGGAGCAGCGCCCGGTCCGGCGGCTTGCCCGGCTCTGGCGGAAACCAAGTCGGGTCGAGCACGCGCAGGTTGCAGGTGTAGAGCCGCGCGCGGAACCCGCGCCGCAACGCATCCACCCCCAGCCACACCGCGATCGTGCCGCCGCCCGCGACGGTCGGCACCGCCCGCATCAGCGAGGCAACCGTCAGGTCCAGCCCGAAAAAGTGATAGACCGCATGCAAACAGGTCGGACCGCAGGACGTCGCGGTCGGCTGCGGGTTGATCGAGAAAGAAAAAAACGGGTCCGCGTCAGGCGGCAGGGGTTGGGACACACCCGGAATCTAGCAGATGGGAATTCCCGCGAACGAAAAATGTGGGAGCGGTTGAAAAAATCTGCGCTCCACGCGGCTTATCAAAGCCGCCCCCAGATCGCGGCGAGTTCGGCGCGGGCGGGCATCGATTTGAGGACGGCGGCGGCGCCGTGGAAGGCGTAGTGCTGGGTGATGCTGTTCGGGACGATGACGCACGGGGCACCGGCGGCTTGGGCGGCGCGCAGGCCGTTGTGCGAATCTTCGAGGACGAGCGCGTCGCGCGGATCGATGTTGAGCTGCGCGGCGGCGGCGAGGAAGAGATCCGGCTCCGGCTTGGCGCGGTGGGCGGCTTCGCCGAGGCAGCAGACGGCGCGGAAGAAGCCCGAGAGCCCGAGCCTGTCGAGCAGCGGGCGCACCCAATCGGGCGGCGAGCTGCTGGCGACCGCGCAGGGGATGCCTTCGGCGCGGGCTTCGGCGAGCAGGTCCGCGACGCCGGGCAGGGTGCTCTGCTGGTGGACGAGGGCGAGCGAGCGGGCGCGGCGCTCCGGCGTGATCGCCGCCCAATTCAGGGCGCGCCCGAGCCGATGCTCCAGCTCGGTCGCCGGGTCGAAACGCGCATGGGTGCTGCCCACGCATTCGGCGTATTGGCTGATCGGCAGCTCTTCGCCGTGCGCCTCATAGACCTCGCGCCACGATTCATAGACCGGGGTTTCGGTGTCGAGGATCAGTCCGTCGAAGTCAAAGAGGAGGGCGCGCATTCGGTGGTTGGGAATTTTTGGGGGGCGGCTTATCCGATGGCCGGGCGGGGCGGCGGCGTCAAGTGCCGCGCGTGTTGCCGAACCAATCGAGGTGCAGGCGCGGGCAATAGCGGAAGCCCCGCGCTTTGCATAGACCGATCAGCCACGGCTCGCGCGAGCGGATCGCCGCCGCGTCGGTGCCCTCCGGCATGAGCATGACATGGGCGGGCGCGACGCCGCCGACTTCCGCGAGCAACGCGTCGATCTCCGCGAGGTCGCCATCGCCGGCGACGACGAACTTGAGCTGGTGCGGGTAGGCATCGACCCACTCGCGGATGACGCTAGGCTGGAGCCGCGTCGCCTCGTGCCGGGCGATCCAGGCGTCCCCGATCTCGCCCGCCAGCGGCGTCGAATTCGCGAGCTTCGGGCTGAGCGAGGCGAGGTCGCAGGCGATCCCGTCGGGCGGCACGGTGGCGGCGGTCTCGATCGTGAGGTGGAATCCGTCTTCGCGAAGCAGCGCGGCGAGATCGGCGATCCCTTTTGCGACCATGGGTTCGCCGCCGGTCAGGACCACGTGCCGCGCGGCGGGCGCGAGGCGCCGGACTTCGGCGGCGATTTGCTCCGGCGAATGGTCGTCGCCTTCTGGCTGCCACGAGGCGTATTTCGTATCGCACCAGCGGCAGCGCAGGTTGCAGCCGCTGGTCCGGATAAAGGCGGACGGCATCCCGGCGAGCGAGCCTTCGCCTTGCAGCGAGTAAAATATTTCAGAGATCCGCATCGCGTTGGGTAGGCTGATCGCCAAAAACAAAGGCGGGGTTCGCTCGCGCAAAGCGTGGTGTTTGTTCCTGACCGAAGGAATCTGGGCGTTGCGCTGCAAGTCCCCTCCCTGGAGGGGATTTAGGGGTGGGTTTGCACTGCCGGAGTCCCTTTATCTCTTTTTGCCCACAGCGTGCCGATCCCAATGGCAAGGGCGCCATCTGAGGGGAATTCCGCTGCTCGCTGACCCACCCCCGACCCCTCCCAGGAGGGGCGATTGGCTGCGCGACGCCCCGTTTACGGCATGCTGCTCCAGTTGGCGCAACGCCGCGTGCCCGTGTGTGGCGGAATGGAATAATGGGCGTAATTCTCATGGGCATTCAGTTTGCGCGTGAGGCTCAGGCTTCGGCGGCAGCGGTCCGGCGACGGCGTATTCGGTCGGGTCTTCGACGCCCGCGACGAGGAATGCCTCGCGCCGCTCCACGCAGGTGCCGCAGGTCCCGCAGTGGATCGCGCCGCCCTTGTAGCAAGACCACGTCTGGGAAAAATCGACGCCGAGTTCTGCGCCGCGCTTTGCGATCGCCGCCTTGTCCATCGCGATGAACGGGCGCTGCAGCGCGACGTTCGCATAGGTGCCGAGCCGGATCGCCTCGCCCATCGCCTGCATGAAATCTTCGCGGCAATCCGGATAGATCGCGTGGTCCCCGGCGTGCGCGGCGATGACCAGCCCGCCCGCGCCGATGCTCTCGGCGTAGCCGGCGGCGATGCTGAGCATGATGCCGTTGCGAAATGGGACGACGGTTTGCTTCATCGTCTCCTCCTCGTAGTGACCGTCCGGGATCTCGCCGCCGCTGCTCAGCAGGTCCGATTTGAATGTCTCGCCGACGAAGGGCAGCGCGATGGTGCGGTGCGGGATGCCGAGCTTCGCCGCGTGATACTCGGCGAAAGGGATCTCCCGCGCATTATGCTTCGAGCCGTAGTCGAAACTCAGCGCGGCCGCGACGCCCCACGCCGCGTGCGCATGGTAGAGCGCGCAGACGGAATCCATGCCCCCGGAGAGGAGGGCGAGCGGCTGGGGCGTGGCTGGTGCGGGCATGTCGCCGCTAGGGTAGCGGAGCCTCCCACGATGTCACGGGCGATGCCGAAAAGAATCGGGCGAGTCTGCGCGTCAGGCAGAATGCCGGGAAGCATTGCGGAGTTCGACCGCGTGGGTCGTCTTGTTCCCGCTGGGGCATCGGACACGGGGTGTGGCGCCGAAAGCCCCCTCCCTAGGGAGATCTCCGGGGGTGGTTCCGAACCGCCGAAGTCCCTTCATCGGGTTTGCGATTGCTGCCTCCTAGCCGATGGAGCTGACGGTCCCGAGGAGAGTCCGCCGCTCGTTGGCCCCCCCCGCTGCGCGCCAATCCCCGTTTGCGCCGCCGCCCGGTCCCCGCCAGACTCCGCGCATGATGGAAGCCTACGACAAACTCTGCACCCTCAACCGCGAACTTTCCTACCTCTCCGCCGCCAATTCGCTGATCGGCTGGGACCAGGAGACCTACATGCCGGAGAAGGCGGTGCCGTTTCGCGCGAAGCAGATGGCCTATCTCTCCGGGCTGACCCACCGCCGGGCGACCGCGCCGGAGGTCGGCGATTGGATCAAGGCGTGCGAAGACGCCGGGTTCGAAAGCGGCACTGGGGAAGCGGCGAACGTGCGCGAGTGGCGCCACGATTACGACCGCGCCTGCAAGATCCCCGCCGAGCTCGTCGAGGAATTCCGCGCCGCCACGACCACCGCGCTCCACGCCTGGCAGGACGCGCGCAAGAAATCGGATTTTGCCCAGTTCCGCCCGCATTTGGAGAAGATCGTCGCCTTGAACATCAAGCAGGCGGACTGCTGGGGCTACGAGGGCGAGCGCTACGACGCGCTGCTCGGCGGCTACGAACGCGGCGCGCTCACCGCCGAGGTCGCCGCGGTGCTCGACGACCTGAAGCCGAAGATCTCCGCGCTGGCGCAGGAGGCGGCGGAGCGGTCGAAGTCGATCCCCGCCGATTTGCTCAAAGGCGCTGCGCCGGTCGAGAAGCAAGCCGCCTTCAACCGGGAGGTGGCGGAGGCGATCGGGTTTGATTTCGAGGCCGGGCGGATCGACACCGCGCCTCATCCGTTTTGCAGCGGGATCGGACCGGGCGACACGCGGATGACGACCCGCTATGACGAAAACGATTTCTCCAGCTCGCTGTTCGGCGTCCTCCACGAGAGCGGGCACGGGCTCTACGACCAAGGGCTGCCGGAGGCGGACCACGGGCTGCCGACCGGCGAGGCGATCTCGCTCGGCATCCACGAATCCCAGTCCCGGCTGTGGGAAAACCACGTCGGGCGCGGCCGCCCGTTTTGGGAGAAGTGGCTGCCCCGCGCCGCCGAGTATTTCCCGCACCTGCGCGGCGTGGGCATCGACCAGATCGTCGCCGCCATGAACCGCTCGGAGCCTTCCTACATCCGCGTCGAGGCGGACGAATCAACCTACGACCTCCACATCATCCTGCGCTTCGGCATCGAGCGCCGGCTCATCCGCGGCGAGCTAGACGCCGCCGACGTGCCCGCCGCGTGGAACGAGGAATTTGAAAAACTCTTCGGGTTCTCGGTGGACCGGGACGCCAACGGCTGCCTCCAGGACATCCACTGGAGCATGGGCGCGCTCGGCTATTTCCCGACCTACACGCTCGGCAACCTCAACGCCGCCCAGCTCTACCGCGCCGCCGTCCAAAGCGATCCCGCCATCGCCGCCGCAGATCGAAAGGCGGACTACGCCGGGCTGCTCGGCTGGATGCGCGAGCACGTCCACACCCTAGGCAAACGCCTTTCTCCCCCAAGATCTAATGAAAGCCGCCACCGGAGAGCCGACCCGCGCCGATTACCATCTCGCGCATCTGCGGGCGCGGTATGTGGAGGCGTGAGGATTTTGGCCCGTCGCGAAATGTTTGAGAAGAATAGGTGCAAGGTCAGCCGAAGAGCGGTCGGATTCCCGGCGTGGCACGAATCCGCCCCGGTAGGAGCGGCGGAACCGCAGAGGCGCATGTCTGGGTTGGGGTGGCGGCGTTCTCGGAAAAACCGGCGGCGGCGCTCGCCTCGACCCACAATCGATCTGGCACCGCTTTCGCTGTCCTCTACCGCGAAGCGGCGAGTCCCAAAGCCCAGGGTTGCCGAGGCACGAGGCTACCCTGGGATTCGCGCCCCGGCACGATCCAACCCTGAAGGGGTTGCACCCGGCGGCCGCTGCGCATCTATCCAACCGCTTCGCGGTAGCGCCCTGTTGTGGGCGTGTCTCAGGGTAGCCTCGTCCCTCGGCAACTTTAGGCTCTACGGTCCGATCGCTTCTGCGGTGGGTGCTGTGTCCAGGGCGAAGCGACAACGCGAGGCGCGACGTCCGGAAACCACCGCGCTTGTTGTGACTCGCCGCGTAGCGGCGGTTGATTTGTAGCCCAGCCTTCAAGGCTGGGTGACGCGAGCGGAAGCCATCCCGCTGCAGTCGGTTGAACGCCACGTTTCAGCGGACGCTGCAGCGGGCTGGGTCAATCGTCACGACGCGACGGCGGCACGGTGCCGGGGAGGGACCCGACCCTGAAGGAGCGGGCTACAAGTCGGTCGCCGCTACGCAGCGGATTCCTTCTAATCGCCTTATCCAATCGACCGGGCGCTCTGCGATAGGACGCAATCCTGGCGATCAGTTCGAAAGGCTCCAAAGGATAGCATGGCGGATTTGAACCGCCGATGCGGAACCGCCTGTCCGGATGCGAAGTATATATCTGTGGCAATCCCTTGCCATAGACTTTGTGGGGGGAGCGGGTTCAAAACCCGCTCCTACCCGATTGTGCCTTGGTTATTTTGATAGCTGTCGAAGCGAGAACGGTTTGAACTTTGGGCGATGGCGGTCGTAATCGCCTTTGGGAAACATCGAGATCGCAAGCTGGCTGTGGTCGTCATCGTGGAAGCCGCTGAGCCGAATGCCCAGGTCACAGCAGATGACAAAACCCACCCATTCGTGGCAATCGGAACTCATCCCAACTATTGACCGCCAGGCTGCATCATCTCCAAACACGTCAAGTCCCTGAAAATACACGGATGAGAATCTGCCGAGGCCAAAATGCGTGGCCACTCCAGTGTCTTTGTCGAACCCCACGGTGACGTCGCAACCGGGGCGGTAGTAACTCAAGCTCAGTCCGCCGAGGTAGTTCTTCGACTCGACGCAATCCCCGCCGAGTAAAGATCGCTATCGCCTGTACACACCACCTGAGTGGCAACGCTCCGAAAAACGGTTGCAAGTTGAATCAAGGTTCGACACGTCATGGAGTTTGGCGAGATAATATGGCCGTCTCAAAGAGCCAGCCGATTGCGAATGAGTCGGGCTGGCGCGTTCTGCGGGCATGATTCTCGGGCTATCCCGCCTATTGGCGGTGTTGCGAATTGGGCATCTACCCCAATTCTTTGGGGAAGACAATCCTATCCGTAAGGGTTGGGGGCATCGCGGACCGGTGACGAACCGGAAAAGCGGATTCCGATACCCGTTTCATCCCATCCCGGAGGGATGCCGGATCGTAGCCGGCGCGCCAGGAGCGCCAGCGACGCAGCCACCGGATTCCCGGCGTGGCGCGAATCCGCCCCGGCAGTGGCGACGGAAGCGCGGAGGCGCATCGCCCGGGCTGGGTGGCGGCGTTCTCGGAAAAACCGGCGGCGGGCGCTCGCCTCGACCCACAATCGATTGGCGCTCATTTTCGCGGTCCCCGACCGCGAAGCGGTTGTATCCCAAAGCCCAGGGTTGCCGAGGCACGAGGCTACCCTGGGATTCGCGCCCCAGCACGAGCCAACCCTGAAGGTTGCACCCGGCAGGCACTGTGGCAGCTATCCAACGCTTCGCGGTAGCGATCCTCGTTGTGGGCGGTCCTAGGGTAGCCTCGTCCCTCGGCAACCCTAGGCTCTGCTGTCCGACCGCTCTGCGGTGGGTTCCTGGTTGCGGGCAGCCTGCCTGCTGGCGACGTGGATGCACCCCCATCTCAAGATGGCGATGTGCGCTCGCTACCGGGCTTGGATGATCGGCAGGATGCCGATGCTACTCGGATGCCGCGCACGAATCCGCCCCGGCAGGGGTGGTGAACGGCGGAGGCGCCCAATCCTCTGGGTTGGACCTCCGCCGAAAGCGGCTACCCGCCCGTTGCCGGGGATTCGGAATGCCAGCCGCTTTGATTTAGCAGAGCTGCTTGGTCGCTCGCCGGTCGGGCGCGCCGGATCCTCTACATGTGATCGGGACGATGTTTTGCCCGGAATTCGGAGCATTTGATTTCGGTGGCGCTGTCCATGAGGCGGGCGAAGTCGTAGGTGACGGCGCTTGATCCTGGATCGGCCTCGTCCATGCCTTTGACGATAAGGTCGGCGGCTTCGAGCCAGCCGAGGTGCCGGAACATCATCTCGCCGGAGAGGATGACCGAACCCGGGTTGACCTTTGTCCTGGTCGGCGTATTTGGGGGCGGTGCCGTGGGTCGCCTCGAAGATCGCGTGACCGGTGACGCTGATGTTGCCGCCGGGGGCGATCCCGATGCCGCCGACGCAGCACAGCGCATCCGGAGATGTAGTCGCCGTTGAGGTTCATGGTGGCGATGACTTCGTATTCCGCCGGGCGGGTCAGGATCTGCTGGAGGAAGGCGTCGGCGATCACGTCTTTCACCGTGATCTTGTGACCGTCTTTCTCGAACGTCTGCCACGGACCGCCGTCGAGGTCTTTACGCTGAATTCTTCTTCTTGCATCAGGGTGCATAGCCCCAGTCGCGGAAGGCACCCTCGGTGAACTTCATGATGTTGCCTCTTGTGATTATGCGTGACGCTGTCGCGCTTGTTGTCGATGGCGTATTGGATGGCGGCGCGGACGAGGCGCTCGGTGTGCCTTCTCGGACACCGGTTTGATGCCGATGCCGGCGGTGTCGGGAAAGCGGATCTTCTTGAACCGGTCGGGGAAATTTTCCTTGAGCAACGCCTTGAGCTTCTCGGTGTCGGCGTCGCCATGCTGGAATTCGATGCCCGCGTAGATGTCCTCGGTATTCTCCCGGAAGATGACCATGTCGGTCAGCCCGGATGTTTGACCGGGCTAGTACGCCGTCGAACCAGCGGACGGGGCGCAGGCAGACGTAGAGGTCGAGGAGCTGGCGGAGGGCGACGTTGATCGAGCGATGCCGCCGCTGACCGGCTTTGCTGGTCCGATGCCGACGAGAAACTCGCGAATGTTGAGCGTGTCGTCCGGCAAACCAGCTATCGAATTGCTCCTTCGATGCCTCGCCCGCGAGGACCTCGAACCACGCGATCTTTTTTGGAGCCGCCATAGGCTTTTTCAACGGCGGCGCGAAAGACAACCTGGCTTACCGCCCAGATGTCGCGCTCGTGCCGTCCCCGCTGGAGCGGAACGGATGACCGGGTTGTCCGGGACGCTCAGCTTTCCGTTCTCGATGGTGATCTTGCCGCCGAGAGGCGGGGTGATGTCTTGATAAGCCATTGTGTTTCTTGGCTTGAAGTCAGTGATCCGCGCGGTCGGGCGCTGCCGCAAGGGGCGGATAGGTAAGCGGATAAGCCGGGCGGCCAAGCGAGGGTCGCCCTGCCCGCGCGCAAATTGCGATCCGCCGCCCGCCGGTTGCCAGCGAATTACGCCGGAAGCGCGCCGGGCGATCCCAATATCGCCTTGGACTTCGGCAGAGGGAGGCATTTTGTGCGGAACGACGCCCCGCCGCTGTGATTTCAATCGTTGCCGCCATTTTGAATTCTTCCCCGTGCTGCCCGAGCGGTCGGGGTCATGTTTTGCGCGCCGGAGCGGTCGCTCAAATTCGGGTTCATTCCTGCGCTGTGCCGCGTCGCCGCCTTCTACCTTGTCGGGATCGCCGCCATCGCCTTTGCCGCGACCTGCTTGAAGGCTGGGGATACGATCGCCGATGTCGCCGGGCTTGCCCCGGTGAAGCGGGCGGCGTCCCCGAGCTTCATCGGGCTTTGCGTCTGGCCGCTCGCCATCTCGGTCGGCGGGCTGAACGACACGCTGTTTGCGGTGATCCCGTTTTTCTTCCTGATCGGGTTCACCTTCGTTATCCTCTACACGGATGAGCCGCTTCTCTGGTGGGTGAGCGGCGTGAGTCAGTGGCGGGTGGCTTTACTGAAGTCCAGGCGATCCAGGGGGTTGCGCCGATCCACTTGGGCGTCTGGGGGTGCGGAACAGCGGGCATCTTCGCCGGAGCCTACGGCCTGTATTTCATCTGACGGCCCCCAGCGCCCGTTTGTCCCGGATTTTTTCGGCGATCCCTAGAATCCAGCTTCAGGACCTACCGGCTGGGGTCCGCCGCGCCACCTTGACCGCAGCCGATCCCCGCGCACGTTCGTAACCCTTCTCCCGATGCCGATCCCGGCAAAACCGGATTTCCCAATAGCCAAACCACCAACGAAACGACTGATATGCCCCAATGAACTTCCTCCTGCCCTACGCCTACGACGCGCTGGATGCACATCGATGCCCGCACGATGGAGATCCACCACTCGAAGCACCACCAAGCTTATATCAACAACCTGAACAACGCGATTTCCGGCAACGCCGACCTCGGAAGGCAAATCGATCTGCGAATTGATCGCCGATCTCGACGCCGTGCCGGAGGACATCCGGGCGCGCGGTGCGCAACAACGGCGGCGGCCACGCCAACCACTCGCTCTTCTGGACCATCATACTTCAGCAAAGGCGGCACCCAGCGGCCCGCTCGCCGCTGCCATCGACGCGAAGTTCGGCAATTTCGATGCCTTCAAAGAGGCGTTTTCCAAAGCGGCCGCCACGCGCTTCGGCTCCGGCTGGGCGTGGCTGAGCGTCGCCAACGGCGAGCTGGAGGTTTCCTCCACGCCGAACCAGGACAGCCCATGCATGGAGGGCAAGAAGCCGCTCCTCGGGCTCGATGTCTGGGAGCAGCCTTACTATCTCACTACCAAAACCGCCGCCCTGATTACGTCGCCGCCTTCTGGAACGTCGACTGGGACGCGGTACTCGAGCGCTACGCCAAGGCGACCGCCTAGACCAGCCTCGCCGATAGTACTGACCCGCCGATCTCCAGACCCGCCCGGTGCCCTGCGCCGGGCGGGTTTTTTTGTGCCCGCGCTTACTTAGCCCCCGCCCCTGCCAATTTTTCAACGAAACGTGACAGATATCTTTCCTTAACAAAGCCGCCGTGGTTCGCTATCCATGGCGTCTCCCATCCCCTTTTTCGAACTCACCTCACCATCCATGTCAGAAGAAGAATCTCACTCCCCCAATCCTGTACCGGATTCGGGCAGCGCCATTTTGCGCGCCGTCTTCTTGGTCGTGCTCATCCTGCTCGGCTTCTACTACCTGTTCGTCGACTTCCGCGGTCTCTCGGACGCCAAGGGGATCGAGCAGGCGCAGATCGGGCGGGAGATCGCGCGCGGGCATGGGTTTACGACCAAGACGATACGACCCGTTTCGCTTTACCAGGCGCGCTCGGTGGATCCAGAAACGCCGCTGGTTGGGTTTAAGGACACGTTTCACGCGCCGCTCAACCCGTTGCTCAACTCGGTCTTTCTGCTGACCTGCCAATCGGCGTGGGACTACGAGCCAGAGGTCCAGGGCAACGAAGAGAACCGCAGCGCCATCTACCTGCCCGACCGCGTTATCGCTGCGGTCTCGGCGCTGCTCCTGTTCTGTTCGATCGGGATCACCTACCTGCTGGTCTCCCGGATCTTCGACGCGAAGATCGGCGGCGTGACCGCGATCTTGATGCTGCTCTGCCAGTTGCTGTGGAAATTCGCGCAGAGCGGGCTGCCTCAGAACCTGCTCCTCTTCCTCTTCTGCTTTGCGACCTACTTCCTCTACAAGGCGGTCGAGATGCACAACCAAGGCAAGTCGCCCTGGCTGTGGATCGCCTTGACCGGCGGCTTCTTCGGGCTGCTCGCCCTCGCCCATTGGCTGACGGTCTGGATCTTCCTCGGGGCGATCGTCTTCGTCGCCGCCTACTTCCGCCCGCGCGGCGTGCTGGCGATCATGATGGCCGCGATCTTCCTCGCCATCATTTCGTTCTGGGGCTACCATAACTACAAGAACTCCGGTTCGATCGTCGGCTCCGGCATCTATTCGTTTTACTCCGGCTTGAACAATGGCGAGGAAGAATGGGTGATGCGAAACGCCGACCCGAAGACCGACGACTTTTCGCTCGACGGGCTGCCGACGAAGCTCGTTTACGGATCGCTGCGGCAGGTGAACGACCTCTATTCATTCCTCGGCTCGATCGTGGCGGCACCGCTCTTTTTCCTCTCGCTCCTGCATGCGTTCCGGCGGCGGGAGATCGCGAATTTCCGATGGTGCCTCTTGCTGATGTGGGTGTTCGGCGTCGGCGGCATGTCGCTGTTCGGCATCCGCGATCCGCTGGAGGCCAACCAGCTCCACGTTTTGTTCATCCCGCTGATGACCGCCTACGGGCTGGCCATCGTCTCGGTGCTCTGGCACCGGCTCGGGCTGCCGATGCACGCGCCGATGGTCCGCAACGGGCATTTCACGATCATCATCCTGATCTCGGCGATGCCGTTCTTGCTCACCCTCGTGCCGAGCATCATCCGGGGCATGTACACGAAGGAGCGCGTCTTCAAAGCGAACTGGCCGCCCTACATGCCGGCGGTCATCGCCGAGCTCAAAGACATCACCGAGCCGAACGAGGTGATCGTCTCCGACATGCCGTGGGCCGTCGCCTGGTATGCGGATCGTATCTCGGTGTGGACGCCGCGGACCATGGATCAATTCGAGAGCCTCGTGCCCTACGCGGAGGACAAAGGGACGCCGGTCGCCGGGCTGCACTTCTCGCCCCTGACCACGAACAAGGAGATGGGGTCGGAGCTTTTCATCCGCGACCGCGACTGGGCGGCGCTCGCTTCCCGCATGGCGGTCGCCGGGGTGACCCGCACGCCCGATGCGCCAGAGGGTCTCGACATCATGGGGCGGCAGGAATTCCGCTTCGCCCGCGCCTTCTACCCGATGATCGGCCACTCGATGTTCTTCTACTCGGACCGCGACCGGCGGCGGCTCAAGGAATCGCGCGCTGCTGCCTCTTCTTCCGAATAGATGAACTCGCCCGCAGAGCTCCTCGGCAAGCTGATCGCCATCCCGAGCGTGAGTCCGGATGGCGACCCCGGCACCGACCGGGTCGGGGAGGCAGCCTGCGCGGAATTCATCGCCGGGTTCCTGGAGGGCATCGGAGCCGAGGCGCGCCTGGAGGAGGTACGCCCCGGCCGCCCAAATGTGATTGGCGACTTCGCTGGCGGCGCGGGCAAGGAACGCCTCGTCTTCGCCCCGCACGTCGATACCGTCAGCGTGGCGGGCATGACGATCGATCCGTTCGGCGGGCGGCTGAAAGGCGGGCGCATCTGGGGGCGCGGAGCCTCCGACACCAAAGGCACGATGGCGGCGATGCTCTGGGCGCTCAAAGAACTGCGCGACGAGATCCCGGATCTCGCCTGCGGCGTTTCGTTTGTTGGCCTGATGGGCGAGGAAACCGACCAGGCGGGGTCCCAGGACTTCGGCGCAAAATACGGCGGCGACTTCGCGTTCGCCGTCGTCGGCGAGCCGACCGGCAACGACATCGTCCACAAGCACAAGGGCTGCCTCTGGGGCATCATCCAGGCGCACGGCCGCGCCGCCCACGGGGCCAAGCCGGAACTGGGCGACAGCGCGATCCGCAAGGGAGCCCAAATCGCGCTCGACCTCGAATCCGAATTCCGCGATTTCCTCGCGAGGGACCGCGACCCGGTGCTCGGGTCCGCCACGGTCAACGTCGGGCGGATCTGGGGCGGATCGCGCGCCAACATCGTGCCGGACCGCTGCTCGCTGGAGATCGACGTCCGGATCGTCCCGGCGACGGATCAGGCGGCGGTGGAAGCCAAAGTCCGGGAGATCGCGGGCCGCCACGATCCGGCGGCGCAGGTCGCCTTTCCCCAGCCCAAGCTGCCGCTCGACACGCCGTCCGACCATCCCTACGTCCAGCGCCTGCTCGCTGCAAACCCGTCCTCGAACCTCGTCGGCGCACCCTGGTTCTGCGACGCTGCCTACCTCTCGGATGCCGGCATCCCCAGCATCGCCGCCGGTCCCGGATCGATCGACCAAGCGCACACCGCCGACGAATGGCTGGCCGAAGACGACCTCAATGCGGGCGTCGTCTTCTACCGCAATTTTCTAGAGTCGTTCCGGCTTTAGCCGCGAATCGCTCCGGCGGTGCTTCCCTACGGCAGGAACCGGAATTCGTGGCAGTTGAAGAGCGCCCAGCGCAGGTCCGCCATCCCGTCCTCGGGCGTCGGCGCGCCGCTGAGCAGGGCGGTCGCTTCGGCGAGTTCGGCGGCGCTCGGGTTGCGGCTGAGGATCTCGCGATAGGCGAGGCGGGCGGCCCCATCGAGGTTTGGCTTTTCGCCGAGCAGCTTGGCCATCGGCTCCAGCGATCCGACCCGCGCCGCCTCGTGGGTGGCGCGGCCGTTGAGCATCATGAGCTCCTGCCTCAGCGACGACGAATGGTCGCGGAATTCGCCCAGCCCCTCGCGGGACGGCTGCCCGAACACGCGGAGGAAGTGGTCGGCGGGAGCCGGGGACGCCATGCGCAAGGCGCTGTCGAACTGCGGGTTGTCGTCCACCTTTTCCTCGACCGTCTCGAGCCGGTAGCGCTCGCCCTGCTGCGCCGCCCTCTGCTGGGCGCGCATCTCCGCCATCTTCGCCTCCTCGATCTTGCGGTCGGACATCTCTTTCATCGCGGCGATCTCCTTGGCGTCATCGGCGGATTTTTTCAAAAGCTCGTCAAAGTCGAGCGCGATCGTCTTCTCCAGATCGTAGCCCGCCGCACCCGGCATCGGCTTCATCGACGCATCCGCCGCCATCATCATCTTCGGATCGTCGCCACTGCCGCCGGCTGACGCCGCCGCCGGAGCCGCCCCCATCTTCTCGCCCTCGATCGGGACGCGGATCTGGCGCTCGACGGTGCGCAGGTTTTCGCCGGACCGCCATTTTTGGTCCTCCAGATGCCCGGCGATCACGATGCTATCGTAGAGCACCTCGCTCACCATCCGGCGGAGCGGCGCGGCGGCGAAGGCGCGCTCGACCTTCTCGCGCTCCGGCTCGCTCAAGCCAGGCTCCGGATGCGAGCGCCGATACGCGTCGGTCAGCGTGATCGCCCGGACCAGCTCGCGGAAGTCGAAGCCGCTGGCGATGAATTCGCGGGAGAGGTATTCCAGAGCCTTGGTGTGCTTCGGGTCGTTGAACTGCGAGAAATTGTCGAGCGGCTCGACGAAGCCGCGCCCGACCAGCTCCGCCCACACGCGGTTGACGAAGGCGCGGGCGAACAGCGTGTTGCGCGGATCGGTGATGTAGTTGGCGAGCTTCTCGCGCAGCTCGCTGGCGCGGTAGAGGTCGCCCTTCACATCCAGCGCCGCGCTTTCCTTCTTCGCTTCGGCGAGGATGTCCGGCCCCTTGCCGCCGCCGACCTTGACCGGACCGTCGAGCAGATCGTCGAGCGCTTCCTCCGGTGCCGCCTCGCCCGGCGCGCCCGCCTTCGCCCGCTTCTTCTCCAGCCGCGCGATGTGGCTCGGCGTTCCGTCGAAGGACGACAGCTCGAACGGAAACTCCGGCTCGACCGGCTTCTGCGATGCCGGGTGCGTGTCCTCCGGCGGCCACTGCACGCGCATCTCTTTGCCCTCCGTCGTGTAAACCGTGCGGGAGAACCGGCTCTCGACCCGCTGGGTTTTGCCGAAGAACGCGGCGAGTTGGTAGAAGTCCATCCGCTCCCAGTCGTCGAACGGGTGATCATGGCATTCGGCGCAGGCTACCCGCGTGCCGAGGAAGATTTGCGCGGTCGCCCCGGCCAGCGCCATCGGCTCCGCATTGTCGGCCAGGATGAAGCCGACCGCCGGGTTCGCGCCCGGCTTGCCGTTGGCGGAGATCAATTCGCGCACCATTTCGTCGTAGGGCTTTTCCTCGGCGAGCGAGCGGTTGAGCCAGGCGAGCAACTGGTTGCCGCCCTCCGCATTCGCCCGCACCCGCAGCATGTCGGCGAAGAACACCGACCAGCGCCCGGCAAAGCGCGGGTCACCGATCAGCCGGTCCACCAATTCCTCGCGACGCCCGCCCGGCGACGCCGCCTCGAACGCCCGCAGCTCCGCCTCGCTCGGCACCCGCCCGATCAGGTCGAGCGTCGCGCGGCGGTGGAAGGCGAGGTCGCCCACCGGGGCGGTCGCCTGGATCCCGGCGGCGTCGTTGTCTGCGGCGATGAGCGCATCGATGCGCGCGGCGGTTTCGGCGGCATTCCTCGGGGCGTCCTTGAAAAGCTGGGCGATCTCCTTTTTCTGCTCCTTGGCGGGCTTGAGGCGGATGCCCTCCGGCCACTCGGCCCCGGCGTTGATCCACGCCTTGAGCGCCGCGATCTCCGCCGGCTTCAGCGGCTTCGCCTCCTGCGGCATAAAGTCGTTGTCCTCCTCCGGCAGGCAGACGCGGGCGACCAGCTCGCTTTCCTCCGCCTTGCCCGGCACCAGCGTGGCGTAGTCGGACTCCCCGCCCTTGAGCATCGCCTCGCGCGTGTGGAGCCTCAGCCCGCCCTTTTCTTTGCCCGAGCCGTGGCACCGGATGCAGTTCGATTCGAGCACCGGCGCGACGTCTTTGGCGAAATCAACGGGGGCGGCCGGGCTGGTGCCGGGGGCGAAAATCGCTCCGGCCAAGGTGCAGGCGGCGAAGGCGAAGGCGAAGGGGCGCGTGGTGGGGCGGTTCATCGCCGTTATTCTAATGGACTCCGCGCCGAGGTCACGGGCGAATTTGCAGGGCAATGCGGACCAGGCAGCGGCTCTTAATCGGCGGCAAGGTGGTAGTTCGCCCTTGCCGATGGTCATGAATGCGAGAGCTGGATGCTTCCCGGTGGGCCGGGGAAAAGGGTTGATTTCCGTCCGACCTTCTTTATAGGGTTCCACCATTTCCAATCCCTGATGCTCCAACCATGAAATTTGCCCTATCTGCCGCGCTTCTCTTGGCTTCGGTTAGCTTTGCTCCCGCAGGCGTTTTTGTTGCGGATTTTGATGGGGTTGGGGACGACGCCTTTTCGAATATCGCGAGTGTTGGGGGCGGAGGGTTTGTCGATGGGGCGAACCAGTGGTTGGTTTTGACAAATGCGACCAACAACCAGCGCGGGACCGCCTATGTTTCCGATCTCGGGCTATCTTCGGGGATGATCCGGGCGTCTTTCTCGCTTAACCAATCCTACGGGTCGGGCAGCACGGATCAGGCGGATGGTCTGTCGGTTTACTACGGGCAGTTCAACAATGAAACCACTGCTTTGTTCGATGGCGACTTGCCGGTCGCCGGACTCCGCGTCCGCTATCACATCGAGAACAACGCCTTCAGCCCGGTTGATGAAAGCATCACGGTGCATTACAACGGCGCGCAGATCTTTAACCAGCAGGTCAACCTGACAACTACGCCGATCGACTTCAAAGAAACGGACTTCAGCGTGTCGCCGGCCGGGCTTTTCAATTTGGCGTATGATGGAAACACGATTTTCCAGGGGATGATCGCAGGATGGAACCCGCAGCCTGACTGGCAGTTCGCGTTGACGGCGCGGACCGGCGGGCGCAACTCGCAGCAGTTTGTCGATAACCTGCTCCTCGCTACGCCGGAGCCGAGCCGGGTCGCCCTGCTAGGCTTGGGTGGGGTTTTGTTCGCCGCGCGCCGCCGCCGCTAGATGTGCGGGAGAAGCGATGAGCCAGGGGGTGGATATTTGTTCGACCGATTCCGGAAAGAACTGGGCAGTGGTCGAGAAGTTTGCGAACAAGGGGGATGATGGGCGGTTGCGGGACATCATGCTCCTGGGAGATACGGGGCATTTGGGTGCCTGTCCCATTTTGGAATATGCCATTGCGCACGATTCGGATATCGGAGTGCGCTTTGCGGCGCTGAAAAGAATCGCGAACTTTTAGGCGCATCCAAACTTGCAGCCATTCGCGCTGTCCCTCGGAGAAAGCGGCGTTGGCGGGCAGTTGGAACCCCACTCTTCGCTGGCGATGAGCAGACTCTAGCGGAGCGGTTGCTCGCTCACGCTCGCAGCAACGGCACCGTTTTCCTAAATACCGTTCTCCGGAAGGTCCTTCATCTTCCATCATGGACGAAGGGGGAGGGTCTGTCCGCTGGCGCTACCCTTTCGCCGAGGCGCCGCCGGGACCGCCGGAGAGGACGTCTTCTTCGCCTTCGGTTCGGGCGATGATGACGGCTCCGCAGGAATCGCTGAAGACATTGACGGCGGTGCGGCACATGTCGAGGAACCGGTCCACGGTGAGGATGAAGGCCATGGCGGCCTCGGGGACCAAGCCGGGGATCTTGGCGCTGTTGAGGATGATGAGGATGGCGACGAGGCTGGCCGACGGGACGCCGGCGACGCCGATGCTGGTGATCAGGGCGAGGAAGACGACGACGAATTGCTCGCCGAAGGTCATCTCGACGCCGACGACCTGGGCGGCGAAGATGACGACGACGCATTCGTAGAGGGCGGTGCCGTCCATGTTGACGGTGGCTCCGAGCGGCAGGGTGAAGCTGGAGACGCGGCGGGAGACGCCGGCGTTGTCGCGGATGCAGCGCAGCGTGATCGGCAGGGTGGCGGATGACGAGGCGGTGGAGAACGCGGTGAGCAGCGCCTCGGCCATCGCCTTGTAATGCCGGATCGGGCTGACCTTGCCGACGAATTTGAGGAGCAGCGGCATGGCGACGAAAAAGTGGATGCCGAGGGCGAGCAGGACGACGGCGGCAAACTTCGCCAGCGACTGGAAGACGCCGGTCACCCCGGTCTCCGCGATGACCGGGACGACGAGGGCGAAGACGCCGATGGGGGCGAACTTCATGATCAGGCGGGTGATGGCGATCATCACGTCGTTCAGGCCATCGAACATGTTTTTGAAGGCGGCGGGTCCGTCGCCGGTCAATTGGGTGAGCGCCCAGCCGATCAGGATGCTGAAAAAGATGAGCCCGAGCATCTGGCCGTCGGCGGCCGCCTTGACCGGGTTGGCCGGCACCATGTCCTTGAGGACATCGGCGATGTTCTTGGTCCCTTTTTCGGCGCGGCCGCTGGCGCTGGTCACCTTCTCGAACTGGGCGGGATCCTTCGCGATCAACTCCGCCTGCGCGTCGAAGGCCTGCTTAATCCGCTCGTCCGGCTTGCCGTCGCGGTAGCCGGGCTTGATCGCATTGACGAGGATCAAACCGGTCAGGATCGCGATCAGGCTGGTCCCCGCATAGTAACCGATCGTCTTGCCGCCCAGCCGCCCGAAGCCTTCCATCTTGCCCAAGCCGGCGATCCCCGAGATGATCGAGGCGACGATCAGCGGCACGATCACCATCTTGAGGGCATTCATGAAGAGGTCGCCGAAGAACTGGCAGACGGCGGTCGCGCCTTTGACGAAGGGGGCTTCCTTGAGCGCCTCCGCCCCGAAAATAGCGCCGACGATGGCCGCCGCGACGAGGGCGATGAGGATTTGCCAGTGTTCCTTGAGCTTAAACATGCGGGGAGCCTAGACGGGGATGGGGGCGCGCGTCAACGCATCAAAACAAGGTGAGCTGGGCGGGCTGCGGCTCCGGCATCGCGGCGTCTTCCTGGACCGCCTCGCCGTTCTTCCGCCCGCGCGGGCGCTTCGGTTTCTCCTGTGCCGTGTTCTCATCGCCGCCTTTCGGTTTCGCGGCATTCGCCTCTAGGTGGGAGAGGATGTCTTTGGCGCGGCTGATGATCTCGGGCGGCAGGCCGGCGAGCCGGGCGACCTGGATGCCGTAGCTTTTGTCGGCGGTGCCGGGGATGATCTTGCGCAGGAAGATGACGCGGTCGTTCCACTCGCGGACCGCGACGTTGTAATTCTGCACGGCGGTTCGCGCGCGGGCGAGGTCGCACATCTCGTGGTAATGCGTCGCGAAGAGCGCGCGGCATTTCGTCTTGTCGTGCAGGTGCTCGGCGACGCTCCAGGCGATGCTCAGCCCGTCGAACGTGCTCGTCCCGCGCCCGATTTCGTCGAGGATGACAAGGCTGCGCTCGGTCGCGTTGTTGACGATGAGGGCGGTTTCGTTCATCTCGACCATGAACGTCGATTGCCCGCGGGCGAGGTCGTCGCTGGCGCCGACCCGGGTGAAAATCCGGTCCACCAGCCCGACCTCGGCGCTGGCGGCGGGGACGAAGCTGCCGATCTGCGCCATCAGGGTGAGGAGCGCGACCTGCCGGATGTAGGTCGATTTGCCCGCCATGTTCGGGCCGGTGATGAGGAGCAACCGGTTTTCCTTCGGCTCCAGGGCGACGTCGTTGGGCACGAATTTTTCGTCGGCCACGTTTTGGTCGAGCACCGGGTGGCGGCCGTCTTTGATGTAGAGGTTGCGCGACTCGTTGAGGAGCGGTCGGCAGTAGTTGAAATGCCGCGCGGTCTCCGCCAGCGCGCCGAGCACATCGAGTTCCGCGATCGCGGCGGCGGTGTCTTGGATCGCTTCGAGGTCTTGCAAGACGCGCTCGCGCAGCTTGCAGAATTCCTCGTATTCCAAATTCTTCGCCCGGTCGTCGGCCCCGAGGATCTTGCCCTCGACCTCCTTGAGCTCCGGCGTGATGTAGCGCTCCGCGTTCGCCGTGGTCTGCTTGCGCGTGTAGTCGTCCGGCACCTGGGCGAGGTTCGCTTTGGTGACTTCGATGAAATACCCGAACACCGCGTTGTATTTCACCTTGAGCGACCGGATGCCGGTGCGCTCTTGCTCGCGCGTCTGGAGCGCGGCGATCCATTGTTTGCCTTCGGTCGAGGCGGAGCGCAATTCGTCGAGCGCCCCGCAATAGCCGTCGCGGAAGATGCCGCCGTCCTTCAGCCCGGCGGGCGGCTCGTCGGCCAGCGCCGACTCTAACACCTCCACCAGATCGGTGAAGTCGCGCAGGCGGGTGCCGAGCGACGCGGCCAGCGGGCCGGCGGATTCGCCCAGCGCGGCGAGGTGCCCGCGGATCTCGGGGACTTGGGCGAGCGATTTGTTGAGGGCCTGCAGGTCGCGGGCGTTGCCGGAGCCTTGGCTCAGCCGCCCGGCGGTGCGCTCGATGTCCCGGACCGGGGAGAGCGCCTCCGCGATCTGCGAGGCGACGAATGGCTCTTCGACCATGGCGGCGACGGCATCTTGGCGCGCGCGCAGCCGGGCGAGGTCGCGCAGCGGGTGCAAGATCCAGTCGCGGAGCTTGCGCGCGCCCATCGGCGTGGCGGTGCGGTCGAGCGCGCCGAGCAGCGTGTGCTTCGCCCCGGCGCGGCTTTCCACGAGGTCGAGGTTGCGCTGGCTGGCGGCGTCGATCAAAACGAACTGCTCGGCGTGGTAGGCGCGGAGCTGCCGGATGTGGTCCACGCCGCGCCGCATCTGGTGGCGGACGTAGTGGTAGATCGCGCCCGCCGCGCCGACGGCGGCGGGCATGTCCGCGCAGCCGAAGCCGTCGAGCGATTGGACGCCGAAGTGTTCTTTGAGCGCATAGAACGCCTGTTCGTAGAGGAACGCGTAGCCGTCGTAGGCCAACGCGGCGCGCCCCTCGGCGATCGCCTTGACCCGGTCCGCCTGCTCGTCGCTGAACAAAAATTCGCTCGGCGCGATCCGCTCGAGTTCGTCCCGCGCGGCGCCTTCGTCGCGCAGCTCGGTGACGCGGAACTCGCCGGTCGTGTGGTCGAGGCAGGCGAGCCCGAACTTGCGGTCGGCAAAGTAGATGGCGGCGAGGTAGTTGTGCTTGGCGGAATCGAGGAGGTTGAGGTCGCTGATGGTGCCCGCGCTGATAAGCTGGGTGACCTCGCGTTCGACGATCTGGCCGGGGCGCGGCTCGGAGGTCTGCTCGCCCAGCGCCACGCGCTTGCCCGCCTTGATCAGCCGCGCGATGTAGCCGTCTGCCGAGTGGTGCGGCACCCCGCACATCGGCACCCCGTTGCGCTTGGTCAACGCGAGGTTCAGGATGCTGGAGGCGACCTTGGCATCCTCGAAAAACATCTCGTAGAAATCGCCCAGCCGGAACAGCAGCAGCACATCCTCCGGCAGCGACTGCCGCATGGAGTGGTACTGCCGCATCATCGGCGTGAGCTTGCTGTCGGATCCAGCGATGGCGAGGTGGGGGCGGTTGGTTTGCGTTCCCGGCGACCATGGAGCGCCCGCCCGCTGAATCAACGGCCATTGCCAAATTCCCGCCGATCTTTGCGGCGCCGCCGCCGCGCTGTCCTACGCCTCGTCCGGATCAATGCCGGCCGCCCGGAGCTTCGCGGCGAGCTTCTCCGCGCGTTCCCGCTCGGTTTCGGCGCGTTCCCGCTCGGTTTCGGCGCGCTGCTTTTCCGTCTCGGCGCGTTCCCGCTCGGTTTCGGCGCGTTCCCGCTCGGTTTCGGCGCGTTTGGCTTGCTCGATGTGGGTTAGCAGGCGCTGGCCGTCGGGTTTCACAAGGTAGAGTGATTTGTCCTCGGCAATCCAGTAGGTGATGCCGAGCGTCGGGCTCGTCCAGCCTTGGGCATCATCGACCGGGAGGAGCGCGTCGCCTTGGCGCGCCCAGATTTCGAGGGACGGATCGTCGGGGTCGAAGATGACGTATTCCTGGACGCCGTGGCGGGTGTAGAACCCCATCTTCTTCACCATCTCGTTCGCCGTATTGCCCTCGGAGAGGACTTCGAAGACGACTTGGGGGGCGACGCCGCCTTCCACCCACTGGCGGTAGGAGCGGCGCGGTCCCTTCGGTCTGCCGACCGCCACGAAGACATCCGGGGCGACGACGATTTCCGGGTGGCCCTCAACGGGATACCAAAAGAGGTCGCCGGCCACAAACACGTCGTCCCGGTCCGCCAGAAAGACCTCCAAGCCGTCTTTGATATAGGTCAGCAAGTCGTAGTGTTTCGTCGTCCATGCCATGGGCAGACCGTCGGTAGAAGGGTAGATGATCTCCCCGCTCGCGTCGCGCTCCGGCTCGAACCGGGGCGGCACGTAGGGGGGGGCTGGTAAGCTCGCTGCGGTCATGCGTTTATTATGGCGCTTGATATTCGGCTGCGCAATCAGTCAAATCGCGGGGGGCGCGGTTAGAGGAAAATGCCGTTGCTCTGCTAGCCTTGCTCCGGTATGATTTTCCCACCATGACTACCGTTTTGTCTCAAAAGGGTCAGATCGTTCTCCCGCAATCGGTGCGGGAGCAATTGCACCTGAAACCGGGGCAGGACTTTGAGGTAACCATTGACGACGAGGACACGATTCTGCTTCGCCGGATCACCCGCCCAGCGAATCGAGGATTGATCGACCTCCTGCAAACTTGCCCGTATCCGTTGGGGTTAGCGCCGAGGAGCAAGGATTTGCCGTCACGCGGAATGTCTCCGATTTCGAAAACACCGGGTTGAAGGTCGTCGATCCGTTCTTGGCGTGATCGGCGGCGGCTCCAAAAAAGATTTTAAAACTAATTCTGCTTTTCGGCGCGGCTGGGATGGGGCACCCTGATCGGGTCACTCTCCTCGATCTTTTTTTCGCATCATGCTTCACCTCACCGTCCTCGGCAGCGGCTCCGCCGGCAACTGCGCGGTCGTGTCCTCGGGCGCGACGCATCTGCTGGTGGACGCGGGCTTGTCGGCGCGCCAGATCGCGCGGCGGATGGAGAAGGCGGGGCTGGAGGCGGAGGCGGCGAGCGCCATCCTGCTGACCCACGAGCACGGCGACCACACGAAGGGGATCGACGTGTTCTGCCGGGGGCGCGAAGTCCCGGTTTACGCCAACCCGCTGACCCGCGAATCGCTGGCCGGATCGCTCAAATCGGCACCGCGCTGGAAATTGATCGATGCGGGATCGGCGTTCGCGATCGGGGACATCGAGGTGCGCGCCTTTTCGGTGGCGCACGACGCCGCCGACCCGGTCGGCTATGTGTTTGATGACGGCGAATCGCGGCTCGGGGTGGTCAGCGATCTAGGCTATGCCACGGCGGCGGTGCGGCAGGCGCTGCGGGGGGTGCAGACGCTTTTCATGGAGGCGAATTACGACGAGGCGATGCTGGCCAATGACACGAAGCGGCCGTGGTCCACCAAGCAGCGGATCATGGCGCGGCACGGGCACCTTTCGAATGCGCAGGCCGCCGATCTGGCTGCCGAGGTGGCGGAAGGCGGCGCGCTCGAGCGCATCGTGCTCGGGCACCTGAGCCGGGACTGCAACGATCCCGACGCCGCCATCCACGCGGTGCGCACCAAGCTCGCGCTCCGCGGCTGGTCCCACATCGAAATCCTCTGCGCCGAGCAAGAAGAGCCGCTGCGCCCAATGCCCGCCTGCGCCAAGCGCGCCCAACCCGCCGCCCCGGTCGCCGCGCCTCAGCCGCCGCCCCGCCGCGATCCGCGCCCGGTCGCCCCGGCTGGCCCGGCGGCTTCATCCGAGCGCCGCGAACCGCCTACCCGCCGGCGTTCGAACCGGGATTCGCGCTGGGTGCAGGTCGAGCTTTGCTTTGACTGATTCTAAAGGGGCAGGGCGATGGGCAGGGGAAAAAGGTGTCGCCTAACTAACTTCCCGCCTCTCCCGTTGGAGCAGGCTCCGGTGCCGGTGCCGATGACGCTTTGAGCAATGCATCGGCGACGCGCTTTGCCTCGGGGGCGAGTTCGCTTTCCGGGAAGTCGCCGATGAGTTGCTCGAACTTGCGGAGCGCGTCGGCTTTGCGGTCGAGCCGGTAGAGGCAGCGGCCGTAGTTAAAGAGGATGACGTCGAGGAAGCTGGCGTCGGGATGCTCGCCGAGGACGTTTTCGAATACATCGATGGCGCGGGCGTAGTCCTTCCTCTGGTAGTAGAAATTCGCCATCTTGGCGACCGCCTCGCCCACGCGCCCGCTTTCGGGGAACTGTTCGTAAACCTTCTGGTATTCGGTGAAGGCGCGGTCGAAAAGCGGCTCGCTTTGCTCCGCCGGGGCGGCCAGCGCCATCGCCTCGTAACACTCGGCAACGCCGAATTGCCCCTCGCCGCGCAGCGGGCTGAGCTGGAGCTTGACCAGGCTGCCGTAGAGCTGGATGGCGCTGGCGTAGTCCTCGCGCTTCTGCGAGATCCGCGCCTGCTGGAGGATCGCCTCGTCGATGAAGGCGCTCTCCGGGAACTCGCGGAGCAGCCGCCCGCTCATCGCCTCCGCCAAGCCGAGCTGGTCCATGGCGAAGTAGATGCGCCAGAGCTGGACGTAAGTTTCTTCCAAGACGGGACCGCCGAGCTTCTGCGCGGCGTCGGCGATTTCCTCGCAGACTTCGAGCGCCTCGCCGTATTTGAGCTTCGATTTTTCATCGAGGCCGAATTCCTTGTAGTGGTTGCCGATGTTGGTCAGCGCCGAGGCGGTGCGCAACTGGGTGCGCAGCCGCAGCTCCTCGTCGGAGATGTTCGCCTTCGTCACCCGCACGTCGCCGAGGTTGCCCTCGATCGCCTTGGCCTCCGCCTCGATCGTGATCGGCTCCGGGGTCAGGTTGCGCTCGTCGGCATAGACGAGGCGGACCAGATCGCCGGGCAGCGCCTGGAGCAAGGCGTCGCCCGCCACCGGGTTCGCCGATGCCTCGACCGGGGCGATGGCGCGGAAGATGCCGCTGCGCACCCCATCGCTGGCGGCGGGCGCGGGCGTCGCATTCCCATTGCCGGTGTCGCCTTCCGTCTCCGGCGGCGGGGCGGGCGTTTCGATCAGGCGGACGTCGAGCGCGTCGATGCGCTTGTAGCGGTCGATCATCGGGCCGGCGTCCTCGCCCGCCTCGCCATCCGCGCCCTCGCCTTCGGCGGCTGACCCTGGCGCGGGCAGCTCGCCCTTGGCGGCGAGTTCGGCGGTTTCGTCCTCGATTTCCTCCGCCGTCTTCTCGCGGTAGATTTCGGCGCGGGCGACGAGGGCATCGGCTCCCGGCGTGGTGTCAAAATCGGCGTCGATGACCTGGAGGTTCGCGCCCTTGCCCAGCACGACGCCTTCGATCGGCTCGCGGAACGATCCGTCGAGGATCTCCGCCCGCGCGGTGCCGACGACCTGCACCGTCTTGAGCCGCTGGACGCCGACTTTCAGGTCGGCGGTGTGCTGGTCGATGTAGAGCACGTCGATCAAATCGCCGCCGCGGACTTCGAGCCGGCCGTTGCCCTTCTGCGGCGCGCCGAGCGCGGTGGGCAGCGACCCGAGCACGACGTGGACGTTGCGCCCGACCGGCAGGCACTCGGCGGATTCTTCGTCGCCGCTCCTCGCGCGGCAGACCACGCGGATCGATTCGCCGGGCTTGAGGATGGCGAGGTCTTTGTCGTCGATCTTGATGTGGAGCCGCCGCCCGATTTCGGATTTCTCGACCTGCACGTCCTTCTGCGACATGGCGGTGCCGACCTTTTCCAGCGCCTCGATCGCCCGGCTGTAGTGGCCGAGCCGGAAGTGCCCGAGCCCGATGTAGTAGTAGGCTTGGTTGACGTGGTCGGAGGAAGGGAATTGCTCGATCACGCCGCGCATCAGCTCGAAGCACTTCCCGTATTCGCGCGCCTCGTAGTGGCAGACGCCTTCCTTCAGCGCCGCCTCCGCCCGGATCTCACCGTCCGGGTTGTCCTCGCCCGCCGCGATCTGAAAGTGCCGCCGCGCCTCGTCATACGCCTTCTGGCGTTCGAGCAGGAAATTGCCCA
The DNA here is from genome assembly GCA_041395145.1 of Verrucomicrobiales bacterium. GTDB lineage: Bacteria > Verrucomicrobiota > Verrucomicrobiia > Verrucomicrobiales > DEV007 > JAWLBD01. Next base: position 82,922 of record JAWLBD010000007.1, on the reverse strand, counting down.
GCCGCATGTGGGCGTCGAACCGGATGCGGCTCTTCGGGTAGCGCTCGATCACCGACCGCCAGATCTCGACCGCCTTCTCGACCTCGTCCGCCTCGATCCGCAGGTCGCCGGCTGTCGAGCAACTTCCGCGCGGCGCGGTCCTCGATGATCGATCCGCGCGGCGCGCCGCCGTCCTCCGCTGCAGGTTCTGACCCTGGATCTTGGGCGGGGGCAAAGGCGGTGCCGAGCGAGAAAACGGCGGCGATGAGCGGGGCGAGGGCGTGGTGGGGTCGGCGTCGCATGGGCATGAATACGCCGGAAATTCGCCGATTGCGTCAGAGAATTTTTGGTGCCTAGCGCGGTGGGGATGGCGGCGTTCGGATGGGAAACCGGATCGCTTCTGGATCGCGCTCCGCTTTGGCCAGCAACCGCTCGAGCGGCGGGATTACGGTCTTTGCCCACGTCTGCCTGCTGGTCTGGATGAGTTCGAAATACGCCTCGTCACCTTGGGCGATCCGATCTTTCTCTGCTTGAATCGTCCAGCGCAACGCTTCGATCCGCATCTCCGGCAGCGATTTCGTGCGGTGCGCCTTCCACCACATTTCGGGGTCTGGGCTGATAACATCCTCTCCGTAGTCCGGCATTGCTTTGTATCCGTGCCGCCCTTCAAACCTGCCGCCCACCAGCGCGCCGAGGACTTCCATGCATGTCTCCCCGACCGAAAAATCGCGCATGATCGATGTGCTGTAGCTCCGGCAGTAGCGCTTGTCGTCCCGATGCTTGAGCAGGCTGGGAATCGCGGCGGTGCCCGCCTTCTGAAGAGCGACGATTACCTGCTCGATCCGCTCCTGCGCCTTTCGGTCGTAACCGTGCGGCACCGTGGCACGAAACGGTTTGTTTCCCGGGTTGAGCGGAGAGTTTGGCGAGACCAACTGCGCGACTAATTTCTCCACTGCTTCGTCTACCGCCGCTCCCGGATCTTGGGCGGGGGCAAAGGCGGTGCCGAGCGAGAAAACGGCGGCGATGAGCGGGGCGAGGGCGTGGTGGGGTCGGCGACGCATGGGCATGAATACGCCGGAAATTCGCCGATTGCGTCAGAGAATTTTTGGTGCCTAGCGCGGCGGGGGCGTGGTCCGGGTCTGATTGAAGGCAAACCGAAGCCCGCCTAAAATTCCGAGCCTTTCTCGTAACTTGCCGCGAGGCGCGGAGACTCTAGTTTAGCGGCATGAGCCTTCCCGACCGCCCGCTCGCCTTGGCTGCCTCCAGCCTTTCGCTCATTTTTGCCGCTCCCGCTTTCGCTGCGGAATCGGTTTGGACCTTCGGTGCGGCTGGTGATCCGCTGGCCGCCGATTCCGGACCCGGCACGCTCGCTTACTACGATCCGGGCGGGACCGGATGGGGTCCGGTGGCGACTGCCTTTGGCAAAGCGACGTCGTTCGGTCTTCCCGCGATGGCGGACGGCGATCCGGACGTGCTTTCGTTTCCCGCCTGTAGCTCTGGCGAAGGCTACACGCTGACGCATGGCGGCGACCCGAACGGCGTTTTCATCGGGGAGGGATTGACCTCCAACTACTCGATCATTTTCGACATCTACTTCCCGGCGTCGAGCGATGGCTTGTGGCGGGCGCTCTTCCAATGCGACCCGGGCAATGCGGACGATGCCGAGATCTACGTGCAGAACACACCGTCGGGCGGCATCGGGATCAGCGGCGTCTATGAGGGAAGCGTTTCGCCGGGCGAGTGGCACCGCCTCGCCATCACCGTGCGGTCGGCTCCCGGCGAAGGCCAGCTCCACAAGTATATCGACGGCACGTTCGTCGGCGGGCAGGGCACCACCGGCCGGGCGATCTCAGAGCGCTGGGCGGCGCAGTCGGTGCTGCGGCTGCTGACCGACGACAATGGCGAGACGGCGGCCGGCTACCTGGCGAGCCTCTACTTCATCGACCGCCAGCTCACCATGGACGAGGTCGCCGCGCTCGGGAAGCCGAGCGCCGCCGGCGCGAACCAGCCCGGCGCGCCCGGCGATCCGCTGCCGCACCGCCCGACCCGCCGCGTCGGCATCGTGGCGCACCGCGGGAATTCCTGCTGCGCGCCGGAAAACACGCTGCCCGCTCTGGAGCAAGCCTTCGACCGGGGCGCGGAATTCTGTGAGATCGACACGCGGCTGTCCGCCGATGGCACCGTCGTTCTGATGCACGATGCGACCATCGACCGGACGACGGATGGGACCGGGGACGCCGCGGCGATGACGGTGGCGCAACTGAAGACCCACGACGCGGGATCGTGGTTTAGCGACGCCTACATCGGCACGCGGGTGCCGACGCTGGAGGAGGCGCTGGTGCTCGCCAAATCGAAGGGCGGCAAGCTCTATCTCGATCTCAAAGTGGACGGCCAGGGAGCGGCGATCCTCGCGGCGGCCAATGCGGCGGGCGTGCCCTACCAAGATATCTGGCTGTGGGTTTACAACGACGCCGCCGAGGCGCAGGCGCTGCGCAGCGTGATGCCGGAGGGCAAGATCATCTGGGGCGATCCGGGAGCCGGCTGGGAAAGCGATCCGGATTACTTTTCCGACCTGCGCGCGCTCGGCGTCTATGGCTTCGATCTGGGCAACGGCTCCGGCAACATCGACCCCGCCTTCGCCTATGCCGCGCGGGACGAGGGATTCGTCATCTGCAACTACACGATCCTCGGGCCAGACGCGATGGTGCGGTCGATCGAGAACGGGACGAACTACATCGAAACCGACTTCCCCGAGATCCTCCGCGCGATCCTGCCGCCCTTCAGCGTCGAGTTTCGCGATCCGGCTCCGATTTCCCACGGCACGCCGCTGGGAGCCGCGCAGTTGGATGCCGCCGCCGACATCGCCGGCGCATGGACCTACGCGCCGCCGGCGGGCACCGTCTTGCCGCCCGGCGCGTATCCGATCGCCGCGACCTTCACGCCCGATGACGCGGCGACCTATCCGGACCCAGTGACTGTCGGGGCGACCATCGAAGTCACCCCGCCGGTTCCCGAGTCGTTCCCGGACTGGGCGGCGCGGCTCGGGATCAGCGCCGACCCGGCGGCGAACGACGACCACGACGCGCTCACCCTGATCGAAGAATATGCGCTCGGCGGCAGCCCGTTCGCGCCGGACGCGAACCTCGGGATCGGCGGCGTCGAACCGGTCGAGATCCGGCTTTCGCGGACGGCGGTCGGGGTCGATGCGACCTTCCAATACTCCGGCGACCTAGTCGGTTGGATGGACGGGATCGAACTCTTCGGCGGCATCGCCAGCCAGGACGCCGCGATCCTTTCGCTCGATGACAACGGGATCTTTTGGGCGCTGCATCTGGACCCGCCGCCGCTCGATGGCGCCGGGTTTTACCGGCTGGCGATCCGCCCGACCGACCCGGCGGCGCTCTTGAATGCAAACCTCATCGCCAACCCCGATGCCGAGCTGGGCGCGCCGGGCGTGACCGCCGGGCAAGACACGGCGGTGCCCGGCTGGGAGGATGCCAGCGGTCTCATCACGGCGCAGGCCTACAACGGCTACGGCGTCGACGACCCGGGGCAGGGCGGCAGCTATCCCGGCGCGGAATTCGGCAGCGCCTACTTTTATGGCGGGGAAGGCTGGGGCAGCAGCGCGGGATCGGCGGATCTCCGGCAGGTCGTCGACCTTTCCCCGGCCATCGCCCTGGTCGATGCCGGCGGCCTCACCTTCGCCGCCAGCGGCTGGTTCGGCGGCTGGGGGGCGCAAGACGACACCGCCCTGCTCATCGTCCGGTTTCTGGACTTCGGCGGCGCGCCGCTTGTCGAGTTTCAGATCGGCGGACCCAGCGCCGCCGACCGCGGCAGCACGTCGATGTTGATCGAGGACTCCGCCTCCGGCGCGGTGCCAGTTGGGGCGCGCCAGATCGAGATCACCCTCCGCTTCACCAAGGCATCTGGCGGGACCTATGGGGATGGCTCCGCCGACCGCCTCTCCCTGATCCTTTCGGATTAGCCACCAGAAATCTGGCATTCTTGTTGCTTTTCTCCGCCTCAGCCGGGTATAACCTAGAAAAATTCGAGCACCCAGCACCCATGACCAAGATCACCGTTCTCCTCCCTATCATTGCCGCGAGCGCCGCCGCCGTGACCGGGGCGCGCGCCGCGACCACCGCGATCAATTTCGACGGCGGATTCGGGCCGGTTTCCTCATCCGGCGGACCGGCGGCGATCAGCTATTACGATGCGACCACGCAAGGGCTGACCGTATTCGGGATGACCGATGCCGCGCCGATCCCGGACTTCCCGGACGGTCCGGGTCCCTACCTTTTCCACCCGGCGTTCGGCAACGGCGGCGCGGGCGGCTACGCCATCGATTTCGCCCCCGGCACGTTCGGGGGAAATGGCGGCGGAGCCTTCGTTAACGACTACACCATCGTCACCGACATTCTCGTCCCGGCGGTGGGTTGGACCGCGATCTTCAACACCAACCCGAACCATGCCAACGACGCCGATTTCTACATCAGCCCGTCTGGGCAAGTCGGGATCGGCGCCCTCGGCTATTCGGCGTCCGGCGTGATCTCGGCCAACCAGTGGTATCGCCTCGCCTTCGTCCAAGACGCGACCAACAACACGGTCGATTACTATGTGGATGGCGTTAGCGTTTTCTCCGGTGCCGCCGGGGCGGTCGACGGGCGCTTTTCGCTCTACACCGGCGCGAACCCTGGCGCGGATCTGGTTTTTCAAGGCGAGGGCGATAGCTCGGGCAACTACTCGAACGCCGCCTATATCGGGAGCATGCTGGTCGCCGACCGCGCCTACTCCGGCTCCGAGATCGCCGCCCTCGGCGGGGCCAGCGCCCTCGGTCTCGCCCCGGAGCCGAGCCGCCTGTTCTTCGGCGCACTTGGGCTAGCGGGCATCTTCCTGCGCCGTCGCCGGTAGCTGCCAAACTCCAAGCCCAGAGCGGCGGGAAGGGTCATCTGCGACCAGCTTGAGATTTGCGTGCGAATGAGATTGACGAAATCTCGCGTTTTTGCAAAATCCGCCGCCATGAAATCGATCTCCATCGCGACCGCCGTTGCCCTGACCGCCGCCCATTTTGCAGGGGCGGCCAACTTGGCCCTCACCGGGACAGCCTTCCAAAGCACCACCGGTTTTGGCGGAGTCGCCTCGCGGGCGGTGGACGGCAATCGCAATGGGGTTTATGGGGGGAATTCGGTCACGCACACGAACAATGGAGCCAACGACTTTTGGCAGGTCGATTTTGGAGCCACCCGCCATCTTTCCACCATTAACCTATGGAACCGGACCGATTGCTGCGCCAACCGCCTCGACAATTTTTCGATCCAGGTCTTCGATGCCGCCAGCTCCCTAGTGTTTGAGCAAGTGATCCCGCTTGGCGGGAGCGGGCAATTCAATCCAGCCCAGTCGTTCGCTTTCCGATCGGGACGGAGGGGCGGATCGTTCGCATCCAGCGAGATGGTCCCAACAGCGGGGAACAACTATATCTCCCTGGCAGAGGTCGAGGTTTTTGGCAGCCAGTTCGGACCCAATGCCGCCCGCCTTGGGATCGCGGCTCTGAGTTCGACGGGGTCGGGCGGGACGGCGGACCGGGGTAACGATGGCATCGCCAACCCGGACTTTTTCGACCAGGGCAGCGTGTTTCACTCCGGCAGTGAATCCAACCCCTGGTGGGAGGTGCAGTTGCCCGTCAGCCAAGCGATCTGGGAAGTCACCGCCGTGAACCGCGCGGACGGGGGGGCTCAATACGCGGTTGGGCGATGTCCAAGTCGATGTGTATTCGGGAGCCAATCTGGTCTTTAGCGAACTCGTCGCGACCGGCGGGGCGCTGTATTTCGATGTCCTGACCAATGGAGTGGTCGGCGACCGGGTGCGCCTGACCGCCAATAATCCGGGAAGCGGTCTCTTCCACCTCGCGGAGGTCATGGTCTTCGTCCCAGAGCCGAGCCGCGCCATCTTGCTCGCGTTCGGGCTAGTCGCCGCCGCCCTGCGCCGCCGCCGGTAGGGGTGGCAACGATAGTGTCCGCTGCCGGACCGCATGATGCTGTGCCAATTGGTCACCTGCGTGGCGTGGCTGCCCGCATGAGAACCCCCATCGGTCAACGGGGCAATCGGGCAATCGGGCTTGTGATGTGCCAGGCGTTCGCGCCGAACCAACTGCTGCTGCCGCCTAGCAATCTTTTTTCCGAACATGGACGCGGTTTCGCCATCGAGGCAATGCCTCTCTCGCCAAGAGGGATGATCCTCTGTAAGGGCGACGCCGTTTTTCCGACCAAGCAGGCAAAAGTGAATCCGCTTGACCGCCGGTTCCGTTCCACGCATCTGTAATAACTCTCATGCCAAGCCCGAGCCACAGCGCCACTCCTGCCGCCCCTCTTCCAGTGGGCGCCATCGCTGTCTTTCCCGCCTACTTTGGCTGACCACGCCAATAGCCATCCCGGTCGGGGAAAGCCGCGATCGCCGTTCGGCGGATTCCGCAAATGGTGGTGTCGCCAATTCGGTAGCCAGTTTACGGACCGAACCATGGGCTAACTCGCGAGAAACTTTCCTAGGCTGATTGGTTAAACTCATAAGCAATTTCCATCGACCACCCAAAACCAAAAATATGAAAACCACGCAAAAACCCACCCGCCGCCTGATCGGCGGACTCCTCGCCGCCGCCGTCGCCTGCCTCTTCGCGGTCGGTGGCAGCGCCCTCGCCAAAGATCCGAAGGGAAGCCCGGACTTTGAGCACAGCTACGACAAAGCCTTGAAGAAGGCGCAAGAGGAAGGCAAGCCCGTCATCGTCATCTTCTCCGCGTCATGGTGCGGCCCGTGCCAGGCGATGAAAAAGAATGTTTACCCGAGCTCCGAGGTCCAGCCGTTCCACGACAAGTTTGTCTGGGCATACCTCGATGTCGATGAAAAGAAGAACAAGAAGGTCGCAGAAAAATTCGGCGTGAGCGGAATCCCGCACCTCGCGATCCTCGACAAGGACGGCAAAGAAATCGACAAGCAGGTCGGATCTTCCGCCGCCGCCGCCTTTGCCAAGCGCCTCGAAAAAGCCGCCGAGAAGGCAGGGGGCGAGAAAGAAGAAGAAAAAGAAGAGAAAGCGGACAGCTAAAAAATCCCTTTCGCCGGTTCCTGGGGATTTGGTTGGCCCGGGCGCAGGCGAGAAACCCAATAGAACCAACAACCCAAATCAAGTCACCACTATGAAGAAGCTACTCGCATTCCTCGCATGCGCCCTCGTCGGCGCTTCCGCCGCCGTCGCTGGCGAATATGAAGACATCAGCATCTCCGATCTCAAGAAAGAGATCGAGAAGGGCAAAGTCATCATCATCGACGTCAACGGCTCCCAGTCCTACGCCAAGGGTCACATCCCCGGTGCCATCGACTACGCCTCCAAGAAGGGCGAGTTGGAGGAACTGCTCAAGGACAAAGACAAGGACACCCTCGTCGTCGCCTATTGCGGCGGTCCTTCCTGCAGCGCCTACAAATCCGGTGCCAAGGCGGCAGAGAAGCTGAAGTTTAAGAACATCAAGCACCTCTCCGCCGGAATCTCTGGCTGGCTGCAAGCCGGCGAGAAGACCGAGAAAGCCGAGAAGAAAGATTCCTAAGCTTCCCGAGCAGCCGGGTGTCTGACTCACCCGGACTTTGAGAAAGGCGATCCCGGCAACGGGGTCGCCTTTTTCTTTTCGGGCAGGACCCGCCCCCGGTTGAATCGGCGAGATCCTCGGTGCCCAATTCGATTTTGGCGCGGTCCGGATTTCGCCGCAAAGCGGGAAAGTTGGGCGAATGGAAGACGCAACCGGACATCGACGCTTCACCTATGGCTGCGAAAATGGATCACCAACCATCGAGCGTCGCCGCCAGAATCTCGGCGATCGCCTTGCGTTCATCGGGTGGGAGGTGGCGGGAGGCGGGCGCGTCGGCGGCAGGATCGAGGGCGGCTTTGAGCTGCCGGACGACCTCGGCGCGGAACCAATCGGGGAGACCTTGGAAGGCGTTGCTGTAGATCATGTAGCTGCACCGATATTTGAAAAGGTGGCCGCGGAGATCGAGGTCGCGGAGCGAGCGCCCGGCGGGGTCGGCGATCTTCCGGGAGGCGAATGCTTCCTTGTATTCCGCTTGCCCGCTGACGCCGCCTTCGGGAAGAGGTGCTTCACCGGCGAAGAGCAGGTAGCTGACGAGGTCCGACGCCTTATCTTTGAGCAGGTCGCGATGTTCGGGGCGGAGTTTGCCCCCCCCGGCGCGCCAGTAGGTGCGCGCGCGATACCCGGCTTCCACGCAGCGGGCGCTGAACCCGATCTGGTGCTCGAAGAGCAGGTGCGGCAAAAGGTCGCTGGTCGGCACCGGGTAGCGGTCGAGGTTGGATTGCTCGCCTGGCAGCGTCGGGAAAGTGGTGAGTTTGCCCTGGAAGAGCCGGCCGGTCTTGTTGCCCTTGTGGTCGCGCAGCCCGCCCTCGCCGGTCACATGCCAGCCGCCGAACCGCTCGGCGAGCGGGACCGCGTGTCCGAAATCGCCCTGCCGGTAGGATTCGAGGCTCCCGCCATTGGGTCCGGGCGTCACCGATTTGATGGTCAGCCCTGGCACGCCGCCGATGCTCGGTTTGGCGTGGCAGTTCATGCAGCGGTCCGAACGCTCTGGCGCGATCGCCCGGCTGTTGCGCGGGATGTCGAAGATGTAGAAAATCCCGCCTAGCTCTGGATCGATCGACACGATCTCGATCTTTCCGCCGGGGATGAACCCGACGTAGAGATCCTCGTTGAAATAGATCGCGCGCGGATTGCGCGGCGAGATCAGGCTGAGCTGGAGGCTGGTCGTCGAAAAGACGAGCATCTGGGAGGAGGCGGGCACGTCCAACGCCGAGAACAGGCTGCGGAGAAATGGCAGCTCGCCGCCGGCTTCTAGCCTCACTTCGCCGGAAGCAACCTTTTTGGCAAACTGGGTGAAGGGATCGCGCAGCTCGCGCTCCCAGTAGCGATGCTCGGGGGCGTCGAGGTCGGTATAGTCAGGCTCTTCCGCCGCACTCGGGAAAGCGGCGGACAGCGAGAGGATCGCGAGGATCTGGGGCGCGCAACGCATCGGCATAAAACCGACCGTAGGGGGCGGAGTTGCCCAAATCAAGCGGCGCCTGCCGGCCGGCAATCTGCTTGCGGCGACCGCCTGCGGCTCACGTTTGATTTACTTTGACCCGCCGACCTCTCCGGCAAAGACATCGTCGAGATCCATGCCGAGGATCTTCTCCAACTCGAGGATTTGTTCGCGGTGTTCTTCCAGCGTCTTGAGGCGGACGATTTCGAGTTCGAGGCGCGCCTCGTCGTTCTCCGCTTTGATCTTGCGCGCCATCAGGCCGGCGCCTTCAGATTTCGCCTCGTCGTCGGCGAACTCCGCGAGCAAGTCGCCGTAGAGCTTGTTGCTTTCGGTGACCATCGCGCCGGAATCGCGCAGGGTGGTGAGCTGGGCGGCGATCCGGCGTTGGAGCTGCAGGCGCAAGTGCTCCAAGGCTTCGCTGTATTGCTGGATTTCCGCCTCCCGGACCTTGTGTTCTTTGTTCACGAAGAGCGAGGCGATCGGGAGCGAGAAGCTTAGCCGCACGCCATATTCGGTTTGGTCCTCCCCGCCTAGCCGGTTGTCCCAGCTGCCGCCGAGTTCGATGAATTCCGGCCACGGAATCCGCTTCGCTTTGATTTGCTTGAGCTCGGACTTGGAGAGGTTCAGGCGGCTGAGGATCTCCAGCGCGCGCGGGTGCTTGACGAAAGCCATGCTCACCAGGTATTCGGCATCCAAATCGGCGATATCGAGCTGCGGATTCTCGATCGCTTTGGCGACCACGATCCTTTTGGGGTCGACGCCGCAGAGTCGGGCGATCTCCGCTACCCCCGTGATGTAGGCTTGGCGGCTCTGCAGCACTTCGAGTTTCGCCTTGCTCAAATTAGCCTTTACCGAAGTTCCTTTGTCGATGGTCTCGAAGCCGGCCTTGATCATTTCGGCGCGAGAGTCCGCCTGTTCCTGCAGCACCTTGATCAATTCCTCGGCAGATTGAAGCTCGCGGTTGCGGAATTGCAGTTCTTCATAGGCTTCCCGGACGTCCAAAATGATCTCGCGCTCGCGCTCCCGGATCTTGGCGTGGACGAGGTCGATCTCGGCGGCGGCTTCCTCGAGCCGCGCCTTGCGCTCCCACGGATGGGGCAGGAAAAACCGGATCGAGGCGGAAAACCCGTCCTCCCCGGCGGTCGGGTCCCATGGGTGGAACTCGCGCTCGACCGACTGGCTGCGCACCTTCTCGCTCTGGGTCTCGCGGTAGCGCTCGCTGTTCGGATTGTTGTCGCGGTGGATTTCATCGCCGTTGATCCGGGTCTTGGTGATCTCGCGGGTCTCGGTGATCGTTTCGTCGAATTTCGAGCCGGGGACGACGGTCTCGGTGGTGCGCTGGATGGTTTCCGAGCGGGAGCGTTCGTTGCGGCGGGTCGATTCGGGTTCGCCGTTGTTGGTGCCGCTGCGGTTGAGCCGCTCGGATCCCTTTTCGATGGTCCTTTCCTCGACCTTCCGGGTGTAGGGGTCGCCGAGATCCTCGCTGCTGTAGCTCCAACCGAGGCGGACCTCCGGGTCGCGCCAGTCCTTGACCGCCCGCTTCTCCCACTCGGCGATGATGACGTCGCCGCGCAGCTCGCGCAACTCCGAGTCGTGCTCCATCGCTAGGGTATAGAGGTCGCTGAGGGAAACGGGACCAGATTCAGCGGTGCTGCTACCAGGTCCGGCAAAGGATCCGGCTGCGGTGCAGAGGACCCCGGCGGTCGCGGCAGCAGCCGCGAGGAGAGAGTTGGCTTGGCGTGGGAGATTCATAGGGGCTTTGCGGTCAAGTGGCGGCGGGTTAGGGTGCGGCTTCCGCCCGCCCGCCGCAAAGGGAAACTCGCCCTTCGGCTAGGGACCGGATGTCGGATCTAGTTTTGCTGCATGCTGCCGAGATCGAATTCGAGCCAGTCCCACTTGCCGGGTTTTTCGAGGTGGATGACCACCGTCTGACCCGGCATCAGGTCGCTTCCTTCAGGCAGGTTGATGAAGACCCGGCGCCCGCGGATCACCTTGTTGGGCAGCGGGCTGGCGGTATCTGGTGCCGAATCGATCCGCGGGGAGAGGCTCTCGACGGTCGTCTCGATGAAATTGTAGCGGTCGTTGGTCGTCGTCACATAGACGGTGCCGCCCGGTTTCACCGCCTCAAGCTGCTCCTGCGGGAGGAACCCAACGATATGCTCGGCGCGCTCGACGATCCGGACGATCGTCTCGCCTTCGCTGACATATTCGTTCGGGTCGCCATCCACCTCGTAAACTTCGCCGTCCACCGGGCTGGTCAGCGTCGCGCCCTTGATGCGGGTGTCGAGCATCTGCATCTCAACCGACTCGGCGATGTCTGCTTCCAGCCGCGCGGTTTCTTTTGCCTGGGCGAGGATCTGTTCCGCCGCCAGCTTCCGCTTGTTGATCTGCTCTCTCCTCTCGGGGAAAAAGTCCTTCTGTTTGCGGAGCTTCTCCAGCTTGATCCGGACGTTCTCGACATCGGTCCGCTCGATGAGACCCCTCGTCAGTTGTTCGTCCAGCGCCGCCAATTCGGCCGCCACGATTTCGATCTCCGCATCGAGCTGCTTTTCGTCGAAAGCGAGGTCGTCCAGGTCATCGATCGCATCGTTGACCGCGTCTTGGAATTCGAGCGTTTGCTCGAAGCGCTTGAAAGTCAGCGATTCTTCGAGCTGGCGCTTGCGCTGCTCGAGTTCGGTGGTGTCGAGGATTGCCACCACATCGCCGGCTTTGACGGATTCGCCGGGTTTGACGCGGATATCTTTGATAAAGCCGCTGTCCTCCGGGGCGATGGTGATCTGGTAGGTCGCCACGGTCCCGTTCATCCGCTTGAACTGGACGCCGCGGGTGAAGGCCCAGAAGCAGGCGGCGGCTACCACGAGCCAGATGACCAGCGGCCAGAATTCGAAGACCTTGCGGGTGAGGCGGCCGGACTTGCCTTTGCGAAGCTCCGGCACTTGGGGGTGATGTTCGCTCATCGGATCAGATGGGGGAATGGGTTGGGTTGCCGGTCGGGTTAGATTTCCACGGTGGTGCGCTGCATGATGAGGCTGACTTCCATCGCGCCTTCCAGCTTGCCGATGCTATCGACCAGATCGGTCTTGTAGCTCGGGTCGATAAGGCGCACCTGATAGGCGTATTCGTTGACCTCGCCCTGGATCGCCGGGCGCACGGCAACCACCTCGGCGGACGAACAGTATCGGGTGAAGATCTCGTCAAGGTGCCCCAGCTCCGGCGAATTGGGCGGCAGCATAAAGCGGAGCAGCCCCTCGAATTCCCGCCGGCTGGCGAAGGGCGACCACGCGAGGAACATGGCAGTCAGCCCGAAGAAAACGGTTCCCATGATAGCGATCAGGAAGACCTGCGCGCCGGAGGCGATGCCGACCGCGAGGCAGGCGAACAAGAAGATGATGTCGCGCGGGTCGCGGATCGGGGTCCGGAAGCGGACGAATGCCATGGCACCGAGGATGCCTAGACCGCGCGCCATGTTGTTGCCGATCGCCATGATCATGATGGTGATGACAATCGTCGCCAGCACCAGGGTGTGCAAAAACGAGCGGGCGTAGGAAAACCCAGAGTGCGTCCACCGGTAGATGTTCGCGATGACCAAGCCGAGGACGAAGCTGAGGCACAGCGAGAAAAAGACCTCCATGGGGGCCAGCATCCGCGTGGCGCCTTGGATATCGAACAGGGGGTTCTCCATGATTTGGGGGTTGGGGTGAGAGAGAAAGGAAGTTTAGGGGGCAGGGAGTGGCGGTCGTTCGCCGGACCCGGCTAGTAAGTCGTATTCTCCGACTGGTCGGTGTATTCGAACCCGCGGAAGAGGGTTTCGAGCCGCCAGGCGGTCGCGTATTTGCAAAAGCCCGTCGTCTGCAGGTTGAACCGCTCGACCAGCTCGAGCATCCACTTCGGGGCGTCGCGCATCGCTTTGAGCTCAAAGATGTAACCGGCGAACGGTCGGCGCAGCCCGACCTGGCTGTCCATCGGGCCAGTATTTCCAAGGCGAGCTTCGGTACTGGCATATCCCACACCTGCGTCGGGCGGAGACCCGGCGGTCAAACGTGATCCGCGCGTAGTCGTCGTTCGCCCCGAAATAACTCTCCCGGATGTAGCGGATATACATCTTCGGGCGCGCGTTGATCGCCTTCACGATCCGGGCATACTCGAGGAAATTCGCGTTGTCTTTCGCGGTCTTGAGGATCGGGGAGGTCGAAAGATCGGTCAGGATGGTTGGGCTGCATTGCTTCCCGGGCTTCATCTGTACTTCGGCTTTTGATGATCACGCCGTTGACCTTCCGCTTGACTGAAGAAGACTGGCGTCTCCGGGTCGTCCTGGCAGCCGTGGCAGGTCCGAGCGCAGCTTGAAGCGCAGATTCGAGCTTGCGCCCTTTTACCAGGCACAGATCCATGAGCGGCGTGTCGAGCTGGAGCGTGACCACATCATGCTAATTCGGGATCTCGCCCTTCCCGTTCGGGTCGGGGATGCAAAAGGGTCTCAAAATTCCCGGGATTTTCGGGACCAGCGCCGGGTGGATGACGTATTTCTGCTCAAAGCGTTCGATCACCTGATCCTTCGCGCCTTCCGGCTCGACCAGCGGATGCCTCCGGCGTAGAGGCGGGGACCTGGCACGCCATCGAGGCAGGCGCGCTTCCGTTCCCATTGGATAAACCGGGAACGCCCCGGCTCCGCCGTTGTTGGCAGAATCGGGGGTCGGCTGTGCGGATTTTACTCGCCTCCGCTGCTGTGATTTGGACAGCCATGAGTGGCTTAGCAAGATGGTGGGGGCTGCTTGCCGAGCTATTCTACCGCCGAAGTCCCGATCCGTCCAAGGGATCGCGGTTCGCCGGGGAATGGGGCAGCTTTTTAATAACCAACCTGAAAGGTGTCAACGCGTTCCTACGTCGAACGCCCGCGAATTAAATTCTGCAAAAAAATCGTTCGGCAGCCCATGATTTTTTTAGTCTCCCCGGCACCCGCCGAAGCCGGGACGTTCAGTCTCGAGGGCGGCGCCTTCGCCGGGCGGCGGCGCATTTCCGAGGTCCCATTCGATGACGAAGGTGGCGGGTTCGTCGACGTCGCCGGGGATCCAATATCCGCTGGGGAGGGCGAGGAGCGGCGTCCGGGGTCCGCCCGGCATCGGCGAGCGCGTTGCCGATTTCGATGGCATCTTGCGCCCTGTGCGTCGAAGTCCCACCTTTTTTCGGAGACCCAGAGCCAAAAGGTGGCGGTTCGGCTGGCCGTAGCCGCCGAGCCAGAGGGAGCCGGTCTGGCTTTCTGGTCCCTGGAATGCCCCTTTGAACCAAGTGTGCTCCTCCTCGGTTTCGAGGCAGGCGAGTTTCCCGCCGGTCAGCCGGGCGAATTGCTCGGCGGCGCCAATCCATCGGCGCGGAGACGAAGCCGTAGGCGCTCGACGACTGCCGGATGGCGGATTCCGGGACCGCCGGCGCCTTGCCGGGCGGCAGGTTTGCGTTTTTCGCGGTGAGTCCGACGAGTTCGGCGAGCGAGTCGGCGATCGGGTGGAGGCGCGGCGGCGCCCCGCGTTCGTTGGCGAGTTGGCGGGCGAGACCGGCGGCGTCCTGCCAGCGTTTCTCGCGGAGAAGGCGGGCGATCACCCCGGTTTCGATCGGGCGGGGCGAGTTCGAGGACGACGCGGAACCCGATCTCCCTGCCGCGTCGCTGGATCCCGCGAAGAGGCGCTGGGTGAGCGCGGCGGAGACCGCCTCAGGCTGGTCGAGCGGCGCGGTGAAGTCGCCGCCCCGGGGCGATGAACGCGTGGGCTCGTCGGCTCCGGGGGCGACATCGGCGCGGCACCATTCGCGGGCGTTGCCGGCCAGGTCGCAGATGCCGGTCGCCGGACCGAACCACCCGACTGGCGCGGATCCTTCAAATCCATCGCGCCCCGCCGGCTCGGCGTTCGCCCAGGCGGCGGCTGCCGGATCGCCGCCCGCTTTGTGCAGCGGGATCATGGCGCGCCCGGCGGGGATAACGGGTTTTCGGCGATGCCGCACGCCACTCCACCGAGGTCGGCGGGCAGCCGGTATTTTACCCCCGGCGCGTATCCCGCCTCTTGCTCGACCTTGGTCAGCCAGGCGCAATTGCTCTACCTCCTCCGGGTGACGCGGAGGACTGGGTCGCGGTCGCTTTGCTCGAAGCCGACGTCTTTCCACGCGGCGCTGACTCCAGACCAGACATCTCAGCAAAGGCGGCGTAATCCGGACCGGCGGACTTCGCGCGTCGCAATCAGCGACATTCCGCTCTTCAGCGGGTCGAAGCTCATGCCGAGCGAATTCTCCCAGCGGGCCGCCCCATTCGGCGGCGGGATCCGCGCGACCTCTTCGCCGCCAACCGTCCCGCGCACGATGCGGAGCGCCGGAAAGCGATCCAGAAAGTCCGCGCCGCCCGCCGGGATGGGCGCGCCTTCAAAGGCGAGGATCTCCAGGGGCGCGCCGGCCAGCGGCTCCAGCGATTTCACCGGCGCGCCGGTCAGGTGGACATGGCGCAGCGGCATTCCGGCGAGAGCCGAGATGTCCCCCACGCTCGTGTGGGAAAGGTCGAGCGTGGTGAGCGGGAGCGGCGCCAGCGCGGTGATGTCTTTGAGATGCGGGTTTTCCGCGAGGTTGAGGGCGACTTCGCCGTCCCCGATCGCGTAGCGCGCGCGCCACGGCGTGCCGGGGTTTGCCTCTTGCAGCGCCTCCAGCGCCCCGGCGAGTTCGACGCGGAGGTGGACCGGGTTTTCTTTGAGAAAGCCGTTGGCGATCAGGTCGTCGGGAAAGATCCGCAGCGCCCGCGCCAGCGCTTCGAGCTCGCCGGCGGAGTCCCCGGCGTGCCGCCGCGCCGCCGCCTCCGCCATCGCCGCGCGGTACGAATCGAGCTTCTCGATCAGCTTCTTCTGCTCGGTCAAGAATTCGGCATAGAGCGGGTCGCCTTCACCCACCTTGGCGAGATACATCGCCATGATACGCTCGGCTTCTTCGTAGCGGCCTTGCTTAAGCGCTTCCTCGACGAGCCGCATCATCGTCGCCTTGTCGGCGGGCAGCGCCTTGACCGCCTCCTCTAAATTTGCCCAGACGCCCTCCGGGTCTTCGTGCAGCCGGGCGAGTTCCCGCATGATGAACGCGATTTTTGCCCGGATGTCGTTCTGGCGCTCGGCGACTTCTTCGCCGGTCTTCTGCAGCACCAAGATCCCTGCGGCCGTCCCGCCGATCACCACTAGCCCCAGCCCGACCGAAAGCGCGATCAGCCAGGGCGACTTCTTCTTGCGCGGAGCCTGGGCGTGCGGCGGCGGCGCATCGCCATCGCCCCCGCCATAGGCGAGGAAAAACCGGCCGCCGCCGAGCTTCAGGTATTCGGCGATCTTTTCGACATCCGGGTAGCGGCGCTCGGGGTCGTAATGCGTCGCGCAGAGGATGGCGTCATCGATCCGCCGCCCGGGGATCGGGAAGTCCGGGGGGATCAGGCTGGAGGGCGTCACCATCGAGCCGGCGACCAGCGGCGTGCCGGTGATCATCCAGTAGCCGAGCGCGCCCAGCGAATAGATGTCCGCGATCGGCGTTTCGATCTGGTGGCTGGCGCGCAGCTCCGGCGCGCGAAATACATCGTCCTTGCCCGAGGCTTCGCCCAGCAGCCGGGAAAAGCCGAAACCGGCGAGCTTCACGTTGCCCTCGCCATCGACGATCACATTGCCGGGGCGCAGATCGCCGTGGGCGATCCCGGCGCGGTGCAGCTTGTCGAGCGCGGCGCAGACCTGCTGGAAGACGTGCATCGCAGTGCCCGCCGGGAGCTACCTTTGACCATCATCGAGCGGCTGCCCCGCCTCCTCCATCCCCATGATCCACGCCATCCCGTCCGGGCTGGGTCCTCGAGTAAACGACTTTCGCCAGATTCGGGTGGTCGAGTCCGGACAAAATTGCCGCCTTCTTCTTGGCGAGCGCCGCGCGCTCGGGCAATTCCGGGAGCTGCAGATTCACCCGGACCGCCTTCGCCACCCATCCCGCCGCCGCTCCCCCGCCTTCGGCTTCCGCCCCGCCCTCACGCAGCGTCGCCCGGTAGGTCACATCCCAGTCGCTCGCCCGAAGGCAGCGCTCCATGGCGAGCGATGGGAAGAGCTTCGCCATCGCCTCCGGCGGAAACCATGTTAACGTGGACCGGCGCTTCTACGGCTTTCGCATCGTTCCCCGCATCCCCGCCAGAGCGCTGCGCGCTTCCTCCGCCCTCTCAAGCGTAGGAGGGGAATTCGGGGCGGCAGGTGCCGCTGGCATGGCATCGGGTTCAGACATCGGTGCTCGGGTCAAATGCCCTCACCTTAAACGCAAAATCCCTAATGATTCAAGAAATTTCTAAATTATTAATAATTACCAGATAAATTTGGTTTCGGCGCGAGCGGCATCTTTTCGATCCGGCGAGGCGATGTCCCCCGGGGCTGCGATGGGTCATGCGCGCTCCGTGCGCGTCCCCTGCGGGCATCGGTCTTGGCCACGATAGAGGGGGCATTCCTGCCGTCTTGGACCCGCAGCATCGCCTTCCCGCTGTAGTCCCCCGAGGCCTTCGATATGCGCGGCCTGGCACCCGGCGGCACCTTGATCATGGTTGCTTGCCGTCGAAGGCACTCGCTTGCGGTCAACCCAATCTGCCGCCAGCCTGTTCTGGTGAAAGCGCTGCCCCGCCCCTTTTTCCAACGCGATGTCCACGACGTGGCGCGCGACCTCATCGGCTGCTCGCTGCTCTGGGGCGGCTGCGGCGGTATCATCGTGGAGACCGAAGCGTATGCGGCGACCGACGATCCCGCCTGCCATCTCTTCACCCGGCGGAGCACGCGGGAATTCATGGCGAAGCACTTAGCCGGAACGGCTTACGTCTATCTGAACTACGGCATGTATTGGTTGGGTTAACGTGACGGTGAAGGCGGCGGCAGCGCCGCGATGGACGGCATCGTTTTGATCCGGGCGCTGGAGCCGACCACCGGGGTCGCAGAGATGCAGGCGCGGCGGAAGCGCGAGGCCTTGCGCGATCTTTGCTCCTACTCGGAAAGCTGGGCGTCGCCCTCGGCATGGACCGGACCAGCACGGTGCCGATTTGATCAACGCGGCGAAGCGCGGCGAGGGCGGCATTTTTCCCCGCCGGGGCGAAGGCGAACCTGCCCGAGATCGAGGCGGACGTCCGGGTCGGCATCTCCGACGGTGCCGATCTGCCCTACCGCTACCTGCTCAGAGGCAGCGCCTTCGTCAGCGTGAAACCCGGCCGCGCCGCCGCCACCGCCCGCCCGCCCCGGCGGCGAAAATCAGCGCCAAGCGAATAAATCGTTCATTTTTATTTGAACGTTTTGGGCGCTGGAGTTATCTGATCTGCCGTTGGCAGACTCCCCTCCAGATTCCCCCCTACTCCTCGACCAAGCTACGCCTAGCGCGCCGCTGGGTGCTGCCGGGGTCGCGGCGGCGCCTGCGCCGCTGACCTCGGTGGAGTTGGGCGTGATCGATCTGTTCGTTGCAGCGGTCCGCCTCCTCGGTCTGCCCAAGAGCATCGGCGAGATCTACGGTCTGCTTTTCATCTCCCCGGAACCCGTCTCGCTCCATGATATCACCGGGCGGCTGTCGATTTCCAAAGGCTCGGCCAGCCAGGGGCTGCGCTTTCTGCGCAACCTCGGCGCCGTCTCCCAGACCTATGTGCCCGGCGACCGGCGCGACTACTACGTCTGCCAGGCGGAGCTCAAAAAGCTCGCCGGCGGATTCATCAAAGAAGAACTCCGCCCGAACCTCGAAGGCGGGACCGCCCGCCTCAACGCCCTGGCCGACCTCGCCAAATCAGAGGGCGGCGACCAGGCGAAGTTTTACCAGGAGCGCGTACGCCGCCTCCGCAACTGGCATGCGCGCGCCAGCAAGCTGATGCGCCTGATGCAGGCATTCCTCGGCGAATCCGCCAACTAACTTCCCCCTTTTCCCCCGACCATGAGAGTAACCGACGCCGACGACGAGCCGCAGTGGTTTGTCGTCCATACGAAGCCCAAATGCGAGCACATCGCGGCGGCGAACCTCGCCGAAATGGGCATCGAATCCTTCTGCCCGCGCATCCGCTACCAGAAGACGACCCGCCGCGGGCGGATCTGGTTTTTGGAGGCGCTCTTCCCCTGCTACCTCTTCGCTCGGTTCAGTCTGCGCGAACACCTCCGCGCGGTCAACTACGCCCAGACCGTCCTCCGCGTCGTCCGATTCGGCGACGATTACCAGCCGGTGCCCGAGGCAGCGATCGCCGCCCTGCGCGAGGAGATGGGCGAGGGGCCATTCAAGGAACTCCGCACCGAACCCGATGTCGGCGATGAAGTCGTCGTCGCCGAAGGGCCGTTGCTCGGTCTCAAAGGCGTCGTCACCGCCCGCCTGACCGGCAAGGACCGCGTCCGCATCCTTTTGGAATTCCTTGGCAAAGAAAATGTTATCGAAGCCAAGGTCAAAAAATTCGACCCCGG
This sequence comes from Verrucomicrobiales bacterium, assembly GCA_041395145.1. Lineage (GTDB taxonomy): Bacteria > Verrucomicrobiota > Verrucomicrobiia > Verrucomicrobiales > DEV007 > JAWLBD01. The sequence goes on along the minus strand of JAWLBD010000007.1, from coordinate 63,441 downwards.
CAAAAACCCCCGCGAGTTTCTCGCCGCCAAGCCCTAGCCAATTAATTTGGAAATCCTAGATTTTAAGGTTTCAAATATTTTAAAATTATGCCAATTATGGCGCTTCGCCGCCACTGAGCAGCGAAATTTTCAAGGCTGAACGAAATGTTCGCCGACCCTACTAAATGGAGGAATCGCCCCTAGCGTCCCGGATCGGGACCGAGGAGCCGCACGGTTTTGCTCCGAACTTCGGGGCGATCGACCGGGGCGGCAGCGTGCCAAAACTTAATATACCATGGCAAAAACAGCGCTCATCACAGGAATCACCGGGCAAGATGGATCCTACCTAGCCGAGATCCTTTTGGAGAAAGGCTACGAAGTCCACGGGATCATCCGGCGGGCGTCTTCGTTCAACACCGGGCGGATCGACCATATCTACGAAGACCCGCACATGGACCGGCGCCGCCTCGTCCTGCACTACGGCGACCTGACGGACTCGACCGCCCTGGTGAAGCTCCTCTATGACCTGAAGCCCGACGAGATTTACAACCTCGGCGCGCAGAGCCACGTCCGCGTCTCCTTCGACGTGCCGGAATCGACCGGCGACATCGTCGGGCTGGGCGCGCTGCGGATTCTCGAAGCGGTGCGCGAGGCGGGGCTGGTCGAAAACGTCCGGTTTTACCAGGCGTCGTCATCCGAGATGTATGGCAAGGTCCAGGAGGTGCCGCAGACCGAGACGACCCCGTTTTGGCCGCGCTCGCCCTACGCCTGCGCCAAAGTTTACGCCTACTGGCTGACGGTGAATTATCGGGAAGCCTACGGCCTGCATGCCAGCAACGGCATCCTTTTCAACCACGAATCGCCCCGCCGCGGCGAGACCTTCGTGACCCGCAAGATCACCCGCGCCGCCACCCGCATCAAACTCGGCCTGCAGAAGGCGCTCTTCCTCGGGAATCTCGACGCCAAGCGCGACTGGGGTTACGCCAAGGAATATTGCGAGATGATGTGGCTCATGCTCCAGCAAGACCAGCCGGACGACTACGTCATCGCCACCAACGAAACCCATAGCGTGCGCGAATTCTGCGAGGAAGTCTTTAGCTGCCTCGATCTCGATTGGCAGGAGTTCGTCAAATACGACGCCCGCTACGATCGCCCCGCCGAGGTCGACCTCCTGATCGGCGACCCCGCCAAAGCGAAGCGCCAACTGGGCTGGGAGCCGAAAGTCCGGTTCAAGGACCTCGTCAAGATCATGGTCGATGCCGACATGGAACTGGCGAAAGAGGAGATGGAGATCAAAGAGGCGCGCGCCCGCATCGCAGCCCGCTAGCGCCCCGCCGATCCGCCGCAAAACCAAGATGAAAAAAATCTACATCGCCGGCCACCGCGGCATGGTCGGAGCCGCCCTCGTCCGCGCCTTGGGAGCGCAGGGGCGATCGGAAATCCTGACCGCCGGGCGCGATCAAGTCGACCTGACCGACCAGGCGCAGGCAGACGCCTTCATCGCCGCCCATCGCCCGGACGCCGCGATCATCGCAGCGGCCAAAGTCGGCGGCATCCACGCCAACAACACCTATCCGGCGGACTTCATCTACCAGAACCTCGCCATCGCGCTGCATACGATCCACGCCTGCTACCGCCACGGCGTCTCCCGCGTCCTTTTCCTCGGCAGCTCGTGCATCTACCCGAAGCACGCCCCCCAGCCGATGCCCGAGGAGTGCCTGCTCACCTCGCCGCTCGAGCCGACCAACGAAGCCTACGCCATCGCCAAGATCGCCGGCCTCAAGCTTTGCCAATACTACCGCCGCCAATACGGCGTCCTGTTCCACTCCGCCATGCCGACCAACCTCTACGGCCCCGGCGACAACTACCACCCGGAGAATTCGCACGTCATCCCCGCCTTGATCCGCCGCTTCCATGAGGCCAAACAAGCCGGTGCCCCCAGCGTGACGATCTGGGGGACCGGGGCACCCCGCCGCGAGTTCCTCCACGTCGACGACCTCGCCGCCGCCTGCCTCCACCTCATCGGCGTCGATGACCCGCCCGATTGGATCAACGTCGGGTCCGGCGAAGACATCCCGATCTTGGAATTGGCGAACCTGGTGGCCGGGACCGTCGGCTACCCCGGAAAGGTCGAGACCGACCCCGAAAAACCCGACGGCACGCCCCGCAAATTGATGGACACCGCCAAGCTCTCGGCGCTCGGCTGGAAGCCGAAGATCGGGCTTGCGGAGGGGCTGCGCCAAACGTACGGGGCGTTCCTCGCTGAGCAGGGCAGCGGCGGGCTCCGCGCCGCCTAGCGCCAGTCCGGCGGGCATCGAAAACTCCGACCCAAACTACCGAAAATTTCCCGCCCCCATGGTTCAAAGCAAAACCGACGACCTGCGCGTTGAAGCGCTCATTCCGCTCGTGGCACCGGTCATTCTCATGGAGCAAATCAAGCCGGACGAAGCCGACCTCGACTTCGTCCAGGCTGCCCGCAACCAGGCGGAAGCCATCCTCAAGGGAGCCGACGACCGCCTCCTCGCCATCGTCGGCCCCTGCTCGATCCACGATTCCGCTGCCGCCCTCGACTACGCCGCGCGCCTGAAAAAACTCGCCGACCACTACCGCGGCGAGCTCCAGATCGTCATGCGCGTCTACTTTGAAAAGCCGCGCACCACTGTGGGGTGGAAGGGCTTCATCAACGACCCGGATCTCGACGAAAGCTTCGACATCAACAAAGGGCTGCGCCTCGGTCGCGAACTGCTGCTCAAGATCAACCGCCTCGGGATCGCCGCCGGAACCGAATTCCTCGACACGATCACCCCGCAATACATCGCCGACCTCGTCGCCTGGGGCGCGATCGGCGCCCGCACGACCGAGAGCCAATCCCACCGCCAGCTCGCCTCCGGCCTCTCCATGCCCGTCGGCTTCAAAAATGGCACCGCCGGCAGCATCAGCATCGCCGTGGACGCCATCGGCGCCGCCCGGCACCCGCACCACTTCCTCTCCGTCCGCAAAGAGGGCGACGCCGCCATTGTAAAAACCAAAGGCAACGACACCTGCCACATCATCCTCCGCGGCGGCAAAAGCGGCCCCAACTACTCCGCCGATGCCATCGCCGCCGTCGTCGCCCAGCTCGAATCCGCAGGCCTGCCCGCATACGTCATGGTCGACTGCAGCCACGGTAACAGCGACAAAGACCACAACAAACAGCCCGCCGTCGCCGACGACCTCGCCCGCCAGATCGAATCCGGCAGCCGCGCCATCACCGGCGTCATGCTCGAAAGCAACCTAGTCGCCGGCTCCCAAAAAGTGATCCCCGGCGAAGACCTGGTCTACGGCCAAAGCATCACCGACGCCTGCATGGGCTGGGAAGCCACCGAGGAAGTCCTTGAGCGCCCGCCAAAGCGGTGCGCGCGCGTCGGGTTAAGAACTACAGGATGAACATTCCCTGATCGATGTCGTCGGCAAAACCTTGCCTTGGCGGCAGAGCTTGAAGACGCCTTCGCCCGCGTGTTGCGCTCGGGACGTTATATCTTAGGTCCTGAAGTCGAAGCTCTCGAAAGTGAGATCGCCCATTTGGCGGGCGCGAAATACGGCATCGGGGTAAGCTCCGGCACGGATGCTCTTTGCTCGCCCTCATGGCGCTCGACATCGGACCGGGGATGAGGTGATTTGGCCCCGCCTTCACGTTTTTCGCCTCCGCAGGAAGTATAGCCCGCACCGGAGCGACCCCCGTCTTTGCCGACATCTGCCCGCATTGTTTCAACATCGATCCCGCTTACGGAGAGGGAAAGGTCACCGAAAAGACAAATACCATCATGCCCGTCCACCTTTATGGGCAAAGCGCGGATATGGATCCGATCGCTGACCTCGCCCAAAAACATGGTCTCGCCATCGCGGAGGACGCCGCCCAAGCCATCGGGGCAATATAAGGGAGCGCCGGTCGGGGGCATCGGCGACTTCGGGGCGTTTAGCTTCTATCCGACCAAAAACCTCGGTGCGCTCGGCGATGCGGGCATGCTGGTAACCAGCGATGATTCGCCGCTGCCCGTACCAGAAAATTAAGAGTTCACGGCGGGGAGCGCCGCTATTACCACGAAGAGGTGGGGGAACTTCAGAATCGACGAGGTTCAGGCAGCCCTCCTCCGGATAAAGCTGCGGCGGCTAGGCGATTACGAAGCGGCACGCGAAGCAAACGCGCGATTCTATCGGGACGCCTTCGCCGCCCTCGGCGATGAACAACCCCACCCATCATCGTGTTGCGGGCTGTCGGATTCATCGCCCACCAGCGCGCCACTGGCGCTGCCTCCCCAGCGGAGGGCAGGTGCCACACTTGGAACCAATTTACGCTGCGGGTCGGCGGCGGTCGGCGCGATCACCTAAAGGATTTTCTCGCCGCAAAAGGTATTGGCGCAGAAGTCTACTACCCGCTCTGCCTGGACCAGCAGAAATGCTTCGCCGGAAATGCGCGAGGTGGCGATTCGGTGCGAGCCGCACACAGCGCTGCGGCTGAATGCCTCAGCCTTCCTATCTATCCGGAACTCACCACGTCCTGCCGCGACCGCGTGGCGGATGCAATCCTCGGATTTTTCGCCGCATAACTCCGGTGCCTACCGGCAAGATTCGGTCAGAGATCCCGCCGCCCCGGGGCGGCGAGAGTAGGGGCGACGTCACCAATTCCCGATGGCAAATGTCCGGAAAATCGTGGTCAACTCAGCCGTCACCTCGCGGCGGACATACTTCGCAAAGCGGCGGCAATCATTGTCATTCCGGTCCTTACCGCGTTCCTCAATCCAGCGGATTACGGGAAGGTTGGGACCCTGATGTCATTTCGTGCGCTGGTCTGCGCCATCCTCCCGCTAGGTTTTGGCGCTGCCGTCTTCCGGCAGTATTTTCACTTCGATGGAGACGCTGATCGCTTCCGTGCCTATTTCTCATCAAACATCCTCACATCCTCGGTGTCGGGGGCGTGTTTTGTCCGCGTTCGACCAACTCGGGCAGCCGCTTTGGGACAGCTTTTTTTCCGGGAAGGTCAGTTTTCAACCATATGTCCGCATCGTGTTGTGGACGTCTTATTTCGCCACACTCCTCTATTGCCTATGCCCGGTCCTTCGGGCGGAGGAGCGCCCCTTGCCGTTCGCGGCTCGGCAGATCGGATACGTTGTTTTGCGATGGGGATGCGTGCTCGCCCTCGTCGCGGCCACCGGGGCTGGAGGGATTCGTTTGGGGAATTGCGCCGAGCGCTCGCCCTCTTCGGAGTGTGCCGCCTACATCGCGGCGAACTATATCACCCTCCGGCTGGGCTGGTGCCACATTCGCACCGCGCTTTCGTTCGGTCTCCCGCTTATCCCCACCGCAGTCCTTTTGGGCGCTGACGCTTAGCGACCGCTTGATTTTGACCGCCCATGTCGATCTAGCAATCGTCGGCCATTACTCGCTCGCCTCTCAGGCCGCCGGGGTTCTGGGCGCAATTGGATTGGCCGCCGCTGGAGCGTGGGGGCCGACTTTCTACCGGCTGATGGCGCGCCGAGACGACCCGGTCACCGCGCCCCGCCTGGTCGCCATCGCCGACTTGCATCTCTCATTGCTCGCGCTCGGCGCGATCATTGCCGCGCTTTTTGCCGGGGAGATCATCATGCTGATCGCGCCGGGGGAATACTTGCCCGCCGCGCGCTACGTGCCGGTCCTTATGGGAGGGGCGTTGCTGGGGGCCGCCGCCACGGTGCCCGCGACCCATCTCCACTTTCGGGAGAAGACTGGATTCCTCCCCCTCGTTTTTGGATTGGCTGCCGCTGCCAACCTCGCCGGCAACCTCATTTTTGTGCCGCAGTTTGGGGCGATCGCCGCCGCCTTTTGTTTTGCGGCCGCCAACGCGGTAGCGATGGTTTTGCTCTGGCGGGTTTCGTCCCCGCGCCGTGCGGTCCCCTACCCGTCTTGGCGTTACGCCCTGATGCTCGGATTGGCAGCGCTCATTTGCCTCGCGCCTGCGTTTGAGGACTCGCCACTGCCTCTCGCCCTTCGGCTGGCGGTCGCCGCCATTTTTGGCAGCGGCGTGATCGCGGGGGTGGCGCTCCCAGCCGTCCGCCGGTTTGGCTCATATCACCCTCTGGCGGTCTAGCCGCCTTCACTAAAAATTCTACCCCCCTCGCGATGCTCAACGGAAAATCAATTCTTCTCACGGGCGGCACCGGCTCATTTGGCAAGGCGTTTGTCCGGACAGTGTTCCAGCGATACCCAGAGATTAGGCGCCTCGTCGTCTTTTCCCGAGACGAACTCAAGCAGTTCGAAATGGCGCAAGAATACCCCGCTGACCGCTACCCAAAGATCCGGTTCTTTATCGGCGACATCCGGGATCGCGATCGTTTGGATCGGGCGCTCGAGGGAGTCGATACGGTAGTGCATGCGGCGGCACTCAAGCAGGTTCCCACCGCCGAGTACAATCCATTTGAATGCATCAAGACGAATGTGCTCGGTGCGCAAAACCCGATCGAATCCTGCCCGACAATGGGGTCGGCAACGTGGTCGCTCTTTCTACGGACAAGGCTGCCGCTCCGATCAATCTCACGGTGCGACCAAACTCTGCTCGGACAAACTCTTCACCGCCGCTAACATCTCGGGAGACCGCGATATCCGGTTCTCGGTAGTCCGCTATGGCAATGTCATGGGGTCGAGGGGTTCCGTCATCCGTTCTTCCTATCGCGCCGCTCATCCGGGATACTGCCGATCACCGATCCGGCGATGACCCGGTTCAATATCACTTTGCAGGAAGGGGTCGAGATGGTCCTTCACGCGCTTGATCGGGCGATTCGGCGGGGAAGTATTTGTCCCCAAGATACCATCTTACCGGATTACTGACGTCGCCCAGGCGATCGGCCGGATTGTCGGCACGAGATCGTCGGGATCCGCCCGGGAGAAAAGATCCACGAAGAAATGATCACCTCGACTGACGGGATCAACACGGTCGAAAGCGAAGATTATTATATTATCGCACCGAGCCTCGTCCGGAAAGACCTGACGCTGGAGCGTTACTTGGCACACCACGGAGCGCTTTTTGAAAGTTCCTGCGGGCTTCAGCTATTCATCGGGGGAGAACCGCGAAGTGGCTGAGCGCCGGAGATCAAGGTGTTGATCCGGGAGCATGTCGACCTGACTTTCCCCGCCTAGCCCAACCTCCGGAAATACTTGGCAGAGTTCATCCCATACGGCAAGCAGACGATAGGCTCCGAGGATCTGCGGCAGTCAAGGCGGTGCTCGCCTCCGATTTTCTCACCTGCGGACCGGGGGTCGAGGCGTTTGAGAAGCATTCGCTGCCTATGTCGGGGCGAAGCACATGCGGTCGCGGTCAACAGCGCGACCGCCGCGGCCACACCTCGCCATGTTGGCGGCGGAGATCGGTCCAGGCGACCGGGTCGACCAGCCTGAATACCTTCCTCGCCCTTACCAACTGCGCCTATGCTGGAGCGACCTCGACTTTGCCGACATCGACCCGACCACTTACAATCTCAGCGCGGATGATCTGCCCCGCCTGGCGCCGACGATACCCGGGCGGTCGTCGCGGTTGCCTATGCCGGGCAGCCTTGCGACATGCCGCATGGTTGCGGGGGTCGCGCGTGAGCGGGGGCGGTTGTGACCGAGGATGCCTGCCATGGGGTGGAAACGGTTTGCCAGCGGGGGAAGCGTGTATACCGGCTCGGCGGGCATCCGTGGGCGGACATGTCTGTTCTTTAGCTTCCACCCGGTCAAGACGATGACCACAGGGGAGGGGGGATGTTACCGACGACGCCCGCTATGCCGGGCGTGCGAGGCTGTTGCGGAGCCATGGGATAGAGCGGGATCCGGCGAAGTTCCGGGGCTTCGGGGCGGCGACATTCTCGGCGAGCAGGCCTATGGGTCTACGAAATGCATTCGCTCGGATTCAACTATCGAATCACGGATTTGCAATGCTCGCTAGGGGTCGCCCAACTGTCTCGGCTGGATGAGTTTATCGCGCCGCCAGACCATCGTCGCCCGCTACCAAAGCGCCTTCGCCGATTTGCCCTTCCTCCAGATACTGTTCTACGGCTTCCCGCTAGAGGACCTGAGCCTCCACCTCTATACCCCGCTGTTCGATTTCGGCGCGCTCGCCTCCCGCACTGCGGTGATGTTGGCAGGCTCCGCGACCGAGGCGTCGGGTCGCAGGCTCCTACATCCCGGTCTATCTCCAGCCCTACTACCGGGAGCGGTTCGGCTACCGACCCGGGAAGTGTCCGGCAGCCGAGAACTACTATGCGCAGTGCCTTAGCTTGCCATTATTCCCGGCGATGTCGGATAGCGATAATGAACGGGTGATCGAAGCCGTTCGCGACCTCGCCAAATGAACCTGGCCGTCATCCTCGCCTGCTGGGGAGCAAGCGCATCCCCCGAAAAAACATCCGGGCGAATTCTGCGGGAAACCAATGCTTATTCGATCGGCGTCGCGCTGGAGAGCGGCGGAAGCCGGCTCGGCGTTATCGTCTCGACCGACGACGAAGAGGTCGCCAGTATCGCGCGATCTTTGGGCGCGGAAACCCCGTTTCTAGACCGCCGGAGCTTTCAGACGACCACACCCCAACGATGCTATGATCCGCCACGCCGTGGATTGGGTCTCCGAAATGTGGGCTCGGTCGAATACGGCCTGCTGCCCTACGCAATCACTTCATCCGCGCCGAGTTTATCCGGCAGGTCTAGCGGCGCTCAAGTCTGACTCTGAAATCGAGCCTGCCTTCTCCGTCACCTCCTATGCATTTGATCTTCCGCTCGTTGAAGATCCGTCCCGGTGATACCGTCGAGATGCTTTTTCCGGATTACGAGGTTACCCGCTCCCCAGGACCTGCCCGGAGCGTTCCACGACGCCGGTCAGTTCTACTGGGGGCGCGTCCGCCTTCCGCCGTGCAGGAGGATTTTTTAGCGCAAGGTCGCTGCCGGTGATCCTCCTGCGCTTCCTCGTCCAAGATATCGACACGCCCGAGGATTGGCGGCATGCGGAGTTTCTATACGAGGTGGTCAAATCAACCTGTGGATATCAATAAGCCCAGCCTTCTGATCCGGGTCATGCTACGAAAGGTTTGGTGCTTACCACCATGCGCTGCCTCGCCCTTGCCCAGGCTTGGAAGCGCCGAGGGGGGCAAGTATTCTTGGCGCTCGCCCTGTCCGGTGCCGCCGCAGGCGGCGGATCGAAAGCCGAGGGTTTGGATTCGAATCTATTTCGTCCGATGAAGAGATTGCCGCCTCGCGCGAGGATTTGGCAGGCTGGGTCGTCCAGACGGTTATGGGTTCAGCCGCGATCAGCTGCTATCCGCCTGAGCGGATTAGCTGGTGCTGTAGTCGACGACCAGCGCCCACCTCCCGCGCTATGACGCCGACGCCATCCTCAACCAAAACATTGGAGCGACTGCCGACTGGTACGCCGGAAAAAGGCCTCGATACTGGATCTTCTGGCGGGGACCGTCAGCCCTCTCCGAGAAGACTTGCCCGCGCCCAAACTGCGCCCGGTTAGCGACCCCGGATGGTGCCGTCACTGCGTCGTACCGACCCGACAACGCAATCCGTCGCCTCCTGTCGGTCCTCGGTCGTATCTCTCGCCTGTTGGAGGTCCGCGCCTTGATTGGGGCGGCGTTTCTCCACGGCGAGGCGTAGCCGCGTAGCCGAGGAGCTGCCCCATCCGTGCGAGGTCCTGACCGAGGTCACGGATATGGTCGCGCAATTCTCATGGGCGGACTTCGCGCTGACTGCTGCGGGGTCAACGGTGCGGGAACGCTGCCGGATGGGGGTCCCGGGATGCGCAATGGTCGTGATCGCCGAAAACCAGATCGCCATCGCGAAAGGGATCGAGTCCTGCGGGGCGGGGATCGACTTGGGGCTGGCACCGCGACATCGACGCCTCCCAAGCGGCTGCGCAGATCGATGCCGCCCTATCCTCTGAGCGGACGCTCAGCGAAATCGGTCGTATAGCGAGCCGCCTAGCCGATGGTCTGGCGCCGCAGCGAGGTGGCGGGGTTACTGGCAGGCGTCAGGGCTATTTGTCCGGAAAGCGACGCTTGAAGATGAAAGGCGGTATTTCGATTGGGTCAACGATCCGGGGGTTCGCCGCAATTCCTTTTCCCAAACGCCCATCGAATATCCCGCGCATCAGGCTTGGTTTCAGCGGTGCCTAGCCTCGCCAGGAAGCCAGCTCTTTGTGGCTGAAGATTGGCATGGGGTTGCCGCTGGGCAGATCCGCTTCTGACTGGAGCAATGGAGAGCAAGCTTGGGCGATTGACTATTCACAGACGAAACCCGGCGTGGGGAGGTACTCGCCTCTGAGCTTTTGGTCGAGGGGGTTGGTCGCCACCGCTCCGACAGAGAGCAGACGCCACCAAAGTGGTACTATGTCGCTGGGGAACCTCCCATCCGCCCGCGCCTCGAGAGGGCGTGGGTTTTGTGGTGGGAGATTCTCCCGAATCGGTCGCCTGAGACGGAGCTATCCGATTTTGTGCAGGTTTGAACACGCCATTTGCCCCGGGGGTCCTATGAAAACCGATACCTTTGCCGCCGGGATCAAGCCGTGGAACCAGCGACACCTCATGGAATTGGTCGGGTGCCGGGCTGGCGAGGACTGGCGTCTGATCGTACCGCTGAGGACCTGGACTTGACCGGCATCGGGGACTACGACCCGCGGATGATTTTTTTCCTCCACTGGTCCCACAAGGTTCCCGCAGAGCTGTTAGACCGCTATGAATGCGTCTGCTTCCACATGACGGATGTCCTTATGGGCGCGGCGGGCAGCCCGCTGCAAACCTGATCGCCCGCGGACACCGGGAGACAATGCTCACCGCCCTAAGGATGGTTGACAATTTGATGCGGGACCGGTTTACCCCCAAGAGAGCGCTCTCCTCGAGGGCGGGCATACGGCTGAAGAGATCTACATGCGCGCCTCGGCGCTTTCGTGCGAGATGATCGGAGAAATTCTCGACAGCGCCCCTGTCCCGCAACCCCAAAAGGCAACCCCGACGGTGTTCCGGCTACTGAAACCCGCCGAAAGCGCCCTCTCCCTGGACCTTGCCAGCTTGGGCGAAGCCCACGATTTGATCCGGATGTTGGACGCCGAAGGCTACCGAAAGCCTACCTAGAGGTGGGTCGCCTCCGCATCGAATTTTCCCGGTCCGCCCTCTACCACGACCGGATTAGGCGGACGCCACCATCACCACCAATCCAGAAAAAGATTAGAGGAATGCCGAAAACGATCCAAATCGACGGGCGCTTGATAGGCGCGGGTCATCCCGCTTACATCATCGCGGAAATCTCCGCCAACCACCACCATGACATCGAGAAAGCGATCCATCTGATCGGGCTAGCCAAGGATTGCGGTGCAGACGCAGTTAAGCTCCAGCACTACACCCCGGATACGATGACGATCGACTGCGATGCCGACGTTTTCAAGGTTGGGGAGGGGACGATCTGGGAAGGGAGAAACCTCTACGATCTCTATGGCGAAGCCCACACGCCTTGGGGGTGGACTGGGCGCCTATTCGAGGCGGCTGCTGACGCGGGAATCACGATTTTTTCGACACCGTTTGATGCCACATCAGTTGATTTTTTGGAGCAATTCTCCCCGCCCGCCTATAAGATCGCTTCGTTCGAGCTGGTGGATCTGCCCCTGATCCGGAGGGTGGCCCAAACAGGCAAGCCAGTTATCATGTCCACGGGGATGGGAAGCCTCGCCGAGATCTGCGAGGCGGTTGAGGCTCTGCGGGGGGAGGGCGCGGAGGATTTCGCCCTGCTTAAATGCACCTCCGCCTACCCTGCGCCAGCCGCCGAGGCAAATCTCGCCCGCATCCCCCACATGGCGGCAACCTTCGGGGTTCCGGTGGGTCTTTCGGACCACACGATGGGGAGCGCCATCCCCTGCGCCGCCGCCGCCCTCGGCGCGTGCATCGTCGAAAAGCATTTTATCGTTTCTCGAAGCGAAGGCGGACCCGACGCCGCCTTTTCCATGGAACCCGGCGAATTTCGCCGGATGGTCGAGGACGTCAGGGCGGCCGAAGCCGCAGTCGGGTGCATAACCTACGGGCGAACCCCGAAGGAGATTTCCAGCCTGGTCTTCCGCCGATCGCTTTTCGCCGTTGAGGATATTGCCGCAGGGGAAGAGTTGACCGGGGCCAATGTCCGGGTGATCCGGCCCGGGTATGGTTTGGCCCCGAAATTTTTGCCCCAGGTCCTCGGGCGAAGGGCGAAGTGCCTCATCCCCCGCGGCACTCCACTGGCATGGGGGCACCTTGCCTAACTGCTCCTTCCCCTCGGATGACCGTTCTCGTAATAGCCGCCCACCCAGACGACGAAGCGCTTGGCTGCGGCGGTATGATCGCCCGACATGCCGCCGGGAGAGGGACGAGGTTCATGTATTGTTTCTCACCGATGGAGTCGGGGCGCGCGGGCGCGGGTCCGCGCTAGGGCATGATCCGGAAGCGCGCCATTCTGCGGCGGCGGCGGCGATGGAGATCTTGGGAGTTGCTAGCTGGCAATCTCTTTCCTTCCCCGACAATGCAATGGATTCGGTGCCCTCTTGAGATTACGTCTGCGACCGCCGCCGTCGAACAGTTCAAGCCTCAGAGGATCTACACACACCATCCCGGGGACCTGGAACATCGACCACCGCCGCGCGCACGACGCGGTGATGATCGCCCACCCGCAGCCGCTGCTCCCGTAAAAGAGATCTTCGCGTTCGAGGTCGTATCATCTACCGGCTGGGCCGCACCTCGGCGGGACTGCCATTCACTCCCCAGTTCTACGCCGACATTTCGGCGCAACTGGAGGCGAAACTTTAGAGCGCTCGAATCCTATCGCGACGAAATGCGTCCCGCTCCCTCACGCGCGTTCGATCGACCGGTCAGGGCGCTCGCGCTTCCGCGGAGCCAGGTGGGGGTCCCATTTGCGGAAGCGTTCGCCGTGGAGAGGATCGTCGATTAGCCGCCGGTCCGCCCACTCTCCATTTCTAGCACCTCAATGATTCCAAGCCAGGCCAGACTATTGCGCTGCCCCGCTACCGGTGGAGAGTTGACGCTCTCCGCCCGGGAAGAGACCGGAGGTCGCATCAGGACCGGGGTTTTGCGAAACGCCGGCGGTGCTGAATATCCGATCATCGATTACATCCCGCGCTTCGTCCACGCAGACAATTATGCGAATTCGTTCGGCTTCCAGTGGAACCTTCACTCCCGGACCCAGCACGACACCGACACTGGGATCGCGGCGTCCGAGAGGCGGTTTTTCGAGGAAACGAAGTGGGGCAGAGATCTGGCGGGGCAGACGATCCTGGAGGCGGCTGCGGTTCGGGGCGCTTCGCTTACCACGCCGCCTCGACCGGGGCGACCGTGGTTTCCTTCGACTACTCGAACGCTGTCGAAGCGAACTATCATATCAATGGGGCGCGCGCGGAGAACGTGCTCTTCCTCCAGGCGGATATCTACGCTGATGCCGTTCGCCGCAGGCGCGTTCGACAAAGTTTACTGCCTCGGGGTTCTCCAGCATACCCCCGACCTGGAGAAGTCGTTCCGCCCCTAGTCTCCGCCTCTCAAGCCGGGAGGCGAAATTGCAACGGATGTCTATTTCAAATCTTTCCGCAACTGGCTGCACGTTAAGCACTACCTTCTGTCCGTTCTTGAAGGGGAGGCACTCCCCGGGGGCGGCTTTTACCCTTTCGCGTTAGACGCTACGTCGACTTCTGTTACTACTCGCCTGCCTGCTCCGATCCTCGAAGTTTCTACTGACCGCCATCGGCCGGGTGATCGCCGAGCGTTCCGAGCTTCTGCTCCGGGGCGACGAGCTTTTCCGGGAGTGGTCCTACCTCGATACCTTCGACTGGTTTCCTCGCTTACCACGACCTCCCCAAACCGTCGCAGAATTCGCGCGGTGGCATCGTGAAGGTGGACTGAAGCCATCGAGGTTCACCGGGGATGGAATGGCGTTGAAGGCAGGGGGAGAAAACCCGCTTAGCGGAATGGTAGCCTCCGGGGTGGGACCTCCGGGTGCGCCTCCCAGAAATCTGTTCTGTGATCCAGATAAATGAAGGTGCTTTTTTTTTCCAATGAGTATCGTCACCGGTTCCAGCTATCACGCCACTGAATCCTCGAATTGATTGGAGGGGCACTCGAGAAAGGGGATGAGGTCGAGATCGTCACCTGCTTCTCCCGAGAAGTATGGCTGCGACCTAAACCCGCAGCGCGGCAGTTCCTGCACTGCCAGTCATGCAAGATTCAGGGACTCCGGCGTGGCAACTGGCTGCTCCCGGAAGGTGCGCCAGAGAGATTATATGGACTTGCTTCCAGAAGATCGGGAGGCAGAGATCGGGCGCATCGGCGGGGCTTCCGGCAGACAGCGAGGCGCTCCGAAAAGTTTGGGTCGAGAACTACGATTTTGGGATGGGGATAATGTCCTCTCTCATCTCAACTTCTCATGATGCGCATCTGGACCTCGAAAAGCACCGGTCTCGCGTCGAAGGTATCGCAAAGCCCGCTCCGGCGATCTACTTCGCACTCGACGCCCTCTTGTCGCAAGAGCAATTTGGGCACGCCTACGTCTTCAACGGGCGTTTCGGGCTACTGGCGGGCGGCGCGACGCGCTTTCGAAAAGCATGGGGTGCCCTACACGACCCACGAAGGGGGGCACACGGCGATGCACTACGCATTATTCGAGAATGCCACGCCCCACGACATCGCCTACTGCGAAAAGCGGATCGCCGAACTCTGGGAGCGGAACCCGTCGTCACGGGAGAAGGATGCCGAGGAATTCTATCAGTGGAGGGCGTTCGGGACCTACTCCGACACCGAAAACCAGAATAAGATCAATTTTGTTTCCAAGCAGTCCAAGGGAAAGCTGCCGGACGGGTGGTCCCAAGACCGCGAGAACGTTGTCGTCTATTGCAGCTCGGAGGATGAATTCGCCGCCATCGGCGAGGAATGGAAAAACCCCCTCTACAAATCCCAGCTGGAGGGGCTCCAGGAGATTTCCGCCGCTGCGCGCGAGCTTCCAGATACCATCGATATCTACCTCCGTGTGCACCCTAACCTGAGCGGCGTCCACAACAAGTTTTCCCGCGCTTTATCCGGTCTCGCCCACGACCGGTTTCAGAATCATCCTGGTTGACTCGGACGTCCGTAGCTATTCGATGCTTCAATTGCGCGCGCGCGAAGTTTCGTTCGGTTCGACGATCGGGATGGAGGCAACTCATTGGGGCAAACCATCAATTCTACTCGGGAATTGCTTTTACCGCAACTTGGCGGAACTTACAACCTCGGTGACCCACGATGAGTAAGGATACTCTATTCGCGACCCCGCTCGGATCCGCTCCCCGAGAACCCGCGCTACGCTTTGCGAACTATCTGATGAATTTCGGATTCCCCTACAAGATTGCCGACGCTAGCCGGGGATGCCGCGATACCCGGTTCCGTGGCGTCCATCTGAATGGCAACGTCCTGCATCGGAGCCTCCTGAAGCTAAAGCTGAAGACCTTAGGGACCCGGTTCCAACAGCTTTGATCAAAGATGCCCCAAAGAGTCCGGAAGCCGAAGCCTAGCCTAGCCGAAGCCTCCGACCTAGCGCCCCTGATGGAGACAGACTGCAATAGCGCGATCCCCGACAACGGGCGGGAGTATGCTGACGGCATCAAGCGCCTCTTGGACGCCGGGTGGGTCTCCACCGCCGATTCGGTGCTCCTGCTTGCGCGGGCGAACTGACCGGGCGGTCTTTCTCGCCTCGGGTTCGAGAACGTGACGATCTCCAACCTCGACGAGCGGATGAAGGAGGGTGATGCCGGCTCGTTACTCGCCCTACTGCTGGGAGTTCCAAGACGCCGAGAAAGTCACCAGCCCGGACGGGTCTTTCGATTTCGTAGGCGTCCACAGCGGTCTGCACCACTGCTACTCGCCCGCCGGGGCGGCTGGTGAGATGCGCCGCCTCGCCCGCAAGGGGATCTTCCTCTTCGAACCCCACGATACCGCTTTCGTCCGCCTGGCGCTCGCCTCGGCTTTGGTCAGGTCTACGAACACTCCGCAGTTTTTCGGCAACAATCTCACCCACGGCGGCGTCGCCAATACCGCGTTGCCGAACTTCGTCTATCGGTTCACCCGGCGCGAGCTAGAAAGGCGGTGCGTCCCTGCTGGGCGTGGGGCGACCGGAGATTTATGGGCGGCGCATTGATCAGGCTACCCTATTCCCGCCTTCCCGCCTCCCGTCCCAGCTTCTCGCCCTATCGCGCGCTCCGTCTGTTTGCCCCGGTGCTCAAGGCCGCCATGCCGGTCTTCCTCAGCCTGGGCAACAATATCTTCTTGCTGCCGCGATACTCGAGGATACCCCAGGACCTCCACCCGTGGATGCGAAAGGACGGGTCCGGAGGTGCGGTGCTCGATCCTCAGCTCCGCTCGAACGTGAGTATCGGTAGCGAGCGGGCGATTCGGTCCAAAAGTGAATTGCCATCGCCCTACCTCGATCTTCTGCTAAACTAGATTTTTGCCCAAGCCATGGGAAGTAGCAAAATCATCCAAGCAATCGGCGTCCTCATAGCCATTGTGGTCGCGCTCATCATCATCAGCCAGGCGATCTCCTCTGGCAGAAATGCGATTGGGCAGAGCTGGCAAAATTTGTCATGATCGGGGGCGGGGTGTGCGGGCTATTTTGCCTAAGCGGTCGCCGCCGCTTACTTGCTGCTATTTTCGACCGCTTATCTTGATCTGCTCAAGCGATTGCTGGCGGTCGATCGGATGCAATTCCTCGACGTTCATTATGTCTTGGGCTTCGCGCCTGTCACCTCTCACGGGAATTTGTGTCGGCATTCTCCTCCTCATAAGCTCGGGTCGCCGCGAGTTCCGTCGCAGCGATCTAGTCGCATTCACCTCCGGTTCCGCAATCTCCTTAGCGCTCGCAGGAGGCGTCTTGTTCCAATTGGGGCTGCTACCAGTCGCTTACCATGATCGCGAACCTCGCCTCCTACGCCATCCTCTTTATCGTCCCGACGTTGTCTCGAGCCTGCCGACAAAATTCAGTTCTTGCGGACTGCCATCCTTCTCTTCGTGCCAGTACTGCCTACGGCATCTACCAGTATCTGGTCGGGTTTACGATGTTTGAGATGGAGTATCTAAAATCTGGGTTCTCCTCGGAAATCCGGCACTTCCAGCGGAGGCTATGTCCGCGTCTTCTCCACCCTCAATTCAGCGCATGCGCTCTCGGTTATGTCGAGCCTCTTTGCGGCGATTTTATGGGTGCGATTTGCGAAGAGCGATTCGCCAGGATCTCCGAAGCGCGGCTTCGGGTGGGTCGTCCTCCTCGTTCCTCTTTTCTTGGGTGCCGCGATCTTAACGTTGACGCGTGCCGGTTGGTTTAGTGGATTGGTCGTCCTTTTTGGGATCATGGCATTCCGCGCGAAGTGGTCGACTGTGCTCGTCTATTTCCTGGGGATTGCCTTGATCGGATCTCTCGTGGTCTTCGTAGATTTTTGGGACAAGGTTTTCCAGGAGGGATTTGTCGAAGTCGATGAAAGCGGCGGTTTCGAGGAGTTTGCGTTTAACACTGGGACATGGAGGGCGCGCCTCTACGGCATACAATCGCTTGTCGACCACAAAGAGTTAGCGTGCAGCCATTCGGGACAAAGCTGGCGGGGGTCGACGTTAGGATGGACGATTGGTATTCCCACGACCTCTTCACTACTGGAATAATCTATGTCGGGTATGTCCCCATGATAATCTTGGCGATCTCCGGGCATCTGGCTGATCCTCTGAACTCACGCCTGCTATTTTTCGATGCCCGAGGGGAACGAAAAAAGGCTATTCCTAGTCTCTGTTGCCGCCGCTGTTGGAATTCTTCGTTTACGGTCTCACCAACCAGAGCGCGCTGACGACCTATCCTGTCAATTTTTACTTCTGGATGTTCTCAGGGATGCTACTTCGTCCGTACTCGGCATCGCCAGACGTTTCGGCGAAACCAAATCCTCGCGGTCGGTCGAGGATGCCGAGGCAGAGGTTTCCGGGCGCTACGGCGGCGCGCCTCGTTTCAGCTAAGGGCGGGTGTCCAACCGGACGGACTTGCCAACGATCTCCACATGTGTGGGTTTGCAGCATTTTTTAACGAAAACCTAAGCCCCGACGGCAGGGCTGGCCGTTCCTTGGCGGAGGCTGGGGCGGCTCTCGCCCACAGGGGACCGGATGATGCTGGTCAGATATCGGGAGGGGGATGGGGGATGGCGTTTAGGAGGCTCGCCATCCTAGATCTTAGCCCCAAGGGCGCTCAGCCGATGCAGTTTGCAAAGGGGCGTTTCACCCTCTGCTTCAACGGAGAAATCTACAACTACTTAGAGCTGAGGGACGCATTCGGGCTATCGGAACTCCGATCGACGGGGGATGCAGAAGTACTGGGGGAATTGCTGGCGAGGGAAGGGGAGCGAATCTTGCCGCGCCTCCGAGGAATGTTTGCCTTCATTTGGTGGGACGAGCGCGAAGGCGAACTTCTTGCCGCCCGCGACCGTTTTGGCATGAAGCCTTTGTATTTTCAGGACTTAGGCGGCTCGGGTCTCACCGCCGCCTCTGAGATCAAAGCGTTAAAAAAGCTCTGTGACGTCGGTGAACTTTCGCGGAGAGCCGTCCGCCAATTCTTTCGTTGGGCGTGCGTCCAAGATCCAGATTGCATTGCCTCCAAAGTGGAGTCGCTGGAACCTGGGCAATATTTTCGGTGGTCTGCCCGGAGGGGAATGCTCGGCAAGTCGCGGTTCGCCGCCGCTGCTTGGGATGGGGAAACCGGGTCGTGGGATCGCCCCAAGTCCTCCCAGATTGAAGAGGTGCGGGAGCGGGTGATCGAAAGCGTAAAGACCCACCTGATCTCCGACGTCCCTGTGGGGATCTTTTTGAGCGGGGGGTTGGATTCATCGATAATAGGTGCGGTGATGCGGCACCTAGGAGCCGGTCGGATACGCGCCTATTCGGTTAGATTCGGAGGCGGGTCGCGGCTTGTTGACGAGAGTTCAATCGCCCGCCGTTCCGCCGAATTTTTCGGGGCTGAATTTTACGACGAGGAAGTCACCCCGGAATCGCTTCTCGACGATTTTCCCCACTTCGTCGAAAGCCTAGACCAACCGAGCGGGGAGGCATTGAATGTTTATCTGGTCGCGAAAGCGGCGGCGCGGGATCTGAGGGTCGTGCTGAGCGGAACAGGTGCCGACGAATTCTTTGGGGGTTACCGATACCTCCAGATGATGGCGCTTGGCTTTCGCCTGCCTTTCTTCCGGCTGATGTCCCCGCGGGTGCGTGCCGCCGCCCGACGGTTGTTCGAATCGCTCCCGCCGACGGTCCAATCCTCCCGGTTGCTACGCGCGGTTCTTATTCTGCTGGGTCCGCGGAGCGGCGGAAGAATTTACCAGAGCGCTAGAACAGTGAGTCCGGTGTCGGTCCTTGATAGCCTGTTGGACGATGATTTGAAAGGATGCGGTGGACAGTCCGCCAGAGGGGGGAGATCGTCGCCTCAGCGAGGGAGGGGCTGGCGGCGCTTGGT
The DNA here is from genome assembly GCA_041395145.1 of Verrucomicrobiales bacterium. Taxonomy (GTDB): domain Bacteria; phylum Verrucomicrobiota; class Verrucomicrobiia; order Verrucomicrobiales; family DEV007; genus JAWLBD01. Next base: position 43,953 of record JAWLBD010000007.1, on the reverse strand, counting down.
TGCAAACTGCGCTGGGTTTGGAGTCGCGCTCTATTTGCCGAACATGTTGCTGCGGGACTCGGATGCGATGAGCATGGCACACTCGCTTGAATTGCGGACCCGTTCGTTGACCGGGGGATCTTTGAGGCGGTAGGTAGGGTCCGTCCCGGTCTCCGGCTTCGGGGCGGCGTTGGCAAATATGTCCTGAGGGAAGCGTTCCGGGACCTGCTTCCCCCTTGGATCTACGAAGACCGGTCTAAAGGTGGATGCCCTGCCAATCATGAAATGGATGCGGCTTCCTTGCTGGCGGGAATTCATCGAGGACACCTTCAAGTGTGAGGTTTCGTGAAAGAGGGCTATACCGCCCTGGTGTGGTCGAGCGGTTGATGACCCAGTTCCGGCAGGTGGGAGGCGATGGGCAGCGTGGCTACCACTATGGGCAGCGGGTCTGGCAAGTCTTCGTCTTGGAGCAGTGGCAAAGATTACACCTGGATCAATAGGTATCGGACCCCATGCGGATTTTACAGGTCTTTAACCCTTACCTAAACCCTGGCGGAGAAGAAACTTCGGCGGGGCGGATGGCGCGGCACTTAGCTATTGGAGGACATGAGGTCGGGCGATTTTGGAGAGCTTCCTCCGAATGGCGTTCGGAGTCGGCTCCGCCCAAGTGGATGCAGCCGTTTCTTCTCTGGCGCAACCCCGCCGTCCTTCGCGACCTTCGGGATGCTCACGCCCGATTCAAGCCGGGCTACCGGCTTTTGCACAACGTCATCCCCGTCGTTTCGCTCGGGGTTTACGAACTGCTCGAGAACTCGACGTTCCGGTCATCCAATGGCTTCACAACTACCGCCCAATTTCTGTGGGCAGGGCATTAGAGGTAGGCAGGCGCGAGTTTTCCCTGACAGGGAAGCGGGATTTTTGGGCGGAGGTGTTTGCAGGCGGGTGGAGGGGAGCCGCCTCCTATCTGCCTCACTCGCCCTTGGCTATAAGCGCCTCGAATGGCGGCGCGCATGGGAATCGGTGAGGCTTGGTCGCCGTTAGCGGAGCGATGGAAGAAATCTTTCGGCGGCATCTAGCTGGTTCCCGGACCGACTGTTTTCGCTCCACCACTCTTGGGACATGGTAGCTCGCCCCTCTGAGGTCTCCGCCCCGCGAAGGCACCGCGTTTCTTTTCCTCGGGAGGATTGTTGAAGAGAAAGGGATCCGCTTCCTCGTGGAGCTTTGAGCGCCCTGCGTTAGCCGATTGCGAGTTGGTGGTTGCTGGATCGGGACCGCTGAAGGCGAACTTCGTTCCATTTGCCCTCCAAACGTCCGTTGGGTCGGATACGTGGCAGGCGAAGAAAAGCGCGCGTTGATCCGCCGCTCCCGAGCCATCTTGTTCCCCTCACTCTGGGAAGAACCCTAAGCACTATTGCCTACGAAGCTTACGAGCAAGAGCGCCCGATCTTAGTCAGCGATTCCGGGGGGATAGAGAGATCGTCTGTGATGGGCAGACTGGGGAAGTCCTCGCATCGGGCGACGCAGACGCATGGGAGAAGGCGGTCTTGCGAATCAAAGATGGTTGGGGGCGAGCCGACAAAATGGGCGAATCGGTCGCCGCTGGCCTAATGGAAAACGTTTCTCCCAAAGCATGGAATCGCGGGTTCTCCAACATTCTTGCAAATGCCATTCCGGGCATCGCTTCCGGGGGCAACTGACCTGCATTACCGCATTAGATAGGGGTCTGTGAATCCTGGAATCCAGCAGAAAATCGATAAGCGCAGTGGTCGGATCCGCTGGGTGGTTGCTGCTTTGACGGGGGCATCTTTCTGACGATGATGCTCTTTCCTTACGCGACAGGCTACCGTTTGCTCGGCAATCAATCATCGGGTGGCTGTTGCAATTCTGGGGACTCTCCGACTGGCCAGCACGGTATTTGGTCTTTCCGATTGTGGCATTTTTAGTTTGGCAGCGGCGAGGTGTGCTCGCGCAGATCGAACCCGCCCTGTCTGGCTTGGCGGGGTTATCTCAGGGAGTGGCGCTATTGGTCTACGCATTGGGCTACCGCTAAACCATTACTACTTCGAAGCCCTTGCTATCCACCTTTATTGCTGAGGGCGGTGCTCGGTTCCTGGGGTGGAGGTTCCTGTGGGTTTTATTTTTTCCCCTCCTCTTCATCGGGTTTGCGTACTCGCTGATCTTCCTTGAGAGCACGCTTTCGTTCAAGCTGCGGCTGCTAATGTCAATGGTTTCGTCGGGATTCTTGGAACTTAATCGGGACAGAGACGGTGCGCGATGGCACGGCAATTTTATCTGGTGCTCATGACGGGTATAGGCAGGGGGATCTATTTTCGGTCCAGGTGGGGGGCGTGTGCTGGGCTTCGTTCGCTGTTTGCGCTGATGATGGTTTCTGCGCTCTATGGGTATTACATGCTCAAAAAGCCTTGGCAGCGGGCAGCGCTCTTCCTCTGCGCGATGCCGCTGGCGGTGCTCGGGAATTTTGCGCGGATCCTGCTGCTGGTTTACGGGACGATATGGTGGGGCAGCGACTTCGCGATTGGGGTTGCCGATGCGCCTGGCAGGAGCCTTCGTCGATAATAACATTTCGGGGCTGGGATTGCGGTTTTGTTGTCGCGCTTGGTGGAATGGTGCTGATCTCGACCCTCGCGAAGAAGGATTCGCCGCGCTCCGTCGGGATCGGTCAGTGGTGCGTTGGGGGAAAGGGCGAGAGGCGCCTGAATTCTGATTTTTTCATAATGGAAAATGCTTCAAAGATGGTATTGAGCCGAATTTGGAGGCGGCAGTCGATTATCCTTGGGATAATGGTGGCGTGCGCTGCGGGAATAATCGGCTCCCCCGATTTTCTGGATACCGAAAAGATTACTGGGATCGATTTGAAGGCGATCCCCGAATATGTCCTGCACTATGTCTCATATCCGGAGGCTATGAGCGAGGAGGAAGATCGTTTGTTGCCGGACGACACGGAGATGAAAAAGCGCCGGTATGTGCTGGAGGTATCGAGACCAGACGGATCGAAGGCGATCGAGGACGAGGTGAATTTGTCCGTGGTGCTCAGCGGGTCGGACCCTCGCAGCATCCACCGCCCGGAGGTTTGCCTGACCGGGCAGGGCTGGGCGATCGACGCGGAAGAGTATATCCCGATCGAGATAGGCGGTCGGATGCTGGAGGTGAAAGATTTGCACATCAGCCGGACCGAGGTGCGGCGAAACAAGGAGGGCGAAGAAACTCCGTTTCGGATCCGGGCGCATTATATCTACTGGTTTGTCGGGAACGGGATCACCACGGCACACCACTATGAGCGATACCTCATCAACTGGCGCGATAATCTCCTTCACGGGAAGAACCATCGATGGGCATACCCGAGCGTGATGGCGTTTGTGAGCGAGGATATCGGGCGAATCTCGGACCGGGATTCCGAAAGCACGCAGCAGATGTTGATCGATTTTATCCGGGCGATCGTGCCGGAGATCCAGAAGGATTTCCGCGCCCCCCATTCAGAAGGCTATGCTGACGAGCCAAGAAAATAAGGAGGAAACGGCATCTAGGGCGCTGGAGGCAAACCAGCAACTTCTTGCCTACTTACGGTCGCTGGAATCGGCGGCCGTTGCTTTTTCGGGGGGGGTGGATAGCGCCGTGGTGCTAAAGGCGGGTTCGCTCGCCTTGGGTGGTCGATGCGTGGCGGCCATAGCCATTTCGCCGAGTCTGCCCGCCACTGAGAGGGAGGGCGCCGTCGATCTCGCGAGGGGGTTCGGCGTGAGGGTGGCAGAGATCGAGACGCGGGAAACTGAGGACCCGCGCTATCAGGCGAACCCGCCGGACCGTTGCTATTTTTGCAAGGACTATGTTTACGGGGCGATCGTGGATTTTGCCCGGCGAGAGGGATTCGGTGCAGTGGTCGATGGTATGAATGCGGATGACCGGGGCGATATCCGTCCGGGGCGCCGCGCGGCGCGAGAGAAGGGTGTGCTTAGCCCGCTGGCGGAGCTAGGCATCGGAAAGGTGATGGTCAGGGCGATGGCGAGAGCCTGGGATCTACCGGTTTGGAACAAGCCGGCGGCGGCGTGTCTTTCCTCCCGCGTGCCTTACGGCGATCCGGTGACGCCGGAGGTTCTTGGGCAGATCGAGCGCGCGGAGGCGAGCGTGCGCGCCCTCGGTTTTGAGGGGTTTCGGGTGCGGCATCATGGGGCGGTCGCCCGGATTGAGTTTCCTGCCGCAGACATGGAGCTGGCATTTGCGCGCCGCGCGGAAATCTCGGAGAGGTTGCGCGCCTCCGGCTATACATTCGTATCCCTTGACCTAGATGGCTTCCGGTCGGGAAGCCTCAACGAAAACCTTCGACCCAAATAAACGCCATGGACGACTCAGAATTCATCGACATCGGCTTTGCCAAAATCGATATCGGACGCGAGGCGCGGACCGGATTGCCGGAGGTTGTCTTCGCCCGCGGGAAGAAGACGTGGCAAGTCGAGGAGGCAGTGAAGACGCTGAGCGAAAAGACGGGGCGCGCGCTGGCCACCGGCGTGCGCCGCCGCATGGGGGAGAAACTGACCGACCTGCTGCCGGGCGGCGAGTTTGATGCGCTTGCGGGATTGTTCAAACTCGGGGCCAAGGCTCCGGCGGGGGAGCCGCGCGTGGCGGTGCTGACCGGCGGGACCGCCGATCTGCCCGTGGCGGAGGAGGCCGCGCAGACGCTCGAATTTTTCGGGCACCCGGTCGAGCGCGTCTATGATGTGGGGGTCGCCGGCTTGAACCGCATCCTTGGTTCGCTCGATAAATTCAGGGATGCGGAGGCAGTCATCGCGATCGCCGGCATGGATGGGGCGATGCCGGCGGTGGCGGCCGGGTTGATCAAGGCGCCGATCATCGCGGTGCCGACCTCTGCCAACTATGGAGCGGGAGCGAACGGGATCGCCCCGCTTCTCGCCATGCTCAATGCCTGCGCGCCAGGGGTCGCGGTCGTCAACATCGACAATGGATTCGGGGCCGCCGCGATGGCGCTGCGTATCCTCGACTAGCCGTCTAGCTCTTTCCGCATGAAAACTGCCTACTTTGACTGCATCGCCGGAGCGAGCGGCGACATGATTCTCGGCGCGCTGCTCGACGCCGGGCTCTCGGAGGAAGCTCTGGGCGAGGAGCTGGGAAAACTCGGGCTCGACGAGTTCGAGATACGCATCCGTGATGTTAGCAAGAATGGATTCGCCGCAAAGAAGGTGGACGTCTTGGTCGATTACGATGGAAATCCGATCGAGGGGGAAGGCGCGGGACCTGAGGGCGATAAGCACGACCACGGGCACGACCACGGGCACGACCACGGGCACGACCACGGGCACGACCACGGGCACGACCACGGCGCAGGCACGACCACGGGCACGACCACGGGCACGACCACGGGCACGACCACGGGCACGACCACGGGCACGGGCACGACCACGGGCCGACCACGGGCACGACCAGACCACGGGCACGGCCGGGCGGGCACGGCACGGGCACGACCACCCAGGCACGACCACGAGCATTGCCATCACGATCACCATCACCATGATGATGATGAGCCTGATCATGAGCACGATGCCCACTGCCACCATGACCATAGCCACGGGCACGACCATTCGCACGGCGCACACGATCACCACCATCACCACGGTCCGAGCCGGTAGCGTGCCTGAGATCCTTCGCATCATTGAAACCAGCGAACTAGACGAGGATCTCAAGGCGCAGGCATGCGAGGTCTTTACCCGGATCGGCAAGGCGGAGGCGGTGATCCATGGGATGCCGCTGGAGAAAGTCCACCTCCACGAGGTCGGGGGGGTCGATACGATCGTCGATGTCGTCGGCAGCTTGGCTGGCATTCGCTTGCTGGGCATCGGGCGCGTTGTGTGTTCTCCGCTGCCGAACGGGCGGGGCTTTGTGGAAGGCGCGCATGGGCAGATTCCGCTCCCCGCACCGGCGACGGCGGCGCTTTTGCAAGGGATACCCCAATACGGCATCGGCGTTGATGCCGAACTGGTGACGCCGACCGGCGCGGCGCTCCTCGCCTTCCTCGCCAGCGAGTTCGGCCCGATGCCCGCGATTGAGGTCGCCGCGATTGGCTACGGTGCTGGGACGCGCGACCTGGCGATCCCGAACGTCCTTCGCGTCTTCATCGGAGAGTCCGCCGCCGAGGTTCCTTGTGAACTGCTGGTCCAGCTCGAGGCGAACATCGATGACGCCAGCCCGCAAATCTATGACCATGTGATGGCGAGGCTCTTCGCCGCCGGGGCGCTCGATGTATGGCTGACGCCCTGCCAGATGAAAAAAAATCGCCCCGGCATCGCGCTCGGCTGCCTCTGCCGGGCTAAGGACGCTGCCGCGCTCCGCGAAATCATCTTCCGCGAGACGCCGACCCTGGGCATCCGCGAATCCGAGGTCCGCCGATTCGCGCTTGAGCGCGAGGAGACGGAAGTCGAAACCCCATTCGGGCCGCTGAAAGCTAAGCGCGCCTTCCTCGCAGGCGAAGCGATCCGCACCGTGCCCGAATACGATGATGCGCGGCGCCTCGCGGAGGCGGCGGGTGTCCCGCTGGCGGAGATCTATCGGTCTGCCATAGATAGATGATTTCAGTCGCCCCAGAAGTCTCGGTCGGTGTCGGCTCGCCAACATACAAGGACTGCGATGAAACCATCGGTCTTGTCGCCAAGTCACTACAAAGACTTGAGTTAGGAGGAGGCTTCATCCGCCCGGGAGAATGCGTCGCCCTCAAGCCGAACTGGGTCAAAGAGCATGACGAGCGGCATCCGGGACCGGGGCAGTGGGAGCATGTCGTCACCCATCCGCATGTGATCGAAGGCGTGATCCGCTGGGTGGCTCCGCGGCTGGGCGGGAGCGGGTCGATCGTGATCTGCGATGCGCCCCAGACCGATTCGTCGTTCGCCAAGCTCCGGGAGTATTGCCAGCTCGATGAAATGGTCGACCGATGCCGAGCGGACTTCCCCGGCGTCGAGATACGCTTGCTCGATCTCCGCCCGGAGGAATGGCATGCGGTCGATGGCGTCACCGTGCGCAAGACGGACTTGCCCGGAGATCCGCGAGGCTCCACCCACGTCCGGCTGGACTCCGCCAGCGAATTTGTCGGCTTCGCCGGGCTCGATCAGCTTTATGGGGCGTCCTACAATATGCAGGAGACCCGCGACCGGCATGCGGGCGAAAACCACGAATACATGCTGTGCGCCACGCCGATGGCGGCAGACGTCCTGATCAATCTGCCCAAGCTGAAATGCCACAAAAAGGTCGGGGTGACCTGCGCCTTGAAAAATCTGGTCGGAATCAACGCCAACAAGAACTGGCTGCCGCACCACACCGAGGGCACGCCGGATCAGGGGGGCGACCAATTCCCCGCGGCGACCGCTAAAGCAAAGCTCGAACACTCGCTGATGGGGCGGGCGAAGAAGCTTCTCTTTGGGCGGCACCTTTTGTCAAAGCTCTTCATCCCCCTGAAGAAGATGGGTCGCCTCGTCTTCGGGGATACCCAGAAGGTTGTGCGTTCTGGCAACTGGCATGGTAACGACACCTGCTGGCGCATGGTCCTGGACTTGAACAAGTGCCTTTTCTACTATGACCATCGTGGGTTGCCCCGCGAAAAGCCGCTGCGCTACCTCGCGGTCGTCGATGGCATCATCGGCGGCGAGGGAAATGGCCCGATGGCTCCGGACCCGAAGCCCTGCGGTGTGATCCTCGCCGGGCAGAATCCGGTGGCGGTCGATTGCGCTGCCGCGGCGATCATGGGCTTCCGCTGGGATAAACTGCGGATGCTGAAAGGGGCGTTCGCCTGCAGAGATAAACCGCTCGTTTCCTTCGCGCCGGAGGATGTCCGCATTGAATCTGCAGATCCCCGATTTGCCAAGCGGGCGGTAGAAATACGCGCCGAAGACGGATTTCGCTTCAAGCCCCATTTCGGCTGGGTGGGGGCGATCGAGATGGAGGAGGCGACGTGAGCTTGGAGGACAGGCTCTATCCGGTCTTCCGGGCATATGAAGCGTCGCCCCAGTGGGCGAAAAGTCTCGCCGGGACATGCTATCGGATGCTGCCGCAAAGTTGGCGGCTTGGGAAAGCATACGCCGAATTCCAATCGCTCATCGAGCGCTCGCTCCACTGGACGCCGGACGAGATCGAAGCCTATCAGGTCGAGCAGCTTCGCGCATCCCTATCGCATGCGCATGCGCATTGCCCCTACTACAGGGACAAGTTCGACGCCGCCGGGGTAGAGCCGGGCGTCCTAGGCACCACCGGAGATCTGGCGAAATTCCCGACTATTGAAAAGCGGGTGCTTATCGACCACCGGGAGGCGATGGCCAGCCAGGCGATCCCCGTTTCCCAGCGGCTCTACATCACGACCGGAGGATCGACTGGAGTGCCGGTCGGATTCTATCTCCAAAAAGGCGTCAGCCGCCCGAAGGAGCAGGCGTTTCTCGAAGCGATGTGGGCGCATGCCGGCTACCGCCCCGGGGCGAGAGTCGCGGTCATGCGCGGCGCGGTGACCAGCAGGGCGGCGCAAGGCAACGTTCTGTATCGCGACGCCACGCGGGATTGGTTGTTCCTCTCGTCGTATCATTTGACGGAGGAGCGCCTCCCTGAATACCTCGACGCGTTGGAGCGATTCCGCCCCGACTTTCTGCACTTCTACCCATCCGCTGCCCTCCAGCTCGCCGATCTCCTCAGGCGAAGCGGGCGCGACCTCGGGTTTGTGCCGAAGGCGATGCTCTGCGGGTCTGAGCGGCTGGAAATACCGCAGAAACGCCTGCTAGAGGATGCCTTCGGATGCCGCGTGTATCGCTGGTATGGGCACTCCGAGCGGGCGGTCCTCGCCGGCGAAGGCGGCTCCGATGAGACTTTCTATTTCTGGCCGGCATACGGATACACCGAACTCGGCGAGGCAGACGAACACGGCTATCGGGAAGTCATCGCGACCACCTTCCACAACCTAGCGATGCCGTTGATCCGATACCGGACTGGCGACTACGTAAAGGAAGCGCCACCCGGACGCGCGCGGGAGTTCCCTTGGCTAGCGATCGAGTGCATCTCCGGGCGCGAGCAAGAATTCCTCGTTTCTGCAAGCGGGCGGAAGATCTCGCTGACCGCCTTCAATATGCACGACGGCATCTTCGACGGGCTCTATGCGGTCCAGTTTTTTCAAGCGACCCCGGGAAAGGCTGAGTTTCGTTACGTCCCAGCGCCCGGTTTTGACTACGCAAGGCTCGCGCAGATCGAGCGCGGGATCATGAGGAAGCTTGGGGATGACTTTGAGATTTCGTTTAAAGAAGTCCGCGAGACAGAGAAGACTCCGCGCGGAAAGCATCGCTGGCTCATTGCAAAACTGACTCTCCCTTGAAACAGATTGCCCAATACCAAGACGGACGTATCGAACTCCAAGAGGTGCCGGCCCCGCAGGCCCCGCCCGGCGGGATTTTGGTGCGGGTCACGCATTCGGTGATTTCGCCGGGGACCGAGAAGATGAAGGTGGAGCAGGCGAAGATGAACCTTCTCCAGAAGGCGAAGGCGCGGCCGGATCAGGTGAAGAAGGTGCTGGACACCGCGCGGACGCTCGGCTGGCGGAACGCGTTGGAGAAGGTGAAGAATCGGCTCGAGAGCCCGACGCCGCTCGGCTACAGCGCGGCCGGGGAAGTGATCGCAGTCGATGAGGGCAACACCCGGTTCCGGGTTGGCGACCGCGTGGCGGTTGGCGGAGCCGAGTGCGCGCACCACGCAGAGGTCGTGGCGATCCCGGATTTGCTCGCGGCACCTGTGCCCGATGGTGTCGAGAACTGGCAGGCCGCCTACACCACGCTTTGTTCGATCTCGATGCAGGCGGTGCGCCAGAGCGGGGCGGGTCTGGGCGACCGCGTTCTCGTGATGGGGCAAGGATTGGTCGGGCTGCTGGCGACGGCGATTCTGGAAGCGGCCGGCGCGCGGGTCATGGCGGTCGATCTCGACGCCGCGCGCTTGGCGGTCGCCAAGGAAATGGGCGCGGAGCGATGCGTCAATGCGCGGGAGTCAGACCTTGGCGACGCGGTGCGGGATTGGACCGGCGGATTCGGTGCGGACGCCGCGTTGATCTGCGCGGGCGGGCGAAGCAACACTCCGGTCGAGCAAGGTGTCTCGGCGCTACGGGATCGCGGCACGATGGTGATCGTCGGGATCCTCGACGCGCAGTTGGATTGGAAGACCTTTTACGGCAAGGAGATCGAGGTTCGCTATTCCCGGAGCTACGGTCCTGGCCGTTATGAGCCGAGCTACGAGTGGGGCGGCGTCGACTACCCGATCGGCTACGTCCGCTGGAGCGAAAACCGGAATTTCGAGGCGTGCCTCGCCCTGGTGGCGCAAGGAAAACTCAACTTGGCCGCCGTGACCACGAAGCGCGCCCATTTCGCGGAATCGGTCCAAGTTTACGACGAACTGATGCGGGATCCGGGGCAGATCGGCGTCGTGTTGGAATATGGTAAGGGCGCGGTCACCGCCGAGATCGGCACCCAAGGCGGATCGTTCGCGGCGCCACCCGGGTCGCCGGAGGGAGCCGGGCGCATCGCAAGACCCGCCGATGGATTGGATGCGATCGGCGCGGGAAATTTCGTGCGGACCATGTTGTTGCCCCATCTTAAAGGCGCGATCCCGCTGGGCACCGTCGTAAACAATACCTCGCTGAGCGCCCGCCACGTGAAGGAAAAATTTGGCTTCGCCGAGGCGGATACGGAGGCGGGTCGGGTGCTCGCGCGCTCGGCGGGGCGGGCGGTCATGATCGGGACGCGGCACCACCTCCATGCCTCGATGGTCTTGGATGGGCTGGTCGCCGGGGCGCACGTTTTCGTCGAGAAGCCGCTCTGCCTATTTGAGGAACAACTCAGGAAGATCGATGCCGCGATGGCCGCAACAAAGGGGAGCGTGATGGTCGGTTTCAACCGCCGGTTTGCGCCTGCCGCCGCCGAACTCAAACGCGCGCTAGATGCGGCTCCCGGACCGAAGTCGTTGTCCTACCATGTTTTCGCGGGCGAGCTAAAGCCCGATCACTGGTATGCGAACTACGACGAGAGCGGCGGGCGCGTTTTGGGCGAAGCCTGCCATTTCTTTGATTTCCTGTGCTACATCCTGGGATCGAAGCCGGTCCGCGTCGTAGCGCAGACGACGGGCAAACCAGGGGGGCGGCTCGCGTTTCCCGATTCGGTGGCGGCGCAGGTTGAGTTCGAGGATGGATCGAGCGGCCAGTTAGTTTATACCGCAGAAGGCGATTATGCGTTCCCGAAGGAAACGGTCACTGCGTTTGGGATGGGCGTGGTCGGGACAGTCGAAAATTTTCAGAGGTTGGACATCTATCGAGGGCGGAGGAAGCAGACGCAGCGGTTCGGATCGAAGGGGCATGCCGAGGAAATGGCGACCTGGGTCAATTTTCTCAATGGAGGCGCGGAGCATCCGCTGCCCTACGCGCAGTCGCGGCAGAGCATGGCGCTTACGTTCGCTGCGTTGCGCTCGATCCGGGAAAGGCGTTCCGTCTCGATCTGATTTTTCATGGCTGCGTTGCTTTGGTATCTAAACCGCCTCCGCGCGATGGAACCCGTGGAGATCGCGGGGCGCGTGCGGGAGAAATGGCGGCGCGTGACCGAAGATCGCGCGTTGGGAGGGCTGTCCGGTGCGGGGGTGGGTGAGGCACGCGGCTCCTACCCGGCATTGAAGCCTCCCTCCGCCGCGCCGTCGGCGCTAGTGGATGGCGTGGCGCGCGAGGCGGAGGCGATCCTTGCGGGGCGCTGGCACATCCTCGGCGGGCATGAGGTTCGCGTCGCTTCGCCGCCGGATTGGCATCGTGATCCGATCAGCGGAATCGGCATTCAAACGGATCGACCCGCGCGGTCGCTGGATCACCGGTCGCTTCCGGAGGGCGCGGACCCGAGGTCGATCTGGGAAATCTCGCGCTGGACGCAAGTGGTGCGCCTCGCGCAGGCGGCTTATCTCTGCGGAAACCGTGAGGCGTCGGACGCTGCGATCGCCTTTTTAGAAGACTGGGTCTCGAAAAATCCGGTCGGGCGAGGGATCAACTGGACCAGCGCGATGGAGCCGGGATTGCGGTTGATCAACTTCACCTGGGCGCATGCGCTGCTTTCGGTGGCGGGAGCGGATCCCGCGCGGTTGGAGGCGCTGGCCGACCGGATCGTGCCGCCGCACTGCTGGTGGGTCTGGCGCTATAAGTCGTTCGGATCCTCGGCCAACAATCACCTCCTCGGCGAACTCGCCGGCTTGATCTGCGCCTCCGCCCGCTGGCCGGGTGCGGCAACGTTTTGCGCGCCGGTCGGGGAACTCGGCGATTTGCTGCAGCGCGAGGTTGCCGCCCAGTTTTGGGAGGACGGCGGCAACCGTGAGCAGGGGCTGCACTACCATCTCTTTGCCTTCGAGCTTTGCCTGCATGCGCTAGCGGGTTTGCCCGCTGAAAGCGTTGATCCGCGCACGTCGGAGCGCCTTTCCCGGGCGGCGGAGTTCTTTGCTGATGTCGTCACGCCAGGCGAGCCGTGGGACTATGGCGACTCCGACGATGCACACGTCATCCCGATCTTTGCCGACGCCCGCCAATGCCCGAAGGAATGGCAGGCGTGGATCTGCGGCGGTTCCGCAGGTTCGGCGATGGCGTATTGGCTCGGCGATCCGCTGTCTCGACCGGCGACCTACGAGAAACCTAGTATGTCGTGGTGCGGCTGGACGCTCTACGCGCAGACCGGCATCGCGGTGCGCGAGGAGGGGGACTGGAGGCTGCGCTGGGATCTGTCGCCGCTCGGATTTGGCAAGATGGCAGCCCATGGGCATCTCGACGCGCTGCATCTGTCTGTCTGGTTCCAGGGCATGGCCGTCATTATCGATCCGGGCACGGGCGGCTATTTCGGGGCGGATGAGATCCGCGACCACCTAACCGGCTGGGCGGCGCACAACGGCCCGCATTTTCCCGGATCGGATTTCCCGAGGCGGGGCGGTCCATTTCTCTGGCAGGAACACCATGCCCGGCCGTTCACCCTGCCGGATGCCTCCGCCGTTCTGGAGATTTCCCGAAACAAGGTCCCCCGCTGTTCCGGGATCGTCGCGGAGTCAGATCGCCAGAGCACGCCGCATCTTACGATCTGCCGGAAAATTGACGTATCCGATAGCCAGCTACAAATCGCCGATTCGGTGGGCGTTCCGTTTTCCGTTCACTGGCAAATCGCGCCGGATTGGCAGGTTGAAGAGTTCGGCTCTTCAGAGTTCCGGCTTCGCCGGGATGGCGTGTGCCTCTCGATGGCAATCGAAGGGGGCGACGTCACGCTTGGCCGATCCATCTGCGCCCCCAGTTTTCGTAGGATTGCCGATTCGCCTGTCTTGCGCGCCTCGGCGAGCAACATGCTGACCACCAGGTTGAGTATCGATGAATGTTAGTGTTTTTGGCTTAGGCTATGTAGGCGCGGTCACCGCTGCGTGCCTCGCGGAGCGCGGGCATCGGGTCATCGGCGTGGATTCGCTTCCGCAAAGGTCGCGGCATTTTCTGCGGGTCGGTCGCCGATTGTCGAACCGGATCTCGACCGGCTTCTCTCCGCCGCAGTGGGCAACGGGCTTTTGGAGGGAAGCAGCGATCCCGCCCGCGCAATCGCCGCGTCCGAGGTCTCGATCGTTTGCGTCGGGACGCCCTCATTGGAAAGCGGTCAGCTCAATCTCGATTACGTCCGCAACGTCACCGGTCAGATCTCCGCAGCGATCCGGTCCGGCGGCGGGCGTCCGCACGCTTTAATCTTCCGGAGCACTATGCTGCCGGGCAGCACGCGCGCGATTTGCGATGAGTTTCTCGCTGAGCCGATCGGCGCGGGCGACCTCCGCGTTTTCTACTGCCCCGAATTTCTGAGGGAAGGGAGCGCGATCGCCGATTTTCGGGACCCCTCCCTTTCGCTCTTTGGGTCCCGTGACGGCGTGGCCGAGGGCGTTGAACTGCTGCGCTCACTTTTCGGGGTGACCGCAGATGCGATGGCCTGGGAAGCGGCGGAAATGGTTAAATATGCCTGCAACTATTTTCACGCCCTAAAGGTCGGCTTTGCCAATGAGATCGGCAGGATGGCGAAGCGCAGCGGGATCGACGGCGCCCGCATCATGGAGGTGTTGTGCCAAGATGAGCGGCTCAATATTTCGCCCTACTACCTTCGCCCCGGAAATCCGTTCGGAGGATCCTGTTTGCCGAAAGATGTGAGCGCCCTTTCGGCGTTCGCGCGGCAGAAGGGGGTGGGCGTGCCGATCTTAGAGAGCGTGCTGACCAGCAACCAGGCGCACCTTGATGCGCTCCTCCGCCTGATCACATCTGGACCCGAACGGGACGTCTGCCTGCTCGGCTTGACATTCAAAAGCGGGACGGACGACCTGCGGGGCAGCCCGATGGTCGCCGTGGCGGAGAACCTGATCGGCAGCGGCTACCGGGTGCGCATCTACGACCCCGACTTGAATCTGCCGCTCCTGATCGGGAGCAACGAGCAGTCGATCCGGCGCCGCATGCCCCACCTCGCCGATTTGCTGAAGGACGATCCCGCGGAGGCCATCGGCGGCGCGGAACTTGTCGTCGCCGCCCAGCGGTGCCTCCCGCTTCACGATCTGAAATCGATGCTGGTCCCCACCCAGCGGTTGATCGACGTGAACGGGTGGCGCGAACTCGAAGACACACCCGCGCGCTATGAAGGATTCTGCTGGTAAACGGATCCTCATCATCGTGGAAAACCTGCCCGTTCCGCTCGACCGGCGGGTCTGGCAGGAGGCGTGTGCGCTGCGCGATATGGGGCATCAGGTCACCGTGATCTGCCCGCAGATGCGCGGCTTCACCCAAGCGGAGGAAGTGCTCGATGGGATCACGATCTATCGCCACTGGATCAGCGGGGAGGAGGCGGGGGTCGTCGGTTTTTTGCGCGAGTATGCCACCGCCCTGATCGGGGAGTTCAGGTGTGCCTACAAGGCGTGGGTGAGAGGCGGGTTCGATATCATCCACATCTGCAATCCGCCGGATATTCTATTTCTCGCCGCCCTTCCCTATAAGCTGCTGCATGGCGTCCGCATCGTCTTCGATGTCCACGACCTGTGGCCAGAGTTCTACGAGGCGAAGTTCCGCCGCCGCGGCATCTTCTACTGGGCGGTGCGGCTGGCGGAAAGGCTCACCGTCGCCTGTTCCGATGCCGTCATCGCGACGAACGAAAGCGTCCGCGCGGCGATCATCCGGCGGGGGAAGATAGCGGAAGACCGGACCTTCGTGGTCCGCACCTCGCCGTCAGAAGTCGACACGGAAGCCCGGCCGGACGAAGCGCTGAAGCGCGGCAGGCAGTTCCTCGTCGGATACATCGGCGTGATGGGCGATGCCGACGGCGTCGATTACCTGATCCGCGCCGCCGCCCACTTGGTGCACCGGCTCGGGCGGCGGGACATCCAGTTTCTGATCATGGGGACCGGTCCCGAATACGAAAACCTCGTCGCGCTCCGCGACGAGCTTGACCTCCAAGCGTTCGTCGATCTCCCTGGGCGCGTCTCGAACGCCGATCTCTTTTCCGCCCTCCAGACGATCGATGCCGGCGTCGCCTGCGACCCGATCAACGAATACAACAACCACTGCACGATGAACAAGGTGCTCGAATACATGGCGTTCGGGAAACCGCAGGTCATGTTCGAGACGGTGGAGGGTCGGGTCTCGGCGGGCGAGGCGGCGGTTTACGTCGGCGAAAATTCGGCGGAGAAGCTAGGCGAGGCGATCGGCGCGCTGCTCGATGATCCGGATCGCCGCCGAGAACTGGGCGAGATCGCCAGCAGGCGCCTGTCAGGCGAACTCGGCTGGGACAAATCGGTGGATACGTTGGCCGATGCCTACGATTCTTTGATCGCCGGACCGCCATTGCCGCCCCCCTTCAAAAACACCGTGGATACGGAGGTCGATTGGGCGGCTCCAGGTGCCGAGGGCGATGCTTGCGACCTCACGCGGCGGCATCGTGTCGAGGGAGGGGAGATAGATGATCGGGGCAGCGTGGATGGGGCGGTTGATTCTGCCGAGATACTTGGTTCGAGGATACGATTCCCTCGCTCGTGCCGGCAGGCGTACGAAGCGATCTTGCGCCGCGCTTTGGAAGGCGGCGGAACCTACGTGACGATCAACAACGTGCATACCATCGTCGAGGGCGTGATGGATCGGAGCTATCGCGACATTACGAACGCGGCGTTTCTCGCTTTGCCGGACGGCAAGCCCCTCTCCATCTTAGCTCGGTTGAAAGGGATACGCGGAGCCATCAGGATCTTCGGGCCGACTTTTCTGGAGTTCGCGATGGATGCCGGTCGAAAGGACGGGGTGAATCACTTCTTCTTGGGAAGCACGCCGGAGGTGCTCGCCGACATCCGCGAACAATGCGCGGCGCTTTTTCCCGGAGCCAATATCGTCGGGATGATTTCGCCGCCGTTTCGCGCCCTGTCGCCGGATGAGGAATCGGCGTTCCTCGATGAGATCCGGCAAAGCGGCGCGGATTTTATCTGGGTGGGTCTCGGCGCGCCACGCCAAGAGCGTTGGATTGCGAAGCACGCTGGCCGGCTCGACCGGGGTGTCATGTTGGGCGTCGGCGCCGGATTTGACTATCTCGCCGGAAATTTAAAGCATGCGCCGGCGTGGATGAAAGACTATTCCTTGGAGTGGCTGTTCCGCCTCTGCCAAGAGCCGAGGCGGCTGTGGAAAAGATACCTGGTGACTAACAGCGTTTTTCTATTCTGCCTGCTTTTAGAGGCGTCCGGGCTGAAGCGATTTCCAGCCTCGCCACTAAGCGCCGCCCATAGAACGTTGGATCTTGGCGCAAACAAACTTTAGAATTCACCCTAGCAATCTTTATGAGCATCGCACTTATCACCGGCGCCGCCGGGCTAATCGGGTCGGAGTCCTGCAAGCGATTTCACGCAGAGGGCTTTGACGTCATCGGGGTCGACAACGACATGCGCTCCTACTTTTTCGGCGCGGACGCTTCCACGAAGCCGAAGCGCGCGGAGCTGGAGGGGGCGCTGGCGAACTACCGGCACCGGGAGCTTGATATCCGGGACGCCGATGGCGTGATGGCGCTTTTTAAAGAATTCGGCAAAGAGGTCAAAGTGATCATCCACACGGCAGCGCAGCCGTCGCACGATTGGGCGGCGCGGGAGCCGCTCACCGACTTCGGCGTGAACGCGACCGGCACGCTCCACCTCCTGCAGGCGGCGCGCGAGAATTGCCCGGAAGCGCCGTTTATCTTCACCAGCACGAACAAGGTCTATGGCGACACGCCCAACCGACTGCCGCTCGTCGAGAAAGAGATGCGCTGGGAGATCGAGGAGGGGCACCGCTATCAAAACGGGATCGACGAGACGATGTCGGTCGACCAGACCAAGCACTCGATCTTTGGCGCGAGCAAGGTGGCCGCCGACGTGATGGTGCAGGAATACGGCCGGTATTTTGAGATGCCGACCGCCTGCTTCCGCGGCGGTTGCCTGACCGGGCCGGCGCACCAGGGCGCAGAGTTGCACGGCTTCCTCGCCTATCTGATGAAATGCACCGTCGCCGGAAAAAAATACCGGATCTTCGGCTACAAGGGCAAGCAGGTGCGCGACAACATCCACAGCGCCGACCTCGTCTCCGCGTTCTGGGAGTTCTTCAAGGCGCCGCGCTCCGCCGCCGTCTATAACATCGGCGGCAGCCGCCACTCGCACTGCTCGATGCTCGAAGCGATCGCGCTTTGCGAGGAGATCAGCGGCAAAAAGCTGGATTACGAATACGTCGAGGACAACCGGATCGGCGACCACATCTGGTGGGTCAGCGATGTCGCCGCCTTCCAGCGCGATTACCCGGACTGGCGATACCGCTATGACCTGCGCGGGATCTTTGAGGAGATCCACGCGGCTTGTGTGGCGTAGGATCACCATGCATCCATTTCCGGCTAACCCCGCTCCACTGGATCGCCGGGCTAGAGATCGGCGGACGCCTCGCCACCGCGCCTCGCCCGCGGGGTGGGGATTGGCTGCCGGATGAAATCGATGGCTGGAGGCTAGCGGAGCCGACCGCGTCATTTCGCTGCTCGAGGCCAGAGGAAGTCGGATGCTACGGACTTCAGCGGGAAGGCGATTGCTGCCGGCCAACGGCATCCAGTTCACGCACTTTCCGATCGAAGATGTCGGCGTCCCCGAATTTGCAGCGGCGGCGGAACGATTGATGCCGTGACTGCCGAAGTGCGCGGCGGTCGTTCCGTGGTGTTCCACTGCCGGGCGGGAATCGGTCGCAGCAGCACGATGGCGGCGGCGGCGCTGACCTGCTTTGGCATCGGGGCGGATGAAGCCTTCGCGCGGATCTCAGAGGCGCGGGGGCTGCAGGTGCCCGACACTGACGAACAGATCGATTGGGTCCGCCGGTTTCTGAGTTTGGTCTCCCTTAATTTTTACATGAAATACCTCCGCCTTCTCCCCCTCATCGCCTTCTTTATCGGGCTATTAATCGAATGCGTCCTCGGCACCGGGGCGACCATGCTATTCCAGTGGTACGGGCTGGCAGCTCTCGGCATCGCGGGCGTGCTCAGCGCCATTTTGATCAAAGAAAAGCTGAAGTTCGCGCCGTCGGATATCTGCGTGTTGCTGTACCCGATCGCGGCGGGCTATTTTGTCGGGCGGGCGACGACTAGCCCGGTCGTGTATCATGCGCGGGAAGATATCGTTTTGGTGCTCGGCTGCCTGGCGGTCTATCTGTTTTCTGCGTTTGCGCTCGCCCACCCGCGGCGGCGGGTCTTTCTTTTTTGGGCGCTCGTCGCCCTGGCGCTCGGCAACCTGGTCGTCGGCGTCCAGCACCTGCGCGGCGACCCCGCATTCCACATCCTGCCGAACTACTCGCGGACTTACGCCGAAGGGCGGATCGGCGGCTTTTTCAACAACCCGAACCACTTTGCCGCCTTCCTCATCTTCCCCTCGCTGGCATGCCTCGCGATGGCATTGTTCGGGCGGGGCGGTCCGGCGAAAAAGCTGCTCATCGGCTTCGTCGGCATCGCCGCAGCGATCG
This sequence comes from Verrucomicrobiales bacterium, assembly GCA_041395145.1. Taxonomy (GTDB): domain Bacteria; phylum Verrucomicrobiota; class Verrucomicrobiia; order Verrucomicrobiales; family DEV007; genus JAWLBD01. Next base: position 24,929 of record JAWLBD010000007.1, on the reverse strand, counting down.
GGGTCGCCTTGTCCGCCAGCCGCGGCGGCATCATCGGGCTGGGCATGGGCGGGGTTGTCCTGTGCATCGCCTCGATCATCCTGCTGCGCGTCTTTTCCCCTATCATTTCAAAGTCATCCTCATCGCCGCCACGGCGGTTCTCTTGGTCGGCGGCGGCGCGCTCTATTACGTAAACCAATCCCTGCTCCAGGAGCGATTCGACAAGAGTAAGATCTTCTCCACCTCGCTCGGGTTCCGCCCGACGGCGTGGGCGATGGGCATCGAGCAGTGGCAGATGAATCCGGCGACCGGGATGGGCAGCCGCTCCTACCAATACTATAGTAAGCAGCTCCGCCCACGGTAAGCATGCGTCTCGGTCCCGGACCCTGAATTTGCCCACAACGAATACGTCCAGACGCTCGCCGATTACGGCGCCATCGGGCTCGCGCTGATCGGTCTGGTAGTCGGCGCGCATCTCTTTAACGGGCTGCGTTTCCTCCGCTGGTATGCCAAGGAAAAGTTCCCCGCCTCGAACCGGGCAGCGAGCACCCAGCTCGCGCTCTGCCTTGCCGCGCTCACCGGGTTGATCGCCATGGCGGAGTAGAGCGGTCTTCGAATTCCCAGCTCCACATCCCGGCGGTCGCGTTCGTCGCCGCCGCGATGCTCGGCGTGCTGGCCAACCCCGGGTTCGAATCGTTCGGGACCGAGCGCCGCCGCATCCCGCTGGTCCGCCCGCTTGCGCGGATCGCCCTGATCGGCATCGGCGCGTGGCTGTGCTGGGGCGCATCGCATTTCGGCAAAGCGGAGCGGATCATGGAGCAGGCGCAGTTCACCGGGATCGACGAGGACATGGGGCTGAAGAAGATCGACCTGCTCCGGCAGGCGAAGGAGATCGACCCCGACAACTTCTACCTCTACTACACCTCTGGGCAGACGTGGATGGCGGCGCTCAACGGCGGCATGCCGGACATCGTCGCGAAAAGCTTCGTCGAAAAGGCGCTCGCGGACTTCGACTATGCGCGCACGCTTTACCCCTACGATTATATCAACTACCAGAACATCGCGCTTTGCCTCACTTGGCTAAGGCGCTACGACGAGGCGGAAACGATGCTCAAAGAAGCGATCCGTTGGGCGCCGAACCACAACCCGCCATGGATGGACTACGCCCGGTTCCTCACCCAGCAGGGGCGGCTCAAGGAGGCGGAGGAAGCCTACGAAAAGGCGCGCCGCGGCGCCTACCACGAGCGGATCGTGGACACCGAAATCGCCCTGCTCCGCCAGCGCATGAAGGCGGAGGGCATCCCGACGATGCTCGACGCCCCGAAGCCGGAGTAGCCGCCGCGGCAAACATCTCCCAAATCTGGCGAAATAGCGCCGGGCGTCCGCGTCCGGCGCTTTTTTTGTGTCCGCCTCCGGACGCTGCGATTTTGCAACGCAGTTGGACCGAATTCGATAAAGTCATCCGTTGGGGCGAATGATGCGGCCGGATGCCGATGCTACCTTGCCGCCGCCAGCCGCTGAAAACTGAAAACTGAACTCTGAAAACTTTCTACCGGCTTCGCCGATTGGGATTGGATGATCGGCAGGATGCCGATGCTACTTTGCCGCTGCCAGCCGCTGAAAACTGAAAACTTTCTACCGGCTTCGCCGATTGGATTGGATGATCGGCAGGATGCCGATGCTGAACCGGCAGCCCTGAAAGGGCGCGATTTGATAGCCCAGGGCAACGCCCTGGGATCCACGGTCTCGAAATCTGGCTAGCCCTGAAGGGCGACCCAAAATCGCGGCGGCGCTTGGGGAATCAGGTCGCCCCTTCAGGGCTTATTCTCGTATGCGGGCAAAACCCCGGGGCGTTGCCCTGGGCTATCTCAGGTGCCCCGTTGGGGCGTATGATGTCATCGCGCGCTCGGCGGACGGATTGTCAAACCGTCCCTACCGCCTGCCGCTTTGTTCTGTCTACCGGCTTCGCCGATTGGCGTGGATGATCGGCAGGATGCCGATGCCACCTTGCCGCCGCCAGCCGCTGAAAACTGAAAACTGAACTCTGAAAACTTTCTACCGGCTTCGCCGATTGGGATTGGATGATCGGCAGGATGCCGATGCTACCTTTGCCGCTGCCAGCCGCTGAAAACTGAAAACTTTCTACCGGCTTCGCCGATTAGTTGGATGATCGGCAGGATGCCGATGCTACGCGGTGCCCGGTAGGGACGCCTCGCCGAGGCGTCCGGCTAACTAATCCGGATTGTGCCGCGTGAACCGGCAGCCCTGAAAGGGCGCGATATGATAGCCCAGGGCAACGCCCTGGGCGCCACGGTCTCGAAATCTGGCTAGCCCTGAAGGGGCGAACCAAAAATCGCGGCGGCGCTCGGGGGAATCAGGTCGCCCCTTCAGGGCTTATTCTCGTATGCGGGCAAAACCCAGGGCGTTGCCCTGGGCTATCTCAGGGTGCCCCGTTGGGGCGTATGATGTCATTGCGCGCCGGTGGTCATCGTGCGCCGGTGGTCATCGCGCTTGGCGGACGGTTTGTCAAACCGTCCCTACCGCCCACCGCGTTGTTTTGTCTACCGGCTTCGCCGATTGGGATTGGATGATCGGCGGGATGCCGATGCCACCCTGCCGCCGCCAGCCGCTGAAAACTGGAAAACTGAACCTGAAAATGTACCGGCTTCGCCGTTTGGATTGGATGATCGGCAGGATGCCGATGCTACGCGGTGCACGGTAGGACGCTCGCCGAGGCGTCCGGGTCAATCGCCGATACGCGGCGGATCCTCCTTCCACGTCCCGGTCCAGACGGTCAGGGCGATGGAATCCGGGTAGCGCTTGGCGAGCTGGCGGCGGTCTAGGCGGGCGGCGGTAAGGCGCTGCGGGTCGTCCCAGGGGAACGGGTAGAGCGCCTCGGTTTTGGCGACCTCGGGCAGGGCGTCTTTGGGCAGGAAGCGCAGGGCGTCGCGCACGCGGGCGGTCAGGAAGTGGTACCGGTGGCGTGCAGGACGTGCGCGCGGCTGGCGCGGCTTCAGGTCGTGCTCGATGCCCGTCCAGAACGGGTGGTCCGGCGCTACCATGAAGGCGTTGCACACGCCGTCCTCGCGCTCTAGCGCGCTTTGCAGACGGCGTGCTGGCAGCCATGAACAGGCTTTTGCCTTCGAGGTGCTCGGCCAGCGGGCGCAGGCAGATGAAGTCGAGGTCGGCATAGACGCCGCCGATGCGCTTGAGGATGAGGTAGCGGGCGGCGTCCACGCGCTTGATGTGGGCGTCGTAGCCGGCGTAGGTTTCGTAGAAGTCGGGGAACTCGGCGGCGACGAAGGCGTCGAGGTCGTCGTCGGTCCAGAACCGGTATTCCCAGCCCTCGGCGGGCGGGTTGAGCTCCCGCCACGAGTCCGCCCACGCCTGCCGGAAGGGCGGCGCGATCTCCCGCGTCTTCCACGTCTGGTGGATGATCTTGGGGATCTCGCCAAAGCGGTGCCGGGCGGGCGGCGCCTCCAGCAGGAGCTGGTATCCCTCGGCCAGCACCCGGAACCCCGCCTCCTCGAAGACCCGCCGCGAGTAGGCGGATTTTGGGGTTAAGTTTTCAGTGTTCAGTTGGCAGTGTTCAGAGGGGGAGGAGTTTTCAGTGTTCAGTGAGCAGTTTTCAGAGGGCGGCGAAGGCGGGGCCGCCAAAGTGGCATCGGCATCCTGCCGATCATCCACGCCAATCGGCGGAGCCGGGTCGATCCCTCCGGCGGGCGACGCTCCCGCCTCCGCCGGGTCTGGCCGGTGGTCGTCGATGAGCACGAGGCCGCGCGGCTTGAGCAGCCCGCGCGCGAGGATCAGGCGGGCGTCCGCCTCGTGCTGCCGCGCCGCCTCCTCGCCGGACTCGCCGTGGTCCATGTAGATCAGGCCCGCCTGCCCCTCCCAATCGCGCAGGAACCCGGCGGCCGTCGCCTCGTGGAACCGGAGGTCGCCGCGCAGCCCCGCGACCATCGTTTTGGAAATCGCGTGCGCCTCCGGCTTCGGGTCGATGCCGTGGTATTCGGCTCCCATGCCCTCCAGCACCTCCGCCGCCACGCGGGTGAAGGCTCCCGCGCCCCAGTCCCAGGCCGCCGGATCGCCCGGCCGCCAGAACCGCGCGTCGGCGAGCATGCAGCCCTCCGCGCCGCCGGGCACGAAGCTGCGCGCGATCCCGAGTTCCACCACGGCGGCAGACGCGCACCCGCCCCTCGGATCGCGGGCTTCCGTATCCGCCCCCGAAAACTGAAAACTGAACCCTGAAAACTCATCCCCAAACCGTTCGGCGAACTCGGCCAGCGCCATACCCATCGTCTCCGCGCGCTTCCCCAGCAGGTTGGCGAACCGCCCCAGCCGCCGCTCCGCCACCATACCCGCGCTTTGGAAAAGCAGGTCGCCATACATCGCGACCATGTTGGTCTCCGAGTGGTAGCTGTGCCACCAGTAGTGCGCCGCGAACGGCTCGTCGGCGATGCGGAAGCTCCACTCGCCGGTCCGGATCAGCCAGTCGTAGTCGCCCCACTCGGCAAAGCGGTTCGCCATGTCGGGCAGCGGGTGGACCCACCCCCACGGGATCACGCCCACCTTCATCGCCTCCGGTCCGCCCGCCTCCTCGATCAGGTCGCTCAGCACGCCGGGGCCGGTCAGGTGGACCGGGTCATGCCGCCGCGCCGACACCTCCGCCGCCGACAGCCGCCCGATCCGGTCCAGGTAGCGGCGGAAGATCTCCGCCCCCGGCTTGAGCGCCACCATCAGGTCGTTCATATACATCCGCCGCCCGCCGAAGTGGATGCGCTCGTGGACCGGGTGGTCGGTGGGCAGCAACACCTCCGTGTCCGGCCGGACGATCCCCGCCGCCCGCGCCGCCGCGACCAGGTCCTCGACCGGCGACAGCCACTCGATATCCAGATCCGCATAGGCACCGCCCACCCGGAAGAGCCGCGCGCACCGCCACACATCCGCCAGCAGCACGCCCGAGGCCAGATCCCCCCGGCACCTCCCCCAACGCCGCCGAAACCTCCGCCCGGCACTCGGGGTCCGCCGAAAGCGACACCTGCCTCGCCCCGTGGTGGATCAATGCCGAATGGCGGCACGCGGGAGTGCCGAAGGACAAAAGTATGTCCCTTCCAGCAGGCAGGAATATATCCAAATGAACTGCTCACTACTAACATTGCTCTTTACACCATTTCAGCGATCAGCGTCCTGTTTGTCACTCCTAGCACCACGATTCTCTAATATATTAGAGAACCTTTATGTAACGGCATTACTCGGAATGGGCAGTCACAAATATGTTGATCCACAAAGATCGGCGCACCTGACTCGAAGGCGGACAAAATTCCTGTATTTCGTCGTTCCATCTGGCATCGCTTCGACCTCAAAGTAGAATTGAAACTTACCGAACATTCGCTCAGCGCGCTCGCAAAGCCACCGCAAGCGATTCTTCTGCGTGGGTCGTCAGCATCAACGCCTCCCCGCGATTCTAAATTCTACAAATTCTAAAAACCTCCATCTGTTTATTTACAATCCCATTGACTACACTCACGGCTTCGCCATTGATATTTTTGACAGCAACAGACTCCGCTTCCACTTTAAGCGCCCTTCGATCAATCCTTCCATCTTTACCGACCTGTTTTATCTCACTTTCTTCCAATCCAAATGACCTCAATATTTCTCGATTGAACACCAAGCGATACATCCTTAATTCCAAGCGGAAAATGTAAAAAAACAAACTCTTCAGTGCCAACGGAACCATGACGCAATTGCTCATCTTTCGAATTATAAGGAGCCGCCGAAATTTCTTCGGTTTTGTAGAGCGACTGAAATTCTGTTCAATCAATGTTTGATACCTTCCTAAACATGCAACCGAACTTCTTTCGACTCAGCCCGCCTGTAAATCAGCAGGCTAAACGCAATATTGATCAAAAGCATCAGAACTAGAATTACTCGGGCACCGAGTCATTTTTGGAAAAGCGAATAATAATCGGTCTCGATATTCTTCGGTCACGCAGCAACTCCCGTTTCCAGCGCCGTGCCGATAGAGTTGAATCATTTCCGCATCACCATTCACCTGCTCGCTATTGGCTAAAAATCGCAGATTGACGACCAATCACAAGAAGGAGATTTAAATATTTCAATGAAAACCTCTTCTATTTCGGGGTCGATAAGATTTGCTCGAGCTGCTTTCTCATTCGCTCCTCAAGAACCTCAGATTCATAAGGATTTCCTTGACGTTAAAATAATACAAATTTGCTCCCGCCCCCTCTGCCGCAATCCTCGCGCGCCCAGCAAGCTCTTTCAGAATTAAATCGTCCCACTCTTCGGCTAATTCCTTAATTTCCAGTTGCAGCTTTCTGAAATACCGAGGACTCACATGCTCTCGGGGAGAGGCACCGAATAGAACGCTCCATAAGTCCAACCTTCTCCAGATACACCGCGGATTGGCCGGCAGCGTAGTCCCCGCATCCCGTGACTTGATTTCTCGGAAGGCGCTGCTCCCCAACACTGGTCTTTCTGCTTGCCGCGCCTCCGGGGCGCTAGGCACGACCGCAGTTCTTGAGCGAACACGAAATGTTTGCGCCTGCTGGTTCGACAGAAAAAATCAAAACAAGAGTAAAACCACAGTATATTCACAGCGAAGATAGTTTTCATAATCTATGGTGAGTTCGGGGACCGTAATTTCCGCAGAATTGAGCCGCCTGATCCCATTGGCAGTTTGCCCTATAGTTGCCTCGTCAGCTCTCATCATTCCTTCCTGATTGGTGGAGGGCACTTCGCAGCGCGATTACTCCTTCGGGGTTCCGCCATGATCGCAAACAGCCATTTCGCGTGGGTAGGCGTCTCCTGGCGTTTGATCGTTGGTCACAGTTACTTCAATTTGCGAAATAGCACAATTTCATGGTCGTTGCGCCAGCAGCTTGTGGGTGCCAGACCATTTTTGGGTAGCGGGATACTGAACAGCAGGGGCGGAAATTCTGGATTGCCTGCTTCACTTTGCGTATCTATTAGAAACGTCCACCGAACCAGTAGAAGCCGTTGGTGATTACTATTATTTTTAACCTTAAACCTTAAGTTTTCTTTATTCTTACTTTGGTTTTGATTATATACCCGTTCTGTGAACTTGGATCTGGCACTTCAAAGAATTCAACTCACCCCCAGGTTACATCGATTACATCAAGATCAGTATTGGCGGACCTGCTTGTCGATGTTGGGGCGAAATTGTCACTAAACCCCGGCAATGTTGCAAGCGACAAGCCAATTGTAACGCCACCTGTTTGCTTCAAAACTGCTCTCCGGCTGGTCCGGTCGTTCGTGGAAGCCGCTTCCGGCGGAGCTGAAAACGTCATAACTCTCTCTCTCTCTGTCAGTTACGCGATTTTTCATGGGATGTAAGGGGGTTGAGTGCGAGGAGTTTATCGCAAATTCCGGTTGCGCAGTCACGAGTTTGCGTTTATCGCCGCAAAAAAGATGAAGATGCGAAAGGGAGAAACCTGAGTTTTTGTTAGATTGCTCGCCATGAATGAGTTGCCAGAAACTCGGCGCTTCGCTGTTTCGTGTGGATCAAACGAACAGTAGGATGATGCTGAGCGATTCATTGCGTTCAAGGATGAGTCTGGCATAACTCGCTAACGTCACCTTCACCTCACTATTCCGGCTCACCCTTGACCTCCATTACTCACTCAGCGCAAGGAGTGTAGCCTGGTACTGGAATGCCAGCCCCGCCTGTGCCTGCCCTGTTGATCCGATCTCCGCTGCTGAGCAGATTTACCGTCGAGCTTCTCCGAATTCGCCTGTTTACAGTCCGCTGCCGAGTCGGGCAGGTTTTTCCACAAACAGCGAAGACCCAAAACCTCCTGCCGGGCGGGGCGAAGCGAACTCCACTTACATGGTGGCACTGCGCCGCGGCGTTTGATGCGCCGGGGTATGGGGATGCGGTATGGCGCGGACGTGCTGGCGGGTCGATGCGACGTACTGGCGATTTCCTTGGTCTTCAAACCGCCGCAGCCCCTTTGTTTCTGGTGCGAGGGGATCGAGGAGGTCTTTGTGGAGACGGTGATGGAGGGCGAGGCGCTGAGCCACTTACGCGATGGCGTGGGCGAAGGCGCGCGAGTTCATCGACCCGCGCCGCTACGGGAAGGTGTTGTTTTTGGACGCGGATCGCCTGGCGCTGCGGAATCTGGATCATTTGTTGGATGTTTTCAGTTGGCAGTGTCTGGGTTTTTCAGCGGAGGGCGGCGAAGGTGGTGAGGGCGCTGCCCATCGGCAGGATGCCGATGGCTCTTGGGACATTCTCTTTTCCAGGAGGAGCCGCGGCGGAAGATCTGGAGGCGGTCTTCAACGCCTACCTGACGCCCGGGGAGATGGCGGGGCGGGGTGGGTTGGCGGGGACGGGATCAACAGCGGGACGTTACGGTGTGCGGGCGGATCTCTTTGGCGAGATGGCGAGTGGGAGGCGATCCAGCGGCGCCCACGGCTGCATCCGTCGAAGTGGACTGAGCAGGGGGCGTGGAACCGGCCGGCGCTTGACGCGGCGGGGCATGGGCTGCGGGCGAGGCGGTTCGAGCCGCACGAGATCCAGTTCCCGCCGCACCTGGACCGACCGAAGCGCTGCCATATGGCGCGGCGGCTGGTCCACTGCGGCGGGAAACCAGCGGGAGAAGATCGAGTCTATGTTCGGTCTCTATCTCCAAAAGTTCACCGAACTGGCGACGACACGTCTTTAACCTGCTGGAGATGGAGGCGGCTGCTGTGGTTTTTTTGGACAGGATTATGGGATTTACAGGATTGGGATTGATTTGCCGCAAGGAAAAGTGGCGAAAGAAGGCGGCGGTGGTTTTTGGGGGCAGGAATATTTGGGGTAGGAAACATTAAGCTGAGTTTGGGGTTGGGGTTTTGACAGGATTTATGGATTTGGCAGGATTGGGATTGGACTCCGCCAGCAGAAAAGGGGCAAAGAAGGCGGCGGTTTTTTTTGTGCGTGAATGCTTGGGGCAGGTTACTGCCATAGCCTGCCGGAGTTTTGACAGGATTAATGGATTTAGCAGGATTGGATTTGGATTTACTGTAAAAGGAAAATTGAAGTGAAAGAAGGGTTGGATTTTATGCTTTTGGGGAAGGGGAGCGTTATGGCGGCGGGGGCTGAACACTGAACACTGAAAACTGAACACTTGCGATACAACCTAACGATCTACGAGCTGCACCTACAGACGAACCTTCCCGCTTCGGTGTATTGCCTCAACCTCGCTCGGCGTGCGGTGACCGGCGGGCGCGTGTACGAGGATCTTTATGGACTTTGGGCCGCCGGTGGCGGTTTGCGGTGACGCGGAACTACGTGGTAACGCGCGGGTTCGCTCGGCGTGGGCGCCACGCGCACGCGGTCTCGGCGCGGCTGATCCTCCGGGAGGCGATGCGGCGGGGCGCCGCATGGTTTTCATCTTCGAGGACGACGTCATCCCCGCCCGACCTGCACGAATTTGCATTGGCGGCGATCGAGCTGCCGTGGAGGACCGGGGCATCTTCTACCTCGGCTGCCAGTACCAGGAGCGCCCCGGGAGAGTCGTCGCGCTGGGTCTGGTCAAGGTCAGCGGCGCGCTGGACACCCACGCGTGGGGGCGGGCGGGCGGAATTTTACCCGCTGGTGATGGCGGTGCTCGATGCGAAGATCCATCCGCCGAGGACGCGAAAGCCTGCTTGCGACGTTTACCTAGCCTGCGCCCACGCCTCATCCCAACCTACGCCGCCTTCCCGAATCTCGCCTGGCAGCAAGAGGAACACTCGGACCTGTGCGGCGGGATATCGAGCAACTATAACGCGGATGGAACGCAGTTACGCCCGGCGGTGGAGCCGGTCCCTCTGGGGGATCCTCGCCGAAACGGCTGCTCGGCATCAAGGCGTGGTCGAGGGCGGGAGCGGCGAGCGAAGGTTACTCCATTGATTTTCCACATGCGGGGCTACTACGGGAACAAGATCCCGGAGCCGGAGATGGCGGGATCGGATGCGGCGCAGGCGACGCTCCGGAGGCTGATCCGGAGCGCGGCACCCCCTGCGGTGGAGGGCAGCGGAGTGGTGAGGAAAGGCGGGGCGACCCATTGCAAAGTGGGGTCGCGCAGGCACCCGAGGCACCTGCCCAAAAGATCGCGTTTCTCTTTCTGCCCGGGATGGAGCCGGAGAACGCTCCGATCTGGGAGGAATACTTCGGGGGTCACGAGGGGGCGTATTCGCGCTTTGGAAAAGAGGGAGATCAGGGGAACGCGGACCGCACAGCGGAAGGCGGGATCGCGCTGGTCCGGGCGCAGCTCCGGCTGCTGCGCTCCGCCTTGGCGGACGCGGGCAACGGATGGTTTGTCCTGCTGCCCGGCACCAGCCTGCCGGTCCGGCCGCTCGGCGACCTGCGCCGGTCGCTGCGGTGGGATGGGCGCAGCCGCTTCGCGTGGGCGGCTCCGCCGGACCTCGACGCCGCCCAAGAGGAGGAAGCGTGAGCCGGATGCGGGGGATCCCCGCGACCTACGCCCGGTTTCACCGCCCGTGGCTCTTGCTCAACCGGCAGGCGGCGGAACTCGCGGCGGAGGATGATTTGACCGACCGATTCGCGGGACTTTCGGCGCCCGAGGAATGCTATTTCGCACCGTTTTGAATGTCATGCCACGGCCGCAGAGGACGAGGTCGCCTGCCTCGATTCGTAGCGGAAGAATACGCATACAGCAAATGCCGGGGAACTTGCGACCCTTCTCGATGCCTCCGGCAAGTATTTTGCGATCGCCTCCGCCGGGTATTCGGAACTGATCGCGGAAGCAGGGATGGTATTACGGCGAAGGTTTGCCAAACGCGGGAGACAAGCGCCATGACGCCTCACCCTAGTCGAAAGTTGCGATCCGCCTTGATCGCCAACTTCCCCCGCGCCGCCCTTGAGGTTGATCCGCGATTGGCGTAGGAGATCCGATGCCGATCACGCCCTTGCGCCGCCTTGCCCTCGCCGCCTCGCCACGCTTTGGGCTCTGCACGGCAGCCGCCGCCGCCGATCCCGACAACGCCGACTGGCGCGAATATTTGGGCGGGAAGACGCGCGACCTCTACTCGCCGCTTCTACCAGATCAACCGCGAGAACGTGAGCGCATTGAGGTCGCCTGGACCTACGACACCGGCGAGCAAGCGAGACTGCGCTCGGCAACAATCTGATCGCATTTGCTGTGCTCTACACTGCCGTCGCAGACGCGCAAGGTGATCGCGCTGGACGCCGCCACCGGGAAGAATTGTGGAAATGGGATCCGGCGAAGGAATTCCGAGCCGGGCGCTCCGGCAGCGGCCCTGGCCCATTGGGAAAACGGGGACGGCGGCGAGGTGCGGATCTTCACCGGCGTGCAGGGCGGCCAGATCGCCTCGACGCAGCGGACTGGCGAGGTGATCCGGGAGCTTTGGCGAAACGGATCGATCAACCTGAACTCGCCCTCAATACCCGGCGTCACCCTATCGAGATTTGATCATCGTCGGCGGCGTCGGCGGCAAGGCGCGATCCGCGCCTATGACGTCCGCACCGGCGAGCAGCGCTGATTTTCCACCTGATCCCGCGCCCCGGCGAGGTCGGGCACGAGACCTGGCCGCCGGAGGCTTACCAGCGTGGGCGACCGGCGTGATGCCGTGGTGCGGGCAGTCGCTCGATGAGGCGCGCGGCATCGTCTTTATCGCGACGAAGACGGCGGAACCCGATTTCTACGGCGGGAAGCGGCACGGGATGAATCTCTTTGCCAACAGCGTGGTCGCGCTCAAGGCGGCGACCGGCGAGCGGCCTGGCATTTCCAGATCGTCCACCACGACCTGCTCGACAAGGACCTGCCCTGCCCGCCGATCCTCCTGACCGTGACCCACGGCGGCAAGAAAATCGACGCCGTCGCGCAGGGCACCAAACACGGCCTGCTCTTCGTCTTTGACCGGGTCACCGGCGAGCCGCTCTGGCCGGTCGAGGAACGCCCGGTTCCGGCTTCGGACCTTGCGGGCGAGCAAGCGTGGCCGACCCAGCCGTTCCCGACCAAGCCGCCGCCGCTCATGCGCCAGCGCTACACCGAGGACGACGCCTCGAACCTCTCGCCCGAGACCCACCAGGCGACGCTCGACCGCATCCGCGCGTCCCCGAACTTCGGTCCGCTCCCGCCCCCCAGCCTGCGCGAGACCGTCAGCGTTCCCGGGCTTCGACGGCGGCATGGACGGGTGCGGTGCGGCGGACCCGACGGGATCTACTACGTGAACGTCACCGAGATGCCGTGGCTCCTCCAGATGGTCGAGACCCGGAAGGCGGACGGCTCCCTGCTCGTGCCCGGCGAGAAGGGACTACCTGCGCCTACTGCGCCGCCTGCCACGGGCTGACCGAAAGGCAACGCCGAGGCGCAATTCTGCCGCTGGTCGGCATCGGCGAACGCAAGACCCGCGCCGAGATCGAGCAATCACCCGGCAGGGCGGCGGCCGCATGCCCGGCTACGCCACGATGCCGGAGGCAGCGCGCGGCGATCCTCGACTACGTGCTCGGCACCGCACCGCCGCCGTCCGCCAACCGCGCCGAACCCGGCGCGCCCGATTCCGCGCCCAAGCCCGGCCAGCAGCCCGAATATGCGTTCGGCGGATTCCGCCGCTGGCTGGACGCCGATGGCTATCCGGCGATCAAGCCGCCCTGGGGCACGCTCAACGCCGTCGATCTCAACACCGGCGAGATCAAATGGAAGGTCGTGCTCGGCGAATACCCGGAACTCACCGCCCGCGGAATGCCGCCCACCGGCACCGAAAACTACGGCGTCCCGCTCGTCACCGCCGGCGGCGTCCTCTTCATCGGGGCTACCGCCGACGAAACGTTCCGCGCCTTCGACAAAGAGACCGGCAAGCTGCTCTGGAAAGCCGAACTTCCCTTCAGCGGCAACGCCACCCCCAGCACCTACGCCATCAACGGCCGCCAATTCATCGCCATCTCCGCCGGCGGCGGAAAGTCCGGCCGCAAAGCCGGCGGCAGCCTGGTGGTGTTTGCTTTGCCGGAGTGAGGCGGAGTGTTTCCGAATTCGATAGATAGCCTTACTTGATTGCCCTCTGCAAGATGTCCCCGGCGGACCACACTGCTCGCTGAGGCATTGCTCGCAACTTCTTCCGAGCGCGCGGTGATCTGTCTCCGTTAGCCCGCCAACCTGGATCCTACCCTTCGCTGTTCTGCGCGAGACCGTCGAGTCCCCAGCAGATGAGGCGCTTGATCTCCAAGCCGGAGGGCTTCCCGTCGCGGAAGATCCAGGCGATCTCGACGGTGGCGAAGCGCGGGCCGCGCGCGATGCCGGCGGCGACGTCTGCGGAGCAGCGCGTGCTGAGGCGGGAGGAGAAGCGGGGCGCGGTATCGACTAGCCCGCGCACTTCGACGGTGCCGGTTTGCGCCGGGCCAGATTCCTGGGGTTCCTTGCCGCTGGGCGAGATGATGACGCGGAAGATCTCGGGGTCTGCCTTCGGGTTGCCGACGAAGCGCCCGAGGCGGCCGTCGCGGGTCTGGACGAGCGTGTCCCAGTCGAGCAGAGCCTTGCCGCGGACGATGGCGATCGGGGCGATCACGCTGGTCCGCCCCGCGCTGTCGCTGGCGGCCCACACGCTGATCTGCCGTTTGGGGGGCAGGATGCCGCCGAGTTCGTGCGAGAGGCCGACGATGCTGGGATCTACCGGGTGGAAGGCGGCGGCGGACAGGGGCGGCGCGCCTGCCGGGCTGGAGTAGCTCGCCATGCGGGCCTGCGCCTCGGTGTCGGCATCGATCACCAGACCGATGCGCTCGGCCGGGGTGCGCGCAGAGAAAAATCGAAACAGCGAATCCGAGGCGAGGCGGTCGGCTTTCGCCTGCCGCTTGACCGGGGAGAAATAGCCCAGCTCATACCCCGCGTATCCGAGCGCCCCGAGACCGAGGACGAAGCAGGCAACGCTCAGCATCGGGACGAAGCGGCGGAGCTTCCGCTTCGCCAGTTTGGCGTTCTTCGCCGTGGCAGCGAGAGATTTCGGTTTGAAGGCGGCGACTTTCTTCTTCCCCGGCTTTTGGGTCTCGGCGGATGGCTCTGGCGTTTCGGCGAGGAAGACCGACTTGGGCGCGGCGTCCGGCGGGTCGCCCTCGGGGTGCGGCTCGGGTTCTGGCGGGGCTTCCGCCTGCGGCTGTAGGTGCGGGGCGGTTGCCTGGGACTCTGGCGCAGCGGGAGGCGGGCGATCCCACGGCGCGGCAGCCACCGCCGCCTGCGCAAATGGCGACACCGGGGCGGCAGGTGCCTGTGCGGGGGCGAGATCGCCGTGCGGGGCAGACGTGTCGGCTGCGGTGGCGGGTGCTTCGGCAGCGGGTTCCACCGACGGGGACTCGGGCACTTCAACGGCTGGCTCGGGATCTGAGGCGAGCGCCGAATACGGGAAGACGTTGAGGGGAGCCTCGGCGACCGGCGCGACCGAACCTGCGAATGGCTCGGCGGGCACCGGAACCGGCTCCTCTCGCCCCTCCGCGAACGGGGAGGCGAGATGGGATCCGTGCTGCGTCCACGGTTCCCAAGGGGCGCGGCTGGCAGGCGGCTCCTGCTCAGGTTCCGCCGGTTGCGGCTGCCAGGGGTTCGCCGCGTAGGGCGCGGCGGGGTCTTCGGGCGGATAGGGGCTGTAAACATGCGCCCCGCACCCGTCGCAGGGCAGCGGCTGGTCTTGGGGGGTTCCGGGGGGAACTTCGATGATGGAGTTGCAGCCGGGGCAGCAAAAGGCTCGGGTCTTTGGTTCGGCAGCGGCGGTCATGGGTGGAAGATCGGTAGCGAGTCGGAGGCGTGCGGCTTCCGCGTCGAGGGGATACCGTTCTTTATGGAAATTATACTACTTCACATTTCGGCCGGCGACAATGGAAAGTTCGGAAGGACCGAATTCGGCGTCGCGGCTGCCGTCAGGATTGATGCGGGCGAGGCTGTTGGCGGCGGATCCCTGGAAGTAGCTGAAGCTGCCGCCGATCACGATGTCGTTGTCTGGCAGGAGCAAGACGCTGTGGACGATCCCATCGGATCCCGCCCCCGTATTGAACGAGGTGTCGAGGGAGCCGTCGAGATTGATGCGGGCGATGCGGCTGGCGGGCTGGCCGTTGAACGAGGAGAAGCCGCCGCCGATCACGATCTGCCCGTTCGGCAGGATCGTCGCGCCGTTGACGACGTTCGCCCCGGTGCCGGGGTTGAAGCCCGCGTCGGCGCTGCCGTCGGGACCGAGCACGGCGAAGCCGGCGGTCGGGGCGGTGAAGTTCCCGGCGACCAGCACCCGGCCGTCCGGCATCGATCCGACCCAGCGGACCTGGTGCCCGCCCGCAGGGATCGCGGCGGCGAACGCCGGGTCCAGCAAGCCGGTGCTTTCGGAGCCGGACGATGCCGGGGCGGCGCGCCGTTGAACTCGGTGAAGGCTCCGGCGACGATGATCTTGTCGTCGCCTTGGATGGCGATGGCATAGATCGGACCGTTCGGGCCATCGCCGGGATGGAAGCTGGTGTCGAGCGTGCCGTCGGCGTTGAGGCGGGCGACATTCATGCGCGGATTCTTGTCCACGTGGTCAAAATTGCCGCCGATGAGGATCTTGCCGTTGTCCTGGTATTCGGACGCCCAGACCGCCGCCTGGCCCGCATTGAGCTGGCGGTAGAATCCGATGCGGTCGATGCCGCCGGTGCCGCCCATCACGACGGTGATCTTGTCAAAATGGGTCATGCCCAGCGACTCCGCAGAGACGACCGGCAGCTCGTTGGCGTAGTTATCGCCCAGCACGACGGTCGGATCGTAGTAGGGTGAGCCGGAGTCGAGGAACTCGAAGAAGTTCACCACCGCCGACAGTTCGCCCTGCTCGAAGATGATGTGGTAGCCGTCGGGCTGCTCGACATCGATGATCGTCATCTGGAAGCCGATGATGTCGTCGTTCGGCGGCGTGAACGAGATCATCCCACCGTTCAATTCGTCGTCCGGGTCGTCGACCAGGCCATTTTGGTCGTAGTCCCATCCGTTCTCGGCGACGATCAGGATGTTGCCGAGATCGAGGCGCTGGTTGCCGAGGTTGCCCCCCTGATACGGATTGTCCTCCAGGTCCGGGTCGGCGGTGCCATACTCGTGGGTGTCGAACAGGATCGCGAAATCCGGACCCTCGCCGGTGTTGTAGGCTTCGATCGTGATGCCGAACTTCTTCTCGTCATCGATCGGAGCCGAGGTGTCGGTCTTTCCGTTCGGGCCGCCGCCGCCCTTTCCTGGGTTGGAGATGTCCACGCCGTCGACGTTGTTGCCGTGGCCGTTGTTGTTCTTCACCTTGCCGTGGCCGTTCGGCGGGTTGTTCGGCGGCGCGGGAGCCTCCCAATCGAGGCGGTCGGTGTTCAGTTTCTCGATCAGCGGGGTGAAGGTGGTGTCCATCTCTCCGCCGGCCCCCAATCGGGTGAGGCAGGTGCGCTCCACGCCGTCAAACTCGCTATAGTTTCCGCCGACGAGGATCTTGCCCGACGGCTGGCGCAGCAGCGCGGTCGCGTATTTGCCGTACTCGACGCCGTAGCCGGGGTTGAACTTCGGGTCCACGCTCCCGTCTTTGCGGATCTTGGCGATCCCGCGGTGGGTCGCCGCCGCGCCGCTCCCGTTGGCGAAGTCACCGCACACGAAGAACGGCCCCTCGTTGCCCGCCACCAGCGGCGGCGCGCCGGGGTGGTTCCCGCCAAAGTCATAGACCGGCAGGTAGGGCGAGGTGTTTGTCATGAACGTCGCCGCGCCATTCGAGGCGATCTTGTAGAAGCTGGAAACCGAATTCTCGTTGGTGCCATAGAGTTCGTTTTCGTAGTCCACGATCATCGCGCGGTAATACGGGATCGCCGCATTCTGGACCGTGTAGTCCCGCAGCGTGCGGAAGTTGAACGTCGCGTATTTGTTGTCGCCGGTGAAGTGGGCGATCCGGTCGTCATCGATGGCGATGTCGCCGACCCGGGCAAACGTTTCGGCGTCATCGGTGACATCGGCGACCTTTACCTGGTCGACGATCGCGTTGCCGTCGACGTTGATTTCGATGAGGTCGTCGGTGTGCGGGGCGATGTAGTAGAGCGATCCGCCGTAGAACGCGAGGTTGTTGGGGCGCTCGCTCGGGCGATAGGACCAGCCGCTCTGGTCGAGATTCCCGAGGATGGTGTGCGAATCCGCATCGATGTCGTAGCGCCCGAGCCGGAATCCCGCGTCCGCGTTCTCGATATAGTAGAGGATGTCGTGGTCCTTGTCCCGCGCGAGGCTGTTGATCCGGAACGGCGCGGTGCTGGTGACCACTTCGTTGGCCCCGAGCTGCAGGTTCACCCGGTAGATGCTGTAGTTGCCGTTGCCCACCGCGTAGTAGGTCGGGGGCGGCGGCGTCAGGTTATTGTTCGGGCGGCCGGCGAAATCCGAGAACGCGACGGTCGGGGTGGAGGCTCCCACCGGCGTGTCCGCCCCGCTCACCGGATCGATCTGGTCCACGCGGGAATTCGTCCCCTGCGCCGCCCCGTAGAGCTGCCCGGTCGACGAATCCCAGAGCAACCCGAAATAGGGCTTCGGCTTGTTGGCGACCGGCGCGAAATTCGACATCGTCATCAGGTCAAAGCGCGCCAGCAAGCCGGTGGAGGTGCTGAGGTAGAGAATGCCGTTGGCGTCCACTGCGGTGGCGTGCACCGTTTCCAGCGTGGTCGCGTTGGCGGTCAGGTCCGCGACCTTCGCCATCCCGTGGATCGACGTGTCGCCGATCCCGATCCGGACCAGGTCATCGGTATTCGGGGCGATGTAGTAAAGGTCGCCCAGCCAGAAGACGAGGTTGTAGGGGCGCGTCGTCGAATTGTAGGTGTAAACGCTTACCCATATCGCCGAGCACCGTATGCTGGTCCGAGCCGATCTCATATTTGCCGAGGCGGAAGTGGGTGTTGGTGTCCTCGATATAGAAAACGGTCTCCGTCGCCGGATCAAAGGCGACCGAGCAGATGTTGAAGGGAACTTCTTCCGTCAATATCCCGGTGCCTGCCATGGCGGGATCCAGCCGGTAGATCCGGCGGTCGCGCGCCGCCGCGTAGTAATTGCCCGACGGCGCATCCCGGTAGGTCCAGGCAAATGGCTCGCTCACCTCGAACAAATGCGCCCCCCGGCGGCGGATAGACCCGCGCGGTCAGCGTGACGGACTCCGCCCCGTTCTGCAAGGCGAAGAACTCGCCGTTGAACGGCACTCCGCCGGATGGCGTATTCCCTTCGCCGGGGTCGGTCCCGTCTGTGGTGTAATAAATCTGCGCGCCCTCCGGCATATCGCCGAAGCTGGTATCAAACTCAAACCGCGAGGACTCGTCCGGCTCGATTAGCTTTTGATGCGCTCTGATTTGCGGCAGGCGCAGCTTCTGCTTCTCGCTACATTTCCCACAAAGCGGGGATGTCCATACCGCTAAAGCGATTAGCCCAGGGAGAACCATGGACACCCTCCGCGCCTGCACGCCGAGCCGATGGAGATCCGGGAAGTTCATTTCTGTGGTTTGGTTTGATGCAAAATACCGATAATCGAGAATGATCCATACAACGGAATTATGGAAAATACAATAAAATATTGAAAATAGTTTCAATTTTGAGTATTTAATTTCATAATTGCAAATGTTAAATAGGTATAAGATAACTGGCGGACAAAAAAGAAGACCGCCCTAGCCGGGCGGTCTTCTGATTCAAATCTGACAGGATATCGGAAAAGCCTAACCGCCGGTGCCAGACCAAGGGGTTCTGGTGAAGGTCCCGATCAGGTCCCCCGAGGCGATGGCTCCCTCATAAACGTGGAACTCATCGATGTAGGTGAAGGAGTGCGACGTGTGGTTGCCGAAGCTGAGCTGGAGGTAGTATTCCTCCCCGTTGAGTTCGGTTTCGAGGTTGCCCCACAGGTTGGGGAGATAGACGTAGTCCGCGTTCTGGTTGGCGGATTGCCAGTAGTAGTTGATCGTGTTGATCAGCTCCAGGGTGTAGGTCAATGACTCGGTCAGGGTGGGAACTTCCACATCGAGGTAGAGCGAAAGGTCCACGTTGTCCGCTTCGGTGCCCGTCCAGATGGTCCCGTTGAAATAGGTCAAGCGCCCCAGCGTGAACTGCTCATCGACGGCCACATCGTCGAATTCGAGCCCTTGGAAGTAGAGCCAGCTCGGGTCGTCGTGGGGATCGGATGGCGTGCCCCACGAGAAGAAGCTGTTCCGGCCCCAGTGCCAGATATTGTAAACCATGCCGTTCGGACCCTCGGGATTCGAGAACCGCCCGGTCACGTCCCCGGTGAAGAACAGGTCGTCCATCGAGTAGGTTTCCTCGGAGATGAAGCTGTCGATCCACGCCGCTGTGTCGATCGCCACGCAGTAGGCATAGACGGTCTCTGTCCCGGGGCGAACGAAGATGAATTCGTCGGAGTAAGACTGCCACTCGCCATCCTCGCCCCGCTTGTAAAAGATCGAAGAGGAGCCGGCGGGGTTGGGATTTTCGATCGTGGTGTAAATGAACGGATTGTAGGTAAACGAACCGCCCGGCAGGGTGAAGGTCGGCGGCTCGAGGCGCTCGGGCGAGGAAGGATCGGTCGGCGGATCGCCGCCTCCAAATCCGAACCCACCGCCGCCTACCGGGGAAGTGGGCACATCGCTGACCCCCGCGCCCTGGTCGACCGAAGATTCGGAATAGCCCCAAACCCAACCGGGATCGTTGTTAAACTGCTGGGTGGTCCGGCGATCCTCCTTCGCGCGGGCGACCGCAGTGTTGTCATCGGCGTATTCAAATCCGATAATCGCTTTGCCCTCGATCGAATCCCCGGCCGCGATCCCCACAAATTTCCGCTCCGACGGCTCCCAGTAGATCCCGTCGACCGGAAGGGGTTGACCTTCCGGATGGAATACCGGGCGGACGTTCGAATCGAGCATCGTTCCGGCGATCCCCACGATCTCCCGCTGTGAGCCGTCCGACGCCACCGACTGGAGCTTGGCGACCACTGCTTCGGTATCGTCGATCCCCGCCAGCGATCCGCCGGAAATCCGGTAGATTTTCACCGATTGGTTCAGCGCATTCAGGCTCACGCTCATCGTGTGCTGCGAGGCCGCTTTGCGCGATCCGGTGTAAACGAATATCCCAACCCCGGCGACGAAGGCGATCACAGCGATTGCCGTTAGTGTCTCAACGAGGGTGAATCCTTTCCGCCTGATCCCGCTGCCTGAGGCTTGTTTGTGTGCTGTGTTCATAGAAGGTGTGCGGTTTGTTTTCCGAATTTGAGTTTGGTAACAGTAACTACACTAAACTATGATAATTATAGTTCAACCGGGAAATTATCATTGCCGATATCTTTTTCACGATCCTGCCATATATTCAATTATCCTGAAATATTTCATTTGGGTAAAGATAAACCGGGCAATCCAAGGCTTTATAAGGAAGAACCCGCAACGGAGGAGAATTCCTCACGGATGAGACTATCGCGAGCCGCATCGGGTTGGAGCGAGACATAATTGGCGCGGATTTCGTTTTGGGGGTGTCGGAGAGATACCACCAAGCTCCTTGATCGCCATCCAATCGCCACCATTGACCTGCACGTAGAGGCTTGCGATTTCAGGTGGATAGGGACGAAGAAGGTGGATACTCCCGAAGCCCATCCGGCACAGGTCCGCCGACGTGGGAAAAAGCGGAGGAGGCAGTCTTGGCACAGCGCCTTCCTCACGGACTGGCGGGACCTGTTTTAGCAGCGGCTCTGAATCGGCGGCGACAACAGCTTCCATTCGATGCCTTGGAATGGGTTGGATCGGCGGGTGCGAAATCTCATTGACGAATTTGCTCGGCGACGACCGGAACCCGACGGGCACCGGCTCGCCCACCCGGACGCCCACCTCCAGCCCCACGAAAGCGCGTGCATTTCGGCATTCCAAACGATGCCTGGTCGGCGCAAGACCTCGCTTGGGTCAGAGAAAATCGGGTCCATCTCCCCGGCGAGCAGCTCCCCGGCGGATCCGCCGACCCTCAATCCCGCGCCCCGCTGCATGGGCGACTGAAGCATGCTAATCGCCTCAGCGGTGCGATCGACACCATTGAATGAACCGCCCACCATCCGGTGGATTTCCACGGCTCGATTCATCGACGCAACCGCTGGGTCTGGAAATCTTGCCTCGGGACGGCGTAATGGCAACCGCCCACGCCGCGACGCTACCAGCGATACTACCGCCACTCCGGCTTTCGGCGATTCGCTCCCACAAAGCCCACTCTGCGTATGCTCCGAAGAGCAGCGCTTAGTTTTGTCATGGTCCTCGTTTTGGTCTGCGTTTGAGGAGGTTCCAACTCGGCGCGCAGAAGGGATGCCGGAGATGCTAGCAAAGATAATAATAATTGCAAATATTTAAATTATAATCAGCTCTTCTTTTTCTACAAATGCAGTTTGTTTGAGAATCAAGATTAAGAACAGGTCTGGATAGCCAACCGAATCTTGGTGGTCGGAGATGGTTTCAGCAGCAGGCTTGGGCGAGGCAGAATGCGCCATGTTTACCGGAATCATCGAACTGACCGCCCGCGTGGCGCACCTGACCCCAGCAGAAGGCGGGGGCGCGCCTCAGTATCTCCTTGCCCGAGATCGCTCGCGAAGTGCGGCCGTGGGCGAGAGCATCGCGATCAATGGCTGCTGCCTGACGGCGGAATCGATCGACTGCACCTCAGGCGAAATCGGCTTCGATCTGCTCGGCGAAACGCTCCGGTGCACCAATCTGGGCGATCTTCAGCCTGGGGCAGCGGTCAATGTCGAGCGTGCCTTGCGGGCGGCGGATCGGCTGAGCGGGCATTTCGTGCAAGGGCATGTCGATTGTCCCTCTGAGGTCCTCTCCCTGACCGCGCGGGGCGAGGACCACCGGCTCGAAATCGCGCTTCCAGCGGAATTCGCTCGATACGCGGTTTATAAAGGGTCCGTGGCGGTCGACGGCATCAGCCTGACGGTGGCGGAAGCCAACGGAGGCAGCATCGCCATCTGGCTAATCCCCCACACTTGGGCGGTGACCAATCTGAATCAGCGGAGGCCCGGCGACCGCGTGAATCTGGAGTTCGACATCCTATCGAAATACGTCGCAGCAATGCTCGACCGGATGAGATCCTGAGGTCAAGGGGTGGTGCCGAGCAGAAATCCTAAGAATCCTACGCATTTTTTACATCGCGATGACAACTTCCGCAGAATCCGGGGGTATATAAGGGGAAATCAGCGGTCCCATGCCGCCAAAAACACTTTCTGGGGGAAACAAATGGCGCGGATCGGGGGCAACCCCGGTCCGCGCCATAATTATTTTTCGGATCACGCCCCCCGAGGGGAGCCGAAGCAGCCGGGCACAAAAAACGGGGCACCTTTCGGCACCCCGTTCTTCGGATTCAAAATGGAGGCTCTTTTAGGCTACTGGTTGTCGCCTTCCGCCGCTTCTTCAGCGCTTTCCGCCGCGTCCTCGGCCGCTTCTTCAGTGGCGTCGAGCGCATCACCAGCGGCTTCTTTGGCTTCGCCCGCCGCGTCTTCAGCGGCATCCTTGGCGGCGTCAAGCGCATCGCCAGCAGCTTCCTTCGCGTTCTCGGTGGCTTCTTCCGCCGCTTCCTTCACTGCCTCAGTCGCCTCGCCCGCCTTTTCCTTCACCTTATCGAGGAGACCCTCGGCACCTTCTTTGGCAGTTTCGGCGGCTTCGCCTGCGGCGTCTTTCACCGCTTCGGCGGCCTCGCCTGCTTTTTCTTTCAGGCTTTCTGCCGCCGGACCGGTTTTCTCGGCCATTTCATCGGCTTTCTTTTTCGCCGCATCCGCTGCTTCATCCGCCTTTTCCTTCATGGTGTCGGCGGCTTCGCCAGCCTTTTCTTTGGCGGCTTCGGCAGCCTCGCCCGCCTTTTGGGAGGCTTGATCGCAGGCGCTCAAGCCGATGGCTCCGGCTGCCGCGATGGCGATGAGGAGGGAGTTTTTCAGTTTCATGGTTGGTTGGATTGTGGTTGTTGTTCGAGTTGCAGAGTGATCCGCGCTCTTGACGTAGAGCGGAGCGCGCCGGGCGCAACAGCCCATTGTTCGAATTGAGAGAGTTCTTGTAGCAAGAAACGGGCAATTCTGGGTCGCCGACGCCTATTTTTCTGCGCGCAAGCGGGGGGCGATCCGGTCGGCTTCGAGCAGCTTTTCGTAGGCGGTTTTGTAGTCTTCGAGCTTGGCCCACGCTTCGGCTTGGAGAAAAACGATGTAGCCAGGAGCCCCCTCTAGCTTGGAAACTTTGTCCAACGTCTGGACGGCCTCCTCACGCAACCCCTGCTTATCTTGCGCGAAAAACAGGCTGATCCCTCGGCTGAGGTCCGTCGGGTGATTGTAAAATTCCTGCCGGAGCTGCTTCACCGATTTGTTGAGCTTGAGACCGGGCATGGTCGGGCGCTCGACATGCCGCAGCGCGAGGATGTAGGCCTCCTCATATTCGCCGCGGGCGGCATGCTCGGCCGCCGGGATGCGCCAGCCGGCGTTCATCCATTCTTCGTTCTCGTAGAGTTGTTCGAGGAGGGCGATCTTGTCGCCGCGGCGTGCCCAGTGTTGGAAAAATGCCGCTTTCTGGTCGGCGTTGAAAAGCTTGAGCTCCGGATCCGCATCGAGAATCTCCTGCATCTCCGCTCCAAACTCGTCATCGTTGGCGATCGACAGGTAGGCGAGCCGGAGCTTCGGATACATGAACGAAAGGCTCCGGATCCCGTCGCGCAGCTCCGGGTGCTCGCGCGCGGCGTGGACCATGCGGCCGTAGTATTCGTGCGCGCGCAGGCTGTCGCGCCGGAGCACCTCCCGCCAGGCGGCGATCGCGTAGCGCGGCTCGACGCTCAGCCAGACGTTGGCCTCCGCCTCCGGGACGCGGGGCGAAAGCGGCTCCAGATAGCGGGCGCGGCGGAAGTCATCGCGGGCGGCGCGGAGGAAATCGCCGCGCCTCGATTGGTCCTGCCCCCGCGCGCCGATCTGCGCGAACAGCGAACCCCGGAAAAAATAATGGTCCCAGCGCATCGGCTCGAGCTCGATCGCCCGGGAGATGAAAACCGCCGCATCGGCCGCCGCCTCCGGCGTCTGATTCGGGTCATCGGCCGCCTCCCGCGCCTTGGCGACGAGAAAAACCGCCCCGACCGCCCCCGGCGGGACCACCCCGAAGAACGCGCCTGCCCCCCAGAGCATCCCGAGCATCACGGCGAACGTCCCGCCCGCGCGGAATAGCCAGGCGGACCAGGACGCCGCGATCGGGCGATGGTCGAACGGATGGGCGGCGATCGCGCCGAGCACCAGGGCGGGCAAAACCGATCCCCACACGTGCCCGGGGACGTCGAAGAGCGAGTGGAGGACGAACGCCCCGGCACCGGCCACGGCGGCGAGCCGGACGCGCCGCCCCCGACGCCGCGCCTTTTCCCTCTCGCTATCGCCACTGCCCCCGCCCAGCGGCGTAAACCGGGCGAGCACCATGAAGATTCCGGCGGGCAGGAGGAAGACCGCCGCGTAGCCCAATTCGATAAACACCCACAGCCAATCGCTTTCCGGGTGCAGGGCGCGCTCGGAGGTCAGGCTTTCGACGCGGCCGAGGTTGAAGGCGAATTCGAAATTGCCCAGACCGTAGCCAAAAATGGGCAACTCTTTAAACGCGAGTAAGCAATCGTAGTAGATGCGGACGCGGCCATCGGCAAAAATCCGGTCGAAGAACCCGTCCCCAAACGCGAATTTCTCAAACGCCTGACCGCCGAAGAGGAAGAAGGCGGCGAGCAGGGCGAGCACGCCAGCCGCCGACATCGCGAGGCGGGTGATCGACTTGGTGTAAAGGGCGACAAAGCCCGCCCAGGCGAGCAACCCGCCGAAAAAGAGCAGGATGCCGAAGCGCGAAGCATTCTGGACCAGCGCAAGATAGATGGCGGCAAGCCCAACCGCCCAAGGGATCCACGAAACCCACGTCCGCCAAGAGCGCGTGCTGCGCGCGGCCCCATCGAATCCCGCCGCCGCAC
>JAWLBD010000006.1:0-198773 GCA_041395145.1 Verrucomicrobiales bacterium | reverse complement strand
GGCCGCTAGGGAACGACGGCCCCTTTGAAATCATTCCACTCCTGGATCGACAATCGGGCGTAGACGATCGGTATTAAGAGCCTCCACCCAAACCCACACGGGTTGTCCGGTTCAACGACAGGCTCTAAGGGGAACTCGAGCGAACGGACGACAAAAAAGTTTGAATGCCAGTGGGCCGGCTTACATGCGTCGTTCCCGCTCGACCATTCGTGGAATTGGTAGGCGGGGAACGCTTGCCCATAGAGCGAGAGGCAGCGCACGATCTTGAATGGCTCTCCGGTCAGCGGATCGACCGCATCGATCCCCTCTTCGTCGCTGGTGTTGGTCACCGGATCGATGTTGATGGTCACCTCCTGGCTGGGCTGATCGTCCCAGGTGTCGAAGGCGACGGTGAGGCTAAACGCCGGGGCCGTATCGGAAGGCGAGACGAAAATCTCGCCGGTTCCGGTACCCTTGATCGAGCCGACGAATTCGGGCGGATCGACAAGCTGGACATTGCGCCGCTCAAACGTGCCTGCCTCGTAATCGTCCGGGAAAACCTGAATCGTAATGCCATTCCCCCTCTCGATCGGGAGCGGGTCGCTTAGAAAGGGCGGCGGCGATTTGGGAAATGGCGGGGGGATCACGCCGCGGAAAAGCGCGCCATCGGCAGACGCATTGAGGATACCGTCGGAGTCCGGGTCGTCGGGCGGGCCGGCGTAAAGCGTCCCGCCGCCGCTGCCGTTGAGGGTCAAGTCCACGGTTTGCCGCGGATCGCTCTGCCAGACGTTCGTCGCGCCATATTCGACCTTGATTTCAGCGAAGCGCTTTCCGCCGGAGACATTCAGCGCATAGTGATCGGGACTCCGGATGTCGATCTCCGCGACCGGAAACCCATCCCCGCCGTTGACCACCGCCTGCGGCTCTCCAGCCAGCGCATTCGTCGTGTCAAAAACCTGGATCGTCGCGCCGGGGGGGAGCGCTGGGGCGATCGGGATATTGGCATAGCCGCCCGCGCCAAGGCACCCGGTCCCGGCTTCCTGCGGGCCGCTGCCGTCGCCGTAGTCCACGATGATCGCGCAATCCGCGCCGGGCACGCCCGAGACGCGGGCGAATTCATCGCCGGGGTAGGAATCGTGGATGATCGCCGGATTGGTCAACGCGTTTTTCCATGCCTGGTAATCGGCACCGCCGACAAACCCATCGCCATCGAAATCGCCGACGAGATTGCATTGCATCTCGGAAAAGCCTGGGAGGACTAGGTCGCTGCCGACCTCGCCGCAGAAGATGTGCTGGCCGTCGCCGGAGATCTCGGCGAAATTCACAAAAGATTCGGACGGCCCCATGTTGCCGCAGGGGAAAAAGGTATCGAGCGAGCCGGGCAGCCCCATCTGGAGCGATTCGCGGCCGCAGGAGAAGAAGCGGGTCCCTTTGTGCACGAAGATGACATCCGTGCTGTTCGGGTCCTGGAGCGGGATGGCTCCGCCGTAGAAGGCGGGGCTGCGGAAGAGTTCGTTGACCGCGCCATCGAGTGTGCCGTTCCCATCGGTGTCGGCGACGTGGAAGATCGCCCCTTGCCCGGAGGTTTCGTCGTGCCCGACCGCATACATGCCGACGCCGATCTCGAGCAGGAAGCCGGTCAGCGACGTGACGCCGGGGAACGAAATCTCGGTGATGATCGGGGCTTCCGCGTCGGTGAAGACGACGTTCCGCACGGTGGGGTCAGTGATAAAGGGCGCGCCGGGAATCCCATCGGGATCGGGGTCGGCTCCGCCGCCTTCGATCAGGATCTGGTTGCCAGACCCATCTGGGGCCTCGAACTGCTCGCTGATCCAATCCGACCAGCCGACCGCAAACATGTCATTGGCGTTTCGGTCCTGCGGGGCGAGGGCGAGCTGGTCCTCAAACGCCTTTTTCCGCGTCGCCCATTCCTTCGCCTTTTTCTCCATCGTGGCGATCAGACCGCGCAGGCGTTTCTCCGCGCTCTGCGCCGCCGCTGCCCTGTCGAGGTTCGATGGCAGCGCCGGGTCATTGAGCAATTGCTCGCCGAGATCCTTTGCGATGCCCGAGGCGTCGGCGGGCAACGCCGCGCCCACGTTTGCCACGATGCCCCGCATCACCGCCTGGATCGCCTGCAGCCTCGGGATCGCCTTCTGGTAGCAATTCATCCGCGCGCAGGCGTCGACCGCCTTGGCTTTGGTCTTTTCCGGGCCGGTCTTTTTTTTGAGCCGCTCCGAGGTCGGTTCCAGCGCGCGGCAGGCTTCGAAGGCGAGGGCGTTGAGCAGGACCAGGCCGTTTGATTCAAACAGGCGGTCCTTGGTCACATTCTTAGGGTTGGCGGGAAACTTGCCGATGTTGATCCGCACGCCGCCGCAGCCGGGCGCATCGGTTTTGAACATCCCGCTGGACCGCGCCTTCTTCTGAAACTCGAGGCAGATGCCCCCCTTTTTGTAGATCTCTTCGAGGCAGGCTCCCAGCTTCGGCTCGTTCTTTTTGAGCAGCGCGATGGCATCGGCGAATTGCTCGCGGATCTCGCCGATCCGCTGCGTGCGCTCCGCGTCGTTCATCGTGTCGAACGGCGCGTGTTTGGCGAGTTCGACCATGTCGGGATGGAGCAGCGAAACGCCGACGATCCCTTTGCGGGGATCGGAGAATCCGGCGCCGGATGGGGATGCCGAGAGCCAGAGGAGGGCGGAGGCGGCGAGGGCGGCGATCATGCCCTTGGCGCTCGGTCTTGCAAGAGGCGTAAATCGTTTCATCCCGTCAGATTACCCCGCCGGGCACCGCCATGACAAGGCAATTCCGTGTTACAAATCGGGCGGCGGCGGATCGGCGGCTACTTCTTCAGATGCTTTGCGAGGAAGGCGAGCGTCGCCTTGTAGAAGCGCGCCTGGTTCGCCGCACTTCGGTTGAGCGAATGCCCCTCGTCGGAAAGCGGAGGAACTCGGTGGCGACGCCGCGCTTTTCAAGGCGGCGTGGTAGCGCACGGATTGATCGACCGGCACGATCGGGTCCATGTCGCCGTGGACGATCAAATGCGGGGCGGCATCTTTGGTCACGTGGAAGAGCGGCGACACCTTTTTGGCGAGGTCTTGGTTCTCGGCGGCGGGCTTGCCGAGCAGGCCATCGACGAGGTTCTGCACCCAGTTGCCCGCCTCGCCGCCGATCGTCTTGCGGAAGTCCGGCGTCAGGTCCGACGGCCCGAAGATGTCGATGACCGCCGCCGCGCGCCCCGGATCGCTTTCGCCCGGCGCCGCGCCCTCCGTGCCGAGCAGCGAGGCGAGATGCCCGCCCGCCGAGGCACCGCACGCGGCGATCCGCTGCGGGTCGATGCCGAAGCGGCCGGCGTGGGCGCGCAGCCAGCGGAGCGCCTCGCGCACGTCATCGGCAGGCGCGGGATAGGCATTCGAGCCATCCTTTCCCACGAGCCGGTAGGCGGCAGAAAAACAGGCGTAGCCCGCTTCGGTGAACTTTGGGATGAACGGGCGGAAGTCCCGCTTGTCGCCGCCGACCCAGCCGCCGCCGTGGATGAAGAGGATCGCCGGCCGCTTGCCCGCGCTCTCCCCCGCCGGGATGAAGGCGTCAAGCTTCATCTCCCGGTCGCCCCGCTTCGCGTAAACGATGTCCTCCTCAATCTTGTCTCCGGCAAAGGCGGAGCAGGCGAAGGCGAACGAGGCAAGGGCGGCGAGGAAGGGTTTGGGAAATCGGATCATGGGCGGAGTATCGCACGAAACAGGGTATCGGCGGCAAGCCCGATTCGCGCCTTTCTGCGCGAGGCGAAAGGCGGCGATTCGCAACGCCACGCGTGCAGTTCGCACGGCGGGCCGGCACAAGCGGTGCGCGGCGGGATCGGCTGGACAGCCGTCATCCGCAGGCGGATGAGAGGTGGCACATTCCCTGCGCCCCCACCCCAGCAAACCAATCGACCCGCCCTGAACCTTGCCTTCGATCCCCAATCCACGAACCGCCCGCCTCATCGCTGGCTGGCTCGCCATCAGCGTTCTCGCGCTCGCCCCACCGGCGTTCGCACAAGCTGCGGACACCGGTTCCGCCGCCGGCGAACCAACGGAAGCCTCCGCCCCTGAAATCGATTCCGCCACCATCGAAGCGCTCGAATCCCTCAGCGCGACGATCGCGCAGGTCGAGGCGGATCTCGCCGAGAAGAAACGCCAGCGGGACGGATCGCCCAATGCCATCGACTCGCCGGAGGCGCAGGCGGTCGCCGAACGGAGGCGAAGCTCGAAAGCCTGCGGCGCGACTTCCAGAGCGTACTTCTGGCGTGGTGTTCGAGGAGTGGAACTATCCGCGCCCGGGGAAGGCGAGAGCCTTGAAGAAGAATTCCAGGGGCTGCTCAAACCGATCAGCCGAGGAGCTGAAGGCGCTGACCGAAGAAGCGCGGAAGGAACAGGAGATCAGGGGCGAACTCGAAGGCGTCGAGCCGGTTCGCGGTGTTCCTCCCCGCGCCTTGGAAGCCACCGAAAATCTCACCGGCTCCCCAGGCATCCCAGAGGCGGTCGCCGCCGAGCTAGCGCGGGCGGCGGAGGCGTGGCGCGCGCGGGTCACCGCGCTGGAGAGCCGCTGGCATGTCCTGCGCTTCCAGCCTTCGAAATCCGAGAGGGACAGCCGAAACCATTCGTCGAGAAGGCGGGCAGCGCCGTCGGGAATTTCTTCAAGACGCGCGGGCGCAATCTGCTGCTCGCCCTGCTCGCCTTCGCCGGCTGTTTTCGCCGCCCTCAAGTTCCTGCACCGCTACATCGACCGCTTCAGCCCATGGCACAAGCCGGGCAAAAAGTCGTTCTACGTCCGGCTCGCCGATGTCTGCTACTACCTGCTCACCTTCGTGCTCAGCTTCGGCGCGGCGCTGCTCGTCTTCTACGTGGCGGGCGACTGGACGCTGCTCACGCTCGGGGTCGTCGCGCTGCTTGCGGTCGCCCTCGCCGCCAAAGACCGGATCCCGCGCTTCTACGAGCAGGCGCGCCTCCTGCTCAATGTCGGCGAGGTGCGCGAGGGCGAGCGCGTCCACTACGGCGGCATCCCGTGGCGGGTGCAATCGCTCGGCTTTCTCACGCGGCTGCAGAACCCGCTGCTCGACGGCGGCGAGCTGCTCCTTCCGCTCCGAGAGATCCAGGGTCTGATCTCGCGCGACAGCGGCGCCTCCGAACCGTGGTTCCCGTGCGAGGTCGGCTCGTGGATCAGGCTGGGCGACGGGACGAAGGGCAAGGTGGTGAACCAGACGCCGGAGATCGTCCAGATCGTCGCCCTCGGCGGGGCGCGCACCTCCTACCCGACCGCCGACTTCCTGGCGCTCGCGCCCCAAGATTTTTCCTCGGGCTTCCGGCTGCGCTCGACCTTTGGCATCGGCTACCGGCACCAGGCGATCGCCACCACCGAGGTCGCCGAACGCCTGTGGAAGGCGGTGGCGGAAGCGATCTACCACCTCGTAGACCGGGAGGACGTCTGCAGCCTGAAAGTCGAATTCTCCGAGGCGGGAGCCTCATCGCTCGACTACGAAATCATCGCGGACCTCAAGGGGGCGTGCGCGCCGATATACGAGCCGCTGCGCCGCGCCATCCAGCGGGCGTGCGTCGATGCCTGCAACGAACACGGCTGGGAGATCCCGTTCCAGCAGATGACCGTCCACTTTGAAAACGGCGGCCCGGAGGAGCGCGGCCCGTCGACCTGACCGGCGCCGCGACTATAGCTAGCCGCCCTCGCCGTGGAGCCGCAGGACGCGCAGGATCTCCGCGATCACCTCCGGCGTGTGCGTGCAACTGTGGCCGTAGGGGACGATCACCTCCGACCCCGCCGCCGGCAGGTGCGAACTCCAATACGGCACGACGCCGTCGGAACTCTCCGGCGTATCGCCTTTCCCCCGGTCGCCGATGATCGAATGGTGGGGCACTTCGATCGCGCGGGCTTCCAGCGCTTTAAAATACGGATGCTCTAGCGAGAGCATGTCCACGCTGCGCAACCCGAGCAGGTTGTAGCTGAGCAGCGCGGGATTGAGGAAGCTCGGGTCTTCGGTCAACGCGCTCGTCGCCAGCCCGAGCGCATCGCTGGGCAGGTGGATGAGCCGGATGAAAAGGCGCACGATTTTCAGGTCCGCCAGCGTGCTGCCCCGGTGCGGCACGGCGATGAAAACCGCCCGGTCCACGAACGGCTGCGGCTCGAAAAACAACGTCCGCTTGATCCCCGCCGCCTGCCTGCCGGTCAGGAACGGAACGTCCTCGACCGGGCTTTGGAAAAAGGCGCGCTCGAAGTCTTCGCCGGAGCTGATGACCTGGAGCTGGCAGAGCAGCCCGCCCATGCTGTGGCCGACCAGGATCATGCGGTCGAGGTTTTGGTGGGTGCCCGCCGGGTCCCAGAACGCCCGGTATTCGCGCAGGCTCTCGCGGAAGCGCGCCGCCGCGCTGGGCACGCTCAAGCCCGAGGGATACAGGAAAAAGAGCGGCTGGTAGCGGGCGGAGAGCGCCGGGTCGGCGAGCAATTCGTTGACCGCGTTCTTCCAGATGTGGGAGTCCGACCGCAGCCCGTGGACGAAGACGACCGGGATCTTACTAGGATCATAGGAGGTCAAGCCGAAGAGCCCCGAGTCCTCCTGCCGCTTGTTCGGGCGGAAAAATCCCTCCAGCGCATTGCGCGTGATGTAGGGGTCGTCGAGCGTCGCATCGACCACGGCGGTGAGGTCGCGCGCCAGCGGCCGCGCCTTGCCGCCCATCGCGAATTTCGCCTCGGTGAACGAATTGAGCAGGCGCAGCCGGACGGGCATCGCGCCGCCCGGCGCGGGGGGCGCGCCGCCCGGCGCGGGGGGCGCGCCGAAGTCGAGCACGGCGGTGCCGGGCACGTAGATCCCATTGTGCGGGCGGAATTTCCGGGTACTGCCAGGCTTTTGACATCGTCGAAGGCGAGCGGCACGATGGTATGCCGCTGCCCTTACCAGCAGAGCCGCCGGCTGATCCCTCGCATTTGAAGCCCGCCGCCGGGAAGATCCGGTCGAAGACGGCGGGCGTCCATTCGGGCTTGCCCTGGTCGGCGGCGGCGCGCTGGTCAAAGCGGACTTCCCAGGTCCTACTGCCACCCGAGATCTGGATCGGCGCCCCAGTCTTTCGATTTGGCGCGCGCCCGCAGCCCGAAGACGAACGCCCGACGGGCGGCATTGTAGGTCGCCTCGTCATATGCGCCCGGCGCGGTGCGGACCGCTCCGCCTCAGCCGGGTAAAGCGGAGAGATCGGCATCGCGGATCGCCCGCGATTCCTCCGCCAGCGGGACGGCGTGGGCGACGGATCTTCGGAAACGTCGCCGAGGTGCACGCCGCCATCGTGGCGGCGATCCCGATCAGCGCGAGCATCTGGCTGGCAAAACGTGGGCGCATGCGCAACGGGTGCGCCGACTCCCCGCCCGCTTCAAGCCCCAGTTCCACCCGATCCCAGCAGCGCGATCAATTCCCGCACATCCCCAACCGTGAAATCCGCCGGGACGCCCACCGACTTTTCCGCCGATTGCACGCGGACCGTGCGCGCCCCGGCGCGCTGGCCGCATTCGATGTCCCGGTCGCTGTCGCCGATCATCCACGAGCGGGCGAGGTCGAGGTCGAGGTCGCGCGCCGCCTCGTGGAGCATCGCCGGGTTCGGCTTGCGGCGCGGGTGGCCGGCGGGTTCGGTGCTGGCGTAGATCGCGTCAAAGGCAGCGCCCTCCGCCGCGAGCGCCGCCTGCATCTGCGCGTGGATCTCGGCGAGGTCGCCCTCTGTCATCAGCCCTTTGGCCACGCCCTGCTGGTTGGTGATGACGGCCGCCGCATAGCCCGCCGCCTTCGCCGCCCGGATCACGCCGGCGATTCCGGGCATGAAATGAAAATCGGACCAGCGGGTGACATAGCCCGCTCCCGGGGATACATTCACCACGCCATCCCGATCAAAAAAGACACATGGACGCAGATTGCTCACGCCCGCACCCATTCGCCCGCCGCGCGCGGAACGCAAGCGCCGCCGCCGCGTTGCTCGCCATCTCGCTGACCGCCGCGTCCTGCGCCCAGGCTCCGCCCGCCAACGCGAAGTCGGTCGGCGAGATCCCCGCGCCCGCCGGCTACGCGCGCCCCGCCCCGGCGGAGGGCAGCTTCGGAGCCTACCTCGCCGCGCTCCCG
The DNA here is from genome assembly GCA_041395145.1 of Verrucomicrobiales bacterium. Taxonomy (GTDB): domain Bacteria; phylum Verrucomicrobiota; class Verrucomicrobiia; order Verrucomicrobiales; family DEV007; genus JAWLBD01. The sequence continues at coordinate 190,654 of JAWLBD010000006.1, read as the reverse complement.
CTCAAGCCCGACAAATCGATCAAAGACTGGCGCGGCGGCAGCATCGGGCATTTCGACGTCCTCGCCGTGATCGACAAGCCGATGCTCTACCAGCAGGACCTCGAACAATGCGCGGATTGGTGCATGCGCCACTGGGCGGACTTCCACGCCGCCAAAGGCGATGCCGCGCTCAAGAGACTCAGCCTTTTCAAATACGACGGCTCGCCCGACCGCTTCGCCAGCTCTGGCAAAGACTTCAAAGAATTCCTCCGCCTCGCCATGGCGTTCTCAAACTCCCATTCGATCAAGAAGGGCGCGCAGAAGGTCGATCCCGCCGACCTGCGGCCCGGCGACATGATCGTGCAGAACGAAACCGGCGGCATCGGGCATGTCTCGATGGTCCTCGCCAAAGCCGAAAAACCCGGGGCCGAGCCGGTCTTCCTCATCGGCTTCAGCTTCATGCCCGCCCAGGAATTCCACATCGAGCGCGCCGGGGCCAGCCAGGGAGAGGCAGGCTGGTTCACGCTCGCCGGCTTCCAAGCATGGCTGAAGCAAAACCTCGATGTCGGCGAGCCGGTGCTCCGCCGCTTTCCAGAAGGCTAGCCGCACGCCGCCGAACTGCCCCGCCGAAGCGGATTGCCAAAAAGTCGTCCGAGAAAATGCCCGCCCGCCTGAAGCCCGGCGCCTGCGTGATAGGGGGCGTGATCGGCCAACTCGATTGCGCACTGCCGCGCTTGCACCTCGCCGCGTAGCGACGGTTGAACACCGGTCTCTTCGAGATCGCCAGCGTCCGGATCAATCGTCGCTACGCGACGGGGAGGCATGATACCGGAGAGGAACCCGGCCCTGAAGGACCGGGCTACAAGTCGGTCGCCGCTACGCGGCGGATTCCTTCAAATCATTTATCCAACCGACCGGGCTTTCTGCGATAGGCGCAGTTCTTTTTGGCAATCAGCCTAAGCCGCCAGCCCGCGCATCTCCTGCGAGATCTGGTAGAGCTTCACCACCTGGTTGTCCGGGATGTCGTCTAGCTCGACCAACTGCGGGCTGCCGTCCCCGTAGAGGAAGCCGAAGCGCGAGCCGCCGTTGCTTTGCTTCATGCGCAAGCTGGTGATCCGCCCCCACAGGTAATCTTCGACCTCGGAGGTCGAATGCCGCTGCCGGACGATGAGCAGCCGTTTGTTCGTGGCGACAAACGCATCGGGAGCCTTCCGGGTGAATCGCTTGTTCTGGATAGCGATGTAAAACACCTGCTCGTCCGGCGCGCAGATGTCGCAGGTCCGGTTGAAGACCTCGATCATCGTCTCCTCGTCCTGCCCGTCGTTGGCAAAGCCGGAGATTTCCTCGTGCACCACAAAAACCTGCTCGATCGGGCACCAGTCCCCGAGCCCCTCGTAATACACCAAATCAGATTTCGCGAGCTGCCCCTGCTGGAGCAGGCTGAGCAATTCGCCCTCATGATAGGGTACTCGCATTCTTGGTCGCCTTTATAAACGAGGAATTTCATTTCGCGTCGGGGGCTAGGGGTTATCAGGTAATTACATTGTATGTGCAGTGAGAATACGGGAGGCGGAGCGCGAAAGCAACAAATTTCTTCGGGAAGGCTGTCCGGATTCGGCTTGTCTGCGCAACGGAGAGGGTCCGGATCTTCGGGGCAAAGTCCCTGCCATTCCCGTCCCGTTCGCAGAAAATGCGGCGCACCACCCGGCGGGCGATTCGGGGGGCGCGATACCCATCGCCCGAACTTTCACAAGTCCGGCTACTCAGCGGGCGATCCGCCCACTAGCCTGGCGCTCGCCTCCCAAAACATTAGCGATCAGCGTTCATCAGCGGTTAAAAACCTATCCGCCCCGCCAATCCGCTCCCGATGTCAGGCTAGCTACCAGACCAAAGGTCAAAGAACCGCTGATCCACGCTGATGTCCGCTAATGAAGATGGATCGAAAGCCGCATGATTCGGGGCGCTGATATCCATCGCCCGAACTTTTCACAAGTCCGGCTACTCAGCGGGCGATCCGCCCACGAGCATCGGCGCGCTCGTCCCAAAACATTAGCGTCGATCAGCGTTCATCAGCGGTTAAGAACCAATCCGTCCCGCCATTCCGCTCCCGGGATGTCAGGCTATAGACCAAAGGCGGTCAAAGAACCGCTGATGAACGCTGATGTCCGCTAATGGAGATGGATCGAAGCTTTCCATGGGCGATTCGGGGGCGCGATACCCACTGCCCGAACTTTCACAAGTCCGGCTACTCAGCCGCCGATCCGCCCACGAGCATCGGCGCGCTCGCCTCCCAAAACATTAGCGATCAGCGTTCATCAGCGGTTAAAACCTATCCGCCCCGCCAATCCGCTCCCGATGTCAGGCTAGCTAGACCAAAGGCGGTAAAAGAACCGCTGATCCACGCTGATGTCCGCTAATATCGGAGATGGATCGGTTTGCTGGCGATTCGTGGGCTGCCATACCCATCGCCCGAACTTTCACAAGTCCGGCTACCAGCCGTCGATCCGCCCACGAGCACGGCGCGCTCGTTTCCCAAAACATTAGCGTCGATCAGCGTTCATCAGCGGTTAAAAACCAATCTGCCCCGCCAATCCGCTCCCGATGTCAGGCTACTAGACCAAAGGCGGTAAAAGAACCGCTGATCCACGCTGATGTCCGCTAATGGAGATGGATCGAAAGCCGACGGGCGATTCGGGGGCGCCTATACCCATCGCTCGAACTTTCACAAGTCCGGCTACTCGCCGCCGATCCGCCCACGAGCATCGGAGCGCTAGCTTCCAAAAACATGCCAGCGTCGCTCAGCGTTCATCAGCGGTTCCAAACCAATCCGCCCGCCAGTCCGCCTCAGCGCGGCAATTCGTAGCCGATGTTTGCCTCGTGGATGCCGGCGGCTTTGCAGGCGAGGACGGCGGCGGCGACGGCTCCGTGGCGGGCGTTTTCGTCTCCGCGGATGAGGACTTTTTGGTCCGGCTTGGCGGCGGCGGCGATTAGGGCGTCGCGCAGCTGGTCGAGCGTCATCTCCGCGCTGCCGAGGAGGTAGGAGCCGTCGGCGCGGACATTGATGACATCGACCTTCGGCGCGGCGGTCAGCGCGGCATTGGCGGCGGCGTCCGGCAGGTTGATCTCGACGTCGCGCTCCTCTTCCTCGAACGTGGTGGTGGCGAGGAAGAAGATGATGAGGATGAACATCACATCGATGAGCGGCGAGAGATTGATGAGATCGCCGCCGACCTGATGCTCTGGGGCGCGGATCCTCATGCCTTGGGCGGGGCGCTGGGTTTGGTGAGAAAGCGGAGGGCGAATTCCTGCGCCATCTCATCGAGCGCATCGACGATCGCATCGGTGCGCGAACGCAGGATCCAGTAGAGGAGCAGCGCGGGGATCGCGATGGTCGCGCTCGCCGCCGTGGTGACGAGCGCCTCGTAGATGCCTTCGGCGAGTTGCTCCGCTTTGCCCAATCCCGCCGTCGCCGCGCGCTGGAACGCCCCGATCATCCCGTAAACCGTGCCGAGCAGTCCGAGCAGCGGCGCGACCGGAGGCGACGACCTGCAGCCCGCGCAGCCGCCGGTGCAGGCGGTCCGCCTCCCGCGCGCCGGAGTCTTCGATCGCTGCTCGACTTCTTCGACTGCGCCGCGCGGCAGCGCGCAGACCTGCCGCGAAGATCCTACTCGGCGGGTTTTCCTGGTTCTCGCAGTAGAGGATGCCGACGGCGACGTGCTGGCGGACCCGCCGTTGCCGCCGAGCGCCGCGTCCAACCCGCCGATGAATCCCGGCGGGGCGAGCTTCTCCCGCCGCAGCGCGAGAAACCGCTCCAGCGCCATCGCCACGGCGGCGACCGAGCAGAGCGCCAGCGGGATCATGACGGGGCCGCCTTTTTCAAAAGCTCGAGCAGGGAGAGATCGGGCATGGCAAATCGGAGGGTGGGGCTTCGGGCGCGCCGCCGGACTGCGGCGCGGCGGACCTGAAGTTCATCGCATCGGCGGCGCGGTGTAAAGCCCGATCTCCTACCAGCCGCCCATCAGCTCGAAGGCATAGCCCTGGAGGTATTCGGTCTCCGGCAACGTCGGGATCACCGGGTGGTCGGGGCGCTGGCGGTATTCGGCGATCTGCCGGAGCGTGGCGCGCGCATCCACCGCCGTCGCAGATGATGGCGCGAAACTCCGCATGATCGACGTGGTGCGAGCAGCAGAATGTCGCGAGGATGCCGCCGGGGTCGAGCAGCTTCATGGCGCGCAGGTGGATCTCCTTGCAGCCGCGTGCGCGCGCCGGACAGCCCCTTGTTCCGGGTGAAGCTGGGCGGATCGAGCACGACCAAGCCGAACTCCTGCCCCGAGGCTTCGGCGTCCTTCAGGTAGTCGAAGGCGTTGGCGCAGGCGAATTCGACGCCCAGCCCGTCGCGGGCGGCATTGGCGCGCCCCTGCTCGACCGCGCCCTCGCTGGCATCGACCGCGACCGCCTCGCCCGATCCGGCGGCGGCGCAGGCGAGCGCGAACCCGCCTTGGTTGGCGAAGCAGTCGAGCACCCGCCGCCCCTTCGCCAGCGGGGCGACCCGCGCGTAGTTTTCGAATTGGTCGAGGTAGAGTCCGTCTGCCCTCCGCCAGATCGGCGGTCAGCGAGAAGCCCGCGCCCGGCACCGGCACGGTGACCGGCGGCGGCACCTCGCCGTGGAGCACCGAAAACGCGGGGTCCAGCCCTTCGGCGGCGCGGATCGGCGAGTCGTTGCGCTCGATGATCGCGTCTGCTGGCGAGCACCGCCTTGAGCGCCTCGGCGATCACGTCCTTCCGGCGGTCCATCGCCAGCGTGAGCGTCTGCAGGACCAGCGCGTCGCCGTAGCGGTCCACGATCACGCCGGGCAGCCCATCGCTTTCGCTCCAGACCAGGCGGCAGGCGCGCGGGTCCACCCCGCCGATCCGCCCCCGGTAGTCCAGCGCCCGGCGGATCCGCCGCTCGAAAAATTCGAAGTCCAGCCCCTGCTTCCGGCGCGAGATCCGCCGCGCCACGATCTGCGACGCCGGATTGTAGATCGCGGTGCCCATCGGGCGATCCTTGAAATCCTTGAGCGAGACGACCTCGCCGGGCTGCGGGTTGCCGAACGCCTTTTTCACTTCGCTGGCATAGACCCAGTCGTGCATGTGAAAGATGCGGGCGCGGGGATTGATGACGAGTCCTGGCATGGCGGGGGATTTTGGGGATGGCGTTTTGCTGTCCATCGGGCGGATGCGCGCCGCTGTCCAGCCCGAGGCGCGCAATTCCACCTTTCTCAGGGGCGGCTCGGATGCCGCGCCGAATCGGCAGATGGCTAAAGCTGGCGAATCTCCGAATCCAAGCCCTCTAACAAAGCTCCGCCTTGACCGCCCGGAACGCCTCGATCGCAGCGTCGAGGTCCGCCTTGTCATGCGCGGCGGAGATCTGGGTGCGGATGCGCGCTTTGCCCTGCGGGACGACCGGGTAGAAGAAGCCGATGGCGTAGATGCCCCGGTCGAGCAGGCGGGCGGCGAATTCTTGGGCGAGGCGGCGTCGCCGAGCATGATCGGGACGATCGGGTGTTCGCCCTCCGGGATCTGGAAGCCTACTGTCCTTGAACTTCGGCGCGCCAGTAGCGGGTGTTGTCCCACAGCCGGTCGCGCAGTTCGGTCGAGCCGGGAGAAGCGCGAGGACTTTGAGCGGCGGCGGCGATCGACGGCGCGATCGGTTGGAGAAGAGATAGGGCGGGACTGCTGCCGGAGCAGGTCGATGATTTCCTTGCGCCCGCTGGTGCGCTGCCGCTCGCGCCGCCCAGCGCCTTGCCCAGCGTGCCGGTGATCACATCCACGCGGTCGATCACGCCGCTGCTTCGTGGCGTGCCGCGACCCTTCGCGCCCATGAACCCGACAGCGTGCGAGTCATCGACCATCACCATCGCGCCGTGCGCCTCCGCCGCATCGCACACCCCGGCGAGGTCGGCGACGGTGCCGTCCATGCTGAATACACCATCGGTGGCGACCATCTTGAAACGCGCGCCCTTGGCGTCCGCCGCCTCGAGCTGCGCGCGCAGATCGGCCAGGTCATTGTTGGCGTAGCGGTAGCGCCCCGCTTTGCAAAGCCGGATGCCATCGATGATCGAGGCGTGGTTGAGCTGGTCGGAGACGACCGCGTCCTCCTCCTTCAGCACCGTCTCGAACAAGCCTCCGTTCGCATCGAAGCACGACGTGTAGAGGATCGTATCCTCCATGCCGAGGAATTCGGAGATCGCCTCTTCGAGCTGCCGGTGGAGCGACTGGGTGCCGCAGATGAACCGGACCGAGGCGAGCCCGTAGCCCCAGCGCGCCAGCGACTCGCGCGCCGCCGCCTCCACTTCCGGATGGTTGGCGAGCCCGAGGTAGTTGTTGGCGCACATGTTGATGACCTCGCGCCCGCCGGCGAGGCGGATGCGGTTCGCCTGATCGGAGTCGATGACGCGTTCGGTCTTCCAGAGCCCGGCGTCGCGGATCTCTTGGAGGCGTTGTTGAAAGATGGGGCGGATTGGGTCAAACATGGCTGCCCCAATGTGCGCGCATCACCCGCCCGCGAAACCCGAGAAATAACGCGATTGCCGCCGACCCTGCTCCGCGCAGGAGCGCAGGCGCGCTGCGCCCACGAGCAGAGGCTGCGCAGGTGACCTTCCCCTCTGCCACTTCAGCTTTACCGGAACCCTGGGACAGGCGGGCTTTTCAAAGGGCGCACCTCTCAAATCGCGACCGGCCGCGCAACATGGCCTGCCACCGCAGGCAGATCACCGCTGCCTGCGCCACGAAGATTCTCACATTACGCCCCTCACCCCACGAGCCGAGATCCGAGAGCCGCCAAACGATGCCCGAAGGACTCTCCGCTGGCGGCAAAACCCAGGAGCATCTTCCGGGAGACGCCCCCCGTCGAACGCCGGACTGAGCCGCGTAATCGAAGCGCCATTCGGACCGGTCTCTCTCAAGCGGGCAACTAGACTGATTGCCAGAGAGATTTGCGCCGATTTCAGAGACCTGCCATGGCTGGCAAGACACGGGGTTGCTTTGCCATGGGAAGTGTGTCGCGCCAACTGGGCGTCGCGAGGCCATCCCCCCCTCTTCGGGAGGGGTCGGGGGCGGGTCAGCGGGCATCAGAGGACCTCGGCGGGATCGGTCCCGCCAAGCGCCAATCCTTTTGCAACCCGCTGGCTTTAAAGAAAAAACACCACTTCTGCCCGCCCCTACCCCCCCTCCAGGGAGGGGACTTCCGGCGCGGCGCCCAGCCTTATCTGAACCAGACCCGAACACCGCGTTTTAGGCAGTCGATTCCCGCCATTGTTTTCGGCATCCGGTCTAACGCCAGCTCCGTCAGCCGCGGCGGAGACGCTCGCGATTCCAGCCTTGCCTTCCTCCCTTGCGATCGGCTAGCCTCCCCCAACGCCATACACCGCCGAGCCCGATGAAATTCAAATGCCCGTCCTGCGACTGCAAGATTTCCGCCGACGAAAGCCAGTTTGGCCACCGGGCGAATTGCCCGCGCTGCGGCGCGGCGTTCGTCGTGCCGGGTGAGCCGCAGGAGCCGCCGCCTCCCGAGGTCACTGGCGAGGTCGTTGCTCCTGGTGTTGGCGTTGCCTCTGGAGTTGGGGCGGGCGTTGGGCGGATGCCCGCTTTCGGCAAAGCGCCGCCGCGAAGGGTATCGCGGATTGGCCCGCAGGAACGGCGGACCACGGGTTGGGCGGTTGGGAGCCTGATTTGCGGGGTCTTGGGGCTGACGTGTATCGGGGCGATCTTGGCCGTCGTTTTTGGGCATATCGCCCGGGCCAAGATCAAGCGTGACCCGAGATTGAAGGGGGGAGCCATGGCGGTGATCGGATTGGTCCTCGGCTATCTTTCGATCGTCGTATCGGGGGCGGCGTCCATGGTGGCGGGAAAAGCGGTCTACGCCATGGTGACCGAGCGCGCCACGCAGACCCGCAACATGCGGATCGGCGAGACCTCGCGCGCGAGGCGATCGCCACGCCCAAGCCAACGGAGGCAGGTTCCCCGATTCAATCGACGAACTGATCCAGGAGTATCCGGGTGCCGCCGAATTTCGGAACTGCATCACTTGCGGCGAGGACGGCAAGCATAAGCGGGCGGATTTCCAGTGGTTTGCCGGGCAAACGCTGTCCGATCCCCGGGCACCATCCTCATCGCCGCCCTCTACCGCGAAGGGTGATCGCGTGGTGATTTATATCAGCGGGACCGGCGAAATCCTCGAGGAGGGCGAGTTCCAATCGCGGATCTTCGATTACGACTTTCCGACCCCGTAGCAGCGGGGGTGGGCGAAATTTTTCCGGACTCGCGGCTTGCGCGCGGTGCCGCCTCGCCATAATCGGGAGTCAGCGCCGACCGCCGCCGCGCCCCGACTCCTCTCGCCCCCCACCATGGTATCCGTCTCCATCCGCCACCTGACCAAGCGGTTCGGCGCCACCGTCGCGCTGGATGACGTGTCGCTGGAGATCGAGGCGGGCGAGATCTTCTTCCTGCTCGGTCCGAGCGGCTGCGGGAAGACGACGCTGCTGCGGCATATCGCGGGCTTTTACCAGCCGGACGGCGGCGCGGTTTACTTTGGCGACAAGGACGTGACGGCGACGCCCGCGCACCGGCGCAACACGGCGATGATGTTCCAGAGCTACGCGCTTTGGCCGCACATGACGGTGGCGAAAAACGTGGCCTTCGGGCTGGAGGAGCGGAAGGTGAAACGCGCGGAGATCGACGAGCGCGTGGAGGAGGCGCTCGAGATCGTGCGGATGGAAGACTACGCCGAGCGCAAGATCAACCAGCTCTCCGGCGGCCAGCAGCAGCGCGTCGCCCTCGCCCGCGCCCTGGTCGTGAGACCCGCCTGCCTGCTGCTCGACGAGCCGCTCTCGAACCTCGACGCCAAGCTCCGGATGGAGATGCGCGGCGAGATCCGGCGCATCTGCAAAGAATTCGGGCTGACCGCGATCTATGTGACCCACGACCAAAAGGAGGCGCTCTCGATCGCCGACCGCATGGCGATCATGGAAGGCGGGCGGCTCGCCCAAGTCGGCGCCCCGCAGGACATCTACCGCAACCCGCGCACCGCCGCGGTCGCCAATTTCATCGGCGAGACCAATTTCCTCAGCGCCGAGGTGGAGGGCGAATCCAGCCGCGCGGGATTTTACAATTTGGCGACCGCCTTCGGCAGGTTCCGCGGGCGCATGGCGGACCCGGAGGCTGGCCCGCCGCCTAGGGGTGCGAAGGTCACGCTTTCCTGCCGGCCGGAGAGCTTCGTGCTGGTCAGCCGCAAGGAAGATGTCAACACGCTCGCCGGATCGGTGGATGAGGTCACCTACCTCGGCGAGCTGGCGCAATACATCATCTCGACGGGCAGCGGGCGGCTGCGCGTCTCCGAACTCAACCCCGAAATCCTCCGCGACCACGGCGATGACGTGATCGCGGCGATCCGCGGCGAAGATGTCGTCATCCTCCAAGGCTAACGCCGCTGCCGCCAAGCCGGCCGGCGTCGATTGGGAATCGCTCCTGCGCGAGCGCTGGCGCGAGATCGCCGCCGCCGCCGCCTTTTTGCTCATCCTCGCGATCCCGTTTGTCTTTCGCTCGGAGGACGAGGCGGCGGTCGCGGGCAAGGACGGCAAGGTCGTGATCCTGACGCCGCACAACGAATCGATCCGCCGCGAGTTCGGGCGCGCCTTCTCCAACTACATGCGGGAGACGCGCGGGCTGGACGTGGCGGTCGATTGGCGCTCGCCGGGCGGGACCTCCGAGATCGACCGGATCGTCAAATCCGACTTCCGCTCCGCCTTCCAAGCCTACTGGGAGGAATCCCGCGGCGGCGAGGGCTGGAGCGCGGTGGCCGACAGCTTCAACGACCGGAAGCTGGGGCTGCCCGACGATCCGGCGATGGACGATGCCGCCCAGCGCGGGCGCCGCGAGTTCCTGCAAAGCGGCGTCGGCATCGGGGTCGATCTCTTTTTCGGCGGCGGCACCTACGACTTTGACGTGCAGGCGAAGGCGGGGCATCTCGTCGCCAAGGACGCGAGCGGGAAGTTCGGGATCGGCGCGATCACGGAGCGGCACCCGGACTGGTTCACCGAGGCGGTCATCCCGGAGTCGGTCAGCGGCGAACCCTACTACGATCCTAGTAAGCGCTGGGTCGGCTCGGCGCTCTCGACATTCGGCATCTGCTTCAACACCGATTCGCTGGAGCGGCTCGGCGTCGAGCGCCCGCCGGACGAATGGGCGGACCTCGCCGACCCGATCTACTTCGGGCAAGTCGGGCTGGCCGACCCGACGAAGAGCGGCTCGGCGACGAAGGCGTTTGAGATGCTGATCCAGCAGCAGATGCAGATCGCGGTGGACAAGGCGGTCGCGGCGGTGGACGAGGCATTCCCCGAACCTGCGGCGGTCGAAGATCCGGGCGACGAGCGCGCCGCCGAGGCAGCCGCCGAGAAGCGGAAGCAACGCGCCGAAAAGCTCGCCGCCGCCGAGGCGGAAGGCGTCGCCGCCGGCTGGGACGCGGCGATTTCGATGATCCAGCGGATCGGGGCGAACGCCCGTTATTTCACCGACGCGTCCGCCAAGATCCCGCATGAAGTCGCGCAGGGCGAGGTGGCTGCCGGGATGTGCATCGACTTCTACGGCCGCACGCTGAACCAGGCGACGAGGGGACCGGACGGGAAGTCGCGCATCCACTTTATCGCGCCGGTCGGCGGCACCTCGACCGGCGTCGATCCGATCGGCATGTTTCGCGGCGCGCCGCGCCCGGACCTCGCCGATGCGTTCATCGAATTCGTCTTGTCCAAGGAGGGGCAGCAGCTCTGGAACTTCCGCCCCGGCACGCCCGGCGGCCCCGAATATTCGGCGCTCCGCCGCATGCCGGTGCGCCGCGATTCCTACTCGGCCGCCGCGCTTTCGATGTTCACCGATCCCGAGGTCCTGCCCTACCACACCGCCGACCAATTCCAATACCACCCGCACTGGACCGGTCCCGCCTTCAGCTCGATCCGGTTCGTCATCCGCGTGATCTGCCTCGATGCGCACGAGGAACTCCAGGAGGCGTGGCAGGCGCTCGCCGCCCACGGGTTTCCGCCCAAGGCGACCGCCCGCTTCGGCAACCTGAGCCTCGTCAACTACGACGCCGCCACCGGGCGCTTCGCCGAGATCCTCCGCGCCAAAGATCCGATCCAAGAAGTCCAGCTCGCGCGGAACCTCGGCAGCCTCTTCCGCAAACAATACAGCGACGCCAAAGCGATGGCCGAGGCGGGGCTGTAAGGCGGTTGTTCCAGCCCGCAAAATCGGAGGGACAACGCCCGGCGGGATCGGGACGAACCCCAAAGCGGGGTTCGGATTTTCTGCCCCAGCCTTCTGGCTAGCCCGGATCAATCACCAGGGGTAGAGAAGATCGGTCCGGAAGCCGATTTTGGGGGGCGGCGCTGCGGCGCGGGCGACGATCCGGGCCCGCGAGGTCGCCGGGCGGCGGCTGGGTGCCTTTGCGCGGCTCGGCGGTTGGCGGCACGGTTCGGGGCAGTCCGGTCCGGCGGGGGCCGTTTTTGGCTGCTCTACAGATGCCCATGGCGTCTACCGCTCGCCCGGGCGGCGGCGTACCAGCGCCACTGCGCGCAGCGCGTGCATGACGAGGTGGGCGAAGGCGCTGAACCACAGCCGCAGCTGGTTGCTGGCACGTCCAGTGCGTGCTGGTGCGGTCGGCGAAGAGGTCCATCTGCCGCTCCTTGATCCGGTTCTCCATCAGCCGCGGGCGCAGTAGAGACCCTCGTAGAGCCGCGCGGCGCGGAGGCGCCTGCGGCATCGCCTCCGCCCCCGATACCGGTCGCCACAGGTTGGTGACGATGAAGCCCGGGTTCCACGCGAATGGTCGGGGGCATCTATCCCTCGCTTTCCCTAGAACGGCGGGTCCTCCGGCGTTCCCGCATTCTCGACCGCGCCATCCGATTCAGCGGAAGCGGGTTCAGCGGTGTCCGGCGCGGGCAGCGGCGCGTCTTGGACCTCTCTTCCGCCGGGTCGGGCGTCTCGTTGGCGGGCTTTGCCGCCGACGCATCGAAATGGGGGAGCGGGCGGACGAGGTTGCCGGGGAGCGGGCGGGCGCGCTGGTAAACATTGCGGGAAAGCTGGGCGGAGCGCTCGTAGCCGCGCAGGAACATTTCCATCTTGGCGTCGATGTTGTCCACGTGGTGGAGGACCATCGCCTCCGGCGTTTTCGGCACGGTGGGGGAGCCGAATTGGTATTCGCCGTGGTGGGCGGCGATGAGGTGGAGGAGGTGGAGCCGGACTTGGTCGCTGGGCGGCTCTAGCGCCTCGAATTTCTCGCCGTCCTCGTCCATCATCTCGCGCCAGAGTTTGTTGGCGATCTCCATGCCGGTCGGGATATGGCCGAGCAGCTCGCCCACGTCGGTGTGCGGCATCTCGAATCCCTCCCGGGCAAAGGCATTCTCCCAGAGCTTGCCGCAGTCGTGGAACAAGGCGCCGGCGAGCAGCAGGTCGCGGTTCAGGTTCGGGTAGGCGGCGCAGATCGCCGTCGCCGTCAGCATCATCTGGCCGACGTGTTCGATCAGGCCGCCGCGCCGGGCGTGGTGGTAGTCGCGCGCCGCGCCGGTCCGCCGCATCCGCTCGCCATAGGCGGCCATGAACCGCTCGCACACGCCGCGCAGGCGCGGGTCGGCGATCGCGCCGATCAAACCGTGGATCTCCCGCTCGTAGTCGTCCTGCCGCTCCCGGAATTCGCCGTTGCCCGCCAGCAGCGCATCGACTTCCCCGACGGAAAGCGCGCGCGTGTCCCACCAGCGCGCGTCGATCCCGAACTGGCCGGAGTCGAACCACTCGCCGGAGACCTCGACGAATTCGCCGCCGCGCAGCGCCTGCGCTTTGGCAAACTGCGGCGTGTCATCGAACGCGCGGACAATGTGCGAATCGAGACCGTCGGTGAACCGGATCTCGAAATACGGCTTGCCGGCTTTGGACGTTTTTTGGAGCACCGCCTCCACCTGGGCAAGGAATCGCCGGACGGCAGGCTGGGGCGTGGCGAGCTTCTTGAGGTCGCGGATCGTGACCAGGTCGGGAGCGGGATCGGGCATCGCGGAAGGCGTAGCAGCAAGCCGCGCGCCGCGCAACCTCGCAAGACGGCATTGCCGCTGGCGCGGCGGCGGATCGGGGCTACTAGAATCCATCGCCGAGCGACTGCCGCCCCCCTGAAGCCCCGCCGCCATGTTTCAATTCTCGATCTTCGGCTTTTTGTTCCGGAAGGTATTCCGGGCCTTTCTCGACTCCGCGATCAAATCGCCGCTGGAGCAGGATTTCGGGGAATACGACGAATCGGCGATCGCGCCGCCGGAGGCAAGCATGCGCCTCATCTTTGCGCCCCGCGACGCGCCTGCGGCGATGGCGGGCATCGGGCGGGCGGTGGCCGGATTCGGGGACGGTCCGATGCGCCGCGCCCTGTCGCGGATTTCCGAACTGCCGGTCCGCCGCTCGGCGACCCTCGCCTTCCAAGTACGGGCGGGCGGTGAGCACGCCGAGCTACAGCTCATTTTGAAGAAGGCGGCCGGCGGGCTGATCACGGCGGAGCTGCGCAGCTCGAAGGCGGCCATCGCGGCGGTGAAGACCGATCTCGGATTTGGCGGCGAGCCATTTTTCTTGTTCCAGGTCTTCGGCGACCGCCGCTACTGCTACACGCCGGACGGCTGGCGCTGCCGCCTTCCCAACCCAGGCGTCCATTTTCTGCATGATGCCGTCGAGGCGTCCTGCGGTCCGGGCGGCGATGTGGATGCGGAGATGGACGCGGGTCTGACCCAGAATCTCGCCAGGCTGAAAAAGCTGGCGCCGGCGATCCTCGGGCAGGTCTCCGAGTATTCGCGGAAGGCGGGACGCATGCTGCAGGCGGGCAAAAAGTGCCGCGCCACGATCAGCCTCGCCGACGACGATTTTCCCGATGCCTGGATGCTGAACCTCGAGGCACCGGATCTGTGGGAATACGGGATCATCCTTTTTTTCGAGGGAGAGGAGATCACCTCGATCCAAGACGATTGCGACTAGGCGGGGGGGATCACCCTTGGAACGAAGACGCGGACGGTCGCCTGAAACCGTGGCGGGCGGTCGCCGCCCCGGCTGAAGTTCGGGTAGCCGCCGCGGGGCATCCGCGGGTTCTTGCGCCACGCTTCGTTTTTCCGCCGCAGCTCAGCGGCATGGCGGACGAAGACGATGGCGGGCAGCAGCGCGGCGAGGGCGACGCTTAGCGCAAACGTCCAGACGTTGAGGATCCCGAAGCGCGAGAAGAGCCAGAGGATCGCTCCGCCGACCGGCGCGGCGGCGATGGCACCGAGCATCGGCACGATCAAGGCGTAGCCGATGACCTGGCCGCCGGTGCAGCGGGCCAGCCCGGTGCCCGCGATCGCCATGACGGCGAAGGCGGCGAATAAGATTGCGAGGAGCAGCGATAGATCCATCGTCTTGCAGTTGGCTTTTGCTGCCGGGATCATCGCCGGATCGCGGCGGCGGGTCGATTACAATCGCGGGCGCAGATTCCACCCTCGGATCGCGGCAATCGGATTGACGCGGGCAACCCGCCGCCCGAAATAAACGTTTCCCAAACCGAACTGCCGATGGCTCTCACGCTCCTTATCTTCTACCTCCTGCTCGCGATCGGGATCTCGTTCCTGTGCTCTGTCTTGGAGGCCGTCTTGCTCAGCATCACCCAGCCCTGGATCCAGAACCAAAAGCGCGAGGGAGCCAAGTCCGGGCTGACGTGGGAGCGGCTCAAGTCCGATGTCAACGCGCCGCTGTCCGCGATCCTGATCCTCAACACCATCGCCCACACCGTCGGCGCGGCGGGGGTTGGCTCGCAGGCGGAGATTGTCTTTCAAAGCGTGCCGTTCGCGGTGATCTCCGGCGTGTTGACCATCTTGATCCTCGTCTTGTCCGAGATCATCCCGAAGACGCTGGGCGCCACCTACTGGCGGCAGATCGCCTCGCCGGCCGGCTGGCTGCTGACCTGGCTGACCCGGCTGCTCACGCCGCTCGTCTGGATCTCCAACAAGATCACCTCGATCTTCGGCAAAGGGCATGGGATCGGCGGCGTGAGCCGCGAGGAATTCGCCGCCATGGCGGAGATCGGGCACGAGACCGGGGCGCTGGACGCCGAGGAGCGCCGCATCGTGCAAAACCTGCTCAAGATGCGGCAGATGCCGGTCAAATCGATCATGACCCCGCGCACGGTCGTCTTCAGCATGCCGCGCGACCGCACGGTGGCGGACTTTTTGGCGGCGTCTGCGGACAAGCCGTTTAGCCGCATCCCGATCTTCGCGGATACGCGGGATAACCTCGTCGGCTTCGTCCTCAAGCGGGACGTCCTGCTCGCCGCCGCGCAGGGCGAGGGCGAGAAGATCCTCGCGGCATTCGGGCGCGAGCTGCCCAGCGTGCCGGAGGCGGGCAACATCTGGAACCTCTTCCAAGACATCGCCAAAGACCGCGAGCACATCCGCGCCGTGCGCGACGAATACGGCGGCGTCTCCGGCATCGTCACGCTCGAAGACGTCGTCGAAAGCCTGCTCGGCACCGAGATCATGGACGAGGCGGACGAAAACGCCGACATGCAGCAGGTCGCGCGCGAGCTGTGGGCACGGCGCGCCAAGCGCATGGGGATCTCGCTCGGGCGGCCGCCGCCGCCAAGCCGGATTCCGCCGAAGTGTCCAAGCCAGACCGATAGCAGCGGTCGCCATTCCTTTGCCCAGCAGCGAGGGACGCCGCCGGCCACTGGATCAGGCAGTGGGATTGGGTTCGCACCGGGCGCGGCGCGGCGAGATCGCGCGGCTTTTCCTTGCCCCGGCGGGCGACCTGCGCCTAGACTTCGGGCGCTATGCTATCGCGCCTGCTTCCATCCCTCGCCCTCTTCTCGCTGCTTGTCGGCGCCGCCGCTCCCGCCGCCGACAAGCCGAACATTTTGTTTATCGCCATCGACGACCAGAACGACTGGATCGGCGCGTTCGGCGGGCACCCGCAGGCGCAGACGCCGCACATCGATGCCTTGGCAAAGCGCGGCACCGCCTTTCTGAACGCCCACTGCCAGTCGCCGCTGTGCAATCCCTCCCGCACCAGCCTGATGACCGGGAGGCGCCCATCGACGACCGGCATCTACGGGCTTTCGCCCTGGTTCCGCGATGTGCCCGCGCTCAAGGGCCTCGTCACGCTGCCGCAATATCTAGCCAAGCACGGCTACCGGACCTACACCTGCGGCAAGATCTTCCACGGCGGCTACGGGCGCGGGAAAAAGGACCTCGGCGCGGAATGGGATGTCATCGGTCCGCCGACCGGCATCGGCGTGAAGCCGCCGAAAAAGCTGGTGGACACACCCGCGCCGCACCCGCTGGTCGATTGGGGCACGTTCCCGCATAAGGACGAGGACAAGGGCGATTACCAGGTCGCCAGTTGGGCGGTCAAGCAGCTCGACGCCAAGCCGCAGGGACCGTTCTTCCTGTCCTGCGGATTCTTTTTGCCCCACGTCCCCTGCTACGCCACCCAGCAGTGGTTCGACCTCTATCCCGAGGACACGCTCCAGCTCCCGCCGGTGCGGATGGACGACCGCGACGACACGCCCCGCTTCTCCTGGTATTTGCATTGGAAGCTCCCCGAGCCCCGCCTCAAATTCCTCGAGGAAGACCACCAGTGGAAGAACCTCGTCCGCTCCTACCTCGCCTGCACCAGCTTCGTCGATAGCCAGGTCGGGCGGCTCATGGACGCGCTAGAGCGCAACGGCTACGCCGACAACACGATCGTCGTCCTCTGGTCCGACCACGGCTGGCACTTGGGCGAAAAACTCATCACCGGCAAAAACACGCTCTGGGACCGCTCCGCCCGCGTCCCGCTCGTCTTCGCCGGACCGGGCGTCGCCGCCGGCGCCAAATGCACGCGCCCGGCGGAGTTGCTCGATATGTATCCGACCCTGGTCGATCTCTGCGGGCTGCCCGCCAAACCGGATCTCGAAGGGCTCAGCCTCGCCCCCCAGCTCAAGGACGCGGGAGCCCCGCGCGAGCGCCCCGCCATCACCACCCACAACCCGGACAACCACGGCGTCCGCAGCGAAAACTGGCGCTACATCACCTACGCCGACGGCTCCGAAGAACTCTATGACATGAAGAATGACCCCAACGAATGGGAAAACCTCGCCGCCGACCCGCAATTCGCCGAAGTCATCGCCCACCACCGCAAGTTGCTCCCCGAAAAAAGTGCCCCGCCCGCCCCCGGCAGCGCCCACCGCATCCTGACCCTAGGAGCAGACGGCGTGGCGACCTGGGAGGGCAAAGCCATCGGCAAAGACGATCCGGTGCCGGAGCTGAAGGGGAAGCCCTACGGGCGGCAGTAGGTTTGCATCCCGAAGCAGCGATTCGTGACCAGCTACGTGGTGATCGCGCTCAACACGCTGCTCGGCGGCGGAAAGTAGGCGGCGACCGCAAAATCCGCGCAGTTTTTGGCGTAGCATCGGCGGCGAATCCACAGAGGGTGGCGAGCGAAACCCCATGCCCCGCCTTTTCATCGTCATCGCCGCGCCGGCTGTGCTGCTGGCGCTGGTCGTTTACTGGATCTGGACCGCCCCAGACTCCGGCGAGTCGGTGGCGGCGGATGCCCCGGCTCCCACGGCGGCGGATGCGGAGCGGGTTTTCGCCACGGTTTGCTCCGCCTGCCACGGACCGGCGGGCGAGGGCAAGCGCGAGATCGGCGCGCCCTCGATCGCCGCGCTCCCCCGGTGGCACATCCTCAACCAGCTCCGGAAATTCCGGAACGGGAGGCGCGGCACCCACGAGGCGGACGAAGGCGGCCACAAAATGCGCCCGATCGCCCTCGCGCTCGACGAGGCGATGCTCGAACCGATCGCCGATTACGTGCAGTCGCTGCCGCGCCATTACATGCAGAACACGCTGGGCGGCGACCCGGCGGTCGGGCGGATGGTCTTCGAGGAACGCTGCATCGAGTGCCACCGCTACAATGCGAGCGGCGAGATGGTCTTCGGCAGCCCGCCGCTGACCGGCTTCCCCGATTGGTGGGCGGAGCAGCAGATCGCGAAATTCCGCCAGCGCATCCTCGGCTACGACCCGCTCGACGAAAACAGCGCCAAAATGCAGCGCGTCGCCGATTCGCTCCTCCTCGACACCGACGCCCGCGACGCCCTCGCCTACATCGCGACCTTGGCGGAACGCGAACGGCGGGCGGCGGAGGAGGGCGAGTGAACCCGGCGCGCTTCGGTGATTGCGGCGCGGTTTCGCGCCCGTAGTCTTGGCGATGCGACGTTTATCCCCCATCGCAAGCCTGATCGTTTTGGTCGCCGCTGCCGCTGGCTCCCCGGCGGCGGGCATCGACTTTAACCGCGACATCCGACCGATCCTGTCGGCGAAGTGCGTGTTCTGCCACGGTCCGGACGAGCACGAGCGGAAGGCGGACCTGCGGCTCGATACCCGCGACGGCGCGGTGGCGGATCTGGGCGGCTACTCGGCGGTCGTGCCGGGCGATCCGGCGAAGAGCGAGGTGATGGCGCGCATCCTCCACGAGGACAGCGACGAATTGATGCCGCCCCCGGATTCTGGCAAGGCGCTGGAGGCAGGCGAGATCGCGCTGCTGCGCGAGTGGATCGCGGCGGGTGCCGAATACTCCGAACCCTGGGCGTATGTGCCGCCAAAAGAACATCCGGTGCCGCCGGTCAACGACCACGCCTGGCCGCTGGGCGATATCGACCGGTTCGTCCTCGCGCGGATCGAGGCGGCGGACCTGCGCCCGGCGGCGGACGCCGACCCGGTCACGCTGGCGCGCCGGCTTTCGTTCGACCTGACCGGGCTGCCGCCGGACCCGGGCGAGGTCGCCGCCTTTGCCGGGGCGATCCGGGCGGGCGACTACGCGGCATACGAGCGGATGATCGACCGCCTGCTGGCGAGCGATGCATTCGGCGAGCGGCTGGCGATCTACTGGCTCGACCTCGTGCGCTTCGCCGACACGGTGGGATATCACGGCGACCAGGATCACAACATCTCGCCCTACCGCGACTACGTGATCGATGCGTTCAACGACAACAAACCGTTCGACGAATTCACCCGCGAGCAACTGGCCGGCGACCTGCTGCCCTTCCGCTCGGTGGACCAGTTTATCGCGACCGGCTACAACCGGCTTTTGCAAACCTCGCACGAAGGCGGCGTGCAGCCCAAGGAATACCTCGCCATCTACGCGGCGGACCGGGTGCGCAATGTCTCGCAGGTCTGGATGGGCGCGACGCTGGGATGTGCCCAGTGCCATTCACACAAATTCGACCCGTATTCGCTCAAGGATTTCTACGCGATGGAGGCGTTCTTTGCCGATGTGGATGAGGCGCAGCATTTCAAGGTCGGGACGAACGCGCTGCCGACCAAGCGCCCGCCGGAGATCGCCGTGCTGAGCAAGCGGGAGCGCCACGAATTGATGCGGCTCGACTCCGCCCTGCTCTGCGAATCCGATCCCGCGCGCCGCGCTGATTTGGAGAAAGAACGCGAGGCGCTCGCCGGGGCGGCGCGGCTCACCATGGTGACCGTGGCGCTCAATGATCCGCGCCCGACCCGCGTGCTGCCGCGCGGCAATTGGCTGGACGACTCCGGCGCGGTTGTCGCGCCGGCGATCCCGGAATTCCTCGGCGAACTGAACACCGGCGGCCGGGCGACGCGGCTCGATCTGGCGGAGTGGCTCACCGATCCGGCGCGCGGCGGCGGCTTGACCGCGCGGGTCATGGCGAACCGCTTTTGGTACCTGATGTTCGGCACCGGGATCGCCCGCGTGCTGGACGACTTTGGCGGGCAAGGCGAGCCGCCTTCCAACCCGGAGTTGCTCGACCATCTCGCGCGGCGCTTCCTTGCCTCGGGCTGGGATGTGAAGGCGATGCTCAAAGAGATCGCGATGAGCCGCGCCTACCGGCAGTCGTCAGTCTGTTCGGCGGAGCTGCGCGCGAGCGCGACCCCTACAATCAGCTTTTCGCCCGCCAGGGCATGCACCGGCTTCCCGCCGAGATGGTGCGGGACGCCGCGCTGGCGATCAGCGGGCTGCTCAACCGCGCATACGGCGGGCCCAGCGCCAAGCCGTATCAGCCGGACGGATACTACCGGCACCTGAATTTTCCGCCGCGCGAATACCAGGCGGACGCGGACGCCCAGCAGTGGCGGCGCGGCGTTTACGTCCACTGGCAGCGCCAGTTCCTCCACCCGATGCTGCGCGCCTTCGATGCGCCGACCCGCGAGGAATGCTCCGCCCAGCGCCCGCGCTCCAACACGCCGATCGCCGCGCTCGCCTTGCTCAACGACCCGACCTTCGCCGAAGCCGCCCGCGCGTTCGCCGCCCGGATCCTCAGCGAAGGCGGGGCGGACGACCGGTCTCGCCTGCGCTTCGCCTTCGCCCAGGCGACCGCCCGCCAGCCGGACGCGGAAGAACTCCGGATCTTGGGCGATCTGTTAGGGAAGACGCGCGCCGAATTCGCCGGCCATGCGGAGGAGGCGGCGGCGGCGGCGACGATCGGGATCTCGCCGGCGGGGCAAGGCGATCCCGCTGAGGTCGCCGCATGGGCGCAGGTGGCGCGGGCGATTTTGAATTTGAGCGAGACGATCACGCGCGGATAGCTCACGCCGATGCCCCGCCCGATCCCGCCCCCTGCGATCCCCGCTGACTTTGACGCCGCCGGCTTCGCCCGCGCGCTCAAGGCGTGGTTCCGCCGCGAGGGCAAAGACTATCCGTGGCGCCGGACGCGCGACCCCTATGCGATCCTCGTCTCGGAGCTTATGCTGCAGCAGACCCAGATCGCCACCGTGCTGGGGCGCGGATTCTACGCGCGCTGGATGGCGCTTTTCCCCACGCCCGCCGCGCTGGCGGACGCGCCCGAGGAAACCGTGCTCAAGGCGTGGGAGGGGCTCGGCTACTACCAGCGCGCGCGCAACCTCCAGCGGGCCGCCCGCGCCATCGCCGCCGAGCACGCCGGTGTCTTCCCGCGGGATCCGGCGGCGATCCGCGCGCTGCCGGGCGTCGGGCGCTACACGGCGGGCGCGGTGGCGTCGTTCGCCTTCGGCCAGGCGGAGCCGATCGTGGACGGCAATGTCGCGCGCGTGCTGGCGCGGGTTTTCGATTTCCGCGGCGAAGTCGATTCGCCGGCGGGGGGGCGGTTTCTCTGGGCGGCGGCGGAGGCGCTGGTGCCGGGGAGCGGCGCGCGAGAGTTCAACTCGGGGCTCATGGAGCTCGGGCAGACCCACTGCGCGGCGAAGTCCCCCAAGTGCCTGCTCTGCCCGGTGCGCGCGCATTGCCGCGCGGCGGATCCGGAGAGCCTGCCGCGCAAGAAGGCGGCGCGCCCCGCCGAAAAGGTGGACGAGCACGCCGCGCTGATCCGGCGGGCGGGCAAGACGTTGCTCCATCGCGAGTCCGGCGGCCGCCGGCGGCAGGGGCTCTGGAAGCTCCCGCCCCTACCCGACACGCCCGCCGCCGCCCCGGACGCCGTTTTGAAATACGGCATCATGCACTACCGCGTCACCCTGCACATCTACGCGCTCGACGCGCACCCCGAAATCGAAGCCGACCCCGATTCGCGCTGGTTCACCGAAGCCGAGCGAGCCGATGCCCCGATGCCGTCGCCCTACCGGCGCGCCTTGGCGAAGTTCGGCGGATGACCTCCAACCGACAGCCGCCGTCCGACTAATCTTCGGCGAGCGGATCGGATTCGGCGAGGATGCGGCGGGCTTCCTCGGCGTTTTCGTCAGCGACCTGCACCCTGACGCCGCTTTTTGTCGAGAATTGGAAGGGGACCAAGGTGGCGGTGGTTTCGTCCGGGACAAAGACGTCGATGCCCTGCGATTCGAGGGCGATCCGGATGCGGAGGGCTTCCCCGATATTGGCGCAATTCGCGACGGTTGTCATGGCCGGGGCGGGTGGGGAATTTCATGGCGCGCGCGCTCGGCGGCCTCCATCTGCTGCTCCAGCGCGCCGAGTTCTTGGGCGACCGCTTTGGCGAGATCGATGTAGCCGGCGGCGACTAGATTTTCCATCGCGCCGCGCAAGTGCTCGATCCGCTGGTGGTCGATCTCGCGGGCGATGTCAGCGCCGCGTCCGGCGTGGGGCGCGCGGTCGGTGGGGCGGATCGGCGGCGGTCCCTGCGGCGGTCCCGCGCGGAAGCGGCGTTGCGGGGCGGCATCGGCATCGGGCGAAATCCGGGCGCGGCAGCCTGCGGCGGTTGCGCTGGTGCGCCGGGGCGCATCGGCGGCCTCGGCATTCCCTTTTCTGGCGCCGAGGGATTGTCGCCGAAGAGTTGAAAGCGCTCCACCATCGGGTCGGGGCGGCCGTCGCCGAGCTTCTCCGCCAGTTGCCGCAGCTTTTGGCGGAGCGCCTGCGCCTCCTCGTGTTGGCCCGCCTGCGCCAGCTCCATCGCCTTGCGCGCCAATTCGCCGAGCTTCTGGCGCGCGGCGAGGCGTTCTTTGATCGCTTGGGCAATCCGCTTTTCCTTGCCTGTCTCGGGAGCCGCCTCCTTCGGCGGCTTGGCCCCCGCCTTTTCCCCCGCTTCCTTGGATACCTTCTCGCGCCCTTTCTCGCGCAGCTTCTTCGATTCGGCTGCGGATTCGCCAACCGCCGCGCAGATCAAGGCTCCGACAGCGGCGCCTTCGGGCGGCTTCCCGCCACCATCCTTTTCCTTTTTCGGTTTCTCGGCGGGGCAGACCCCAGCAAGGCTGAGCGCGGCGATCGCGGTGAGGATTCGGTGCGTCGTTTTCATGGGTGGTAGGGTTTGGAAAGTTTGACCGGGTAGAAGCCGGTGCCTGACAGCGATCAGCGGATCTGCTGAAAGAGATATTCACCCAGATCTAGAGGGGATGCCAGACCAATCCGAAGCACCCGCTGCCCCCCCCGCATTGGTCTCCTCCCAAACTGACGCCCTGCGGCACTAGCCCGCCGCGAGCGCTTGGTAGAGGTGGCGCAGCTCATCTTCGATCTGTTCCTCGCGGTCCACGGTGTGGGCGATTTCCTCGCGGAGCATGATCTTAAACCGCTGGCGCAGGCGGAAGGCGGCCACCTTGACCGCGCCTTCGGTCATCCCGTGGTCGGCGGCGACCTGCGCGTAGCCGCCGTCGGCGGATTCCCCGGCGAGCATCGGCTTGAGCGCCGCGAAAAACGCCGCTTTGCCCGCGCCGGCGAATTCGCCTTCGAGCCGCGCCTCGACCTCGCGCAGGACGGCCTGCGCCCAGTGCTTGGCGTAGAGCTGCTCGGGGTCCAGCCCGGCGGCGGCTTCGTTTTGGAAGCGCTGCTCGGCGAGGTCGGCGTCGATCTCGACCGCCGCGATCTCCGGGGCGCGCTTGGCGGCGGTCCGGCGGCGGAAGTCGCTGGCCATCAGCCGGGTGAACGCGGTGAGCAGAAACGTGCGCAGCCGCCCGCGTTCGCGGTCCGCCTCGCCGAACGAATCGTTGGCGAGCAGCTTGCGGAAGAGGTCTTGGGTCAAATCTTCGGCGTCCTCCGGCGAGCGCCCCCGGCTGCGGGCGAACGAATAGAGCGGATACCAATAGACGCGGCACAGCTCGGCTAGCGCGCGCCCTTGCGCCGCCGTGTCGGCATCCCGCGCGGCGGCGATCAACGACCAGCGCGTCTCGGGAAACTGCCCGCCCCGCGCGGTCGGCTCTGTGGGGTCATCGGCGATGGATGGGTCGCGATTGGTTCTCGACAACAAACCACATTTCGGAGATAGCGGGCAACGAAATCGCCGCCCCAATCTAAATTCGACCCGCTAGAGCCGCCCCGATGAAAGCCCTGACCCTGACCGCCTACCACCAATTCCAATTCGGCGACGCGCCGGACCCGGCTCCCGAAGCCGGCGACCTGCTCGTCCGCATCGCCGCCTGCGGGATCTGCGGGAGCGACGTGCACGGCATGGACGGCAGCAGCGGGCGGCGCATCCCGCCGCTCATCATGGGGCACGAGGCGGCCGGCACGGTGGAGGCGGCGGGTCCGGAGGCGGCGGCGCAGGGCTGGAAGCCGGGCGACCGGGTGACGTTTGATTCGACGGTCTATTGCGGCGAGTGCGATTTCTGCAAAGCGGGGCGCGTCAACCTGTGCACGTCCCGCAACGTGCTCGGCGTATCGTGCGGCGACTACCGGCGGCACGGCGCGATGGCAGAGCTGCTGGCGCTGCCCGCGCGGATCGCCCACCGGCTGCCGGACGGCATGTCGTTCGAGGAAGCCGCCTTCGCCGAGCCCGTCTCGGTCGCGCTCCACGCCGTGTCCCGCATCCCGGTGCAAAAGGGCGATGTCGCCGTGGTCTTCGGCACCGGCATCATCGGGCTGCTCGTTTTGCAGGCGCTCAAACGCGCGGGCGCGGAGACCGTCTATGCCGTCGATCTGGACGAGGGTCGCCTCCGGCTGGCGGAGCAACTCGGAGCCGCCGCAGGCATCGTCTCGACCCCGGACGCCGCCGCCCAGATCCGCGAGCGCACCGGCGGGCGCGGCGCGGACATCGCCATGGAGGTCGTCGGCATCTCGCCCACCCTGAAGCTCGCCGTCGAATCGGTCCGCGTGGGCGGCTCGGTCGGGCTGGTCGGCAACATCCACGCCGAGGCCACCCTCCCGCTCCAAGCCGCCGTGACCCGCGAACTCACGCTCTACGGGAGCTGCGCGGTCTGCGGCGAATACCCCGAGGCGATCGCCGCCATCGCCGACGGCACGATCCAGGTGAAGCCGCTCATCAGCGCCGTGGCGCCGCTGGCGGAAGGATCGGATTGGTTCGGGCGGCTCTACGCGGGGAAGGAAGATTTGATCAAGGTGATCCTCCAGCCATAGTGCGGGTCCGCCTTTTTCGAAAATGCGCCTCCTCGCCCTCATCTGCCTAACCCTGTCGGGCGCCGCCGCGCTGGCCGGTGGGTCGTGGTCGCTGCATGTCGGGGAGAATGGCGCGTCGATCGCCTACCGGCCGGCCGCCAGCGACGATCCGGGATTGGATCTCGAGGGATTGGAAAAAGCGCTCGCCGGCCGGGACGCCGCGATCCCGATCAAACACATCAGCCTCATCGGTGGCTTCGAGGCGATCCCGGCGATCCAGGCAGAATTGAAAGCGCAGTTCGAGGCGGATTACCCCGACCTGCTGGCAGCCGCCCTCAAATCGTCGGGCAACATGCACAATCCCAAAGTGCTCCCGCTGAGGGCCAAGTTTCCCGAGTGCTTCCTCAAGACGCCCTCGGTCAAAAAGATCAACAAAGTCCTCGCCGCCCACGGCTGCGCGATCACCGGGATTTCTTTCGAGAAATTCTACATCGACAAGGCGGACCCCAAGGCTCCGGCGTTTCACGCCTTCCTCTGGCTAAAGGTCGGACCACCGGGTGAGGGGAAGGCGGCGGATTGAGGGCGGAATATTCCCGCCGCATCCCATCCTTTGCCAAAAAAATGCGGGAAGCGGCGTATTTTTGGGCGGACGTGGACGACCGCGATCCCAGAGAGCCGTTTTGACCCTCTCCCAAGATATCGATTGGCGACCTGCCGCATCGACCGTTATCTTCCGCCATGCCCGAAGCCCCCCCTGCCGAGCCGCCGCCGCTGAGCGCGGCGACGACGATGCGCGACCTGCTTGCCGCTTACCCCGGCGCGCAGCGCGCGCTGTTCGCCCGCTACCATATCGGCGGGTGCAGCAGTTGCGCGTTCCGCCCGGACGAGACGCTGGCGGAACTCTGCGCCCGCAACGAAAACATCCCGGTCGAGGAGATGATCGCCCACCTGCAGGACAGCCACGAGGGCGACGCCCAGATCCTCGTCGAACCGGCGGAATTCGAGGCGCTCCGGCAGGGCGGCGCCCCGGTCCTCGACATCCGCACGCGGGAGGAATTCGACGCGGTCCAGATCCCCGGCGCGCAGCTTTTCAGCAACGATTTGATCCAGGCGATCTTCGGCACCTGGGACAAGGCTGCCCCGGTCCTCATCTACGACCACAGCGGCACGCGCTGCCTCGATGCCGCCGCCTACCTCATCGGGCACGGCTTCGCCCAGACCAAAGCGCTGCGCGGCGGGATCGACGCCTACGCCCAGCAGGTCGATCCATCGCTGCCCCGCTACCGTATCGAATTTGACGACTGATCCCCATGCCTGAAGACCCCGAATTCGAACAGAAAGTCCAAGATGCCCTCGCCAACCCGCAGAACCTTGGCGAGATGGCGGATGCCGATGCGGTGGGCACGGTGGGCAACCCGGAGTGCGGCGACATGGTCCGGATGTGGCTCAAGTTTTCTGAAAAGGATGGCCGCCGGGTGATCGACCGCGCCTCGTTCCAGAGCTTTGGCTGCCAGACCGCGATCGCGGTGGCGAGCATGGCGACCGAGATGCTGAAGGGCAAATCGGTGGACGAGGCGGCCAATCTGTCGGCCGGCGACCTGTCGAAGCCGCTCGGCGCGCTGCCGCCGATGAAGATCCACTGCGGTCAGATGGTGGAAGGCGCGCTCCGCGCCGCGCTGGAGCAGGAATCCGGCACCGCCGCCGAAGCGAAAGCCGAAGCCGAAGCGGCGGAGCCATCCGCCGAGGAAATCGCGCCGACGCTGGCGCAGAGTTTCGGCGGCGGGGCGGCGGCGGGAAAGAAGATCCGGATCGTGCCGCTATCCGAGTAGGTAATTTGGTTGCGGATGCCGCTTTCGGCGGTTGGTTCGCCGCCCCGAATGCGGGCGCGGCAGCGCTTCCACCGTGAACAGCGATTCATGAAACTCCAGCCGATGCCCCGGCGTAATCCCGGAACACCCCGTGAACTTGCCCCAATCCAACTGGCGGACCTCCGCCTTCCCCCTCACGCTCGCCTGCGCCGCCCTGCTCGGCACGGGCTGCTCGCGCGATCCCGTCGGCGACGTCGTCGAGATCACAAAGACGCGGACGATCACCCAATACGAACCGGCGCGCGCCGCCGGGGCGACCGATGACGAGCGCTTTGGGTTTTCGCGCCCTGTCCCGCCGCCGCCGCCCGGCATGGCGCAGCACGCCGCCGCGCCGTTCCGCTGGAAGGTGATCGACGGCTGGACGGCACAGGAGGGCAGCCAGATGCGGGTCGCCAATTTTTCCTTCGGGCCCAACGGCGAGGGCGAATGCTACCTGAGCCTGCTGCCCGGCAGCGCGGGCGGCGTCCTCGCCAACCTCAACCGCTGGCGCGCCCAGATGGGGCAGGAGCCGATGGCGGAGGAGGATCTCGCCTCGCTCGGCACGACCAAACTGCTCGGGGCCGACGCGCCGATGCTCGACGTGACCGGACCGTTCAAAGGCATGGGCGAGACCGAGGCGAAGCCCGACTACCGGATGCTCGGCGCGCTGCTCGGCGCACCAGAATTTACGCTTTTTGTCAAAATGACCGGTCCCGCCAACATCGTCGCCGAAAACGAGGAGAAATTCCGCGAGTTCTGCGCCTCGGTTGAAATCACGAGTTCGAGAGGGGGTGGCCAATGAGCAGCGGGCGGTATTTCTTCAATCTCGGCTACCGCTTTATCTCGTCGTTCGGGCTGGCGGTCGCGACCTTTGTCCTCCTGCTGATCATCACCTATCTGGGCACCGTCGCGCAGATCGAGATCGGCTTGCTCAAAGCGCAGCAGGTTTACTTCGAATCGTGGTTTTTCATCGAGGACTTCGCCTATTTCAAAAACAACATGGAGTCCCTCGAATGGCTGCAGGGCAAAGCCTATCCGAAGCTGCTCCTGCCGGGCGGAAAGCTCCTTCTCGTCGTCCTCTTCTTCAACCTGCTGATCGGCGGGATCATCCGGCTGCGCAGAAAGTGGCACAAGCCCGGGCTGATCATCTCGCACTTTTCGATCGTCGTGTTGCTGGTGGGCAGCTTTGTCGAGTATCGCAAGGCGGACCGCGGGAACCTGAAGCTGGACCCGAAGCAGACGGCGGATTATTTCACCAGCTACTACGATTGGGATATCGAGATCACCAAGGCGGGCGCCGGGCCGGGCGACGAGGCGCTGGTCATTCCCTACGAGCAGATCAACTATCTGGAAGGCGACCTGAGCCGGACGTTCCGCTCCGACAAGCTGCCGTTCGATGTGCAGGTTTCCAACTATGTGATCAATAGCCAGCCGAACCGCGCCACCGCCAGCCCGGGAGCCGGGCCTGCCGCCAAAGGCTACTACCTAGAGGTGGGCGAGGAGCAGAAGGAAGCGGAGATGAACGTCGGCGGATGCAAAGTGAGCCTGCTCAAACCGGGCACCAGCGAGCCGCTGGACGAGGGCATCCTCTGGGGGCTGGCCAATGCGCCGATGACGGCGGAGGTCGGCGGCCAGCAGTTTCTCGTCACGATGGTCCGGCGGATCTGGCCGCTGCCGTTCGCGGTCAGGCTCGACCAATTCGAGTTCGACCTCCACCCGATGACCCGGATGGCCAGGGAATACACCAGCACGATCAGCCAGATCGAAGATGGCGCAGAGAAGACGGTCATCATCACCATGAACGAGCCGATGCGGGACGAAGGCTACGTCCTCTACCAATCCGGCTACGGACCGGACAACGCCCAGCCCGGCGATCCAAATGCCTACACGGTGCTGGCCGTGGCGGACAATCCCGCCGATTACATCCCGATGATTTCGTGCATCATGGTCGGCATCGGTCTGCTCATCCACTTTGCCCAGATGATGGTCCAGTCGATCGGCGGGCGCGCCAGAAACGAATCGCCCGCTGCCGCAGCCGCCGCAGCCACAAAATCAGCGGCGGGATCATCCCCGCCGATGCCGGGCGCGGCCGCCCCGAGCGCCACGCTTCCGACGGACGCACCAGACCCCGCCCCATGAAAATGATCCGCCAACTCATCGCCTGCACCTGCGCCGCCGCCGCCCTTGCCATCTCGCTCCCGGCGGGCGCGACCGACTTCACCAAACTCGCCACCTACGAGCCGTGGCCCGAGGCGACGGTCGAGGCATTTCGCTCCATCCCGGTGCAGGAGGGCGGGCGCATCAAGCCGATGGACGCCTGGGCGCAGTTCAAGCTGCTCTCGATGAATGCCAAGCGCAGCCTGTGGATCGAGGCGAAACGCCCGGGCGACGATGAGCCGACCAAGTTCAAGATCGGCTACAACGAATGGGCGCTCGATTGCTTCTTCCGGCCGGACATCGCCAAGCAGCAGAAAATCTTCGACGTCAAAGACTACGACGCGCTCACCCGCCTCGGCATTGAGCTGCTCAAGGATGAGAACGGCCAAACCCTGAAAAAGAAGCGGGACCGCTACTCCTACCACGAACTCTTTACCACGGACCGGGAGATCGAGAACGTGCGGCTGAATGAACTCGAAACCCAGGCGGAGCGGATCCGGACCGAAAAATCCGATCAGGCGGATTGGACGAGCATCGAGCACGTCATCATCGGATTGCACGAAGGCGTGACGATTTTCGACCACATGGTGCGCTCGTTCGCCTTCGCCCGCGGCATCAAAGTCGGGCCAGGCGCTCCGGAGTGGCTCGCCCCGGCGGAAGGCGGCACCGTCCGCTTCCAAGAATTTTTTGGGAAGACGCAGCAGATCGCCGCATGGGTGGACGAATACCAGCAGGCGAAGATGGCGGAATCGATGGAGAAGGGCATTCTGCCGAAAGACATCCCGTCCGAGGAAATGATCCCCGAGCCGATCCGCGCCAGCTTCGACCGGCTCCAGTTCTCGCCGATGCTCCTGCTGTTCCCGCCGACCGACCCGAAGCTCGACGAGTGGGAGTCGTTCGCCGCGCTGGCCCGCAATGTGGACCGCAATACGGAGGGCGGCTCCGACCGCCTGATGAAGTACGCCGGATTGATCGAAGACATCGCCCGCGCGCCGGTCGCCGAGTCCGCCGCGCCGGTCGAGGCGCTCCGCGACGCGATCGTCGCGAAAGCCGAGGAGCGCACCCACCAGACGCCGCCGCATAACGAACTGCGCACCGTCAATCTCGAAGTCGCCTATTACAAAGCGGACCTGTTCTACCGGTCGATCAACATTTTCGTCATCCTGATCCTCGCCTGGGCGGTCGCCGTTTTAACGCGCCGCGATTCTAAGGTGTCGAAGATCGCCACCCGCATCGCCTTCTGGGGCACGCTGGTGCCGGTCGCCATGATGATCACGGGCATGACGATGCGCTCTATCATCCTCGCCCGCCCGCCGGTCGCGACGCTTTACGAGACGCTGATCTTCATCACGACGGCGTCGGTGATCGTGCTGCTGGTCATCGAGGCATTCGACCGGCAGCGCATCGCCTTGGGCGGAGCCGTGTTTCTCGGGTGCATCGGCCTGCTCTTATCCGGCGCGTTTGAGGTCACCAAATCAGAGGACACCATGGGGACGCTGCAGGCGGTGTTGATGACGAACTTCTGGCTCGCCACCCACGTTCCCAGCGTCTTGTTGGGCTATGCCGCCGGCATCGTCGCCGCCCTGATCTCCGCCATCTACGTGGCGTTCAAACTCTTCGGGCGCTTCTCCGGTCAGCCGACCCGGTTTACCCGGGATCTGACCAAGTTCGCCTACGGCGTGATTTGCTTCGGGCTGCTCTTCTCGCTAGTCGGCACCGTCCTCGGCGGGCTGTGGGCGAACGACAGTTGGGGGCGCTTCTGGGGCTGGGACCCGAAGGAAAACGGCGCGCTCATGATCGTGCTCTGCTTCCTCGCCATCCTCCACGCCCGGCTCGGCGGCTACATCAAAGAATGGGGGCTCCACCTCAGCTCTTTGCTGACCGCCAACGTAGTGCTCTTCTCGTGGTTCCACGTCAACCTCCTCGGCGTCGGACTCCACTCCTACGGATTCACCAGCGGGCTAAAAGTCGCCCTCTTCATCAGCTACGGTGTCTTCCTCGCCATCTTCCTCGTCGGTGCCGTCCTCGCCTTTCTCGACCGCATAGACCGCCGCCGCGCGAAGGAATTGCGCAATGCCGAAAAGGGCGCGGACCCCGGTCCCGGTGGCAAGCGGCTCGCCAACGCCTAAGCGGTCAGCCGGATGGCGGTGGCGGGAAGAACGTGCCGGAGCCGCGCGCCTTGGCATAGTCCAGCACCGGGGTAAAGCGTGAGATAAATTCAACTGAATAGGCGATGATCGTCCCCGACGATTCTTCGAATCGGCACCTCCAGAATCCCGATTCGAAAGCTCGGGTGATTTCAAAGAGCCTCCGGTCCTCTGCTCCGATCGCCCGACTATCTTTGAGATCTGCCAGCGCCAACAATTCGGGGCGGATTGGCCCGAGCGACAGCCCGCGCATTTCTGCTGGGAGATCCGGGCGCCTGCGGTGGCTCGGATCGACGCGGGAACGGCTCCAAGCCGTGAACCCGAAAAGGAGGGCGAGGTAGCCCGCGCAGGTGATCCCGAACCCCACCATGCTTGCTTTGAGAAGAAAACAGATTCCTACAAAGAGAACGAAAATCGTGGCGCTCACCACGAGGCATTGGTGCTGTTGTCTCATCGCGTGCATGACTCAGGAGATGCCGATGGTCGGGAGATTCTACTCTGAATCTGCGGCAGAGGTCAACCGATCCCTCGGTTGCGATCCGAGCGCTTGCGGCTAGCTTTCTGGATGGTTGCTGAGAAATTTCCATCGCTCATAGAGCTGCCACCGCCCGAGCTTCTTGAACTAGCTGACGAGCTGGTCACCTTGGCAATCCAACGCGCGAGCGAAGAGACGCGCTACCTTGTTGGGAGTCGGTTGGTGGAGTTCGCGCAACCCCCTGAAGATGTCCTATGATGGGAAGACCTAGAAGGTCGGCTTCTCGCAAAGTAATGAAAATCGCCTGGCTCGCTCTTTTTTGAAAACTAGCCAGTCAGGTGCCAAAATTTAGCCCATGCGCCGATCCCTTTTCACCGCCTTCCTCTGCCTCGCCTTCCTCGGCGTGGCCAGCGCCCAGAAAAAAAAGCCGGGGGCGGAGGCGGAGCCTGTGTTGCCGCCGTGGCCGGGCGCGGTGCCGGGCTGGCAGAAGCCGGAACCCGGCGAGCATCCGCGGCTATTCTTCCGCAAGGCGGACCTGCCCGCCTTGCGCGAGCGGGCGAAGACGCCGGAGGGGCAGGCGCTGATCCGGCGGCTGAAGTTTCTGGTCGGCGGCGGCGAGATCATGACGCCGTCGTTCAACCCCTACACGAAAGCCTACGAGGGGAAGATCGACCTGCCGGAGGGAACCTACACGATCTCGCACGCGGCGGGGCTCGGGTTCCTCTACCAGCTCACCGGCGAGAAGCACTACGCGGACCTCGGGCGGCTCTGCATGGAGAAGGCGCTGGAGGGCGCGCGCGACATCGACCCGGAGGCGCGCTACGCGTTTCGGCAGCCGGGCGGCGCGCTGCGGGCGGGTCCGTCGATCGCCTGGTATGCCGCCGCCTACGACCTGTGCTATGACGGCTGGACCGAGGTGTTCCGCGAAAAGGTCGCCGCCGAGCTGCAAAACTATAACGAGGGCGAGCACATGGACATCGGGTCGATGGCCGCCGGCCGCCGCCACGCGCCGGGCAGCAACCACTGGGGTCCCCAGATCGCCGGGCCGGCGATGGTCGCGCTGGCGATCCAAGGCGATCCCGGCACGGATGACGCCAAGGTCGCCAAACTACTAGAAACATCGGAGAAGAGCTTCCTGCGCGAGCTGGTGGAGGGCTGGGGCGAGCGCGGCTGGTTTGCGGAAGGCGACGGGCTGGGGCGATCGCCTCGGACACGGCGTTCGTGCCGGCGCTGCAGGCGTGGCGCGTGGCGGGCGGCAAAGACTTCATCTCGCCGCGACCGGACGCGCAATTCATGACGATGAAATGGGTGATGCTGACGGTGCCCGACCAGACCGGCAAGCCGCCGTTTCCGTTCCGCGGCACCTACGAGCACAACATCTGGGCGCGCGCCGCCTTGAGCGGCAGCGGCACGTTCGCCCAGGGATTCGGCGCGGTCGCCGACCGCTACAAGCCCTACCTGCTCTGGCTCTACGACCGGTGCTTCAAGGCGCTGGACGATGGCGTGGGCAAGCCGTTCGACACGGTTAGCCCTTACCCGCACCGCGCGATGCTCGCGTTCCTCAACTGGCCGTTCGGGATGGAGCCGCAGAACCCTGGCGAGCTTTTCCCCTGCGCGATCGAGGACAAGCCGGCGGCGCACTACATCTTCCGCAACCGCTGGCAGGATGAGAACGACATCGTGGCGACCGCCTTGCTCAAACCGAGCAAAGGAAACTACGCGGTGCCCGCCGGCGACATCCTCGTCTATGGGCTCGGCTTCAAAACGCAGTTCCCCGCCAAGCTGGACGGCGCCCAGGTCACCGGGTTCCAGGCGGCGCAGGCCGGCGGCGTGGTGAGCACGAAAAATGGATCGTTTGGCGCGGACTTTAGCATGGCGAGCGGCTCGGATGCGCTCTTCGTGTTGACCGGGACCGCGGCGGCGGCAGGCGTGCCGTTCAGCGAGGCGGCGGACGGCAAGTTCAAGACATTCGCCGCGATCGCGGGCGGGCACACGTTCGTCGTTATGTCGCTGAGCGAGACCGCGCAGCACCCGACGCCCGAGGTGGGCGGGGACGGCGCGCTGCTGCTCGGCGGCCAGGAGGTGCGCGTCGATGAGGCGGGCAACCTCGCCTTCGCCACCCTGTCCACCACCCTGTCGGTGCCGATGCCGACCGGCGCGCTGGTCGGCAAGCCGGTCCAGTTTTCCGGCATCCGCTATCAGATGAAAACGAAGGGGCCGGTGCGCGCCGAGGCGGTCATCGGCTATCGGCGCGCCGGCGAACCCGCCTTCAAACCCGCGCCGCTGGCGAGCACGGGCGGCGTCCTGGCGGGCACGATCCCCGCCGAGGCGGTGACCGGTCCGCTCGAGGTGTTTGTCCGGGTCAAGGAACAGCCGGTCGGCGGCGAGGCGATCGAGACCTACTGGCCGCGCGGCGCGCCGGACAAGCCCGCCTTGATCACGCCCGATACCGGACCGCCGACCCCGCCGGGCGACCTGCGCGCCGCCGAGCTGCGCAGCTACGGGGTGCGGCTCGCCTGGCAGCCGGCTACCGATGACATCCGCGTGGCGGGCTACCGGCTGACCCGGGACGGCGAGCCGCTCGGGCGCGCCGAGCCGGACGCCACCGGATTTCTCGACGCCGATCCGCCCGCCGGAAGGAAGGCGGAATACGCGGTCGCGGCCGCCGATGCCGCCGGCCAGCTCGGCGCGCCCGCCGTGCTCGCGCTCGACGTGCCCGCCGACACGCCGCCGGAAAACCGGCTCAAGCTGCTCGCCGTGGAGACGCCGAAGGGCGTCGCGCTTTCGTGGAGCGGGCTGATGGAGCCGGACGTCAACCGCCTCCTCGTGCTGCGCGCGCGGTCCGGAGGAGCCGAGTTCGCGCAGGTCGCCGACCTCGATCCCGGGAAGCCGCCGGGCGTTGGCTCGACGCCGGAGCCGCCGCGCTCGGCGGTCTGCGCTATGCCGTCAAGCTGGTGGACAAGGGCGGCAACGAAAGCGAAGCCGGGCCCGCCGCCGCTGCGGAGAAGGGAGCGTATGTCCGGCGCATCAACTGCGGCGGCGACCGCGTGACCGGAGCCGACGGGATCGAGTGGGAAGCCGACACCGGCAACATCTTCAACACCGGGCGCTTCAAGGCGGGCGTCCGCATCGAGGGCGCGCCCGACGACATGCAGCCGATCTACCAATCCGAGCGCTGGGCGAACGCCGGCCTGCGCTACCGCTTTCCCGTCGAACCCGGCGACTACGAAGTCATCCTCTACCTCGCAGAATCGAACAAGGAATTCATGGAGGCGGGCAAGCGCACGTTCGACGTCGCGATCAACAACGAGGTCGTCAAAGCCGCCGTCGATGTCTTCGCCCAAGCCGAAGGCGCCAACAAGGCGCTCGAACTCCGCTTTCTCACCAAACCCGACCCCGCCGGCGATATCGTCGTCGATCTGCGCAAAGGCGTCGCCGGCCCCGCCCTCAAAGGCGTCGAAGTCCGCGCGGTCGAGGTGGTCGAGTAGGGATCGCATCGCCATTGGCCGGTGGAGCCCCCGGGGCGCGTTGTGTTTGAAAATTCGGTCCGATTGCTGTTTCTAGAGGAAGCCAAATCCCACCGATCCCCGATGCTTCGATCTTCTGCTACCCTCCGCCTAGTTTTTGTTTTTACCGCCATCCTCGCCGCGCTGGTCGCCGGATATTCCGAGGGGGCGGAGCGGAAGCCGAACCTGGTGCTGATCTTTGCGGACGACCTTGGTTGGCGCGATGTGGGCTATCAATCCGATGGCGCGTTCCTGACGCCGCACATCGACCGGCTGGCGGCGGGGGGCATGGTGTTCACCGACGCCTATGCCACGGCGGGGAACTGCGCGCCGAGCCGCGCCTGCCTGCTGTCCGGCACCTACACGCCGCGCCACCATGTCTATGCCGTGGGCAGCACCGACCGCGGTCCGGACAATCTGAAGCGGCTCGTCCCCGTGCCCAACAAGAGCGGCCTGCCGAAAGAGGTCGTCACGCTGGCGGAGGCGCTCAAGGCGGCCGGCTACGCGACCGGGCACTTCGGGAAGTGGCACCTGGCCGGACCGGACGGGGCGAAGCCGAGCGAGCAGGGCTTCGATGCGACCTACGATTCATTCGGCGACGGCGAGGTGAAGGAGGGCAGCGAGGGCAACAAGAAGGGACCGCCGGAGGATCCGAAGGGCGTCTTTACCCTGACGCGCAAGGCGTGCGACTTTATGGAGGCGAACAAGGACCGCCCGTTCTTCGTCTATCTGCCGCACCACGCGATCCACGGACCGCTCCAGATGCGCCCGGAGACCGCCGCCTTGATGACCAAAGAAGGGGCGAAGAGCAAGGTGTCGGCGTCCTACCGGGGCTGCACCTACGACATGGATGCCAGCGTCGGGATGCTGCTGGAGAAGCTCAAGGCGCTCGGGCTGGAGAAGGATACGCTCGTCGTCTTCACCAGCGACAACGGCGCGACGCCCGGCTCGCCGCAGGAGCCGCTGCGCGGGAACAAGGGCTGCTACTACGAAGGCGGCATCCGCGAGCCATTCATCGCCTCCTGGTACCGGCGTGATCGAGGCGGGCGCGAAGTGCGGCGTCCCGATCAGCAACGTCGATCTGTATCCGACCTTCCTCGCGGCGGCGGGCGCGAGCCGCGCCGGAGGGCAAGGTGCTGGACGGCGAGAGCCTGCTGCCGCTGCTGCGCGGCGAGGGCGGGCTGCAGCGCGAGGCGATCTTCTGGCATTTCCCGGCTACCTCAACACGCCGGTCATCCGCGGGCGCGACCCGGTCTTTCGCAGCCGCCCGGTCAGCGTGATCCGCAAGGGCGACTGGAAGCTCCACCTCTACCTCGAAGAATGGCAGCTCGACGGCGGGCGCGAAAACCTCGCCTCCAACCGCGCCGCAGAACTTTACAACCTGCGCGATGACGTCGGCGAGCGCCACGACCTCGCCAACGAAAACCCCGCCAAGCGCGACGAATTGCTCGCCGACCTGCTCGCCTGGCACCGGTCGGTCAACGCGCTGCTGCCGGAGAAGCCGAACCCGAAGTATGATCCGAAGGCGGATGCCGATGGGCGGCAAGAAGGCGAAGAAAAAGTAGCGGGGCGGCGGGCGGACAGCCCTGTAGAGACGGCACTCTTGCCGTCTTGGACCTGCGGGCATCGCCATCACCCTCGTTCCATGGTCTGCGGAACGTGCGCTGCTTTGGCTACTAGACCGGCGAGGTCTTGGGTGAGCCGATGCCGCGCGCGGCCGGAACTTTCGGAGAAAGGTCCCTGCCGATCGCTTCCGCCGACTTCCGCCCCTTACTTCTCGGCGAGTTCCTTCAGTTCGGGCGGCACCGATTTGCCCGCCTCGCGCAGCGCCTTGACCATGCGCCCGGCGATGCCGTCTAGCGTCCAGACGCGGTCGCGGCGCGGGATCAGGTCGTTGGCGTCGGCATCGAAGAACCGGACCACCTGGTAGTTCCACGCGGGTTCTTTGAAGCGTTCGAGCACCTCGCGGTCCTTGCCGGGTTTGTTGTTGTGGATCGCCAGCGGGACGAATTCGGAGGCGATGAGCCGGGCGAGGACCGGGTGGGAGAGCACCTGTTTGCCGAATTGCTGGCAGCCGCTGCAGCCGGGCACCTCCTGGAAGAGCGCGAAGATCGGCTTGCCGGATTCCTTTGATTTCGCCAGCGCCTCGTCGAGGTCGCGCCCCCAGTTGACGGTGCCGAGTTCGACCGGGGAATCGGCTTTCTCCGGCTTGTCCGCTAGGGCGACCGCGAGGGCAAAGCTGGCAGTGGCAAGGGCGGTGAAGAAAAAGATTGGTTTCATGATTCTAGGGGGTCGGCTTTACCCCGCCCAACCTTGCAGCGCTTTGCCCGGCGGCGCCACCACCAACTGGCGGCGACCGCACCGAGGACGGCGGCGGCAAACCACCTGACCGGTCCGGCGGCGAAGATGATCGCGCCGTTGGCGATCATGACAATGAAGAAGCCGTGGAGCAGGGCGGCGACCCCGCGCGGCCGCCGGAGGTAGCGCTCGCCCACGCGGCAGAAGGCGGCGGCGTCTGCGATCCAGACGATGCCGAAGGCGTAGTTGAGATAAAGTCCCCAGCCAGCGGCGACGCCAGAGAGCGCCTCGGCTTGCCGGGCGGTCTCGCGCAAGGCGGTGGCGTGGCTCCAGCCGTAGAAAGCGTGGAAGGCGAGCGCCGCATGGGCGGAAAATGCCGCCGCCCCGAGCACCCAGACCGCGCGGGCGAGCCGCCAGCGCGCTGGGGAGAGGAGCAACGCCGATGACGCGCCGCCGTAGGAGGCGATGGCGATCCAGACGGCGAAGCGGGTGAGCAATTCCATGCCTGGAGCATCGCCCGGCGATCATCGCGCGGCAACCGCCACCTACCGCTTGGCCGGCGGCGCGGTGCCCTGTTTTTTGAGTTCGGCTTCTTTTTTCTCCTTCCGCTCTTTCTCCTGCCGTTTTTCTTTCTCGGCAAGCTCGCGGGCTTTTTTCTCCAGCTCCGCCTGCCGGCGCGCTTGTTCTTCGGCGTGCTTCTTCGCCTCGGCGGCTTCGCGCTCGCGGCGCTCCGCCTCCGCCTTGCGCGCCTTTTCCTTTTCTTCGCGCTCTTTGGCCATGGCTTCGAGCTGGCGCTTAACTTCGCCCAGCGCGCTTTCATGCCGCTGCATTTCGATTTCCATGATCCGGCGCTGCTCGGCTTGCTTGGCGAGGCGCTCCCGCTCCTCGGCGGCGAGCCGCATTTCCTGCTCCTGCCGCTTGCGCTCTTCCTCGGCGCGGACCCGCGCGATTTCCGCCTGCCGCGCGGCTTCTTCCTGGCGGCGCTTTTCGTCCGCGATCGCCCGCTGCAAGTCCCTCATGCTCTGGAAGACCTTGGCGATCGCCGGGTTCTTGTCCGAAATCTTGCGGCAGAGGAGTTCTTCGTAGTAGCGCTGCGCCTCCTCGACCTTCTGCCGCGCATACTGGACTTCGGGGTCCTTTTCGCATTCTTGGCGGGCGCTTTCGAGCGCCTTTTGGAAATCGCGTTGCGCATCTGGGTCGGCCTGCGCGGCGGCGGGCAGGATCAGGGCGGCGATGCCGAGGAGTAGGGGGAGAAATCGGGCGGTTTTCATGGGGGGAGAAGGGAATCTAAGTTTCTGGGTGGAAAGCGGGGTCTCTTCGGTCTGCTACGGGTAAAATCTGGATGTCCCTTCCCAAATCAACCAAACTTTTCAGAATTTCCGTGCCAATTGCGCCACTAGGCACCAACCAGATCGGATAAAAATTATATAAGACTTGTTAAGTATGATTTTTATGGTAATTTTTGCGAATATCCTCTTCTTGATTTTTGCCGATCAATTCCCAGCCGCCTTCGATTGCCGCCGAATCCGGGCAGATGCCCGTGATTCGGACCGCCGCTGCGCAGGGGCGGTCGGCGGCGGCGATGCTGGAGCGGCTGCCGGTGATGGTTTTTCGGGCGGGGATGGAGGCGGTGGGGCCGATGGAATACGTGAGCGCCGGGGCGCGGCGGGCGGTCGGGATCACGCCGGAGGAGTTTTGCGTCGGGGCGGCGCGGCTCACCGATTTGATCGAACCCGAAGACCGGACGCGGTATGAGGCGGAATTACGCCGGGCCGGGGAAAACGGCGCGGGATCGAGCTATGCGATCCGCTATCGGGTGCGCCCGCGCGACGGCGAGCCTCGCTGGGTGAAAGAATGCGGGCTGATCGTGAGCAGCGAGGCGGGCGGTTTGGCGCGCGAGGCGGTGCTCGCCGCCGAGGATCGCAGCGAGACCGGATGGGAAGTCGAAATCGGACCCGGCGACCGGGAGGCGCATTCCCACGGCGCGAACGGGCGCAACGGTCACGGCAACGCTGCCCCCGAAGACCCGACCGGCATCGCCTTCGACCGCACCGGATGGCTGGGGGCGCTGGAGCACCTGCCGCTACCCTGCTGTGTGATCGACGAAAACTGCGGGCGGTTCGTGGCGTTCAATGCGGCCTTCCTTCGGCTTTACGGCTATTCGCGCGACCAGATCGGCTTTCTGCGGGCGTCCCCGCCGCCGGATGCGGGTGCCGCGTTGTCCGCCGACGAATTTGCCTCCGCCGAGCGGCGGGAATCGCCGTTTTCGTTCCGCTGGGACCGCCGCCGGGATGGCGGGCGGTTCGCGGCCGAGGTCGCCGCCGGGCGCTTCAACGAAGGCGGGTCGCGGCTGTGCTGCGCGGCGGTCATCGATCTGGACGAACGCTCCGCCGCCGACGAGGCGCTGCGCAAGAGCGAGCAGAAATACCGCGCGCTGGTCGAGACGACCGACACCGGCTACGCGATCCTCGATCCGTCCGGCACAGTGCTCGACGCCAACACCCAATACGCGCGGCTGGCCGGGCACGAGAGCTTCGGCGATATCGCCGGGCGCAAGGTCCGCGAGTGGACCGCGCCGGATTCGGTCGGGCGGACGGCGCGCGCGCTGGAGCGCTGCGTGAAGGAGGGGCGGCTGCGCAACATCGAGATCGATTACCTCGACCGGCTCGGCGGCTTCACCCCGATCGAGATCAACGCGACCTCGCTGCCGGCCGACGGCGGTCCGCGCATCCTCTGCCTGTGCCGCGATATCAGCGAGCAGCGCCGCGCGCAGGAGGCGATCGTCCGGTCCCGCGATTATTACCTGCGGATGCTCGACACGTTTCCGGCGCTGATCTGGCGGGCGGGCGTGGACGGCTCCCACAATTATTTCAACCGGACGTGGCTGCGCTTCACCGGGCGGTCGATGGAGGACGAAACCGGGGATGGCTGGCTGTCGGGCGTCCACCCGGAGGACGCCGAAGCGTGCCGGGCCGCCTATCGGGTCGCGTTTGAAAAGCGCGAGGCGTTCGCCATCCAATACCGGCTGCGCCGCGCGGACGGCGAATTCCGCTGGATCACCGACAACGGGCACCCGCTGGAGGACGAAGGCGGCGGATTCGCCGGATTCCGCGGCTATTGCTACGACGTGACCGAGCGCGTGGCGGCGGAGGCGGCGCTCCGGGAAAGCGAGGCGCGCGCCCACGCGCTGGCGGCGATCTCGCCGGTCGGGATCTTCCGCACGGATGCCGCCGGGCGCTGCACCTACCTGAACGGGCGCGGCCACGAGATCCTCGACCTGCGCCCAGGCGAGGAATCGGGCTTCGGCTGGACGTTGGCGATCCATC
Organism: Verrucomicrobiales bacterium; assembly: GCA_041395145.1. Taxonomy (GTDB): domain Bacteria; phylum Verrucomicrobiota; class Verrucomicrobiia; order Verrucomicrobiales; family DEV007; genus JAWLBD01. The sequence goes on along the minus strand of JAWLBD010000006.1, from coordinate 150,148 downwards.
CGGAGGACCGCGCCGCCTTCCAGCGCGAGTGGAAGCGGTTCTCCGATTCGCTCGATGTGTTTTTGATCGAATTCCGGGCGGTCCGCCGCAACGGCAACGAGCTGACCTTGCTCGCCCAGGCGGCTCCCGAGTTCGACGAATCCGGATACGCGACCGGCTGCGTCGGCACCCTGCTCGATTTCACCGAGCGACGCCGCCTCGAAGAAGAACAGCTCCGGAGCAGCAAGCTCGAAAGCCTCGGCGTGCTGGCCGGCGGGATCGCCCATGATTTCAATAACCTGCTCACCCCGATCATCCTGAATCTGGCCAACGCGCTGGCCGACACCGCTGTCTCCGGCTCCGCCAGCGCGCCGCAGATCCAGGACGCCATCGATGCGGCGTCCCGCGCCCGCGGGTTGACGCAGCAGCTCCTGACCTTCGCCAAAGGCGGCGCCCCGGTGAAGCGGACCGCGCGCCTGACCGAGATTCTAGAGGACAGCGCCCGCTTCGTCCTGCACGGCACCGGCGTCCGCGCGAACATCGAGATCGATGAAACCGTCTTGGCCGGTGTCAGTGGATGTCGGGCAGCTCACCCAGGTGGTGCAAAACTTGGTCATCAACTCGATGCAGGCGATGGGCGGGCACGGCGAGGTCCAGATCCGCGCCTCGAATGCGACCGCCATCGAGCACCCGATGCTCCCGCCGGCGGCCGGGCGATTCGTGTGCATCCGGGTGACCGATACCGGCTGCGGCATCCCGCCGGAGAATCTCGCCAAAGTCTTCGACCCATACTTCACGACCAAGGCGCACGGCCACGGGCTGGGGCTGGCCAGCTCGATTTCGATCATCCGGCGCCACGAGGGCGTCATGGGTGTCGAATCGAAAGTCGGAAAGGGCACCACATTCACCATCTATCTGCCGGCCAGTTCCGCCCAGGTCGTCGATGCGCCCGCTCCGCTTGCCGCGCCTTCAGAAAGCGAGCGGCGGCGCGGCCGGATCTTGGTCATGGATGACGAGGCGGCGATCCGGCGTTCCGCTAGCCTGTTGCTCAGCCGGTTCGGGCACACGGTGGCCGAGGCGGCCCACGGCGAGGAGGCGCTGGAAAAATACCGCGCGGCCAAAGCCGTCGGCGAACCCTTCGACGTCGTCCTGATGGACCTGACCATCCCCGGCGCGATGGGCGGGAAGGACGCTGTGCTCCGCCTCCGCGAGATCGACCCGGACGCCAAAGCGATCGTTTTCAGCGGCTACTCGAACGACCCGATCATGGCCGACCCCGCCAAGCACGGCTTCAACGGCTCACTCCAAAAGCCGTTCGAACCCGCCGAGCTGTCCGCTTTGCTCCAGCAGATCCTGACCGAACGCGAACGCGCTGCGGCGTAGCTGGATGCTTTGTCGCCGGAGCCGTGGAAGGGACGCCTCGCCGGGGCGTCCGCCCGCGGATTGCAAATCTGTGCTACCTGGGTGGGCGCGCGGCTTTCGACCAGCGACGATCCAAGTCGGCCCCATCCATCTGGCAGGAATTTTCCTACCCCCATTTCCCTGCCGACCAACGGTGGGAAAATGCGTAGACCCTCGCGTCGGACGGCCACCGACGGACTGAAAATCCGTGCTGCCTACTGGCTATCGACCCACGCCGAGAGCGCGTCGAGGTTCTGGCTCATCAGGCTCAGGTAGTCGGTGCCGGCGGCGATTTCCTCCGCGCCGACCATTTCGCAGGGCGTGAATTCAATCGAATCGATGCCGAGGTCCGCCTTGAACTTGGCGGCGATCTCCGGTGCCGGAGCCGACTCCCAGATGATGACTTTGGCGGGGTGCGATTCTTGGAGCTTGGCGATCGACTCGAATTGTTCGGCGGTCGGCATCGTTTCTGGGTCGAGGTCGAGGTTCCGGAGGTTCCAGCCGTAGCGCCGCGCCGGATAGTTGTAGGCGGGATGCGAGGCGAACACCGGGGTCTTGCCGAGCCGGGCGGAGACCTTCTTCAAGCGGGTGTCGAGCGCGTCGAGGTCGGCGTCTAGCTCGGCGGCCCGCTTTGAAAAGTCCGCCGCCTGCTCGGGCATGAGCCGCAGGAGCGCGCTGAGGATCTGCGAGGACTGCGCCTTCGCGTTGATCGGATCGACCCAGGTATGGCCGTCGATGCCCTCGTGCGCGTGCTCGCCGCCGGGTCCGTGGGAGTGGACCACGGCGCTCTCGTAGCGGATCAGGTCGCCCTCCAGCGGCTTGGCGGTGGAGACGGCCTTGCCCATCGGGAGGCTCGCCTTCTCGACCCATTTTTCAAAGCTGGCCCCGTTGATCACGATGAGGTCTGCCGCCTGGAACTTGGCGATCTCCTCGGCCGTCGGCTGCCAAAAAATCGGATCGGCATCCTCCGGCAGCGGGCAGATCACCTCCGCCGCCCCGCCCGCGATCCGCTGCGTGAAATACGTGGTCGGGTAAAATGTGGTGAGAACCTTAGGCTTTCCGGAGGCGCCGGGCGACGGATCGCCGCTGGAGTCTGGGCGGGAGTCGCATGCGGCGAAGCCGAGGGCGAGGAGGGTAAAGGCGAGGGCAGAGAAATGGGGTCGCTTCATTAGGCTAAGGCTACGTTTGAATCGTGAGAGACGTTTCGCGATTCGCAAGGCTCCGGCGGCGCGGCTCGCCCTACCACCGGTAGGTGACCGAAACGCGGATCTGGCGGGGCTCGGCGGGGTGGATGTGGGTGTCGGCGATCCCGGCGGCGGCTTCGCCAGGGAGCCGGCTTTCGTAGTAGTATTCGATATCGTTGTCGTCGCGGTCGAGGAGGTTGAGGCAATCGACGGCGAACTCCCACGGTCCTTTCCGGTAGCCGACGCGGGCGTTGAGCTGGAGGCTGTCCTCGCCTTCGATGGTGCCGCTTTCTTCCAGCGGGCGGGGCGAGAAGTAGCGCGCGCGCAGGCTGGCGAACGGTCCCTCCTCGCGGCCGGCGGTGATCCCGGCGGATACCATGTGCTCGACCGAATTCGGGATGTGGTCCTCGCCGCCCGGCACGCCGCGGAAGCGCGCGTGGCTCCACGCGTATTCGGCGTCGAGCGCCAGCCAGTCCGCCGGCCGCCAGTAGCTGGCCAGCTCGATCCCGTAGCGCTCCGATCCCGGTCCCGCCTCGGTCGTCCCGGCATCCCCGACATAGACGAATTCGCTGTCGCTGCGCAGCCCCCAGAGCGAGACCGTCGCGGTCAGGTCCGGGATCGCCTGGGTGCGGACGCCGATTTCGACGCCCTCGGTGCGGACGAGCGGGTCGACGGGGCTGATCGCCTCGCCGGTGACCGGGTCGGTCGAGATCGTCACGCCGCGCGCGTCGTTGCTGTGGAACCCGAGGCCGGCGTTCAGGTAAAACTCGGTGTCCGCCCACGGGCCGAAGATGAGATGGGCTTTCGGGCTGAGGATGCCGTCGGTGTCGTCGCCGGAATTGGCGGGCAGCCCGGAGACGTCGAAGGCGAAGAGATCGCCGCGCAGCCCGGCGCCGGCGCGCAGCCAGGGCGTGAGCTGCGTCTCGTGGTCGGCGTAGAGGCTGAAGCTGCCCTGATAGACATCGTCCTGCCGCACGGTGGAGAGCCGCTGGCGCGCGGAGGTCAGGTGCAAGCCGATGTCGTCGATCCAATCGTGCCGGGTCTGGAACCCGGCGGTCGTGTGGCTGGGCATCCCGGCGAGATCGTAGTCCCAGCGCCGCCAGAGGTTCGCCCCGGCGAAGAGCCGGCTTTCCTTTTGCTCGAACTGGTCGCCGTTCGCCGGATCGCCGAGAAAGTAGGTGAAATTGGAGAACAGGTCGAGGTCGTAATACCCAACCCACGCATCGGCATGCGTGACGACGCCCGGCTCCGTGTTCTGCCAATTCACCTGAAAGCTGTGGCGCGCCGTCTCGCCGCCGGAGGTCGGGTCGATTGCCCCGAACCGCCCGATGCGCCCGTCCCGGATGGCGCGCAGCGGGATCTGGTCGGTCGCATCCCATTCGCCGATGTAGGACATGGCGGTGAAATCGAGGTAGCTATCGTCGTCCCCGAGATGGTAGCGGAGCAATCCGTTGAAGCGCCGGTAGTTGTCCGGGTGGTCCCACGGCCCGTCCTCGTGCGTGAACTCGCCGCCCAGCGTGAGCACGCCCGGACCGGCAACCCACGAATCCCCGAGCAACCCGCGGTAGTAGTTATCCTCGCCGATGGTGAAGCTGGCGATCCCCTGGGGCAGCTGGTGGAAGAGCCGGTATTGCGCGCCACCGGCGGTGGAAAGGTCGCCGAGCGGCGCGTAGAACGGACCTTTGAAATAATCCAGCCGCTCGATGAATTCGGGGATCAGAAAGTTGAGGTCGGCGTAGCCCTGCCCGTGGGCGTGCGTCCGGAAGTTGATCGGCATCCCGTCCAGCGAGACGTGGAAATCCGTGCCGTGGTCGAGGTTGAACCCGCGCACGAAATACTGGTTCGCCTTCCCGCCGCCGGAGTGCTGCGTGATGACCACGCCGGGCACCGCCTCCAGCAATTCCCCGCGCCTCAGCACCGGCCGCTGGCTCAGCTCCTCGTTGTTCGCCTGCCCTTTGCTCGATGACGGTGCCGTCCCGAGCAGATCCTCCGCCTTCCCGACGACCACCACGGTGTCGAGCATGGGGGCTTCGCCGGCCGCGGTCGAAGGCGGAGCCGCCTGCGGATCGGTTGCCGCCTCTTGGGCGGTGGCGAAAGCGGGCAGCCAGAGCAGGCTAAAAGCGGCGGAGAAGATCGGGAGGGTAAAGGATCGGATCATACGGCGGGTGAGACGGGTCTCTCCGCGCCAATCCCACGAAATTTTTTCGGAAACGTCTGATCGAGGATCGGGAGATGCGCCGCCGGACGGCCCCAAGTAGAGACGGCACTCCTGCCGTCTTCGAGATGCGGCATCGCCCCGCCATCGCCCCGCCAGCCACCTTCGAGGTCGGGATGGGGCGGTCTGAGAGGGCGGCATCGGGTTGTCCGCAGGGCGTTGGCACAGGTCCAAGACGGCAGGAGTGCCGTCTCTACAGGTCCGGCGGGCGCGGACGTTCGCGATCCCAGGTAATGGCGCAGCCCGCTGCCGCTTTCGGTGCGGCAGAACTGCGACGGTGGTGGTGCGCCGATTTCTGCGGAAGGCAGCGCCGAGCGCCAAAGGCAGGGACCTTTCTCCGAAAGGTCCGGCGGGGCGAGGGCAGCGCGCCACCGGCGATCGCCCCGTTTTGGCAAAACACGTCGCGCCCGCCGCCGGACGTTCCGTAGAGACGGCACTCCTGCCGTCTTCGAGATGCGGCATCGCCCCGCCATCGGTTCGGAGCCACCTTCGAGGTCGGGATGGGGCGGTCTGAGAGGGCGGCATCGGGTTGCCCGCAGGGCGTTGGCACAGGTCCAAGACGGCAGGAGTGCCGTCTCTACAGGTCCGGCGGGCGCGGACGTCCGCGACCTCAGAGAATGGCGCCCGCTGCCGCTTTCGACTGCGGCAGAACTGCGACCGGGTGGTGCGCCGATTTCTGCGGAAGGCAGCGCCGAGCGCCAAAGGCAGGGACCTTTCTCCGAAGGTCCGGCGGGACAGACAGCGCGCCACCGGCGATCGCCCCCGTTTTGGCAAAACACGTCGCGCCCGCCGCCGGACGTTCCAAGCAGAGACGGCACTCTTGCCGTCTTCGGGATGCGGCATCGCCCCGCCATCGGTTCGGAGCCACCTTCGAGGTCGGGATGGGGCGGTCTGAGAGGGCGGCATCGGGTTGCCCGCAGGGCGTTGGCACAGGTCCAAGACGGCAGGAGTGCCGTCTCTACAGGTCCGTGCGGGCGCGGATGTCCGCGACCTCAGAGAATGGCGCAGCCCGCTGCGACTGCGGCGACTGCGACCGCTTCGCCTGACCGGCTGAATTTTCACCCAATCGCCGGGCAGTGCCGCCGCCTACCCCTCAGCCTGCCACCAGCGGAGCAGGCGCTGCCTTGCCCGATAGAGGCGACCCTCCACGGCGCGGGGCGAGCACTTCATGACGGCGGCGGCCTCCTCGTGGCTCAACCCTTCGATCCCGCACAGGATGATCGCTTCGCGCAGGCGGCGCGGCAGATCGCCCAGCCCGCGCTCGAGCCGCCCCAGGTCGCCATTCCAGGCGGCGGCGGCGTCCGGCGGGCGGCTGCCGCAGGCGAGGTCCGGGCATGCCTCGAGCGGCAGCCCCGGCGGCTGCGAAAGGCGGGGCGAGCGGGCGCGGTCGCGGCAGAGGTTGAGCGCGATCTGGTAGAGCCACGTCGTGAGCTTGCCGCCGTGTTTGTATTTCGGGAGCGCCGCGTGGGCGCGGATGAACGTGTCCTGGCACGCCTCGCGGGCGTCCTCCGGCGAGCGCAGCCAGCGGTAGCAGAAGGCGAAGACGGCGCCCTGGTAGAACTCGACGATCTGCCGGTAGGCGCCCGGATCGCCGCCCCGCGCCGCGCCCACCAGCTCCGCCTCGCGCGGGTGGGGATGCGGGACCGCGCCCTCGCGCGGCGGCGCGGGGGTCGCCACCGCTGGCGCGGGCAGCGACCTCGATGCCGGTGCCGGCAGGTCTTGCCCGAACTCAATCGTCGTTTCCATGGGCGGCGATGCTTTCGGCGACCCAATCGAGCAGCTTTTCAGACTGCGCGGGGTCGAGGTGGTCTTTCATGGCGAAGAAATGCTCGAGCGTCGCCTTGCGCAGCTCGGCTTGGAGGCGGTCGAGCCGCACCATCGCCTCCTGCGCCTCCGGGGCCTGCAGGTCGCCCTTGCGCAGCGCGGCGGCCAGGTCGGAGCCGGCTTCGTCGATCTCGGCGCGCAGCTTCAGCCGCCGGCTTTCGTAGGCGCTTTCCAGCGAGTGGAGCGCGGCGTCCTGTTCGGCGCTGAGCTTCAGGTTGGCGTGCATCCAGGCGTGCAGCTCCGCCTCCGAATCCCCGGAATGCCGGTGCCCGAGCAGCAGCGTGACCGCCACGCTGACGGCGGCGGCGGTGGCGGCGGCGCACAGGATCCAGCCGGTCTGGTTCATCGGGGTGACACGGCGTTGAGCGAGGCGGCGTCCGCCCGGAAAAGCGTGAGGTCCGGCAGCCGGTCGTGGCGGCCGGCGACCAGCGCGGCGACCCCGGAGCTGACCAGCGCGACCGCCGCCGCGACCGCCAGCAGCGCGCCCAGCTTCGGCGGCGCAGCCGATCCGGCCGCGCCTTCCCCTGCCGCGATCCTGCCCATGATCTGATCGGAAAAATCCGGCGGCAGCGGCGGAGCCTCGCCGCGGCGCGCTTCATGCAATGCCCGGTCGAGCCGCGCGGAGGAAAGTGGATCGGGGATCATGGGGTCACGATGATTCCAGTCGCGCCGGAGTGCAATCGCCAGAATTCGGTCCCGCTAGCCGCGGCGTCCCTCCAGGTAGAGCGCGGCGTCGGGATCGCGCGGATTATTGAAGACCTCATCCGCGCCGCCGCTCTCGATGATCGTCGCGCTCCGTCGCGCACCCAGAAGACGGCGACCCGGTCGGCGATGCGGCGCGCCTGCGCAGGTTGTTGTGCGTCACGATGACGGCGGTGACGCGCCGCGCAGCGCGGCGATGTGGTCTTCCACCACGGCGGGATGTAGCGGGTCCAAGGCGCTGCACGGCTCATCGAACAAGATGACCTCCGGTTCGAGCGCGAGCGCGCGGGCGATGCAGAGCCGCTGCTGCTGGCCGCCGGAGAGCTGCTGCGCGGAGCGCCCGAGCCGGTCGGCGACCTCGCCCCACAAGCCGACATCGCGCAGGCAGCGCTCGGCGATCGGCGCGACGTCCGCCCTGCGGGTGCCGTGCTCGCGCAGCGGATCTCGAAGTTCTTCAGGATCGATTGCGGGAACGGGTTGGGCTTCTGAAAGACCATGCCGATCCGCCGCCGGAGCGCGAGCACGTCCGCGCCCGAGCAGGGGCCGTGATCTCGCGGCCGCCGCTGTTGCCGCCGCCGCTGAGGTGGATGCGCCCGGTGACGCGGCAGCCGGGCACGAGGTCGGAGAGGCGGTTCAGGGTTTGCAAAAACGTGCTCTTCCCGCAGCCGGAGGGCCCGACCAGCGCGGTGATCTGCCCCTCCGGGATGGCGAGATCGACGCCGCGCAGCGCCTCGGTTTGCCCGTAGCGGACGCCGAGGCGGGCGGCGGTGAGTTTGGCGGATGGGTCGTTCATCGGGCGGCGTTTCTAGTGGCGGCGGCGCGCGCCGCCCAGCGGTCGGCGAGCGCGGTCGCGGCGATGTTGATGGCGAGGATGGCGGCGAGGAGCACCAGCGCGCTGGCCGAGGCATTCGCCGCGCCGTTCGGGATGTTCATGGCGAGGTCGTAGATGTGGACCGAGAGGGCGCGGCCGGATTCGCCAAACCCAGCCGGCCAGCGCGTCGAGTAGCCGCTGGTAAAGATGAGCGCGGCGGTCTCCGACATGGCGCGCCCGACCCCGAGCGTGACGCCCGCCACGATGCCGGGCAAGGCGGCGGGCAGGAGCAGGCGGCGCAGTTGGGTGGTGCGGCTCAGCCCCAGCGCGGCGGCGGCGGGGCGCAGGTCGGCGGGCAGGCTGGCCAGCGCCGCCAGCGTGGTGCGGACGAGCAGCGGCAAGATCATGCAGGCCAGCGTCAGCCCGCCGGCGGCGACCGAAAACCCCAGCCCCAGCACCCGGCAAAAAAACGTCATCCCGAAGAGCCCGAAGACGACCGACGGCACGCTGGCGAGCAGATCGACCCCGGCGGTGATCGCCCGCGCGGCGCGGCCCCCCCGCCGCACGCATTCCGACAGCCAGACGGCGCAGCCCACGCCCAGCGGCACCGCCGCCGCGAGGCACGCGGCGAGGATGAGCATGGTGGACGCGATGACCGGCCCGATCCCGCCCGCCCGCCCGGCGTCCTCGACTTCGCCGCCGAGGAATCCCCACGAGAGATTCTCCCAGCCGAGGCGGGCGAGGTCGAAGGCGATCCACATCAGGACGGCGGCTCCGCCCAGCGCGGCGGCACCCCCGGCGATCCCGATGGCGGCATCACCGGCGGCAAAGCGGCGGGCGGGAGCGTTGGGTCTGGCAGGCATCGGATTTGGAAAGCGGTCCGGATTTTACGATTCGGCAGGTTTTGCCGGAAGGCGAGCCAGCCGACCAGCGCGCCGGTCAGCAGGACGAGGATCAGCCCGGCGGCGTAAAGCAGCGCCCGGTGCGATGCGGTCGCGTAGCCCATCTCCAACGCGATCGTCGAGGTGACCGGCCGCACCGGGTCGAAAATGCTGGATGGGTAGGCGGCGATGTTCCCGCAGACCATGACCACCGCCATCGTCTCCCCGATGGCGCGCGCGAGGGCGAGCACCACGCCGCCCGCGATGCCGCCGCGCGCCGCCGGCAGGGCGATGCTCACGATCGTGCGCGCGCGCCCCAGCCCCAGCCCGGCGGCGGCGAGCAGTGGCCCTCCGGCACGGCGCGCAGCGCCGCCTGCGCGGTCAGCGCGACGGTCGGCAGGATCATCAGGGCGAGCACCAGCCCGGCGGCGAGCAGGCTTTGCCCCGGCGGATGCCACCGGTTGATCGCCGGCACGAGGACGGCCAGCCCCCAGAAGCCGAAGACGACCGACGGGACCCCGGCGAGCAGCTCCAGCGCCCGGCGGTTCCACGCCGCCAGCCCGGCGGGCAGGTAAAAGCGGTGGAACACGGCCCCGGCGATCCCCGCCGGCGCGGCGATCCCCGCCGCCAGCAGCGTGACCAGCAGGGAGGCGGCGAGCATCGGCAAGATCCCATACTGCGGGTCGCGCGCCGATCCCGGCCGCCACGTTTCATCGCGGAACAGGTGCGGCAGCCGCCCCGCCTCAACCGCCGGCCACGCCTCCCGCCACAGGAACCACACGATCAGCAGCACCAGCCCGCCGCACAGCGCCGCCGATCCGGCAAGCGCCACGCCGACCGCCCGGTCAATGCGATACCGGGACATAGAGATGGCTTTGCACCAGATCGTCGATCGCCGCCGATTTGAGGAAGTCGAGAAATCCCTGCGCGGCGGGCGAGATCTTGCCGCTGGTGATGATCTGGAGCGGCCGGGTGATCGGGAAAGTCCCGTCCGCCACCGCCGCCGCCGTGGCTTCGACCCCGTCGGAGGCGACCAGCTTGATCGGCGTCCCCGCCCCTGCCTCGCTGGCCGCCGCGCCGATCGAAACGTAGCCGATCGCCGCCGGGTTGCCCGCCACCGTCTTGATCGCCTGCTGGTTTTCGCCCACCACCACATCCGCCTTGATGTCCGCGCTATCCAGCCCGGTGTAGCCGAGGAAGACCTCCAGCGTCGCCCGCCCCTCCGCTTTGTTCGCCACCACGATCTCGCTGTCCGCCCCGCCCAGCGCGCTCCAGTTCTCGATCTTGCCGGTGTAGATGTCGATCGCCTGCTGCTTAGTCAGATTGGCCAGCGGGTTGTCTCGATGCACGATCAGGCAGACGCCGTCCATCGCGATCTTGTGCTCGGCCAGCGCCGATTCCTCCGGCTTCAGCGCCCGCGATGCCATCCCCATATCCGCCAGCCCCGACTGCGCATCCGCGATCCCCCGCGACGACCCGCCCGTCTGCACATCGATCCGCACGCCGGGATGCGAGGATTCATAGCGCTTCGCCGCATCGGCGGCCAGCGGAGCCACCGTGCTCGATCCCGTCAGGAGGATCGTCTGCGGCGCTTCGGGCGAATCGCCGCACGCACTGAGCACGCCAGCGGCCAAGAGGGCAAGAAGGGAGGGTTTCATGCGGGCTAAATATGCCATTCGTCGCATATATCAAGCCGGATTTGTCACCGCGCGGACACATCGGTGCCACCGGGGTTAGTCCGGCAGCCGGTCCATGCGGAAGGCGCAGCATCCGAAATCGAGGACCGGCCCTTCCTCTTCGAGCCGGCGGCGAAACGTGGTGGCGATAAAATACTCGCGGCGCTGCGCGATGGCGCGCACATCGACGATGCCTGCCTCTCTAAGGACCTTCAGGTGCTTGGAGACGTTGTATTGGCCCATCCCCAAAAGGTCCGCCAATTCATTCACGCCCTGGTCGCCCTTGAGCAGCGCTTTGACAAGGCGCTGCCGGGTGCGGTCGGCCAGCGCCTTCAAAATATCGGAGCAATCGGGCAAGGTCATCGCCAGACCTTTCGCCACGTTGCACCCGACATCAATCGGTTGCTTTACATGCTATACATGGCATATAAACGCCGCCATGATTCGCCCAATCTTCTCCCTCTTGCTCCTCAGCGCCGCCCTCACGACGCTCACCTCAGCCGACATCGGGATCATCTCGCCTGCCGAGGCGAAAAAGCTGATCGAGAATCCGGATGCATCCCAGCGCCCCATCGTGCTCGATACCCGCGGCGGCTACAAAGACTACTTCCGCGGGCATCTGCCGACGGCGCACCACCTGGAGTTCGATACGCTGCGCGGGACCGAACAAGGCGTGCCGGTCCAGTATCTGCCGGACGATTTGACCAAAGCGCTGCTCCTCCGCGCCGGCGTCGACAAAGATCGGCCCCACCTCGTCTATGCGACCGGGGCGGAGCTGCCCAACGACGAGATCCTGAGCGCCACGATGGTCGTGCATGTCCTCGAAAAGGTCGGCGTCGAGGACATCCGGATCATCGATGGAGGGCTGGCGGAGTGGATGAGGCAGGGGCTGGAGCCGACCCAGGAATATTTCGGCAATCCGCCGGGATCTCTGCCGGAGAAAGGCAAGCCGCAGATCGCGGCGACCGTGGATGAGGTGATCGCGCTGAAGGACAAGCCGGGCTACCTCTTGGTCGATGCCCGCCCGCCGCACGAATTCAAAGGCGATGACGACGTCTGGCTGCGCAAAGGCCACATCCCCGGCGCGGTCAACTTCCACTGGGCGCGGCTCATGGAGAAGGGCAACACGCACAAGTTCCGCCCGTTCGCCCAAGTCAAAGCGCAGCTCGAAGCCGCCGGCATCACGCCCGACAAGACGGTGCTCTGCTACTGCGGCACCTCGCGGGAAGGAAGCCTCCTCCGCTTCTACCTAAGCCATGTCGCCGGCTACCCGAATGTCCGCCTCTACGAGGGAGCCTGGAAAGAATACGTCTGGGTCAAAAACCAATCGCTGCCCGCCGAGACCGGCGAATAGCCCATAGCAGCAAGGCTCCCCGAGCAAATGCGCCCTCGCTTCAAGGCGATGAGAGCTTGGGCTACGGCAGGCTGCGATGGCGGCATGCGCACTCCGCGCGCGCACCCCGTGGCATCGGCAGCCTGCCGCGATGCTGGGCGCCGCGGCTTGCGATTTGAACGCCGGGGCATCTGGTGCGACTAACGCCCATTCTCCCATGCGCCTCGCTGCCCTCGGAAAATCGCTTCGCGCCGCCGCCGGATTTCTCGGCGCGCTCTCGCTTGCCCTGCACGCGGCGGTGGTCATGGCGTTTGCCTTCCGCTGGGATCGCGCGGCGGCCGCCACCATGGTGCCGCTCTGGCTGTGGGGCTGCGCCGGGCTCGCCCTCGCCCTCACCGCCTGGCTCGCGCGCTGGCGGCGGCTGGGCGGCGTGGGAACGCTCGTCTGGGTGCTGACGGTTGCGTTTTGCGCGGACGAATCGCGGCCGCTGGCGCGCGGCTGGGTGAGCGGGAGCGGGGGGGATTGGGAAAAGCCGCCGGGCGCCATCCGCGTCGTCACGGTGGATTGCGCGCGGCGGGAGCAGGCGCTGGCCGCCGCCGCCGCCCTGCGGCCCGACATTGTCCTGATGCAGGAACGCCCGCCGCTCGACATCCGGCTGGTCGCCGATGTCATTTTCGGGGAAGGCGAAGGCTATGCGGTCGGCGGGCCGGACTGCGCGGTGCTCTCGCGCTGGGAGCTCGCGCCCGTCCACGCCAACCCGATCTCGCTCGGCATGCAGGCGCGCGGAGCCTTGCCCGGCGGGCGCTACTATCACGCGCTCAGCCTGCATCTATCGCCGCCGCCCAAGACGCTCGCCCTCTACGACCCCGCCGCCTGGGCGGCGCACCGCGCGGCGCGGCAGGGCAGGCGCAACGAATTGTTCTCGCTCGTCGCCATGATGTCCAAGACGGTGCCGAAGGGCGAGGCGGCGCTCATCGGCGGGCAATTCAACGCCCCGCCGGGAGACGCCGCGCTCCACCTGCTCCGGCGACCCGGCTTGAACGACGCCTTCCGCGAAGCCGGGGCCGGCTGGGGCGACACGTTTCCGCAAGACCTGCCCGCCCTCCGGCTCGCCCAGATCTGGGCGTCCCCGGATCTGGTCCCGCTCCGCGCGTGGGTGGTCCCGAACCCCGAGTCCGACCACCGGATCGTCGCTTGCGACTACGAGGTTCGCCCGGTTGAATGATCGCCGATCCAGGGAGCGTAACCATCCGCCCGCACAAAACCCTAGCAACCCCACACCCCACCCCAATCATGCGAACCCCGAAAATTCTCCTCGCCGTCGCCGCTGCGGCGCTCGCCACCGCCGCCGGCATCGCGGCGGACTCGAAATCCGAAGACGGCTGGGCCAGCCTGTTTGACGGCAAGTCGCTGGACGGCTGGAAAATCCACCGCGGCAAGGCGACCTACCGGATCGAAGGCGATGCGATCGTCGGCAAGACCGAGGACGGCAGCCCGAATTCGTTCCTCTGCACCGAAAAGCTCTACGGCGATTTCGAGCTGGAGTTTGAGGTCAAGGTGGACAACGCGCTGAACTCCGGCGTGCAGATCCGCTCGCTGATCAACGACAAGGACCGGGTGAACTAGCCGCAGGTCGAGATCGAGGCGAGCGGCAAGAACGGGGCGGAGGCCGGCTATGTTTACGGGGAGGCGACCGGGAAGGGCTGGCTGACGCCGAAGGAGCGCCTCAAGCCGCACAAGCACTTCAAGGACGGCGAGTGGAACAAATACCGCATCGTGGCGCAGGGGCCGCGCATCCAGACGTGGATCAATGGCGAGCCGATCGAGGACATCACGCTCGACAAAGAATTCCACGAGCAATACGCCAAAGGGACGATCGGGCTGCAGGTCCACGGCATCGGCAAAGGCTCCGGCCCCTATGAGGTTTCATGGCGCAACCTGCGCATCAAGGAATCGAAGTAGCGGCGGCTCCCCGAGCACCGCATTTTTTGCAAAGCCCCGGCCGGATCGCTGGCCGGGGCTTTTTTTGATCCGGGCGAATTTTGTTGGACGGCGGGGCGGGTCGCCCTTTCTTCGGCGCGATGTCCGCCGCCACCGATCCCCCCGCCCCATCCGATCCGCCTGACCGCCCTGCGCGCTGGCGGCATTGGACCGGCGTGGCGACCGCGTTTTTGCCGGCGTTGATCTTGGGCATTTTGATCAAGGCGAACGCGGTCAACATCCCGACCTGGGACGACTGGGAGCGCGTGCCATTGATCGAAAAATGGGAGTCGGGCGAGCTGGCGTTTGGCGACCTCTACGAGCCGCATATCGAGCACCGCATCTTTTTCCCGCGGCTCATCATCCTCGGTCTCAATGCCGCATCGGGCGGCGATCTGCGCGCGGAGATGGGGTTCATCTTTGCCACTACGCTGCTCACCGGGGTCGCCGCCTATATCTTGCTGGGGCGGACGCTGGGGGCGGGCAGCCGGCTGGTCGCCCCCGCCGCGCTGGCGATCAACCTGATGATCTTCTCGCCGCTGCAGTGGCAGAATTTCCTCTGGGGCATCCAGATCGCATTTATGCTGCCGGTCTGCTGCATCGCCTGGGCGCTGGTCGCGCTTGGCGCGCGGCGGCTCGGGATCTGGGTGCGGTTCGGCATCTGCCTGGCGCTCGCCTTGATCGGGACGCATAGCTTTGGGCACGGGATGCTGATCTGGTGGTTTTGCTCGGCGCGCTGTTGTCCGCCGAGCGGCTGGGCAAGGCGCGCTGGCTTTTCGCCGGGGCTTGGCTGCTCTGCGCGGCGGTGACGCTCGCCTCGTATTTCAACCCGGCGACGTTCCAGAACGTCTCGCACCCGAGCCACGCCTACATGCAGCCGACCGGCGGCGAACCGCCCGCCGCCGCCCACCTGGACGCCGCGCTCGAAAAGGGCGGCAAGATCGTCCAGTTCGCCCTCGTCATGCTCGGCAACCAATTCAGCCGCGCCGTGGACATCGAGCCGATCGGGCTGGCGGGCAAAGTCGGGATCGCGCTGGCGGCGGCGTTCGCCCTGCTGGCGCTCGCCTTTCTGCTCAAGGCGCGCCGCCGCCCGGACCTGTGGGGCGCGGCGCTGCCGTGGCTGGCGCTCGGCGGCACCGCCATCGCCGCCTGCGCGATGGTCTCGCTCGGGCGCTCGGGCATGATGGGGCTGCACCGCTCGCTCACCCCCCGCTACATGAGCATGGCGCTCTACCTCGGCGTCGCGCTGGTGCCGCTCGCCCTGCTCTGGGCGCGGGCATTGCTCGCCGGCCCGCGCCTCGCCCGGCTGCGCCCGGCGGCCGCGCGCGGGCTCACGGCGATTCTGGCGGCGTTCGTCGCCATCCAGGGGATTTATTGGCTCTACGGCGCGCAGCGGATGGACCGGCACCGGCAGGCGCGGCTCCATGCGCGCACCAACCTGCTGCTCATCAATTTTTTCCAGCCCGACCAGATGGTCCGCCTCGACGCGACCCGCGAATTCGTCCGCGAGGGCGCCAACAAGCTCGATGCGCTCGGCTTGCTCGACCCACCGCTTTTCAAAGATCGCCGCCTCGAAAACTTCAAAACCTCCAAGTCCCCGCTCGCCGATTCGCGCGGCGAATTCCGCCTCAGCGCCAGCGCCAGCGCCGACCGAGAAGGCGGGCGCTAGGTCGCCTGGCGATCCGGCGGCGGGCGCGCCAGAACCGGGGTCCGCCGATCCGGCTCCCCGCTTTCACGCCGAGGGATTTGCCGAGCTGCCGGGGCTCGACGGCGAGCACGCCCACGGCGTCCTGCTGGTGGCGGAAAACGCGGCGGGCGAGCGCGAGATCTTCGCCGTCGCCGACATCTACGGCCCGCCGAAAGACTACTTCCACTATCACGATCACGAATTCGACGCGATGGAGGACAAGGGCGAGCACGAATGGTCGGCGTGGGCGAAGGAATTCTCCGCCGCCGATTTGCCCGAGGGCGGGCCGGACCCCGCGCGGGTCGAAGCGTGGGTCGCCGACAGCAACCGGATGCGGTCGTGGCGGATCCAGGACGCCTTCTCAGTCGACCGGCGAACCGGCGAAGTCCTGCCCGCCGAAAAGCCCGATATGACCGAAAATAGCGTTTCCCATTCTTGACCTGCCGCCTTGGGGGAGTAAAAAACATGCCCGCTGAAAGCGAAAGATTTCTTAATCAATTTCTCCCCCAACCCAAAACGCGCTTCCCCAAGAACCGTGGATGTCCCCCTACAGATCACCGGACTGGTGTTGCTATTCCTCGGCTGGTATTTCCTGAAGCAGGCGCGCAACCCGAAGACGCTGCGGCGGATCTACCAGGACAGGTTTGATCCGGTCAACCGGGGGAATATCAACCGCAACAAGTGGCTGGACGAGCGGCTCAAAAATGTGTTCCGCGGCGTCGGCGTCTTTTGCATCGTGGTCGGGATCTTCCTCGTCATCCCCCGCGCGGAGCAGCTCCGGGAACTGCGCAAGCGCGAGGCGAGCGGCCCGGCGCATGACGGGCGAACCTCGGCGGGGCTTCGCCTCTGAGGACGGGTGCCGATGCAAACCCCGATCGCCAGCGCCGAATTCGCCGCCGTTGATTTTGAAAGCGCGGGCGCGCGGCGCGGCGGCACCGATCACCCGGTGCAGGTCGGCTGGGCGATCATGCGGGGGCTTGAAATCGATGCCGGTGACTTCTTCCGCAGCTACCTGAAGCCGGAGGGTCCGATCACGTGGGCGGCGCAGAAGGCGCACGGGATCACGGCGGCGGACCTGGGGGGCGCGCCGCCGCTGCTCACGCTCTGGCCGCAGGTCCAGGGCGCGCTGCGCGGGCGGGCGGTGGTCGCCCATGCGGCGGGCACCGAGCGGCGGTTTCTGCGGGCGTTTCCGTTTCACGGCTTCGGGCCTTGGGTCGATACGCTGCGGGTGGCGCAGGCGGCGTTCCCGGACCTCGACTGCCACGCGCTGGGGCCGCTGACCGAGGCGCTCGGGCTGAAGGCGGAGGCGGATGCGCTCTGCGAGGGGCTGGCGTGGCACGACGCGCTTTACGACTCGGTCGCCAGCCTGCTGGTCTTGCGGCACACCGTGCGCGCGCTTGGCATCGGGCACCTCCCGGTCGCCGCCTTGCTCCGCCCTGACGCCGCCGAGTATTACCGGCTCCGGGCGCAGCGGGGCGAACATTAATCCGCATCCCGATGAAACTCGGGGGGATTCTGGGGCGTAAATCGCGACGGGGGAGGGACGGAGATTCTCCTTGCCGGACCCGGGAAATCTCCGATTATTCCCGCCCGAAAAATCCCCCCGCCACAGAAAACCAACCTTCGATCCAACACCCAATGCACGCCAATTCCCACACTGCCAGCCAGCGCGGTTCAATCATGGACATCGTTTACGCGATCCTCGGCGCGGCGATCACCTTCATGCTCGTCGTCGTCGGCTTCGCCTTCATCTTCGGGCGCCAAGATCCGGACGCCCCGGTCGCTGACGCCGGTGCCCCGGCCGCCGCCACCGCCGCCGCCGCCCAGCCCGTCGCCGCCGAAGAGCCGGAGAAAGCTGCGGCAGCCGATGCGCCGAAAACCGATGCCGCCGCCGCCGCCACCGCCGCCGATGCGGGCGACAGCAAAGAGGACCGCAGGCAGCGGCGAGACCCTCGAATACACGATGGGCATCCTCCCCTACCAGTTGAAGTTCGCGAAGGACACGTTCTCGGTCAAAGCCGGTCAGAAAGTGAAGTTCACCCTCGATAACAACTGCACGCTCATGCAGATGCACAACTGGGTGCTCTGCAAGCAGGGCACCAAGGACAAGGTCATCGCCGAATCGAACAAGTTCATGACCGACCCGAACGCCATGGCCAAGGGCTACATCCCGCCGAGCGGCGACATCCTGCACCACACCAAGCTCGTGCAGCCGAAGCAGAAGGACACCATCGAATTCACCGCGCCCAAGGAAAAAGGCGACTATCCCTACATCTGCACCTTCCCCGGTCACGCGCTCCTCATGTTCGGCACCATGAAGGTCGAATAAGCGCCCGGCGCGACATTTTCCCGAAAAGGCGGGACCGGATCGCCGGTCCCGCCTTTTTTTGCGCCCGGATTGCGGTTTGCCTGCGCCGCCGCTTTGCCGCATCTTAACCGCATGAAATCAATCGCCCCACTGATCGCCGCCCTCTCCGCCGCCTTTGCCGCCGCGAACCTCTCCGCCGCCGACATCGAGACGCGGGACCACCCCTATAAACACGGCGACACCGCGCTCGAAGGCTTCGTCGCCACGCCGGAGCTCGCCGATGGCGAGAAGCGCCCCGGCATCCTGCTCATCCACGACTGGACCGGCCTGCAGGACTACGCCAAAGAGCGCGCCAAGATGCTCGCCGAACTCGGCTACATCACGTTCGCCGCCGATGTGTACGGCACCGGCGTCCGCCCGGAAACGCCCCAGGAATGCGGCGTCCAAGCCGGGAAGTATAAAGGCGACCGGACGCTCTTCCGCGCGCGGATGAATGCGGCGCTCGACCAGCTCAAAGCGCTGCCGGGCGTCGATCCAGACCGGCTAGGAGCCATCGGCTATTGCTTTGGTGGCACCGGCGTGATCGAGCTGGCGCGGTCGGGCGCAGACGTCAAAGGCGTCGTCTCGTTCCACGGCGGGCTGGACTCGCCCTCGCCGGAGGACGGCGCGAACATCAAGGCGAAGGTGCTCGCCCTGCACGGCGCCGCCGACCCGCATGTGCCGCAGGAGGACCTCCACGCCTTCGCCGCCGAGATGGAGCAGCACGGCGTCGACTGGCAGCTCGTCGCCTATGGCGGGGCGGTGCACTCGTTCACGAAGAAGGCGGCCGGTGACGACCCGTCGAAGGGCGCGGCTTATGACGAAAAGGCAGACCAGCGCTCGTGGGCGCACATGCGCCTGTTTTTTGACGAACTCTTTGCCAAATAGCTTACCCTTCCCCCGATGTCCCGCTCGCTCGCCCTCGCTCTGAGCTTTTGCTTTGCCTCTGCGGCCGCCTTTGCGCTGCCCGCCGCAGGGCAAGTCGATGCCGATGCCGGTGCCGGTGCCAATGCCGGCGCTGGCGCCAGCGTAGAGGCGGGTCCGGCGGCAGGGGCGGACCCGCGCATCGACCAAGCGGCGCCGGGCGCGGACGCGCCGCCGCCTTCACCCGAGCAGATCCAGGCGGCCATCGACCGCGGCGTCGCGTTTTTGGTCGCGGACCAAAACAAGGACGGCTCGTGGGGGACGCCGACCCAGACGAAGGGGCTGAACATCTACGCCCCGGTCCCCGGCGCCCACGGCGCCTTCCGCGCGGCGATCACCGCGATGTGCATCCACGCGCTGATCGAAACCGGCGCGCCCGACCGCGACGAAACTGCCGCCGCCGCGCTGCGCCGCGCCGAGGACTGGCTCCTGGACAACCTCGGCGATGTCCGCCGCGCCGATGCCACCGCGATCTACAACGTCTGGGCGCACGGCTATTCGCTGGGGGCGCTCGCCGCCATGCACCAGCGCACGCCAGAATCCGAATCCGAGCGCCGCAGCCGGATCGCCGAATTGATCGCGGTCCAATACGACCGGCTCACCCGCTACGAGGCGGTCGCCGGCGGCTGGGGATACTACGATTTCGATGTCGGTGCCCAGCGCCCCGCCGCCTCGTCGATCAGTTTTACCACCGCCGCCGTGCTCGTCGGCATGGCGGACGCCCGCGACGCCGGCTTTCCGCCGCCCGAGGATCTCGTCAAGCGCGCCGCCGATTCGATCCGCCGCCAGCAGAAGGGCGACTTCACCTACCTGTATGGCGAGTATCTCAAGATGCAGCCGATGCGCGGCATCAACCGCGCCGGCGGATCGCTCGGCCGGTCGCACGCCTGCAACGCCGCGCTCGAAATGTGGGGCGACCCGAAAATCACGCCGGAGGTCCACGCCGAATGCCTGCGCCGCCTCTTCGACCGCAACGGCTGGCTGAGCATCGGGCGCAAGCGCCCCGTCCCGCACGAAAGCTGGTTCCAGGTCGCCGGTTACTTCTACTTTTTCGGCCACTACTACGCCGCGCGCTGCATCGATCTCATGCCAGAGGACCAGCGCCCGCCGCACCAGGGGAGGCTCGCCGCCCTCATCGCCGCGCTCCAAGAAAAAGACGGCTCCTGGTGGGACTATCCGTTCTACAACTACCACCGGCAATACGGCACCGCCTTCGCCCTGATGACTCTGGTCCGCTGCCGGTGAGCGAAGAGGGACACCAAGGGGCGGCACTGGCGGCTTCGAGGTCACTTTAGTTGGTCTTGGATGTTAGACTGATTGGCAAAGAGATTTGCGCCTATTTATTTAAAAACCCGCCATATCTTGCGAGCCACAGGGTGCCGCGAAATCCGGGCGTCGCGAATCCAATCTCCCCTCCCCGGAGGGGTCGGGGGTGGGTCCGCGAGCATCGGACGACCACGGCGGGATCGACCCGCCAAGCGCTGGTCTTGTTGCAATCCCTTGAAATCAAGGGCTATACACCTCATCTACCCACCCCTAAATCCCCTCCCAGGAGGGGACTTGCGGCGCGACGCCCAGCCTCATCTGAGCCAGGGCAAAACAGCGCGCTTTGGGCTGCCGATTCCCGCCATTGTTTTTGGCAATGAGTCTACTCGCCTCCGATCCGCTCCCGCAGTCTTGCCTGCCATCGGCAAAATCGAGGCGATCTGGTGACTACGCGGGATCGACCTTGATAGGGGATGGGCGATCAATATTCGAGCTTTATTTCCGGGGACCGGCGATCGATGGAATAAGGCGACTTTTTCTCTGTCTCCTGCTCTTCGCTGTCCGGCAGCAGCAGCTTAAAGTCTGTCGTCCCAGCGGGATCGACCGGTCCCAGAGGACCTTCTGATCTATACTGCGAGTTTCTTTCTAGGGACTGGCGGATCGAATCGGAGCTGGATTCAAGTGGAATAGTGGAGTTGTTCTCAGATGCGGGGAACAGGGATGTCGACGGCGGCCATGGCAATGGCTGCGGCGGAACTGCATTGTGGGTAGTGATGGTGAGAAGGGTCTTGATCAAAAGGAAGGCGACTGCCGCGATCGCACAGCCGCCGCCGGTGCTGACGGACCGCGAACGTTTGCTCCTTCGCCGAGCATAGCCCTGCCGCGATGGGTTTTCCACGCCGGTGCTGCTGCTAGCGGTGGCGACCGCATGGCGCGGCTGGAAGGCTGGCTTTCCGCTCGCCCATCCGCGCTTCGGACTGGGCGCGATATTCGGGGCGTCGATGCCGAAATTTAGGTAGTGCGATACTTTCTGTAGCGCCGAAAGATATGCGGAGTAATCCTTCGCTGGGATGTACGGCACGGACGTTTTGTATTCAAAGAATAGGTCGGCCCGCCCCCCTTTCGGCGTGCATCGATACCGGAACGAAAAACCGGGGCCATCGACCGACTTGCTCTCCGCTTCAAAGTGGGCGCCGCCCTCGATGATGACCGATATCCGCTGGATAACGTGGCAGGGGTATGTCAGGGCAAACGGTCCATTCCGCTCGCCGCGCGGACCTCCCGCAATTCGCGCGATCAACACTTGCGGATGAAACTGGTAGCCGAGCCGGTTCCGGTCCTGGGATTCCCGCCCCATGTGGGGGAGCGTGTAGGATTCCCGCATCTTCATAGCGTTGCCGTCTTCCACATCTTCGATTTCCGGAAACTCCACCGCTTCGGCTTTGCCGTAGAGTTCCTCGTAGCCCCCGGAGAGCGCCTTGAGCATTGCATCGCGCCCGAGGATTTCCCACATGCTGCGGAGGCGGGTCGCGTCCCAGCCGCGGGCATCTGTCTCGACCTTGAGGCGGACTGGCTCCCTAGCTTTGGGGATCGAGAATTCCTCGCGGAGTTCTAGATAGGTCGCATCGGCATGAGGAAGGGGGATCTCCTTTAGCCCGTCGGTTGCCTCTCCTATGACCAGCGCCATTCCCAGCGTGGACCAGCCGCAGTCATCGAGCGATCCGCGCTGCGCCCGCATGGTCGGATCTAGCCAATACGCCTTGCCGCCAAGCTGGGCGCAGACGATGGCGTGGTTGAAGGCGGCCGGCGATGGCATGAACTGCGCGATGCCGCGCCTGATCTCCGTGTGGACGAGCGCTGGGTCCGCCTGGATGCCGAGGTGCCGGAGGAGGGCGACGAGGAGCAGCGTCTTATCCTTGCAGTCGCCATAGCGCCGCCCGATCACGACCGAGGCGCGCTCCGGCACGAAGGAGCGGATTCCGCCAGAGATGCTCAAGTACCGGTATTCCTCTTGCAGGTGCTGCAGCGCAAGAACCGCCGCCTTTGCCGAGTCGCCCGCCGCCTCCGACATGATCCGCTCGGCGATGGCATCGATTTCGGGGGCGTCCTCGTATTGGCCGGCCCAGGCGCGATGCACGCTGGCGGCGACTTCGCCCCAGCCGCTGAACTCGGAGAGTTCCAGCCGGGAAAACGGAAGCACCCATTCAGGTAGATTCGCCTCTGGCTCATGCGCGGTGAGTTCCGTCTTCCGCCAGGTCATCACCGCCCGGCCATCCGGTGCGCGCGTGATCTGTGGCGCAAGCTCTTCCCCTTCGGTGCGCCAGCGGATGTCCCCAGGTTCCTGACCGGCG
Source organism: Verrucomicrobiales bacterium (assembly GCA_041395145.1). Classification (GTDB taxonomy): domain Bacteria; phylum Verrucomicrobiota; class Verrucomicrobiia; order Verrucomicrobiales; family DEV007; genus JAWLBD01. The sequence goes on along the minus strand of JAWLBD010000006.1, from coordinate 127,587 downwards.
CGGAGCCGGAGGCTCAACATAAGCTCGCTGACATCCACGGGGAGTTGGAGCGGCTCCATCGCAAAATACTTGGAACCAAAGATGTCTGGCTTGAATCGCAGCGAGAAGGCGGTGTCAATCAAATCGCCAGGGCGGATGTCCTCCATCAAGAGCACCGCGCTCAGCGTCCCGTCCATCACATGCTGTTCCATCTGCGCCTCGCGCTCGAGAACCTTGAATTTTTCGCCTGCGGCGAGATCCCTCTCCTCGCCCTTCCGGACAACCTTCACCTAATGGATGACCAAGTCTTGGCGCTCGGGGTCAAAGTCGACCTGAAACCTCGATCCATCTTGCACTGCCCGCACCGTGTGCAGCACCTTGACCGTCCGCGTGAAACGCTCGAACAACTCCGCGTCGCGCTGCTTGTCGATCAGTAGATAGGAGACGGGCTTTCCCGCCCCTCTGTCGCTTCAGGATACGGATGGATGGCGACCCAGTCTGGCGGCGCACCAACGACGACGTCCCGGTTCGCGCAAAATCGAGAGGCATTCATCTTCATCAGGCTTGTTGGACTCCTCCAATTCAGCGATGAAGCCGTATTTCGAAATCGATTTTGCCAAGGAACTCAAGGAGCGACATGACGACAACTCGCCTCCTCGCCCTCGACAACAGCAGCATCTTCGCCGGTCGGCGCGTCGGCGGAGAGGCGGAGTATCGGTGGCGGTGCCGGGGTGGACGCCGCCGTCGCCGAGGCGGGTTTTTCGCTTGACGGGTCCAGCGGGCGGCATTCTAAGCCTGTTCGAATCCGCCCAACGCATGGTGAATGCTCCAAGTGAACGCAGCCTGGCATTTTGGACAACGCATTGCGACGATGCCGATCCTGACCTAGCGGAGCAATGCTAGAACGCCTCGCCCCACCGCTATCGACCTCTTTGCTGGAGCCGGAGGGCTGTCCGTTGGACTTGAGCAGGCAAGCTTTTGAGGTGAAGGCGGCCGTCGAGATCGCCCCGATCCACTGCGCGACGCACTCATTTAATTTTCCGCAGACAGAAGTTGCTTGGGCAAGCGTTGCGGAAGTGAAGGGGGCGAGTTGCTAGCATGGACCGGGCTGCGCCGGCGAGAGTTGGACGACCTGTGCGGCGGCGCACCGCGCCAAGGATTTTCGATGATCGGGAAACGGCAGTTGGATGATCCGCGAAACGCTCTCCCAGCCCACTTTTTGAGGCTCGCCAACGAGTAGCTGTCCCGCTACCTCGTGTTCGAAAATGTTCGGGGGCTGGCCGTCGGCCAGCATCGTGCGGTTCTGGACGAACTGATTGGAGAGTTTGAGAGCCTCGGGTATGAGGTCGCGAAGCCGGTCAGAGTGCTGAGCGCAACGAGCTACAGAGTGCCCAAGGCCGGAAGTGCTTTTTTTGCCAGCCGCGAGGAAAGGCGAAACGTGCCCGGCCTATCCCACTCCGATCACTCGGGAGCGTTCCGGCGATAGCTTGTTGATCAGCGACCTTCCCGATGCCCCCACCGTTTGGGAGGCGATCGGCGATCTCCCGGAGATCGAGGGGCGAGATGTGTTGTTCGACCGGGATTGGATCAAGGTCGGAGGTGCGCACCAAGGGCTCTAGGCAAAAGATCTTGAAGGGGGCGAAACCGACTTTTCCTATCAGCGCAAAAATGACCGGACCGTCCTGCCCCCCAGCCTTCGGACGAGACATTCGGGAGAATCCGTGCGGTGCCTTGCAACCGCCGAGGCCGGGCAAACCGAACCCATTAGCCGCTTCTCCAAACTCGCGCCGTATGGGTACTGCAACACACTGCGCGCGGGAACCGCAAGCGACCGCAGGGCATCTACCCCACCCCGCCCGATCCACCCAACCGTTCCCACTGCATCACCAACCGAGAAGCCACGAGGCTCCATTCCTACCCGGATTGGTTCCGATTCCATGTGACGAAGTGGCATGGGTTCCGGCAGATCGGAAATTCGGTGCCGCCCATGCTGGGCAAAGCGGTCGCTTCATCGATCATCCGCGCCCTGGGTTGCTGCCCGACCAAGCTGAAGATGATTTTAGACCCCGGTGATGAGGCTCTTCTTGAAATCCATATGCGCCAGGCTTCCGCCCTCTATGGCGTGCCCCACGATGCCATCCCACAGCGCAACTGGAAATCTTTATCCTCGGTATGAATTCGCTGAACCGATACAGTCAGATCGTCGAACACCTCTTTAGATAACATTTCGAAAAGGGGAAGGATGCCTTCGATTTTGAGAGGCACGAATTGGAGGAAGCGTGCCATCTGCTAGGCATCGAACGGCCGCGTAATCTCAGGGACATCCCCTACGCCTTTCGCTACCGAAACGATTTTCCTAGCGTGGTGCAAAAGGCGGCTCCAAAAGGGAGCGAATGGATTATCGAAGGCGCTGGAAAAGGGCGCCACAGATTTCGGCTGGTCAAAGTTGCCAAGATCGAGCCGCGCCCCGATTTGGCGGCCATCAAAGTTCCCGATCCGCCCCCCTAAAACTGTCGCTAGATACGCCTTCAGCGACGAGCAGGCGCTGCTCGCGAAGATCCGCTACAACCGGCTAGTCGACATCCTTTTTTGGAATAACCGCCTACTCCCTCCAAAACCACCTTCACACCACGGTCAAGGGTATCGGGCAGGTCGAAGTCGATGAAATTTCTGTCGGGGTGAATCGCGGAGGCTCCCAATTTGTCGTTCCGATCCGGCGAAGGCAAGGAAGGATGCGATCAGCGTGTGGTGCAAGCATCCCATGATATCGCAATGTGCCGGAGGAATTTCCGCGGCTGGTCTGCCGCCCTGTCCCCGCCCAATTTTTGGATGATTTGCGGATCGCGCATTTCGAGTTAGTCGATTGCTCGGTGGAGATCCGGGTCCGCGAAAGAGCGCCACTACGCGCTTGTCCCCGCATCGGAGATTTCCAGATTGGGATATGGATCGTTCCCAAGTCTAGCTCCCGGGGCACTGCCGCTGGGCTTCACGCCATGATCCTGAGCTGGGCCCATCTGGGACGGGTAGTCTTCTTCGGCGAAGGTGTAGCCGATCACCTCGTCGAGCATGGCGCGCGGTCGCCGAAGTGCTTCATGAAGATCTCGCCGAAGACGGCGCGGAAGTCGGTCTCTGCGGTCGAGGTAGCGGTCGCGCTTGGAGAACATGGCACCGGGTTCCCGTGTCGTCGCGGCCGGGCCAAACGCCGCCGCGTGACGAAGCGCTGCCGCATGACGAATACGCCGCCTGCGTGATGCTGGCGCTGCTGCTTGCTGGTGCGCCTGAATTCGGTCACGGTCACGATGATGAGATCCTCCCACTGCGCCTGCAGGTCGCGGTAGAGCGCTCCGGAACTGCGCGACGTAGCCGAGTGCGTACTGCGTGCCCGCCGCGCCCTGGTTCGAGGCAGTGGTCCAGCCGCCGATGTTGACGCCGAGGATGCGCGCGGGCGTCCGCTTGAAGAGCATCGCCGCCTCCATCAGCGTCTGGTTGAACGAATCGTTGCCATAGACCGCGCCATTCTCCGGCGTGTAATCGCCGACGGCGGCCTGCAGCGTTTCGAGCGTTTTGCCGAGCGCCTTGCCGGTGCCGCCGACCGTGTCCGCGTAGATTTTGCCCGCCAAGCCGGTGCCGCCATAGAGCCCGAGCATGCCTTTGCCGTCGCCCGCGCCCTCGGCGGTCGGGAGCCGGCCGAGGAATTTCGCCTGCTGCGCCGCGTTGCCGAGGAAGTTGAACTGGCTGGGGTCGGTGAAGTTCGGCAGCGGATGGTCGCCGCTTAGGCTGGTCATCTGGCTGCTGGAGAGCGCCGCGCCGACGAACGCATTGTCCGGGTCGCTGAGGTCCACCAATTTGGTGAGCTGGCGGTAGAGCATGCCGTCCTCGACCGCCGGGTCGCCCGCACGCCGCGCTCCCAGAAGTCTTGGCTATCGAAGTGCGAGCGCGATTGGTTGGCGTAGGCGACGCGGTGATGATGGCGAGTTGCTGGTATCGTCGACGCCGTTGAGCGCGGAGTTGTTGTAGATCTCCATCATCGGGGCTAGCGGCTGGGTGCGCCGGGCAAAGCCGTTGCCGAGGTCAGGGATGGCGGAGGCATCCGGGACGAAGAGCGTCGGGCGGTTCGCCGTGCTGTAGTCGGCGTCCCCGCGCGGGATGATCGTGTTGATCCCGTCGCTGCCGCCGCGCTGGAAGATGAAGAGCAGCTTCTTGTTCGGGTCGAGCGTTTCGGCGGCGCGGGCTTGGCGCCCGAGGGTGCCGAGGAGCCCCGGCGCGAGGACGGAGGCGCCGAGGGCGTTGCGGAGAAAGGTCCGGCGGATCATGGCATTCGATTGGTTCTAGGTTGGGGAAAGGGGGCGGTCGGTCTGCCTGGGCTTACTGGAATTGGAACTCGGGGGCGGCGAGGATCAGCCCGATGGTCTGGCTCAGCCGCGTGGCCTTCGCGTTGGTGCTCAGGCTTTCATACGGGCTGCTGTCGCCGGCGTCGTTGGTGTTGGCGTAGTCGAGCAGGACCGCCTGCCGCTCGGGCGTGAGCCCGCCTTGGAAAATGATGCCGTTGAAGTAGTCGATCGCCGATGGCGGATCGGTGACGCCGCGGGCGGCGGAGAAGGCGGAGAGGTCCCAGATCCCGTAGGCGTAGCTGCTGTTGCTGGCGATCGCCTGGCTAAAGCGCATGCGTTCGAGCAGCCCGAGCGTGTCCGTCCAGGCGATGCCTTTTTCGTCGAAGCCATCCGGGTCGTCGCGCTCGAACAACGTCATGCCCATGCCGCTGTTGCGGCGGTAGATGCCGGGTTCCTCGATGTCCGCGCCGATCGCCCGGTAGGCGCTGTTGATGAATTCGACCGGCGACTTCACCTTCATCAGATAGGCTCCGTCGAGCCAGAAGGCGGACGCCTGCCGCGAGGGATCGAGGATCGCCCGCAGCACGGTTTCGATATTGCCCGCCGGGGCGGTCGCATTCCACGCGGCGATGGCGTCATCCATCGCGGCGAGCAGCCAATCCGGCGCCGTGCGGTCCTGGTAGGTATCGAGCGAGATCTCGTCGGAGACGAAGCGGTTGACCAGCTTCAGGCAGATGAACTCGGCGGTCGAGGGATGCTCGACCATCGCGTCGATCACCTCCAGCGCGTCGAGCAGGCCGTCCATGCCCTCGCGTTTCGCGGGCACATCGATCTGGTGCGGCGTCCCGCCGAAGATGACCTTCGCCTCGGTGTCGTGCTGCGCCGGGTCAAAGCGGAACGTCCAGACGCCGAGCGGGTCGATGACCGGGATGCTGTCCGGCGTGTAGGTGCGGGCGAGGATGCGCGGGAAGATCGAGAGGTCGCCGTTGCTCAGCGAGACGTTGTGCACCTGGATCGCCAGCGTGTTCGGCTGCCCCGGCGGATTGAGCAAATCGGCGGCGTGGGCGAGCGAGATCTCATCCGGATCGTTGACCGCCTCGTGCGAGTAGTCGGACGTCTGGTCGAACGCGGGCGGCTCCCCGGCGTTGCGCATCGAGCCGCTGCGCGACACTTCGACCCCATTCAGGTAAGCGATGTAGCCGTCGTCGTATTCGACCTCGAAGATCAGGTCGTCGTATTCGGCGGGCAGCGTGAATTCGGTGCGCAGATAGACCGAGACGTAGTTGTCCTTCATGTCGGTCAGCTCGGTGGCGTCATCGCTGTCGCCCATCCCGATGCTCGTCGCACCCTGCAGCCAACCGGCGTCGTTGAACCCCGGCTGCGCCCAGCCCAGCGTCGGCAGCCCGCCGCCATCCGGCGTCGGCTCGGCGGTGCCTTTGAAGTATCGCCAGGTGTCGCCGATCTCGATCCGCGCATCCACCGACTCGATGGCGACCGATCCGTTGCTCGGCGGCGTGCGCGCGCTCTGCGGGAACGGCAGCTTGTCGGCGGCGCGCACCTTGCGCACCGTCCACCCGGTGAAGCACTTCGCGAGCTGCTCGATGTCGCCTTGCGTGTAGCGGTTATCGACGCCGAAGGCGTGCAGCTCGAGGATCTCCCGCGCGTAGTTTTCGTTCGGCGCGCCGACCCGGTTCAAGACGCTGTCGAGATAGATCAGCATCGACGGGCTGGTCGCGCTGTAGAGCAGCAGGTCGCCGAAGTTGCCCAGCGCATGCTGGCGGAAGAATTCGTATTCGTCCCACTCCATGCGCGCCGCCTCCAGCCGCGTCTGCGCGTATTCGCGCGGGTCGTCGATGTCCTCCAGATCTTTGAATTCATCCAGACCTTCCAGGTAGTCGTGGACCTTATCGTAGTCGGTCGTGAAGTGGTTTTCCCAAAACTCGGCGAGCACCGCTTCGAGCTGCCGCTTGGTGTAGATCCCGCGGACGTGGATCGCGTCCTGCAGTTGGCGGATTCCTTTGACCTGGGCGAATGGCGCGTCCGGGTAGCTGGCGAGATCGACCGCCAGCGACATGTCGGAGCTGCCCAGCTCGTAGTTGTGGCACTGCACGGCGATGACGTTTTCGCCCGGCTGGAGGAGTCCCTTGAACGCGCTGAGGTCGAACTCGCCGGGGTCGTCGGTCTCGGCGCTGCCACCGTTGCGGTCCGCCGTCGCGTTGAAGGGCGGCGGGCTGCCCGCCTGCGTCATGTTTCCGCGGGCGACCTCCACGCCGTTCAGGTAGGCCACCATGCCATCGTCGTAGATCAGGTTGAGGATCAAATTCTCCACCTGGGCGGGATCGTCCACGGTAAAGGCGCAGCGCAGATAGAGGCTCAGGTAATTGTCCTGCATGCCCTCGATCACCGTGTCGTCATCGCCGTCGCCATAGCCGATCACCGTGACGCCGCTCTCCCACCCGGAGTCGTCAAAACCGGCGTCATTCCAGCCGGCCGGCGGCTCCTCCGTTCCCCGGAAAAATTTCGCCACGTCGCCGCGCTTGACGAACGGCGCCCCGGAATACGGGACGTAGCTGTGAAACAACGGCGCGAACCCGGCCTGCAGCCCCGCATTGCCGGAATCATCGATGCCCGCCGGCGCAAGCTGCGATTCGATGAACGCCTCGATCCCGGCGCTCTGCGCGTCCGCGTAATCCCCGGCGCTCGGCCCGTAGGCGATCCGGTTGAGCAGATGCGTGATCTGCTTCCCGCTATCCAGCGGCGCGCCCCCGGTCCCGTAGATCGGCAGGAAAAAATCGCCGCCGGTCAGCGGCGCAAATGGCACGGCGAGCGAATCGCCCGCCCGCACACGGTAGATGCCGCGCGCATTCGGCATCGGCGCGCGAAACGTGATCTCGGCGGTCGCCCCGGTCGTCGGCCCGGACACGAGCGGCTGCCACTGCTGGTTCTCGTCGAGCACCTCCAGCACCGCGTGGCGAAAGCCCGGCGGCAGCGCCGCATCGAGCACCACCTGACCAGCGGCGTCATCCAGTTCGACAGACCGCACCTGCGGTCCCAGCAAATATCCCTGCGCCCTGATCCCGGGCGCAAGGCTCAACGTGGCGGCGATGGCAAGGCAGGCGGATACGCGCCCGCGAGGGAGGCAGGAGGTCGGATACATCGGGGGAGGGGGAGGTTGACGCTTGTTGGAATAAGCGATGAGCCGGAAAATGTGGCGGAAAGCTCGCTTATAATTACCATAAAGTCAAGCCGGCGCTCATCGCGCGGCTTGAAATCGGGCAAAAAACGCCCGCCACTCCTCAAGAGACGCGGGAGAGAATTTGGTTTCCATCCACCGCATTACGGCAATCGGCGCCGTTGCGTTCTCGCCGCTGGTACCGCTACGGATTAGGCATGAAACCTCACGCTTTCCTTCTCGCCGCCCTCACCTGCCTCGCCGCCGCCGACGACGCGCGGGCCGATGCCAAGTTCCGCGTCACGCCGACCGCCGACGGCGTGGACGTCCCGGTTTTTCTCCCGGCGGACAAATGGAACGGGACGGCGGAACTCGCCCCGGAGGGCGCGGCAAACCTAAAGGCGGGCGACGCCGTTTTAGTGCAGAAGGTGGGCGATCAGATCGTCTTCATCTTGCCCAAGGCGGAGGCGGGCAAGACGACCGTGTGGGAGCAGCCGCTCGCCAAGGCGAAGGCGACCGAATTTGGGTTCGCCAAGGAAGACGGCAAGCACCTCGACTTCCAATTCGGCGGGCAAAGCGTCCTGCGCACGATGATCGCGCGCGACGAATCGACGAAGGAATCGAAGTTCGACACCGCCAAAGTCTTCACCCATGTCTTTGCGCCGGATGGCGAATCCTTTCTGACCAAAGGCACCGGCGGGCAATACCCGCACCACCGCGGGATCTACCTCGGCTGGTCGCGCACCGGATTCGGCGGCAAGAAATACGACACCTGGCACTGCCATAGCGGGGAGGCGCTCCGCTTTGACAAAGTGATCGCCGAAGAAGCCGGCCCCGTCCTCGGGCGGCAGACGATCGGCGTCAAATGGACGACGCCCAGCGGCGATCCGATCCTCGACGAGGCGCGCACGCTGACGCTCTATCGGCAGAATGCCGGGGACGCCATCGCGCTGATCGATGTCGATACCGTCTTGTCCGCCAACTACGGCGAGGTCGAACTCAACGGCGATCCGGAGCACGCCGGCTGCCAGTTCCGCCCGACCAATGAGGTCAGCGAGAAGACGAAGAAGGAGACCAAGTATCTCTTCCCCGCCGAAGGCAACGACCCGAAGAAGGACCGCGACCTGCCGTGGGCGGGGCTCGCCTTCACCGCCGGCGGCCAGCGCTACCACGTCCAGCACATGAGCCACCCGACCATCCCGGAGGGCAACATCTACTCTGCCTACCGCGACTACGGCCGCTTCGGCGCCTTCTGCAAAACGACGATCAAAGACGGGGAGAGCCTGCGCCTCCGCTACCGCCTCTACATCGGCAAGGGCGAGATGCCCGAGCGCGATGCCTTCGCCCAACGCTACGCCGCCTTCGCCGAGCCGCCCAAGGTCGAGGTCGTGGAGTAGCAATTGATTTGCCGCAAAGAGGAAAAGATGGCGAAAAGGAAGGCATTGGCGGCAGGTCTAGAAGGAGGATCGCCATCCTGTTAATCCCGTAAATCCTGTCCAGAAAAATGCCCCGCCTTGCCGCCACTCTCGCTCTTGCATTCGCTCTCGCCCTCGCCGCCAGCGCGAACGCAGAGCGGCCGCCGAACATCATCGTGATCCTCGCCGACGACCTCGGCTACGGCGATGTTTCTTGCTTCAACCCGGAGTCGAAAGTCCGGACGCCGCACATCGACCGGCTGGCCGCCGGGGGCATGCGATTTACCGATGCGCACAGCCCGTCCACCGTCTGCACGCCCACGCGCTACAGCCTGCTGACCGGGCGCATGGCGTTTCGCAACGGCATGAAAGGCGTGTTCGACGGCGCGGGCGGACCGTGTTTGATCGAGGCGGAGCGCCCCACCCTTCCCGGCATGTTGCGGGACAATGGCTATGCCACCGCCTGCTTCGGCAAATGGCATATCGGGCTGACGTTTCAGGATCAGGACGGCAAGCCGGTCTGCCAAAACGGGTTCGCCGCCGCCCAGCGCGTGGACTTTTCCAAGCCGATCCTCGACGGCCCGATCCATCGCGGGTTCGACGAATTCTACGGCACCGCCTGCTGCCCGACCACGGATTGGATCTACGCCTTCATCGATGGCGACCGGGTACCCGTCCCGCCGACCGGCATCATCGACAAGGAGGCGCTTGGGCTGCCCAGCCATCCGTATTCGCGCGACTGCCGCCCCGGCTTACACGCGCCGAACTTTAACATGGAGGAGGTCGATCTCACCTTCCTGGAGAAGAGCCTCGCCTTCATCGACCGGCAGGCGCGCCAGCACCCGGACCAGCCGTTCTTCCTCTTCCACTCCGCGCAAAGGGTGCACCTCCCGTCGTTCCCCGCCGACCGGTTCAAGGGCAAGAGCGGCGCGGAGTCCGCACGGCGATTTCCTCCTCCAGCTCGACCACGTCGTCGGCGAGTTGATGGCGGCGCTCGACCGGCTCGGCATCGCCGATGAAACGCTCGTCTTCTTCACCAGCGACAACGGGCCGGAAATCGCCTCCGTGGTGAACATGCGCCAAGACTACGGGCACGACGGAGCGCATCCGTGGCGCGGCATCAAGCGCGACCAGTGGGAGGGCTAGCACCGCGTCCCGTTCATCGCCCGCTGGCCCGGCCGGATCAAAGCGGGAGCCGAATCCGCGCAGACGCTCTGCCTCACCGACATCATGGCGACCTGCGCCTCCGCCGCCCGCGCGGCGATCCCCGAGCACGCCGCCGAAGATTCGTTCGACATGCTGCCCGCGCTGCTCGGCGAGGACGGCGGCAAGCCGATCCGCGACTTCACCCTGCACCAGACGATCAACCTCTCGCTCGCCATCCGCGAGGGGAACTGGAAATTCCTCGACCACAAAGGCTCCGGCGGAAACCGCTACGACCGCCCGCCGCTCGCCCAATTCGCCATCGCCGACTCCGCGCCCGATGCCCCGAAGCCAGCTCTACGACCTCGCCGCCGACCCCGGCGAAACCAAAAACCTCGCCGCCCAGAAGCCGGAGATCGCCGCCCGCCTCAAAGCCAAACTCGATCAGCTCGTCGCCGCCTGCCGCAGCGCCGCCCCGCGCCCGCGCTAGCCCAGAACCCGCGCAGAGAATTGCCCCGAGCGCGCCGCCAAACCTTGACCGCCCCGCGAATCCAAGGCATCCTCCACGCCCTAACTAACCCCGAACCGCCGCCGACGTGCATCGTAGTTCCATTTCAAATTCGGACTTAAAATCCGCTGGTCGCAAGACCTTGCGGGTTCAAGTCCCGCCGTCGGCACTTTCTCATTATCGAAGACTTAGACCATCCGATAAGGGGAGGGCACGCGTAAAAACACGCCTAAAATACGAGCTATTGCGCATCTTGTTGGCACCAAATGCCATGGGTTTAGATCGGGCTTACGCATGAAAGCCCCCTGTAATATAGCTCGGACTATTCATTTTTTGGGGTGGGCATGAACCCTCCTCACCATTTCCGTCCAACCCTCAGCGCCGAACAACTTGCTGCCATCGAGAACCTCCACGCCCGCTTCGTCCGGTTGCCGGAACGGCGCACGCCTAGGCGGTTCACCCACCGCTTGGGCGAGGTCCTCATGCTGGCGCTCTCCGACAACGACGCCTTCACCGACATTGAGGCAACCGGCAAGGGACCGAAGGCAAAAGGAGGTCGCCCTTCCCTTAACCCGTTCAGCGGGATCGCCAGGTGCGGCGGCTGCGACCAGCCGATGGAGGCGACCGGCGACGGCAGCGCCTACCGCTGCCCGAAATGCGCCCTCAAGATCCTCGCCGACGACCTGGAGGCGGCGTTCCTCGACGACCTCGCCGAAGTCCTCGAAGAGCGCGGCGGCATGAGGCTCATCGAGGCTGCCGAAGACGAAACCGAAACGCGCCTCGCCGATTGCGAGGCGGAGATCCGCCGCCTCGAATCCGAGGTTGAAGCCAACCAGCGCCTCTACAGCGCGGGCAAGATTTCCGTCGAGCGGTTCGGCGAAACCCACCAGCCGCTGGACGACAGGCTGACCGAACTGAAAGCCGAGCGGCTGAAGCTTGTCCGGAAGATCAAGTCCGAAGCCAACCAAGAATGCGAGGACAAAGACTCTTCTCAATTCGGGAGCGTCAAGGACTACCTCCAAGGCTGGTCAAAGCTCGACAACGCCACCAAACGCCAAGTCGCCCAAGCCTTCCTCCACGCCGTCGCCGTCCGCCCCAACGAACTGTTTTTCTCCTACAAACTCGGAGAAATCCCCAAAGACGCGACGGAAACCCAACGAACTCCTGATCTTACGAACCTGCGCCCTGCAAATAGTGAACCGGAGTTCATCCGACGGCCCAAGCAGGGAGAGCACTGCCCAAAAACCGGACTGAGCCGTTCTAAGCTCAACGCGTTAATTCTTCCTTCAAAGCACAATAATTTCGATCCACCTGTGAAGAGTAAAAGCTTACGCCAACCTGGCAAAACCCGTGGCGTTCGACTAATTTACTGGTCAAGCTTGAAAAGCTATCTAACCGAACAGGACTTAGCCTTCCCCGGCTATCGGCTATCGGCTCGATCCAGAGCTTCTCGAATCGCCCGGTGCCCGACTGGTAGCCGTAGGTGTTTTCGGCGGCGGTTGATGGGCTGCCAAACGCCCAGCTCATCCCGACCGAGCCGGACTCCAGCTCCCAGCCTTCGTTGCGGTCGAGACTGTCGAGCTTGCGGAGTGACGCAGGTCCGGTCCCGGAGGCGGCGTCGATGATCTCGTATTCGGGCAGGCGGCGCGCGTCGTAGGTGAAAGGCGGGACCAGGTGCCAAATCGGAGCAGCCTACTGCTGGCGGACCACTCGCCACCGGCTCCGAATCCCCATGGCTCGCAACTCTGCCTGCGGCGGCAAAGGCGCGCGGCGCCGGTCTGCCAGAACCCAAGGCTCTCTCGCGCCACCCAGTTCCCAAAAAGCTCATCCGCTGATTACGGCATCCACCTTTTCCGCCCGACCTCCAGAGAGCAAGCCCCCCCCAGCTAAGGTGCCAACTTGCCACTTTGTGAGCCGGAATTTTGGACGCCTTTGTATTATTCTCCCGGTCGAGAGTAAACAGATGGTTGGAGAACTATTAAAATAGGAAAATGATTCGCTCAATTTCTTTCAAGCTCAAGTTTCCAAGCGCCCTTTTTTACTTCATCACCAATCTGTAGCGGATCCCATAGATATTGCGGTATCGGACTAAAAAATAGCTCGCCTTTCCGGGTTTGAACACGAATAGAAGGATACATATGATTTTCTTCATCCCGAAATTTTTTGATAATTATTCCATCTAATTCTGCCGCCAAAAATGCTTCGCCCTCCTGTCTCTGCTGAAGCAGTCCTCCAGAAATTACCACCATACAGAAAAAGCGCCACAAGACCCATTTTCGTTCCGCCGCATCCCCTTTTTTAAGAAAAAATGAAAATACATAAATAAAGAAAATAATTTGAAGAGTGAATAGCGTCGAAGTTGCCATTCGAAATAAGGATGAATGCGGGAGGAGAAAAATTGCAGCCGCGGTAATCGCTGAAAAGAAATAATAAATTCGATTCATTCTACTACCCTCCTGTTCCCTATAGCTTCCCTCACTTTTCTCCCCAATGTTCCGCCAACCGTCGACTCTACGGAACCTTTGATTTCAGAATCTAAATCGCGCCCCCATTCTGTTCCTCTGGACTTCACCCGATCATACATATCCTCAACTGTCAGGCTGCCGCTTGATCCACTGCTTCCTCCGCAATCGCAAAGCGAAGACACCTCTCCCGATGTCATTTTTGAAATACCCCCCACTATCTTGTAATATGTACGATGATACCCCCCTGAAATGCCCGGCGTTCCCACCACCAAACCAGCGCCCCACCCCCATGTCTCGCCTCCTACATTACCAATAGTTTCGAGGTTTTCTTGTCCAGTAGGAGTAGTGAAAAACTGCCCTCCCACACCAATGCCATAATTAATTTGACCCGTTACGCTCCGGAAATCTCCACTGTAGTCTTTTGCACTTGGCAAATTATAAATTGAATTCACCAACTTTGAAACTGTTACACTAAATGGGACAGGCACAAAGCTCCCGCCAATTGACCAGCCAGACAGACCATACACCCCCCAATATTTTCCATAATATAGAAATGCGGCTTTATCTTTTGATCGGCAATTAAAAACCATCTCAATTCCAAAGGTAAAATCGAGATTTACAATTTTTCCGATAGAAACTGTAAAATCAAGGAGATTCAAACCCCAAGCGTCCGCGCAGGTAACTTTGGTTTTACATCTACCATCAGGGTCGAAAAGTCCCACCCCATCATTTCCCACAAACCCGTACAAATTCAGCCCTCCCTGCTCCCCGATCGGGTCGCGGCTCGCCCACCTGCCGTGTTCGGGGTCGTAGTAGCGGTAGCCGTAGTAGTAGAATCCGGTCTCCTCGTCGAAGTATTTGGTCGAGAACCGGAACGGGTTGCCGTCCGCCCAGGAGTAGGTCTTCTCGACCGCCTTGCCGAAGGGGCTGTATTCGTAGTGGGCGTAGACGTAGCTGGCGCTGTTGACCAGCTCAGAGACGTTGCCGTTGCCGTCGTAGTTGTAATACCAGGTCTGGGCGGGCGAGAGGTCGTGGCGGGTGATCGCCATCAGCCCGCCGACGCCGCCCGCGCCCTGCAGGGTGCCGGAGAGGTCGAGACCCCACGCGTAGGTGCGTAGCAGGGCGGGCGTGCCGCTCACGTCCCACTCGGCGATCAGGTTCCAGCCATCGTAGGCGAAGATGGTGTCGGTCGCGCCCTGCGGGGCGGAGGCGGTCGTCGTCTTGCGCACACGGCGACCCATGTAGTCGTATCCGTAGGTCGCCACCGTGTTGGAGGTGGCGGCGTCGATGACCTCGACCAAACGATTCTCCGCGTCCCAGACGTATTCTTTGGAGCCGTCGTCGATCAAGTTGCCGTCGTCGTCGTGATGCGGCGTCGGGCGGCTGGTCCCGCCGATGGCATCATACTGGTTGAGCGCGTTCACGTCGTAGTCGGTGGTGGTGACGGTCGGCGGCGTGGCCCCGCCGGGCGTGTCGGTGAAGGTAACGTCCTCCCGGTTGCCGATGCCGTCAAAGTCGAAATTCTCCTCGTCCTCGACCCAGCGGGTCGCCCCGAGGCGCGTAGGGGTAGGCGTAGTTGTCGGAGAGCACGCGCTTGAAGTTGTCGATCTTGTACTTCGGCTGTCGTAGTCCCAGTACCAGATGCCGGAGTGGGACTGGTGGAACTTGTTGCCGTAATAGACGGCGTGCTTGCGCTGGAGAGAGTCGTCGTAGCCGTAGCTGAAGGTCGAGTCGAAATAGGAGTAGGCGTAGTTGACCACCGAGTTGACCAGTCTCCGCCCCGGAGAGGTAGCTGTAGAGGGCGTTCCGCTGCGGGCGCTCGATCTCCCTTTGACCAGGTTGGAGTTACCAGCGTGTATTTGTAGGTGAAGGGTGCCAGGCGCCGGTTCCGCCGTTGAGCCAGAGCTTTTCGAAGCGCCCGGTGCCGGACTGGTAGCCGTAGGTGCTTTCGGCGGCGGTTGACGGGCTGCCAAACGCCCAGCTCATCCCGACCGTCTCGACTCCAGCTCCCAGCCCGCGCTGCGGTCGAGGCCGTCGAGCTGCGGGTGTGGCGCAGGTCCACTCTTGCGCGCGGCGTCGATGATCTCGTATTCGGGCAGGCGGCGCGCGTCGTAGGTGAACTTGCGCACGCCCTTACTTCGTCGGTGACCTCGTCGCGCAGCCCGTCGCGGGTGTAGGAGAAGGCAAGGTCGGGAGTGGCGTCGGAGTAGTTGACAGAGGTCACCGCCCCGTCGGGGCCGTAGGCGTAGGTGGCGGAGACGCCGCGCGCCCAGGTGCGGGTGATCAGGCGGCCCTGGTTGTAGGTGTAGGCCACCCATTTGCCGCTGTGGTCCATCTTGGCGGCGAGGCTCCCGTCCCCGAAGTAGGACCATGTCGTCACCTGGTCGCCGGAGCCGCCGTCGCCGTGAGTGGTCATGGCGGACGCGTACTGGCATCGTAGGTGTAATCGACCGGGTATTCGCGGGTGCCGGAGACCGAGGTGACGCGCCCGGCGAGGTCGTAGTCGCGCAGGGTGGTCGTCCCGTCCGGGTGGGTGACGCCGGTGACCCGGCCGAGGTCATCGTAGGCGTAGGTGGTGGTGCGCGCGCCCAGCGCCCCCGCGCCATCGGGGTCCGGCTCGGTCACCGTGTTGACCGAGTCGTCATTGTGGTAGGTGTAGGTGGTCGCGCCCTTGCGCGCGTCGGTCGAGGACGCGAGGCGGCCGTGGGTGTCGTAGGCGTAGGTGGTCTTGGTGAGCTGATTGCTGGCGGAGTCGATCTCCTTGACCGCGGTGGTGCGGCCGTAGCTGGTCTCGGTGACATCGACCTTGCCGCTCGGGTGGTATCGGGCGGTGATCGCGGCGGGTCCGGTGGATCGCTCGATGGTGGTGGCCGGACCGGTGCTGTCGCGCCGGGTGCTGGAGAAGAGGCCATCGGTGGAGGCGTCGGAGATCGAGACGACGGCGGGCGAGTCGGCGCCGCTCTGCGCCCATGTTTTCACCGTGGTCCTGGCGTAGTTATAGCTGACTGTAGGCTGGAGCGGGTTGATGTTGCCCTGGCCAAACTCGTAGGTGTAGGAGGTGATCCGGTCGGTGCCCGCGAGGTCGATCTGGTTGTTCGCGTTCATGTCGATGGCGACCTTCGAGCGGCGGCCCCGGCTGTCGTATTCGTAGAGGGTGGCGACGCCGCGGTCGGTGAGTTTCGACAGCCGCCCGGCCGCGTCGTAGGCGCGGGTGGCGTATCCCGAAACCGCATTGCCCGAACTGATCAGCCGCCCCATTTTGTAGTAGCTGTAATTCATCGCCCCAAGCTCCCAGATCCCGTCCCCGTTTTCGTCCAGAAGCGGGTAGGTCCGGGGGGACTTGGCTGGCACAACTTCGGACAAACGCGGCTAGGCTGCTAAGGAGTGGGCGGCGGTGTTCTTGCTGTTCTGGTTAAGAAGATGGCGTGCGGCGCGGCCGCTGGCAAGCTTTTCGGCGCGGCTTTTGAGGATGGCGTCTCGGCGGCCCTCCAGGGCGGCAGGCGGGGGCACATATCCGATGGCGGAGTGCAGGCGCACGGAGTTGTAGTAGGCGACGTAGGCGCGGCGGGCACCCTCCAGGATCAGCGGGCATGCCGGGAAGAGGCACTCGGCCTTGAAGCTGCCGTGGAAGCGCTGGATCTTGCCGCTGGACTGCGGGTAGTAGGGGGAGGTGGTGGCGCGGGTGAAGCCGGGGAGCCTGAGTAGGGAAGTGAACTCGCGCCCGGCGAACTGCCTGCCGTTGTCGCTGATGACGCGGGGTGGGCCTGGGGGTAAAACTCGCGGGCGCGCTGGCGGACGATGTCCGCGTCGGCGGCGGTCATGGTGGGGCCATGTCCCAGGCGAGGATGGCGCGGCTGTGGCGGTCGGGCACCGTGCAGAGGAAGTGGAAGGTGCCGGAGAGGTTGGGGTAGGTGATGTCGATTTGCCAGTGGCGGTGCGGGCCGGAGGGTTGCCTGAAGCCTTTGCCCTTGGAGGCCGGTCCCTTTGAGGATGGGGTAGGGCGCGGAGAGGGTGAGGTAGGGGACATCCTCGTCCTCCATCATGTGGGCGATCCGGCGGTAGCCCTGCCCGGGGCGGGCGCGGGCGAGGGCGGCGACCCTCTCCCCCGCAGTGGCGGCGCTCGGGTTGGGCGCGGCTCGGCCGGGGCGGTTGGGCGCGCCCCGCCGGGCGCGCCAGCCATAGTAGGCAGAGCGGCGGACCTTCGCCCAGTCCAGCAGCCTGGTGCGGGGGATCGCGCAGCGCCGGGCCAGCCCCTCGGCGGTGGCGACGGCATCGTCGCGCATGCGGGGTTCGACCCAGCGCCTCCTTACGATCCCCTACTAAGCGGCTTTTTTGCCTCGACCAGCTCCTGGGCCAGCTCGCCAATGACGGCGAACTTGCGAGCCGGCTCGCCCTCCCGCTCCCGGATACTCCCCTCGCGCAGGCCGGCCTTCGGCGACCCAGCCAGCGCGGCTCCCGCCCCCTCGAAGAGGGTCTTCTGCCGCGCGTAGAACCGGGTCGGCGTGATATCCTCCTCCCGGCAGATCTCGCTCACCGGCTTTTTCTCCAGCAGGTGCAGGCGGACGATGCGGGCCTTGTCTCGTGCCGCGAAGTGGCGGCGTGCTCTCTTGGGCATGGGGTGTCGGTGGTTGTGTCCACCCACTCTCTAGCGCGACCCTGCCTTTTATCCGATCTTGTTTGAAGCATGACAACGCAAATCGGAATTGTCCGCAGTGATCTCGGCTCAAACATGTTGTCAGCCACGTTGTCAGCGGAAGCAATCCAGTAGAAAATACGTTCTCTAACCCATTTATTTCGAGCAACTTACGCCAGAGACGGAGAGGGTGGGATTCGAACCCACGAGACCTTTCGGCCTGCCGGTTTTCAAGACCGGTGCATTCAACCGCTCTGCCACCTCTCCTCGGTGAAGCGTATCCGTGTGCTGGATTGTTGCCTGAGGTTAAGGAGCGCTAGGTTGGGGGTGCGATCAAGCAAAAACTCAGGGCGGATGAATCGGTGTCGGAGAAAGTCAGCCGGCGCCGGCGTGCCTGATCGAGGTCTGGTCGGCTGGGGAGCTGAGGTGGTTGGCTCACTCGCGCTCGACCCCGGCGACGGCGCGGCCGATGTGGGGGAAGAGCTGTTTTTTGCGGCTGACGACGCCGGGCATTTCGTAGAGACCGGCGCGCTTTTCCGGATATTCGATGCGTTCGAGCAGCCGCTTGTCGCCGCAGGCGAGCAGGACGCTGAAGTGCTGGGTCACGTCGGTGACCATGAGGCAGGCGAGGTGCAGCTTCCGCTTTTTGCGCAGCTTCTCCAGCTCCTCGGCGAGCGCCTTTTCCTGATCCCAAAAGTAGCTCAGCCCGAGTTCCTCGATCTGGGAGATGCTTAGCCGCCAGCCGCTTTCCTCGAATTCCTTGCGGTCGCTCTCCAGCGCCTCGGTCGGCGCGCAGTCCTTGAGCAGCGACCCGGCGGCGAAGAATCCTTTGGTGAATGATTCGACATCGACGCCGCCGATCTGCGCCAGCCAGGCGAGGATTTCGCGGTCCACCTCCGTCGCGGTGGGCGAGGTGAGGTTGAGCGTATCCGAGATGATGCCGGCGCACAGGCAGACGGCGACGTCCGGCGGCGGCTCGAGCTGGGCCTGCCGGTAGAAGCGCCCGACGATGGTGGAGGTCGAGCCGACCGGTTCGTTGACAAAGCGGATCGGCGTCTTGGTCACGAGGTGCCCGCTGAGCCGGTGGTGGTCGATCACCTCGACGATGTCCGCCTCATCCGCCCCGGCGACGGTCTGCGAGAATTCGTTGTGATCGACGAGGACAAGGCGCACGCGCGGCGGCGAAACGAGATCGGACTTGGAGAAGACGCCGGCGAGCTGCCGCGTGCCCGCCTTGAACACCGGGAAGAGCGGCTGGTGGGAGGCGGCGACCTGACGCACGATCTCGGTCACCCGCGTATTCTCGGTGAACGACAGGAAGTCCGCCGAAACCGAATCGCCGATGCTGCGCGAGCACCGGATGAGCTGCGCCGCGCTGGCGGTGTCCTGCGAGCAGGTCACGATGCTCACCCCGTTCTTCGCCGCCTTGGCGTGGAATTTCGGGTCGAGCTGGAACCCGCCGGTCAGGACGAGGCAGCGCACGCCGGCTTCGATGGCGAGGAGGTGGACGGCCGGGCGGTCGCCGGCCATCACGATGATGCGGCGCGGGTCGGTCTCCGCCATCCGGTTCCAGATCGTGTCCTCGCTGCTGGCGGCGACGAGCAAGACGATGTCCTCCTCGCGCGTCGGCGGATCGCCGGCCGCGATCATCGCGCCCTCCAGCGCCTTGACGATGTTCGCCAAGCTGGTGCGCACGTGCCGGGCGCGCTCCCGCATCTCGCCGACCGGGAGGAGGAGCTGGAGCAATTCTTGGACCGTCGGCATCCCGACGACGCTGCCTTCGCGATCCACCACCGGGATGCTCCGGAAAGCGCTGCGCGCCATGCGTTGATAGACTTCGAGAAACGTCTCGTCCACGCGCGCCTTCGAGACATTGCGCTGGCAGATCGTCGCCGCCGTCGGGCGCACGTCGAGCAGCAGCCGCGGCTTGGCCACCCCCGCCTGCTCCAGCACCCACGCGGTGCGCGCATTGATCTCCCCGCAGCAGGCCGGCAGCGCCTCAGGCACCCCGGTCCGGCGCAAAAAATCCGCATACCCGATCGCCGAACAAATCGCATCCGTGTCCGGATTGCGGTGGCCGATCACATAAAGCGGGCGCGCGTTCGGCTCGGCGGGCGCAGCCGGGGCGGCAGCGGCAGCGGGTTCGGCGGCGGCAGATTTTTTGGCGGATTTCATCGTGGCGTGGAAAGCGCTCTCCCATACCCAAGCCAGCCCGATCCGAAAGGGCGAAGGCGAAAAAGTTGGCGGGTCACTGCGCCGCGCGCAGCTCGGAGAGTTGGATCACCCGCCCGATGGCTGGTTTGCCGTCCAGCCCGCAGATTTCCGCTTTGATGGTGGGATCGGCGGCGGACCAGTCGATGGTGAAGCGGCCGTGGTTGACCTGCCCGAACATCTGCGGGGAGTTGACGCGGTAGCGATTGGGTTCGGCGAGGTCGCCGCCGCTGGGCTGGTTGATGCTGGACGAGGTGATGTCGTAGAGCGGGTAGGGCGCGCTTTCCTGGCCGGCGGGCAGGCGCGAGATCTCGGCTTTGTGGCGGTCGCCGCTGATGAAGATCGCCCCGCCTGCGCCGGTCTTGGCGATCAGGTGGAAAAGGCGTTGCCGCTCGGCGGGGAAGTTCCCCCACCCTTCCCAGCAATGCTCGACCGGCACCGCCTGCACGCTGGAGGCGATGATCCGGACCTCGGCGGGTTCGCGCAGGCGTTCCTCCAGCCAGCGCCACTGCGCCTCGCCCAACATCGTGGCCCCGGCGTCCTGCGCCGGGATATACGGACCGATCCCCGGCGGGCGCCCGCCGGGGCGGCGCGCCAATGCGCTGCGGTGGTAGCGCGTGTCGAGCAGGATGACCTGCACGCGCTTGCCCTCGGGTCCGAAGGTCTGCGCGGCATAGACGCCCTCTTGCTTCCGGCGCGGCGAGTCAGCCGGTTCGCCCAACCAATCGAGGAATACCTGCTGCGATTCCTTGCGCATCGCGTAGTCGGCTCCGGCGTCGTTGCGCCCGAAGTCGTGGTCGTCCCAGGTGGCGAGCAGCGGGCAGGCTTTGCGCAGCGCGGCGAAACCGGGGTTGTCGGCGAGGCGCTGCCACTTTTCTCGCAGCACCGCCATGTCGTCGCTGTCGCCATAGATGTTGTCGCCGATGAGGAGCATGAGCTGCGGCTCCCACGCGCCGATCGTCTCCCACATCGGCTGCGGCAAGTTCTCGCGGATGCATGAGCCGAACGCGATGCGCTCGAGCGGCACATCCGCTCTTGCTTCCGCGGCAGCCGGGGAGCCGGCAGCTTCTTGGGCGAACCCGCTTTGGCTGAAAGCAACGGCGGCAGCGAGGGCGGCGAAGGGAGCAAATTGGAATCCAGTTCGGCTGAGCATGGCGGAGATTCGCGGCGGCTCTGGAGGTTGGCAAGGCGCGATCAATGCGCCGGTGACGGCAGACACGGCTAGTCGCCCGCCTTCCGCTCGCCCGCCCCCTGCCCCTGCCCCTGCTCCTTCTCCTGCTTTCTCGCGGCGATCCGCGCCTCGATGACCGCCTCGGGATCGGCGGGCTTTTCCTCCGGATCGATGTAGCGGGCGAGGTCCCGCATCGCGAGCACCGTGTAGCCGTTGTCTTTGAGATAGGCCATGTATTCGGCAAAGCGCTCGGGCGGCGTGTTCACCCACGGGTGGGCGAGGTCGGGCACGCCGTGGAACTGCAGGACCGGCACGGTGCCCGGCGTCGCTCGCGCCAGCGCCTTCTTGAAGTCCGCCAGCTTCCAGACCGGGCGGCCGTCGCCCGCCGACGGGATGAGCAGCGGATGGTCCTTGCCGGGTTGGTAGGCGACGCCGCCGCCTTCCTCGTAGGAATATTCTGGGGAGCCGCCGCGCCGCGCCCATTTGATGCCCATTTCGGCGAGGATCGGCAAGGCATCGGGGTGAAACGCATTGCCCGGATAGGCGAAGCTGACCGGCTCTGGGATGCCGTGCTGGCGGCAGCGCTGGTTGATCGCCTCCAATTGTTCGCGGACCAGCCCGGCGGTGTCCTTGGTGATCCCCATGTGGTCCCGCGTGTGGTTGCCGATTTCAAAGCCATCGTCGTGGAGCTGCCGGATCTGCTCCCACGTCATGTAGTCCTTTTTGTTTGCCCCAAAGTCGAACCCTTCCGTGATAAAGAACGTGGCATTGAACCCGAGCTTCTTCAGCAGCGGCGCGACTTGCGTGGCGTGCGAGCGGACCGAGTCGTCGAACGTCAACACCACCACCTTCTCCGGCAGCGGTGCCAACTTCGGCGGCGGCCCGCCCGCCCGGTCTTCCGCCCATGTGAACCCCAGCGCGAGAACCAGGGCGAAGATCGGCAGGCTGAGGGAAAGCGCTTTCATGGAGAAAATCGCATCAGGACCGCGCGCACTCCGCCGCCAGCGGCTGCACAAACGCCTCGACCCGCGCCTCCAGATCTGGGGCGCCGCCGTGTTCTTCGATCACCTTGACGATGGCGCTGCCGACCACCACGCCATCGGCGATGGCGGCGACCTGCCGGGCGTGTTCCGGCTTGGAGATGCCGAAGCCGACGGCGATGGGCAGATCGGTGTGGCGGCGGATGGCGGCGACCTGGTCCTCCAGCGTGTCGGCGAGCGATTCCTGCGCGCCGGTCACGCCTTCGCGGGAGACGTAGTAGATGAAGCCCTCCGCCGATTTGGCGATCGCTTCCATGCGCGCCTCCGGCGTGGTCGGAGCGATCAGGCGGATATGCTTCATGCCCGAATTCTCGATCATCTCCTGGTTCTCCGCCTCCTCGTCGGGCGGCAGGTCGAGCAACAGGATGCCATCGGCTCCCGCTGCGGCGGCGTCCGGGGAAATCGGCAAAGCCGTAGGCGTAGATCGGGTTGAGATAGGTGAACAGGACGATGGCGATTTCGCTTTCCGCGCGGATCGCCCGGATGAGGTCGAGCACCTTCTTGGTCGTCGCGCCGCCTTCCAAGGCAGCGCCGCTACGGCATCTGGTTGACGATGCCATGGCGAGCGGGTCCGAGAACGGGACGCCGAGCTCCAGCACGTCAGCTCCCGCCTTCTCCAGCGCGCGCGATGCGCAAGGACGCCTCCATGTCCGGGTCCCCGGCGCAGTAGTAGGCGACAAAGGCGGCGCGATTTTCCGATTTAGCGCGGGCGAAGGCGTCTTCGATTCGCTGGCTCATAGATTCAAAGTGAGGAGGGCAGAGTGCCCGGGCGGCGGCACGAGAATTTCGACCGCTCCAGCGGGGGCGGGGCATGCGCTTACGCGGATTAAAGCGAATCGACCCAGCCGACCTCGATCATCGCGTCCAGATAGATGTCGAGCTGGTCCTTGCGGTAGATGTTTTCGGCGGAGCGCAGCCAGTCCTTGGCATCCTCTTCATTGCTTTGCTCATAGGCGACTGCGGCATTGGCGAAATAATAGACCGGCTCATCGTCGAATGGATCGAACTTCGCCTGCAGCGCCTTGGCTCCCGCCAGATCACCCTGCCGCAGCTTGCAGATCATGATCTTATATTGGATCAGCTTGATCGTCCCGGCGGCGGTGCCGGTGCTTTCTCAACAGATCGCCAAAGCTTCTTCGCCGGCATCCGCCCACTTGTGCTCGACAAAATCGATCTCGGCGAGGTTGAAGCGCGTGGAAGAGCCCCGGCTTGAGCTCCAGCGCCTTCGAGAACGAAGCGCGCCTTCTCGAAATCGCGGATCTTCGTGTAGGCCGCGCCGCGCAGGTTGTGGATGACGAAGAGATCCGGCGCGATTCCTCCGCTTCGTTGAGGCGCTCCATCGCCTCTTGGATGCGGATGCCGGTGACGTAGGACCCGGCTTCGGCGACGAGCTGGCGCAGCTTGTCCTGCTGGGCGGCGGTCAGCCCTCCAGCGGATTGCTGCTGATGTCGTTCGGGTCGGCGGGTCCTGCGGTCTTCTTCGGGTCCACCGCCGGCAGATCCGGCGTGGGCTTCTTGAAGACATCCCGGTCGTCCAGCGACACGTCTGGAGCCAGGGCATTGTCGTCCTTCAAGTCAAGCCCGCCCGCGTCTTGGGCAAACGCGGCGGCGGCTGGCAGGGAAATAGCGGTTAGGAAAAGCGCGACCTTTTTCATAGTGCGCCAACTATGGCGGCGCTACCGGGCAAGTCAAAGCCGGGTTTCGCCATTCACCCAGGCGGATTCTAGGCGAGGATCTTCTCGTTCAGGCTGCCTTCGTTTTGCGTCGGGCGTTCGGGGCGGCCATTGTAAAAGTAGGTCAGGTCCATGTTATCGACGCCCATGAGCCCCGAGGATCGTGGCGTGGAGGTCGTGGACGTGCATCCGGTCCTCCACGGCGTGGAGCTTCCGAGTTCGTCGGTCGATCCGATGACGGCGCCGCCTTTCACGCCGCCGCTTACCATCCACATGGTGAAGCCGGTCGGGCTGTGGTCGCGCTGTCGCCTTTTCCGACATCGGGGAGCCCGAATTCGCCGCCCCAGACGACGAGCGTTTCGTCGAGCAGCCCGCGCGCCTTCAGGTCGCGGAGCAATCCGGCGATCGGCTTGTCCACCGCGCGGCAGAGCTTGCTGTGGGCGGGTTCGATGTTGTCGTGGCTGTCCCACTTGCTGCCCGCGCCATGGTAGAGCTGGACGAGCGGACGCCGCGCTCGGACAGGCGGCGGGCGAGCAGGCATTGGCGCCCGAACGTTTCCGTCTCCTTGTTGTCCAGCCCGTAGAGCTGCCGGGTCGCCTCGCTTTCGCTTTTCAAATCGATGGCGACCGGCGCTTCTACCTGCATGCGGAAGGCGAGCTCGCAGCTGCGGATGCGCGCCCGAGGCTCGGAATTATCGGGGCGCTGGGCGGCGTGCCGCCGGTTGAGCTGGGCGAGGAAATCGAGCTTCGCCTCCGCCGCTGCGGCGCGATGCTCCTCCGGCGTCTTGAGGAAGGCGATCGGCTCGTCGCCGGGGCAGCGCGATCCTGGTAACCATCTACATGAATCCGGCACCCCAGTTGCGCGATCCGTTGACGACCTCGGCGTCGGTGTCGGTGATGACGACGAACGCGGGCAGGTCTTGGTTTTCGGTGCCTGCGCCGTAGCTGACCCACGAGCCGAGCGACGGCTTACCGCCGCGGGTCTTGGCTCGTGTTCATCTGGCAGACGCCGCTTTGGCTGTGGTTGATGCCCTCCGACCAGCAGGACCGGATGACGGCGAGGTCGTCGGCGCAAGCGGCGACGTGCGGCATCCAGTCGGACACCCAGATCCCGCTTTGGCCGTGCTGTTTCCACTGGCGGGGCGAGGCGAGCAGCGGCGACTTCGTCTCGCCCATCGCGGTGATCAGCCCTTTGAGAAAGCTGTCCGGGATCTGCTGCCCTGCCAATTCGTTGAGCAGCGGCTTCGGGTCAAAAAGATCGATGTGGCTGGGTCCGCCCTCCATGAACAGAAAGATCGCGCGCTTGGCACGCGGCGCGAGCAGCGGGCGCTTCGGCGCATAGGGCGAGGATGCCGCCGCAGCGCGGTCCGCCCCGAGCAGATCCGCCAGCGCGAGCGCGCCGAACCCGCCGCCTGCGCGAGTCAGGAATTCGCGGCGGCTGCGCGGAAGTTGGAAGTGCGGGATCGGACTCATGATCGGATCGGATTCTTAACCCATACCAGTCTATCGCGCCCGCTCCATCGATTCTTCCAGCGGTTTTCAAGGATGGGCGATGCCCGGGGCCGGCGGCTCCGGGAAATTCACCCCGGCATAGACATCCGCCATCGCCACCGCCACGCCAAGCTCCGGAAACGCGAAGTCGCCCTCCAGCCCTTCGACCGCCCCGAGCGCCCAATTGCCGTCCGCCTGCCGGTGGAACCACTCGATCCGCGGCTCGTTCTGGGAGACGAGGATGTATTCGCGCAGGCTCGGCAGCCGCAGGTAGTTGTGGAATTTTTTGCCCCGGTCATACGCCTCGGTCGAATCCGAAAGCACCTCGATAATGGTGGTCGGATTGGTCGCGGCGACCGGGGTCTCGGGGTCCGTTTTCACCTCGCCACAGATGATGGTGAGATCGGGATAAGTGCGCAACGAAGTGGCGGACACAGCCACCATGAGATCGCTGCTGAAAGCGGCGCAAGGCCCGCCTTTCAAAGCACCGCCGACCGCCGCCGTCAGGTTGGCGATGATTCGCGCATGCGCCACCGTCCCGCCCGCCATCGCAAAAATCTCGCCCTCAAAATACTCGCTCTTATAATCGGCGGACTGCTCGAGTTCGAGATACTCGGCAGGGGAAAAGTGGCGTTTTTCGGCGACGGCGGGCATAGGGTAAAATCTACCTCGGGATCGGGTGCGGACAACTGCCCAAATGGGAAGCCGCCGCCGTTGCTCACCGCCGTCCAGAGGAGCCAATCGGGGCACCCGCCAAATTGCTCGGCGCGGCACCCCGGTGGTTGTCTCTCTACAAAATGGAGGCCGCAGCCCACCATTCTAAAATCGGCGGGTGATGCTTGCGGAGACGAAGAAGTCCGCGAAGGCAGCATCGCCGTGCCGATAGACGCCGGTGTCGTCCGTGAGGCGCTTGTCGGCGACGCTGCGCTGCCGGTTCCGGTGAACCGCGACCGGCACGGTCACGCTGGCCGCCCAGTCGCCCCGGTGCCAAAAAATGCCGGGTTCCACCGCCACGGCAAAACCGGGGCGGCGGAACCCGTTGCTGCCCCCAATCAGATCTCGAACAGGCACGCCATCTATGCGCGCACCTAGCCCAACGGCTAGACCGGCGGAGGGCAGGATCTCGAAGGCGAGCCCCGCCCTTGCCGAAAACTGATCGGGGACAGACATGTCCGCCTCGTATGGGTTGCTGCGATTGGTGGCCGCGCCGTTGGTGTCGCGCGGATTGGAAAGGTAAAATCCTTGGAAGTAGGCGGAAAGGCGGGGGGCTATCTGCGCATAGCCAAAGACCTCCGCCGTCACGCCCCAGCCGCCATCACCGGGCTGGATCGACTGGTCCACGTTGCGGCGCTCGGGACCGTCGGCGGTGTAAAAGATATCGTCCGCCTCATAATCGCCGGTCGGCGCTTTGATCCCCAGCCCGAGATTGACGTTCCACAGGTTGTCGTGGGACGGCTCGCGGATCCACCCGTAGCCAGCGATCCGCATGTCGCCGATCCCGCAGGCTTCGCTCGAATGCCGGTGCTCTCGGTCGTGCTCGTAGAGCGAAGACCGCTCCGAATACACAAATGGCGCAACGAGCGCGGCGCTGAAGCGCGGCGAAATACTATAGATCGCGCTCACGTCGATAAAGTGCGAGTCGTTGATGACCTCGGTCCCCTCCTTCTGGCGATGGCGCTCTTCCGTATCGCCGCGAAAATGCCGGTCGCTCTGTAGCCAGCGATAGCTGACGTTGAGCAGCCAGTCGCCAGATCCCGTCTCGGCAGATGGCTGGCCGCTGGAAGACCCAGGCGGGGCGATCGCGCCGCGCACGGCGACGCAGCCCTGCGCTCGGGCGGAATCCGGGGCGGAGAGGAATGCCAAAGCGGCGCTCGCGAGCGCGATGCGTGGCAGGATCTGGGCGCGGCCAACCTTCATGGTATTCGAACAACCCAGCGGTCGGGGATTTGGGGATGGAGGTGAGAGCTTGTTTGCGGCTTGCCTAGTCCCGGACCTTCTCCGTGCCGTCGTAGTATCCCTGATATTTGGGCCAGCTCCAATTGGCGAGCTTTCTGCCTACCTCCACGCCAACGTCATTGTCGATCGGGATATGGTAGCCGCCCAGCGCGCGGGAAAGCGCCGCCATTTCGGCCACCCCGGACCAAGTATTCAGGTCGATGGTCACCTCTTCGCCCGATTTCATCTCGGTGAGCACGCAGTGCGGTCGGCGCTCGAGGAACCCGAATTCGTTCGAGCCGGTGTAGAGTTCGATGATCTTGGCGCAGGCGCCGCTGACGGTCGCGTGGCCGCTGGTGTAGCCGGGGAAGGGCGGCGTGATGAAATTGAGGGGCGAATACGGGTGCCACTCCTCGCCCATCATTTCGGCGGTGCCGCCCTTCGGACCTGCCCAGCCGATGATCTTCTTCCCTTTGTAGTAATAGTGGATCAGCGTCCACGGCCGGGAGGAATCATAGTAGCGCTTGGTCTCCCAGCAGGAGATGAAAGCATCGAACGCCGTATTGGCGACGGCGAAGTAGAGTTTGATATCTTCGTCGATGCCCAGCTTATCGCGGCGGGACACGTCTTGGGCAAAGCGGAGCCAGTGCCCGCTCTGCGCGGTCGAGCGCGGGCCGTCGCGCATGAATTCGACGACCGCCTTCTGGTCGTTGGTCAGCGTCTGGTTGTATTCCAAAACCTTGTCCGTCTGCTCGCGGAGGAGTTTGGGGTTCTCCGCCATCGTCGGGGGCGGTCCAGGGCGGAATTGCGCGCTGTTCTCCAGCACAAATGGCTTAACCCGATACCAATGCGGGGTGAGAAATCCGGGCGTGAACTTCTTCCCATCCGGACCGGTGAAAGCGATCGGCTGCCAGCGGTCGGGATCGAGGATTTTATCCGGCGGGTTCACCGGGCGGTAGAACGTGAAGTCGCTGTAGGGTTCGCCGTCCGAGCCGATCTCGTCACCGAACTGGTTGGAGCCATCCGTGCGCCGGTAATCGATGACCGCCTTACTAGCGAGATACCCGATGCCCTCGGGCGTGGTCATATCCTCGGACATCACCGCCGGGTCGTAGCCCATCGCCTTCATCTGTTCGGTGAAATAATCTACCGCATCGGGCAGGGCAAACTTGAGCGAGTGATAGCTCGCATAGCCGATCGCCTTCTCCTTGTTCTCCAGCGTGTGTTCCGCCTTCGGGCGGCGCAGTTTTCCGCCGAGCCGGGAGCCGACCGCCTTTTCGTCATAGGCGTATCCCACGCATCGAACGCGGCAGTCGCCCAGATCGCCATCTGGCGGGAGAGGATCGTGGGGCGCGCGCCGTATTTTTCCACATCGCGGGCGGAGGCTTCGAGGCAGATGTCGAGCCAGATGTAAGCGGAGGACGCGCCCTCCGGGTGACCTTCGTGGAGATAGCCGTGCTCAGGCTTTTCGGGGGGCACTACCTTTTTTTCCGCCCAGGCGGGGGCGGCGAGCGCAGCGGCGAGCATCAGGGCAGCGGGCGCTGCCAGTCGGACAAATTTCATGGGGTTCTATCGGTTAGCGTAAGGGCAACGGTAGATAGCAAATCCGGACCCGCCCAACAAAACCCGATTTACCAACCGCGCAATATCATGTGTGAATCGCACGATACGCTGGACGAACGCCTCCATCACACCGCCCCCACCGGAGAGCGCCGCCGCGTGTGGCTATCGATCGCCTTCGAGATCTGCGGCGAACTCGCCCAGCGGGATCACCGCCCACTGCGCGCGGGGTGTCGAGGCATCGCGCTGGACCACGGCGAACGCGTTTTCTTCGGTGATCTGCGAATCGGCGATCTCGCAGCGGAGCCGCTCGCGGACCTCATCCTCCCGGTTGGTGTCGAACCACAACAGGCAATCGCTCACCTCCACATCGCTGCCTGTCAGGCGAAGATCGAGATCCGGCACCGGGGAGCGCGGCGCGTGCTTGAACACCGCCCGCCCGGAGAACCGGAAGCGCTCGAGTTCGAGCCGCAGCCGCTGCCGCGGCGAGCCGGTCCAGTCCCGCGAGTGGAAGAGGATCTCCGCCTCCGCCGTGCAGTCGCGCAGGCGGACGACCGACAGAGGAGCCTCCTGGGGCGGGAAGCGCCTGGTTCCGTTCAGCCCGATCGGGATCGCCTCGCCAATGGCGAATTCGCAGTGCTCGAAGGTCATCTCGCCGCCGTCGGCGAGTTCGAGGACGCGCGGGATGACGCGGGCGGGGCGCGGGCTTGCCGTGGTGGCAAAGCGGCAGCCGGTGGCGTGGAGCGACGTTTCGCGGATGCGGATCAGACAATTCACGCCGCCGCCGGGGTCGGATTCGAAAGCGAGGTGCTCGAAGCGCAGCGGGCGGCGGGCGAGAAGCGAGGTTTTGCTCGCGCTGCCGCCGCTGACGAGGATCGGGCGCGGCTGCCCGGGAACGCCGCGCAGCGTCAGGCGTTTGTCGATTTCGATGCCGGGCATCTCGATGCGCGCGCCGCCCGGCAGCGTGATCGTATCGCCGTCCGCCGCCGCTTCCACCGCCTCGGCCAGCGAGGCGGCGGGCATCAGTTGGCCGCTGATGAGAAAGGGTCGGTCGCTCGCCGCCGCGATCGCTTTGCCCGCCGCCTGCCGCGCTGCGGGAACCTGCCAGATCATAAACGCCGCCAGCCCGGCGATCGCCGCCGCACCGAGGCAGACCGCTGGCGCAAACCGGCGGCGGCGGGGCGAAGGCGGCGCACCGGTCCCCAGCGCGCGCGCGGCGGCGGCAGCGTCGCGCGGGCGGTCGGCGGGATCCTTGGCCAGCAGCCGCCGGATCAGATCCGCGAGATCGGCGGAGACCTGCGGACCGGCGGGCAACGCCGCTGCCTCGCCGGTCCCGACGTTACCCAAGACCTCGGCCGCCGAGTCGCCCGCGAACGGCATCGCCCCGGCGGCGCAGCGGAAAAACCGCCCCGAGCGAAAACAGATCGCTGCGCCCATCGAGCGGCTCCCCGCGCGCCTGCTCCGGCGACATGTAGTGCGGCGTCCCGGCGACCGCCGCGCCGGGCGTCTGCGGGGCGGTCTCGGCACCGGTGCGCTGGGCGATGCCGAAATCGCAGACCCAGACCTTGGCGGGATCGGCGGCATCGAACAAAATGTTCGCCGGTTTGATGTCGCGGTGGATGATGCCGCTGGCGTGCGCCTCGCCCAGCGCGGCAGCCACGGCGGCGGCGATCTGGCGCAGGCGCTCGGGCGCGGGAGCCTCGCCGCGGTCGAGCGCGTCTTGGAGCGTGCCGCCGGTCGCGAACGGCATGGTGAAAAACGGGCAGCCGCCCGCTTCATCGACCGTGTAGATCGGCAGGATGTTCGGGTGGTGGAGGCGCGCGGCGGCGCAGGCTTCGCGGAGGAATCGCTCGCGGGCAGCCGGATCGGCGGCTTGGCGGGCGGCAGCGCTTTGATGGCGACATCGCGGTGCAAGTCCGGATCGTGGGCGTGGAGGACGATGCATTGCCCGGCGGGGCAGCGATCAACCGCGCACCTCATAGCTGCCGAGCCGCCCGAGCGAGCCGGGTTGATCCGACCGGCGCGATCGCCCGCCAATCCTGCGGGGCAGCCGGATCGCCGCCCTCGCGCTCGATGGTGCCGAGCGCTTTGACCGCCGCGACCAAATCGCCGACCGGCTCCAGAGGTTGGGTCGTCGCGGTCAAGGTCGGCGAGCAATTCGGGATCGATGGTCGTTGCCCGGCACCTCTGGCGGCGGGGAAAGCGATGCTTCGAGGCGCTGGCGC
This sequence comes from Verrucomicrobiales bacterium, assembly GCA_041395145.1. Classification (GTDB taxonomy): domain Bacteria; phylum Verrucomicrobiota; class Verrucomicrobiia; order Verrucomicrobiales; family DEV007; genus JAWLBD01. Next base: position 96,637 of record JAWLBD010000006.1, on the reverse strand, counting down.
TCGCCGGGCGTCAATTCTGTACCAGCCACGCGTCGATCTGGTCGGCGGGCGTCATCCGGCGCTTCGGTCCGGTTTAGGCCGCGCGCCGTCATGCGGGCAGCTCCTGTTCGATCATCTCCGCCTCCCACTGGTCGGCGTCCACCGCATCCGCCGCCGCCTTGAGCCGCCGGACGATCCTGTATTTGGCGACGGCGATCGCGTTGGGCGTCATGTCCAGCGCGGCGGCGACCTCCGCCGGATCGCGCCCGCGCAGCGCCGTCTCGACGAATGCCTCCCAGACGCGCGGGCTGTAGTCGGCCGGATCTTCTCCATCGCCCACGCGAGCAACCGCCGCTGGTAGTCGCGCTCCCACCGGTCGGTCTCGCTGCGGTCCGGCTCGGCGTCCAGCGCCGCCATCACCTGGGTTTCGCCCGGCGTGGCCGGCTGGCGCGCCTGCCCCCTGGCATGTGCCGCGATGGCGCGCCGCACGATCGTGAAGAGCCAGCCTTTGAACCGCCCGCGCCCCGGATCGTAGTCGAATCCCCGGATCGCTTTGGCCACCGACTGCATCACGCCCTGCACGACATCTGCCGCATCGGCGTGGGCGAGCCCGCGGTTCGCGCAGTATCCGTAGAGCAGCGGCGTATAGACCTCGGCGAATTCCGCCCACGACCTGCCGTCCTCCGGATCGCGCAATCGGAGGAGGAGCGTCTCGCGGGTCAGGAGCGGGTCGTCTCTCTCGGGCATTTTTCGCGGAAAATGCCTGAAGGTAGCACGGCTTAGACCCGGCGAAAGCTAGCATCCTGTCACCATGTTAGAGTTGATCTGGCGGGCTATTCTTCCCCGACGCTGAAGAACCGGTAATCGCCGGGGCGGATGTCCCACAGCCAGCGGGAGACCACGCCGCCGGTCCCCTGGATTCCGCTTTGCCCGGCGGCGGGCCGCCAATCGCCGAGGTCGGTCGCCTCCCCGATCCCGTAGGATTCGCTCGGCGAGGTGGTGAACGAAAGCAGCGCGTGCTCGCCGAACAACTCGAAGCCGACGATCACCGGGGGTGCGGAAACACCCGTCGAATCGCCAGCGATGGCGAACGTGTAGGGGTTGTCGTCCGGGTCGTCGGAGAAGATCGAAACGGTGCGTTCTTCGGTGCCGCCGCCCAGCGGCTGGAACGCGATAGCGAGCGCCGCGGTGTCGCCGGGCGGGATCTCCGATGGCGCGGCGACGACCGTGAAGCTGGGCGAGTTGGTGTCGATCCGGTCGAGGTAAAGGGTTGCCAACGCATCGCTATTTAGGAGCAAGAACTCGCGGACCACCGGCGGTCCGGCGGGGTCGGCGGTCCCGAAATCCGTTCCTTGGGCTTCGGTCGGCACGTCGCTCCCATTGGGAATCTCGGTTCGATCAACCCCGCCAACCAAAAGGCGCGGCACGCCTGTCTTACCGTGGACCTGGAATTCGTAGGGCGAATCCCTGGCGTCCGGGTCGTTGTTCGGAATCGTGATCACCGCATCGATCTCGCCATCGGTCGCCGGGGCATGGTAGGTCACCCGAAAGACCGCCTCGGCTCCGGGCGCGAGAACCGAAGGCATATCCGCGATGGTGAAACGCGCCGGCTCCGAACTCGTTGCCCCGCCGATCGTCAGGATTTCGTTGCCCGCATTTACGATGCGGAATTCACGTTCGTGTGTTCCTCCGAGAGTGGCCCGGAACGATGGCTGCCAGTTAGATTTGAGGATGCCGCCGGTGTCCACGTCAAAGAAGGTGATATCCGGACCATCGTCGCGGGCATCGCCAAAGCCGGTCAGGTTGATGAGGAACGGCTCGTTTTGAACCGCGTTGCCCGCGATCGTGATCGTGGCGTCGTGCCGCCCATGGACGGATGGTTTAAACGTGGCGAAAAACGTAAACGAATCACCCGGCGGGACCGTGATCGCTTCCTCTAGGCTCGGGCTGCCCCACAAAAACTGGGCGTAGCTGAGCGACGCGCGATAGGCACCGAGGGTATAATGCGACGAATCGACTGTGATCGAATCGATCACCAGTGGCTGCGCGCCGTCATTGTGTATTCGAAAGAGGTTTGGCTCGAACCACTCACCGGCGAGCAGGGTTTCCACGATCCCGTCCGGTCGCCCGAGCTTCACCGATCCGAAGTCCGTGCCGTTCAGAATGCCCGTCGCCCCGTTATCGTGGGCGATCTCACTGAAAATGTCGATGAGATCGAGCAATGAGTAGCTCCCCTGCATCCGGATGCGCGGCCCGACATTGTCCCAGCCGAACCCGGCGACCGCGAAGGTGAACGAGGCATGGTCCTCGGCGTTGCTCGCGATCGTGATGGTGCCGTCGCGCGGTCCCGATTGGGTCGGGTCGAAGACGATATCGAAATTGCCCGTCTGCCCCGGCGAGAGCACGCTGGGCGCATCGACGATCTGGAAGTCGGGCAGGTCGCTGGTGATCGAGGTGATCGAGAGCACAGCATCGCCGGTGCTCTCGATCTGGAAGTTGCGCTCGACCGTGCCGCCCGCCACCGCTGCGGCGGCGAACTGGGTGCCGTTCGCGCCCTGGGGCGTCGCGCTGCCTTGGTAGATCGGCTCCCACGGGGTGAAGCCGCCGCCCGAGCGCCCGCGGACGCTCAGCGCCGCTTCCGCCAGCCCGGTGCCGGCGACCTGAAACGTGTAGGGATCTTCGTCGGCATCGTTGTTGTCCATGCTGAAGGTCGCGAGCTTCGAAGCTGCGGTCGATGGGTCGAACGTGATCGTGAAGGTCCGCGACTTGCCCGGCGTGATGTCGGCGAATGGATTGCCCGCGAGCAGTCAGAGACCGAGAAGTGGGACGCCCCGGAGCCGGTGAATTCCCGCGCGGTGATGCGCAGGTTGGTGTCGCCGTGGTTGGTGATCCGGAAGTCGCGCGCCACCTCGCCGCCGTTGATCGGCACGTTGCCGAAACTGGTGCCCGTGCGCGCATCGGCGCGGCTCCCGCTCGGGACTTCGGTGAAGATGCCTCGGTTCTCCCATTCGACGAGGATCTCCGGCCCCTCGCCGGTGCCCGTCACCGCGAAGGTGTAGGGATCTTCGTCGCCCGGCGTGTCGCTGCGCACCGTGATCATCGCATTGACCGCGCCCCTGGCAGTTGGCGCGAAGGCGATCGCGAAGTCGCGGGATTCCCCGGCGGGCACGGTGGTCGGCGGTCCGGGGATCGTGAAGGCGGCGCTGTTGCTGGTGATCGACGAAACGTTCAGCGGCGCGTTGCCGTCGTTGACCACGCGGAAGAGCCGGTCGCCGGTCTGCCCGAGCGCGACCTTGCCGAATTGCGTGACCGCCTGGTCCGGGACCAGATCTTCGTCATCGATGTTGTTCCAGATGCCCGACTCGCGCCCTTGCAGCCGGATGTCCGGGAAGGCGACCGCCTCGCCCTGCACGACGAAGGTGTAGGGGTTCTCGTCGGGGTCGCTCGAGGTGATGCGGAAGGTCGCCGTTTTGACCCCCGGCGAGGTTGGGGTGAAGCGGATGCGGAATTCGCGGTTGTTGCCTGCCCCGAGGTTGGTGAGCGAAAGCCCCTCGACGCTGAATTGGTCGCCGTCGGCACCGGTGAAGAGCGGAAGGTCCAGCGAAAGCGGCGCGTTCCCGTCGTTGGTCAGCTTGAAAAAGCGCTCGGTGAAGCTGCCGACCGGCGTCATGACGAATAGCGTGCCCTCTGACGCTTTCGGCGTCGTTTCGCCATCGGCGATGTTGTCGAAGCCGTCGCCCGAGTTCGCCTTGCCCGAGAACCGCGCGTCGGGGGCCGTCCCCGTTCCGGTCAGCGCGAACGTGTAGGGGTCGCCGTCACCCGGCGCATTGTTATTCACCGTGATCACCGCCGTCGCCGGCCCGTAGTCGTCCGGGGTAAAATCGATGACGAATTCGACCGAACCGCCCGCCGCGACCGTGGTCGGCGGACCGGGGATGGCGAAGAGCGGGTTGTTGCTGGTGATCGACGAAACCGACAGCGCGGCATTCCCGTCGTTGACGATCCGAAACAGGCGGGAACCCGGTTTGCCGGCTTGCACGTTGCCGAAATCGGTGACGGCCTGGTCGGGGATCAGGTCCGCGTCTTCGATTGCATTCCAGATGCCTGCCTCGCGCCCCTGCACCTTGATCGAGGGGAAGGCGACCGCCTCGCCCTGCACGACGAAGGTGTAGGGGTTTTCGTCCGGGTCGTCGGAGACGAGATTAAAGGTCGCCGTTTTCACGCCGGTCGAGGTCGGCGAAAACCGGATCTCGAACTCGCGATTGGCACCTGCGGCGAGGTTGGAGAGCGAGAGCCCTTGCACCGAGAATTGGCTGGCATGCGTGCCGGAAAAGAACGCGCTGCCCGGATCGAGCGTCGCATTCCCGTCGTTGGTCAGCTTGAAAAATCGCTCGGTGAAATTGCCGACCGGCGTCATGACAAAGAGCGTGCCCTCGGCGAGAAGTAGATGGCGTCGTCTCGCCGTCGAGAATATTGCTGTAGCTGGCGCCCGAGCTGGGTTTGCCCGAATCCGCGTCCGGGATGTTGCCTTCTGCCGCGCAGCGCGAATTGGTAATTCGGCACGGTAAGGTCGTTGCTGGCGATCGTGATCGTCGGCGTGCTCAGTTCGGTGGTCGGCGTGTAGCGGATGAGCAATTCGAAGTCGCTGCCGCCAAACGACTGATCGGAAACCCCTGCGCCGAGCCGTCGGTCTTGCGCGCCTCGAACTGGCTGCTCGTGCTGGTCAAAGCGGACACGATCAACGGGTCGGTGCCGACATTACGGATGCGATAGGTCCGGTCCTCGAGCTGCCCGCATCGGTCGGTCCAAACCGGGTACGGTCTGATCCGGGTTCGTGTCATTGTGCAGGATCGTGTTCCAGACGCCCGTCTGGCGACCCTGAAACTGGATGATCGGCACCGCCGAGGCAGTCGCCGCCGCCGCAGCGATGAGGACAAAAACGAGGCAGATTCTTCGGATAGGGAACGATTTCATGGAGGGAAAGAATGGTCTTTTCCTCCTGATAGGAACGCTCCAGCGACCGGATGACGGGTCACCTGAAAAAAATGCCGATTTTTCTCGGAAGGATGGTTCGTCAAACCGTCCCGACCGGCGACGGCGGACGACGCCCGAACTTTCACAAGTCCGGTTACCTCGCGCCCGATCCCATTCGGGCGTCGGCGGCTCTGTAGCTGAATTCGTGAGAGCCGGAGCGAAGCGGAGACAGACGAAGTCAATTCAGACCGCGGCAACGCATCGCAGGAGGAGCGTCGTTTTGGCGGGGCGACGGCTTCCGCAGGGATGGAGTGCGGCTTCGCCGGTTGGGATGGATGATCGGCAGGATGCCGATGCTACCTTGGGCGCGGGACGCCTCGGCGAGGCGCCCGCCGATTCCCGGTAATCGCCGTCGAACCGGCAGCCCTGAAAGGGCGTGATCCGATAGCCCAGGGCAACGCCCTGGGTCTCCCGGCCTTAAAATCTCCGCAGCCCTGAAGGGGCGATCTAGCCCGGCGGTTCGCCCGCCCGCAAGGCATCAGGTCGCCCCTTCAGGGCTTGTTTTCATTCGCGGGGAAAACCCAAGGCGTTACTTCTGGGCTGTCTCAGAGTGCCCCATTTGGGGCGAGCAGCCACACCGCGCCCTCGCTTCCGCCCGATCAATCGCCTTCTCACCGCCGAAAGCCATGGGTGACCGCGAGTGGAGGGTCTAAGACGGCAAGAGTGCCGTCTCTACAGGGGTGCCGCGCCGAGGGGGACGGGCATCGGCGAGGCTGCAAAAAATCGCTCCTAAAGGTGCGGGTCGCGGCTTGCCAGCGCGTGTCAAAAATGCAACTTTTGGTCGCGGCAGTGGTTATTCGGATTGGTTTCCCGGCTTGGCTGGGGACCCGATCTGGACCGAGGTTCTCGCCTCCCTCTCGCCCGCGTTTTCTCCCTTAAAAATCCCTCCATGAAAGCCCCCAGACTTGGGTAGCCGCGCCGCTTTGCGCCGCCGCTGCCCTCACCCTGTTTGCCCGATCAGCCTCCGCCCAAGAGCCTGTTCCGGACGTTGTGATCAGCGAGATCTACTACCATGCGCCGCATGCGGACAATACGCCGGAGGATAGCACGCTCGAATTTATCGAGCTGCACAACCGGGGCGGCATACCGCCGATCTGACCGGGCACGAACTCGACAAGGGGTAGTGAACTTCGCCTTCGCCAACGGCACCTCGATCCCGGTCGGCGGCTATCTGGTGTCGCCGCGGACGTGGCGGCGTTTCAGGGGGCGCACCCCGGCGTGACCAACGTGGTCGGGCCGTGGGTCGGCAAGCTTTCCAACGGCGGCGAAAACGTGCGGCTGGTCGATGCCGCCGGGGACACGGTGGACGCGGTGCATTACTATGACGAAGGCGAGTGGGCGCGCCGCGTGCGGGGCGTGCTCGACCAAGGGTCCCGCGGCTGGGATTGGGTGAGCCTCGCCGACGGCGGCGGGCGCTCGCTGGAACTGCGCAACCCGGAGCAGACCAACAACGAGGGCCAGAACTGGGGCGAGAGCGCGGCGGATGGCGGGACGCCCGGCGCGCAAAACTCGCTCCACAGCACGAACATCGCGCCGCTCATCCGCGACGTGAAGCACTCGCCCGCCGTGCCGCGCCCGAACGAAACGGTCAAGGTCTCCGCGCGGGTCACCGACGACAACGGCAGCGCCTCGACGGCGGCGACGCTTTACTGGCGCCTCTCCCGCTCCGGCGCGCAGGATGCCTTCACCCCGGTGGCGATGGCGGCGGAAGCGGGGTCGGACGAATTCGAGGCGCAGATCCCCGGCTTCGCCAACGGCACGGTGATCGAATTCTACGTGCAGGCGACCGACGGGGCGAACGCGCGGACCTGGCCGGCGCCGACCGATGAGGGGCAGTCCGCCAACTGCCTGTTCCAGTTCGATGCCGAAGCCTATGCCGGCCCGCATTGCATCTACCGGCTGATCATGTCGCTGCCCGAGGACCAGGAATTCACCAACATCAACCGCCAGAGCGACGCGCTGATGAACACCACCTTCATCGGCAACGACGGGTCCGGCTTCTCGATCCGCTACCTGTGCGGCACCCGCATCCGGGGCGAAAGCTCGCGCGGCGACACCCCGCCGCCGATGCGCGTGAACCTGCCCGGCGACAATCCGTGGAACGGGCTGACCCGCATGAACCTGAACTCGCAGTTCACCTGGCTCCAGTTCATCGGGATGAAGTTTTTCACTGCCTCGAACCTGGCCGCGCCGCAGACCCGCTCGGTCGCGGTGCGCCGCAATGGGGTGAACCGCAATACCGGCGCGCAGGAGGACTACGGCTTGTTCGTCCACGTCGATCCGCTCAACGACGAATTCCTCGCCGAGGCATTCCCCGGTCGCGATAGCGGCAACATCTACAAGAAGACGCGCCCGGACAACTCGTGGGCCTACCGCGCCGGCAATGTCAACACCTACATCAACGACGGGTGGAACAAACAGACCAACGGCTCCGAGTGGGATTGGTCTGACCTAGACGGTTTCCTCAATATCTGGGACGACGCCCGCAACGGAAACATGAACCTCGCCGAGATCGAAGCGATCGCCGACATCGACCAGTGGATGCGCTGGTTCGGCGTGATGACTCTGCTCAACAACGGCGAGACCAACGCGAGCAACGGGACCGACGACGACTACTCGCTCTACCGCCCGGAGGGCGAGACGAAATTCATCTTCCTGCCGCACGACCTCGACACGATCCTCGGTCAGGGCGACGGCAGCGCGATTTCCGATCCGGACCACACGATCTTCGACATGATCGAAAACGGCGACGTGCTCGAGCCGCTGGTCCCGTTCTTCAACGACCCGTCGATCCGCACCCGGTATCACCAGGCGTTGCGCGACCTATTGCAGACCAGCTTTTCAAAGCGGCGGTTCGACGACCTGATGCACCACAGCCTCGACGGCTGGGTGCCGGAGGCGACCATCGCCAACATGATCGCCTACATGGACCAGCGTCGCGCCCACGTGACCGACCTGGTCGATACGGCGCTCGGACCGCCTCCTGCGCCGACCGCGCCAGCCAATCTCTCGACGCTGACCTCCGCTCCGGCGGGCAGCGTGATGATCTCCGAAATCGTCGCCCATCCATCGGCGGGGGCGGATCAGATCGAGCTTTTCAACTCTGGCGGCAGCGCCGCAGACATCGGCGGCTGGACGATCAGCGACGATGCGGCGACGCCCGCGCGCTACGTGTTCCCCGGCGGCACGCAGGTGCCGGCCGGCGGCTATCTGCTCATCAACGCCGATGCCGGGACCGGCGCAGGCCTCCACACCGGCTTCGGGATCGATGCCGACGGCGACCAGCTCTATCTCTACAATGGCAGCAGCGCGCTGGTCGATTCGGTCGAGTTCGGACCGCAGCCCAGCGGCTATTCGCTCGGCCGCACTGGCGCGACGCGGAACGTCTGGGCGCTCTGCAACCCAAGCCCCGGATCCGCCAACGCCGCCGTCTCGGCGTTCGGCTCGCCCGCCGACCTTCGCGTCAACGAATGGCTGGGCAGCAGTTCGGTCCTCTTCAAGAACGACTTTGTCGAGATCTACAACGGCTCCGGCGATCCGGTCGCGGTCGGCGGCATGGCGGTGACCGACGACTCGATGAACTACCCGGATAAGTTTGCGCTGCCGCCGCTCAGCTTCATCGCGCCCGAGGGCTACCTCGTCCTGCGCGCGGTGGGCGAGGCGCTGCCGGACAAGCCGAGCGAGATGCCATTCAAGCTCAACGCGCACGGCGACTGGATCACGCTGATCGCCGAAAACGGAATCGAGATCGACCGGATCGCGTTCGTCTGCGGGCAGTCCGATGTCTCGCAGGGGCGCTCGCCCGACGGCGAAGCATCGTTCGGCTCCTACACGCTCCCGACCCCCGGATTGCCCAACCCGGTGACCGGCGTGATCGTCACCGAAATCGTGCCGTGGTCCGCGCAGTGGCGGTTCAACGCCGACAACACCGACCTCGGCACCGCCTGGCAGCAGCCCGCCTTCAACGACTCGGGCTGGACGCCCGGCACCGCGCCGCTCGGCGTCGAAACCTCGGCGATCCCGATCCCGCTCGCCACGCCGCTGCCGCTCAATCCGCCGCGCACGCATTACTTCCGGCACACGTTTAATTTCACCGGCGACCCGAGCGGCCTGATGCTGGAGTTCGAGGTCGATGACGGGATGCAGCTCTTCCTCAACGGCCAGGACATCCGGCAGTTCAACATGCCGGGGACGCCTGCCTTCAACGGAACGACGCCGAATTCGATCGACAATGCGGGGCTGACCGGACCGGAGGCGATGGCGACCGGCGCCCTGGTGCAGGGGCAAAACGTGCTCGCCGCCATGGTCCTGCAAAGCTCCAACAGCTCGAGCGACATCGTCTTCGCCGCCCGCGTGACCCAGCAATCGACCCAGTCCGGCGACCCCGAATATGAGGCGGCTAAGACGCTGCTCGCCAGCCTGCGGATCACCGAAATCATGTATAACCAGCCGACCGATCCGGACCAGTTGCTCGAATTCATCGAATTCAAAAATGTCGGCGGCGAAGCGATCGACCTCGGCGGAATCCGGCTGTCAAACGGCGTTTCGTTCGTCTTCCCCGCCATGACGCTCGACCCCGGCGAATACACGGTCGTCGCGGCGGACGAGACCGCGTTCCGCGGCAAATACGGCAGCGCGCCGAGCTTGGCGGGCGTCTTCACCGGCAAGCTATCCAACGGCGGCGAGACGATCCAGGTCCAGCTCCCCGAACCGTATGAGGCGTCGATCCTCTGCTTCGCCTACAATGATTCTTGGTATCCGGAAACCGACGGCGGCGGCTATTCGCTGACCATCGCCGATCCGCTCGCCGATGCCTCCGCGTGGGACAAGAAATCCGCCTGGGTGCCGAGCCAGGATGTCGATGGGACGCCCGGGTCCGCCGGACCGCCGATCATCACTAGCAACCTGCAGCTCGACGGCATCCAGGGCGAGCCGATCAACTACCAGATCACCGCCGCCAACGACCCGACCGCATTTTCCGCCTCCGGCTTGCCCGCCGGACTCACGGTCGATGCCAATGGCTTGATCGGCGGCACGCCGACGGTGGTCGCGACGACCAATGCGACGATCACCGCCTCGAACGTGGCGGGCGAGGACAACCGCACGCTGGTCATCACGATCGCGCCGCAGCCGCCGCCCAGCATCACCAGCGCGCTGAATGCCTCGGGCTTGGTCAACAATCCGTTCACCTACCAGATCGCCGCGACCAACAACCCGACCGCCTTCGGCGCGTCCGGCTTGCCCGGCTGGCTCGGCATCAACACCAGCACCGGCGTGCTCTCCGGCACCGCGCCCGCGGGCGGCGGCACCTTCAACGTCACGATCTCCGCCGAGAACTTGAGCGGCAGCGACAGCCGCACGCTGACCATCAATATCATCAGCGACCCGCTCGCTTCGGCGATGGATGTGCAAGGTCTCATCTTCACCACAGGAGGGGACGAAGACTGGGAGCCGGTCACCGACCCGACGCACGACGGGGTCGATGCCGCCTCGGTCGGCGAGATCGGCAACAACAACAATGCGTGGATGGAGGCGACCGTGACCGGACCCGACACGCTCCGTTTCTGGTGGATGCTGACCAACGGCCCCGGGCCGGACGGCAACGATCTTCGCTTCGAACTAGACGGGTCGGAACAATTCCGCGTTTCCTCCGGCGGGTTCGGCGGCGGTTCGGTCGCCTGGGAGGAACGCGTCGTCGCAATCCCCGCCGGGACCCACACGGTGAGGTGGAGGCTGGATACCCGATCGTTCGGCGGCGCCCAGGGCGGGCGGGCCGCCGTTGATGAGATGCGCCTCGATTCGGCGGCCCAACCAGTCATCACCAGCGCGGCGAGCGTGTCGGGCGTGATCGATCAGCCGTTCAGCTACCAGATCACCGCGACCAATTCCCCGACCACCTACGCGGCGAGCGGGCTGCCGCCCTGGCTCTCGATCAACCCGGTCAGCGGGATGATCACCGGCACGCCCGAGGCGACCGGCTCGTTCCCGATCACGGTCGAGGCCAGCAATGCCAGCGGCTTCGGCGAGGCAAACATCTCGATCACGATCACGCCGCCGGTCAATGTCGCTGAGGCGGTGGACCAGCCGGGGCTGACCTTCGCTTTCGACGGCGTGGCGCCGTGGTTCTTGCAAACCGGTGTCACCCACGACGGCACCGACGCCGCCCAGAGCGGCGCGATCACCCACGGGCAATCGACCGGCTTCAGCACCACGCTGACCGGTCCGGGCCGGGTCGAGTGGTATTGGAAAAGCTCGGCGGAGACCCCGAACGACCTGCTCAGCTTCCACACCAACGACACGCTCCGCTTCGCCATCTCCGGCGAAACCGACTGGCAGTTCCGCTTCGTCAACCTCCCCGCCGGCCAGACGACGGTCCGCTGGCAATACGCGAAAAATGAATCGGTCGATTTCGGCGACGACACCGCCTGGGTGGATGAGATCGCCATCCTCGGCTACGCCGGATTCGTCGCCCGCTACCCGGCGCTCACCGATGTCGGCACCGACGACGACCAGGACGGCGACGGCTTGACCAACATCGTCGAATTCGCGCTCGGCACCGACCCGACGGTCCCGAACTCCGCCAACCTCCCGGACCCAGCCATCGAAAACGGGCGCATGGTGCTGACGCTGACCAAACCGGCGGATACCCGCGGGCTGACCTACGCCGCAGAATTCGCCGAGACGCCCGCCGGTCCGTGGACCACCAACGGCGTCACGATTTTGACCAACGACGCCACCACGTTCAAAGTCCAAGTCGATGAACCGGTCGCCCAAGCGGGGCGCGGGTTCATCCGCCTGCGGTTCACCTTGCAGTAGCCGGATCGAATGGGATCGGGCGCGAGGTCGCCGGACTTGTGAAAGTTCGGACGACGCGGGGAAAGCGCCGATCCTTGCGGAAGCCCTCGCCTCGCCAAACGACGCTCGACTAACGATGCGTTGCCGCAGACTGAATTGACTTCGTCTGTCTCCGCTTCGCTCCGGCTCTCACGAATTCAGCTACGGAGCCGCCGCTGCGACTCAAGGCGGTCGCTTTCGCCGGGTAGCCGACCGTGAAAGTCCGGACGCCGCGCGGAGAAACGCCGACTCCTGCGGATGCCCCTCGCTCGCCAACAGACGCTCCTCCGGTGATGCGCCGCTTCGCTCCTGCTCACGAATTCAGCTACGGAGCCGCCGCCGCTCAAGGCGGTCGCTGTAACTGGGTAGCCGGACTTGTGAAAGTTCGGACGCCGCGGATGCCCTGATCTCGCGGATGCAGTCGCCCAGCCAAACGACGCTCCTCCTACGATGGGTCGCTGCGGACTGAATTGACTTGCCCGTCTCCGCTTCGCTCCCGGCTCTCACGAATTCAGCTACGGAGCTACCGCCGCTCAAGGCGGTCGCTGCATTTCGGCAGCTGGACTTGTGAAAGTTCGACGCCGCGCGGAGAAACGCCGCATCTTTGCGGATGCTCCGCCTCGCCAAACGACGCTCGACTAACGATGCGCCACTGCGGACTGATTTGACTTCGTTCGTCTCCCCGCTTCGCTCCGGCTCTCACGAATTCAGCCAGTGGAGCTACCGCTGCGCCTCCCCTACCGCCAGCGCACATCGCCTAAAGCCATCTTCGCCGCTAGATCGACGGCGTGGAAGAGGCTGCTCGGGTTCGCCTTGCTCTGCCATGCGATATCGCATACTGTGCCGTGATCCACGCTCGTCCGGATGACCGGCAGCCTGAGCGTCGTGTTGACCGCTTGCTCGAAGGCGAGCGCCTTGACCGATGTGGCCCTGGTCGTGGTAAAGGCAGACGAACGCGTCGGTCTCGGCGTTTCCACGGCAGGAACGCGGTGTCTGGCGGCAGCGTACTCGATTCGGGCACCCCCGGCGCGCGCCGCTTCGATCGCCGGGATGATGAGGCGTTCCTCCCTCGCGGTTGCCGGCTGGTTCTCACCTCCCCGGCGTGCGGGTTCAGCCCGCAGACGGCGACCTCGGCCTGCACCCGCGGATCTTCCGCAGCCCTTCGCGGGTCAATTCGATGACTTCGAGGATCCGCTCGCGGGTCAGCAGCGCGGCACCTCCGCGTAGCCGACGTGCACGGTGGCGAACGTGCAGGTGATCGCCTCGAGCCGCACCATGCACCAGCGCGGCGCGGCGGTCCGCGCGGCGAATATCTCGGTGTACTGGGAAAGTCGATGCCTGCCGCCTTGAGCGCCTTCTTTGCTCAGCGGGGCTGTCGCCACCGCATCGACCTCGCCCGCCAGCGCCGCCGCGATGCTTGCCTCGACGTAGGCAAACGCCGCCGCCCCGGTCGCCGCGCTCACCTTCCCCGGCGAAAAATCCCCAACCCCGATCGCGCCCAGATCGACCGCCGCCCCGCCGGGCAACGCGCCGGTCTTCGCCGCCCAGCCGTCCGCCGCCAAGATCCGCGCCGGCTCCGGCAACCCGGTGCGGTGCGCGCACGCCGCCAGCACCGCCGCATCGCCCAGCACCACCGGAACGCAGCGCTCCGCCAGCTCGGCGTTGGCGAGCAGGCGCAGGCAGATCTCCGGTCCCACACCGGCAGGATCGCCCATCGTCACAGCGATGCGGGGCTTTCGGGCTTCAGGCATCGCCCCCGATAAATCCGCTCCGCCCCGAGGGGAAGCCGAATCCGCCGGATCGCCCGACATACCAATCGGCGGTCAGGAATTGAAAATCCCTGCGCAGCCGGATCCGCGCCCTGGGGTGATGATTTGCGGCATCATGAAAGTCCACGATCTTCTCACGCGCGACGTGATCACGGCGCGCACCCACGATTCGGTCGAGACGGTGCGCGACCGGATGGCGGCGAATGCGATCCATGCGCTGCCGATCCTCGATGGCTCCGGCAAAGCCGCCGGCCTGGTCACCTCGACCGACCTGCTCACGTCGATCCCCGGCGACATCCCGATCACCGATGCGATGGGCGAGGTGTTCTACGAGATCCACAGCCACGATGACATCGCCGCCGCCGCGCGCCTGATGGTCCGCCACAACATCCACCACCTCGTCGTGCTCCACGACGGCGAGGTCGCCGGCATCCTCAGCTCGCTCGATCTGGTCAAGCTCATCGCCGACGGGAAGGTCGCGGTGTAGGCGCTTTTCGGCGGGCGGCGTGGCGAGACATCCCGGCTGGCAATCCGCCGGGCGGCGGCTTGCCTACCCGCACTCGACCAGCGCTTTGATCACGCCGGACCCGCGCGCCGCCCAGCCGGGGAACCTTTCGACCATCTCATCGCCGAAGGCGGCGCGGTGGGTGAAGAATTGATCGCTCTCCAGTTCGCCGGCGCGGAAGGCGGCGATCACCGATTCGAAATCTTGGCGCGTGGCGTTGCGGCTGGACAGGAGCGTCAGCTCCCGGCGGTGGAAGTCCGGGTCGTCAAAGCTAAGCCGCCCCTGCACCAGACCGACGAGGACCAGCCGGCCGGAGGCAGCGGGCAGCCGGAACGACGCCTCCATCGCCGCCGGGCTGCCGGTCGCGTCAAAGACGGCGGTCGGCAGGTCGCCGCCGGTTCGCGCGGCGAGCGCCTCGCCCACCTCGCCGCCGGATGCGTCGAGGCAGTCGGCGGCGTCGATGCCGAGCGCGTCTCGGCAATAGCGGAGCCGCGCGGGATCGGCGTCGATGGCGAGGACGCGCGCCCCGGTGCGGCGGGCGAATTGGAGGACGCCGATCCCGATCGGGCCGGCTCCGACCACGGCGGCGACCTCGCCCGGCTCGATGGTGGCGCGGCGCACGGCATGGGCACCGATGGCGAGGCATTCGACGACCGCCATCTGGTCTTCGGTCAAGCCGTCCGCCGGGATGAGAAGGTCGGCGGGCACCGCGAAGCGCTCGCGCATGCCGCCGTCGCAATGCACGCCGATCACCTGGAGCGAGGCGCAGCGACTCGTCCGCCCGCGGCGGCAGGCGACGCACGCGCCGCAGGAAAGATAGGGCAGGGATGGCGGCGAGCTGCCCCGCCTGCACCGCGCTGCCGGGCGGCGCTTCGAGCACCTCGACGCACAGCTCGTGCCCGAGGATGCGCGGGTATTGGAAATACGGCTGCCGCCCGCCGAAGGCGTGCAGGTCCGTGCCGCAGATCCCGATCCGCCTCGGGCGGACCAAGGCTTCCCCCGCGCCCGGCGATGGCTCCGGCGCGTCGATCAATTCAAGCCGGCCCGGCTCCTGGCAAGCGACCGCCTTCATCCGCTACGCCTCCATGGCGAGAAAATTTTGCAGCAGGCGCTTGCCCTCGGCGGTCAGGATCGACTCCGGGTGGAACTGGACGCCGTGGACGCAGAGGTCGCGATGCCGCACGCCCATCACCTCGCCTTCCTCGGTCTCCGCGCAGATTTCGAGGCAATCCGGCATCGTCTCGCGGCGGATGATCAGCGAATGGTAGCGGGTCGCCTCGAACGGATTCGACAGCCCGGCGAAAACGCCCTGGCCGTCGTGCTTGATCATCGAGGTCTTGCCGTGCATCAGCCGCTCCGCGCGGACGACCTCCCCGCCGAAGACTTCGCCGATGCTCTGGTGGCCGAGGCAGACGCCGAGCAGCGGGATCTTGCCCGCGAACGCGCGGATGACCTCGCAACTGATGCCGGCTTCCTTCGGCGTGCAGGGACCGGGCGAGATGCAGAGGCGCGCGGGCTGGAGCGCGGCGATCTCCCCGATGGTGATCTCGTCGTTGCGGCGCACGACCGGGTCCGCCCCCAGCTCGCCGAAGTATTGGACGAGGTTGTAGGTGAACGAATCGTAGTTGTCGATGACGAGCAGCATGGTCGGAAAAATCGGGCGGGACAGTAGCGCCGATGCCCCGCCGCGCGAGCGAGAAGTCGGCAGGGCGCGGCAGCGCGTTTTCCGCCGGATCAGTCGCCGAGCTTTACCTCGCCCGACACGATATCGAGCAAAAATGTCGCGTTGCGCTGGATATCGGCGGTGATCGCCATCAGCCGGTTGCGGAAGAAAAAGTAAAAGAACATCGACGGGATGCCGACAATGAGTCCGCCCGCCGTGGTGGACATCGCCGTGCCGATCCCCCCGGCGATCTCGCCGGGGTCGCCCTGCTTGTGGGCGAGGACGTCGAACGCCTCGATCATGCCCCACACGGTGCCGAGCAGCCCGATCATCGGCGCGATGGTCGCGAAGACGTTGAGGTAATTGACCCAGAGCATCTGCTTGGTTTCCTCCTGGTCGAGCGCGTCGAGGGCGGCCTGCTCCATCGACAGCTTGTTGGCCAGATCGCGCTCGAAGTTGACCTTGAGCAAGGCGGCGGAAACGACGTTGGCGTAGGTGTTCGGCTGGTCGAGGCAGAGCTGGTAGGCGTCGGTGACCTCCTGCTTTTTCATGTAGCGGACGAGCGATTCATGCTGGCCCTTCGGCATCATTTTGCCGGGGCTGATGCGGACGAAGCAGTAGGCGATGCAGGCGATCATCCCGATCGAGCAGGCGAGCAGGATGTGCATCATGAAGCCGCCCTCGTTGTAAACATCGAGCAGCGACTTGCTGGTCTCCGCCGGGGCGGGCGGCGGCTCCCCGGCGGGCGCGGGATCTTGGGCGAAGGCGGCGGCTCCGGCGAAGAAGGCGAAGAGCGCGAGGGCGGCGATGAGAACGGCGAGGCGTCGGGTCATGGGTTCGGTGGGGGTGCGGGATCGTCAGCGGAAAGCGTGCCGCTTTGCAAGAACTGGTTCGCCCGCTCGGCGTAGGGCGTCATCGGGTAGAGCTTGGCGATGTCCTCCGCGCAATCGCGGGCGTCGTCCGCCATCCCGGCGGCGGCGTAGGTTTCGGCGGCGGCCCACAGCCCGCGGGCTGCGGCGGTCTCCTCCGATCCGTGGAAGAGATAGGCGTAGAGAAAGCGGTCGATCGTTTCGTTGAACAAGGCGTTGCGCCCGGGTCGCACGAGATCGTCATCCTCCCAGCGCGGGTTGTCCTCCTCCAGCTTGCGCAGGCGGGCGCGCGCCGCTTGGGCGAGCACAAAGCGCGCCTCGATCAGCATCTGCGGGTCCTCGCTTTCCTCCGCCAGCACCTTGGCCTCCGCCATCGCCTCGTCCGTCTCGCCCAGCGCGAGCATCGCCTGGAGCCGCCCGCGCTTGGCCGCCGCGCGCCGCGCCGCATCCCAGTCCTCCGCCTCGACCTTCGCGTAGATCTGCTTGGCGCGGCGGCGGTCGCCGGGGATCTCGCTCTGCAAGAGAGCCGCCGCCGCCGCGATCCCGATCTCGCCGGCGTTGTTCGCCGGTCGCCCGAGGTGCGGCAACTTTTCGAGCCACAGTTTTTCGAGCGCGGAGGCGTCGCTGGCGTCTGGGTTGCGCAGCAGTTCGACCTCGCCCGGCAGCGGGTCGAACTCGATGAACGCGATCTGGGCGTTGGGGACGTCGCGGGTGGTGAAGGCGGTGCTGCCCTGGATCTGCCGCGCCATCCGGATTTTGATAAAGTCGGTGCCGAAGGCGAGGATCTGGCACGGCACGGCATGACCGTTGGTCAGGTGCAAAACGTCCGCCGCGCGGGCGGTGGCCGCGTTGAGCAAAACGAAGAGGGCGAGCAGCCGGATCATGACGCGCCCCCTCCTTCCCCGCCGCTCTCGCCGAGCGATTCGAGTTTCCCCTTCACCACCGCCGCCTCGGCGGATTCCGCCAAGTCATCCCGCCCGGCCAGCTCGCGATAGACCTCCGCCGCCGCCGCGCGCTCGCCGATGGCTTCGAGCGCCTCGCCCCGCCGCAGGTAGGCGCGGGCGACGAGATCGCGGTGCTTGCCGTAGGCGAGGTAGATGCGCTCGAAGTAAGCGGACGCCTTCAGGTGGTCGCCGTCGCATGCAGCAGGTCGCCGTATTGGAGGAGCGCGAGCGCCTTATCCCGGCTGGCGATCCCGTCGCGCCCTGCCAATCCTCCAAAATCTCGCGCGCCTGCGCCGCGCCCTGGTAAGCGAAGGCGGATGCGCGCCGCCGCAGGATCTCGCCGAGCATCGGCGACGCGCCGGCTTCTTTCTCGAACCGCGCGTAGTAATCCGCCGCCTTCTCGGCGTTGCCGCGCGCCTCCTCGATCATGCCGAGCCCGGCGAAGGCGCGGTCCTTTTCGATGGCGCGCGGGTGCCACTTGCGCAGGTCCAGGTAGAGCTGCTCCGCCGTCTGGTCAAAGCCGGCCGCCCGCCGCGCATCGGCGCAGTCCGCGATGATCCGCGGGCTGTGGATCTTTGGATCGATCCAGGTCGCCGCATCCGGACAAGGCGGCTTCGGCGAGCTTCGGCGCGGTGCGCTCCAGCGCGAGCGCGCGCGCCCAGCGCAGCCGCAGCTCCAGCGTCGCCGCGCCTGCGGCGTGCGCCTCTCCGATCATCGTGTCGAGCTTTGCGGCGAAGGCGCGGGCTTCATCCGGCGCGGTGTAGAGGCGCGCCATGCCTTCGAGCAAATCCTCCGCGCCGCGGATGTCTGGATCGGGCGCGGTCTTCGCCACCGTGTCCCAATAGATTTTTTCGGCGCCCGCTTCGTCGCCTTGCGCGCGGAGCGCCTGGCCGATCCAATAGACCGCTTCCGGCATCCGCCCGCTGCCGGGCCGCCCGCCCACGAACGCCTCAAAATGCGCCTGCATCTCCGGCATCTTGTCGAGCAGCTTGAGCGCCTTGCCGATCTTGAAATACCCGTCTTCGTAAAACTTCGTCTCCGCCGGATCGATCGACCGATAGCTCTCGGTGCCCTCATCGATCCTGCCCAGCGCGTAGAGCGCATCGCCGCGCAGCAGCTTCGCTTCGCCGCCCTCGGCAGCCGCCGGATGCGCCTCGAGGAATGCCGAAAACTCGGCGACCGCCTCGTCATACATCGCCAGCGCGTGGGTCGAGAACGCGTGGCGGAATTTGGCGGAGGCTTCGTATTGGCCGCTTGGGTAGGTTTCGGCATAAGCGGCCATCCGCCCGCGGGCGCCGAGGTGATCTTTGGCGAACGACATCGCCATGCCCTCCCAGTAGAACGCATCTTCCTTCAGATCGCTTTTGGGAAAGGCGTTGGGAAACTGCGCGAGCGAAAGCCGCGCCTCATCGAGCTGGTCGGCGCTGAGCATCGCCATCGCCGCCATGAAATCCGCCCGCGGCGCCTCCGGTGCGTCGGGGAAATTTTCCGGGACGTAGGCGAAGGCGCGCGCCGCCTCGGGAAAGCGCCGGTCCTCGAACAGCGCCTGCGCTTTGAGAAAGCGGATCATCGCGGCCTGCGGGTGCGCGTCCCCGCCGAACTTCTCCAAAAATGCATCGGCGGCGGCGGCGGCGTCGTCCCAGCGGCGGCAGGCCAGCCAGCACTGGACGAGCGAGGCGGCGGCTCCTTCCAGCACCGGGCCGGGCGGCAGGGATTCGAGCATGTCGGCGAGGATCAGGCCCGCCTCGCGATAGCGGTCCAGCCCGCGAAAGGCGGAGGCGAGCCGCAGCCGGAGCGCGGCGTCGAATTCGGCGATGCCCTCGAAGTTCGCGATCTCGCGCTCGATCCGCTTGATCGTGCCGTCGAGCTGGAAGACCTGCGAGGCGGAATTCGGGCGGGCGGCGAAGACCGCGCGGCGGCGGCGCATGTCGCCGAGCTTATCGCGCTGGTGGCGGAGCAGGCGGTCGCGCTTCCAGATCCGCTGCAGGCAGGCGATCGCGCCGTGGAAGTCGCCATCCTCCAACAACTGGGAGCCGAGCTTGAGGGCGAGCGACTGAAACGAAACGATCTGGGTCAACTCGCCGAGGCGCAGGAATTGCGCGCGGATCAAATCGAGAGCCGCCGCGTTGTCGCCCGCTTCGAGCAGGGCGTGGAGGAGCAGCGTCTTCGCCCGACCGGCGGCTTCGATCCCCGCCGGGTAGCCGGCTTCCAGCACCGGGATCTGGTCTTGGAAAAAGGCGGCGCCTTTCGGAAAATCCGACGCCATGAGGTATCCAGTCCCGAAGAGGATGAGCGCCTCCCGCCGCCGCGCCGCGTCGTGCGCTTCGTTTTGCCAAAACTGCCCGAACGCATGCTGGGCGGCGACGATTTCGCCGAGCTTGATGTGGCAGATGCCCTTCAGGAATCGGAGTTCCTCCGCCGCCTCGCCGGGCAGCTTTTTATCGTTGAGCGCCCCGTCGATCAGCGGGACGGCGTCGGCGAACTTGGCGAGCTTCACCTTGCATAAGGCGAGCGGGGCGCGCGACTCGCGGACCGCCTCGGCGGCGTCTGGGTTCTGCGCGTAGCCTTCGACGAACGCGCCGAGCTGCCGCTCCGCCCCGGCATAGTCGCCGTCCTTGAACGCCTTCATCCCGCCCTCGTAGAGTTCTTGGGCGGTCGCCCCCGCCTGCGGGTCGGCGGGGTCGGGCGCGGCATCGTTTTGCGCCCAGCCGCCGAGCGGGGTCGCCGCGAGCCACAGCGCCGCAGCGGCGGCGCGGAGCCTCGGCAGTCTGGCGATTCTGGGGCGGCGGCAATCCATGTGGCGCAGAAAGTATGGCGCTCCACGCATGGCGCAACTTGGGGAATCGCAACAATGCGCGATCTTTTGCGGCACAAGTTCCGGCGGCTACAGCATGATCGCCACAGCGAGTCCGCCGAACGCCGCCGCCGCCGCGATGCCGGCAAAGACGCAGGTCGCCGCTTTGAGGCTCCGGGTCTTTTTCCTACCGGAGGTCTGCCAGAGGCTCCAAAACTCGCCCTTCTTCGGGCGCCGGAAGGCAGTCTTGAGCGGGGCGATCGGAATGTTGCCCAGCGAGACCGCTTTGACGACGACATATCCGATGCCGTATAACAACCGCCAAAAGATCCAGCCTAGTATCTCGCGAAGCGCTTCGTGGACCAGATCGCCAACCGCCATGGGATGCCAAAAATTTGGTTAGGCTACGCCGCGTCCTTTAGCTCAGCGAAAACGAGCCGCCCCGCGTTGGTCTGGACGGCGCCCGAGATGATGACATCGACTTGCGCGCCGATGCGGCTAGCGGCGTGATTGACGACGATCATGGTGCCATCGGCGGTGTAGCCGACCGCCTGGTGGTCATCCTTGCCCTCGCGAACGAGATTGATCTCTACGATGTCGCCGGGGGCGAGGACCGGGGCGACCGCCTTGGCGAGCTCGTTGAGGTTGAGCGCGGTGACGCCGCGGAGGCGGGCGATCTGGCCGAGGTTCGCGTCGTTGGTGAGGATGCGGGCGTCATAGCGTTTGGCGATTTGGACGATCTCGGCGTCGGTCAGCTTTTCGCGGCTGCCGCTGTCCACGATGGTGACATCGAGGGCGGGGAGGGATTGGATCTCGTTGAGCGATTCGAGCCCGCGCTTGCCGCGCTCGCGTTTGATCGCATCGCGGCTTTCGGCGAGAAGCTGGAGTTCATCGATCACATAGCGCGGGACCATCAGGCGGCCGGCGAGGAATCCGGTCTCGCAGATCCGGGGGATGCGGCCGTCGATTACGACGCTAGCGTCCACCAGCATCGGCTGGTCGTGAACGGCATCTTGGCGGAACCGGACATATGGGATCATCAGGGAGAATTCCTCGCGGTTTGCCCGCATGGCGAGCGACATGCCGAGAAACCCTAGGGTAAAATACATGGCGAGTTCAAAGACGCCTTTGATCTCGGTCTGGTTGTCCAGCGAGCGCAACCACGGAATCTCCAGAAGGTCGATCCGTGTGACCAGCCAGGCGGAGAACAACCCGATGAGGAGACCGAACGTCCCGTTGGAGAATTCGCGAAACGTGAAGTTCTTGAGCAGCGCGTCGAGGCAGACAACAAACAACCCGAGACCGACCCCGCTCGCCGCGCCAACCCATGCTTGCCCGCCGAAGCCGAGAGAAATCCCGATCCCCAGCAGGCAGGCGATCAAGACGAAAGCGGCGCGCGCCGCATTGATGACGAATGGGGAATTCATGGAGTCCTCAGCTGCCTCGATCTTCGCCGTTCGGCGCGCCAAGTCCAGCCGAATAGGACTTGCCCATGAAATTTCGACCAGAATGAATGCCTTTGATCCAAGATACGAAAAAGGGCGCGGACCTGAGATCCGCACCCTTTTCGGCAAAATAATCTGTCAGCTCGTTCCTAGCGGCGGCGGCGGGCGATCAGGGCGACCGCGCCGAGGACGAGGAGGAACGCGCGCGACGGCTCCGGCACGGCGATTTGCAGACCGCCTTGGATCGTGCGGAGGATCGCGCCGTTTTGGGCGAGGAGTTCAAGCGGGGCACCTTCCGGCGCGCCGAAGATCTCGAAGTTGTCGCCGCCACCACGCTCCCAGAAGAGACCGTTGATGGTGTAGGTCCCAGCCATCAGGTCGATCAGACCGACCGTGCGGCTGTTTCCGGTATTGTAGTCGGCGACAAGCTGCCCGTTGCGGACCAATGATGCATCGTTGTCGTCATCGCTCGTGCTCCGGAACCCAACAATATTGCCGTCTCCGTCGCGGATTTCGAGCATGCCACCGTCATCGCCTTGGAAGCCGAATTGGTAGGTGCCGTCCTCGCCGATCACGAGCGCGCCAGAGGCGGACATCGCGAAGTCGGTCTGGTCGCCGCCGGGGAAGCCGCCGGGCCAAGCGGTGTTGCCACCGAAGATCCCTGCGCCAGTGCCGCCATTGCCTTCGAAGTTGATCACGCTGACCCCGGTCGCGGTGAACGGCGTGCCATTGGCGAGCGCGGCAGGCATCGGCGATGCTGTTGAGATCCGGCGGGACACCGACATCAGCTCCGGTGATGTTGACTGACCAAGCGCATCGATCCCCGGATACATGACTTCAGGCTTCTGCCCGACCAGCGCCCAGAGCTGCGTGTCGCCGTCGTTGGCGAACGATCCGGGAGCAGAATAAAGTTCCCAGAACGCACCGCCGCCGCCTTCCCAGCCGCGCATTTCGATGTCGTAGTAACCTGTTCCAAGATTCACCACGCGCGGGTGTTCGGAATCGCCGGTCCCGGTCGGGAAATTCAAGATATTCCCGCCGGAAATCGTCCCTGCGCCGCTGACGCCCGACCAATCGATCGGCGCGCCAGAATCCGCCGGGGCGATGGTGAGTTTGAAGCCGTCGTCAGGTGGACGCCGAACGTGTAATCACCGGGGTTGTCCACGCGGACGCGGGTGCGGGCGATGTAGGCGACATCGTTTTCGTCAACGTTGTCGGTGCCGCTGATGAACTGGCGATCCGGGATGCGGTAAAGCCCACCGGCGTCGTTGTTGTCGCTGCGGAAAAGCCCGCGCCCGCCGCCGTTGGTGTCATCGGCGAGGTTGATGACCGGAATGTTTTCTTGGAAGACGACCGCCGCGCCGCCGCCATTCGTGTTGTCGATGACGTTGTTAGCGGTGGCGAGGTCGCCGATCCCGCCAGCGTTGCGGATCTCGGTGTAGTGCCAGTAGCCGTTCTTGGCGGCCGCCCAGATATTGGCTTGGTTGTTATCAACGGCACCTCCTAAGACACCGACACCCGCAGCTTGGACGGGCAAAGCCGATTGGGTCTCGTATTCAATGACCGACTTGGAAATTTCTCGCGTCGCCGTTGGCTGGGTCGATGCCGAGGTTCGCCGAGTTGTCGTTCCATGTCTGGGCACCGCCGATGTGGGCGACGCTCTCATCACTCGCGAAGTTGTTTGGCTCACCACCGCTCCAGTTGGCGTAGGTGAAGGGCTCTCCACTCGTCCATGCCCATGAACCCTGACCCGTCGGAACCAAATTTGACCCTTCGGCAGGGGTCCCGGTCTCGGCAGGCTGCTGAGCGGCAGGCAACGCCGCGATCGCTGCTTGCTGGTCGGGACGGAGCGTCGGGAGGACCGCCGGATTGTCAAAAAGTCCGATCCAGATGTCTCCGCCGCCTGCAAGGTTGAACGCGAGCGTGTTCTCGTCGGCGCTATGAACGGAAACAAGGTGACCTGGGGCGCTCGCAAAAACTTGGCTGTTCGCATAGTTGCTCGCGGAAGTCCAACCCATCGCGTTGGGGTTGGCTTCATAGACGTTCCAAGTGCCACCAGGTCCAAACGGAGCGGTAATGCGGGCTTGCCCATAAACGCTTCCCGCTAAGGCGGTTAGCACGGCTGCTGAGAGTAGGGGTTTGTTCATGAATTTGCGAGAAGTGGAGAATTCAACGGTCGATTAGTGCAATTTTAGACACGGACTGCAAGAAAAATAAACAGATTGGCAATTTTTTTGAACAGCGAATGATTTCCTTCGAAACTTCAAAGCGCCCGATCCCATGTTACGCTCTCGCCACCTTGCCATTTTCCTTTCCACGGTCAGGATGACCGCCCCCGTTCTGGCATTTGCCACGTCACCAATCAGCCTCGGGGGAGGAGGCACCGGAGGCATCTTAGTAGAAGAGTTGGCAGAAATCGATCCCGCAAAGGGCGGGTGGAGCGAGGAGGCATTTTATGAGGAGATTGGACCTCTTTTTCATAAACTGTGTGCCGCGATCTCAGAAAAAGACGAGGGCGGTGTCGGGGAGATCGTTTCCCCCGACCTCCGCTGCCCGCGATTTTTCGGACTTAACACGAAGCGGATCGCGGTGGGTCGATCCGCGTCTCCCGGTCCCTCGAGGCAGGCGAAAATTTGGCGTTTCGGAGGCGGTCGAAGCGCTCGCCGGGCGATTCGCGCCAAATTCGAAGTTCACCGTCCGGGACAAAATCTTCCGTGTAAGCCTAGCGGGCGCGAGCGATGGGAGTCGGTTGCCTTCGTCGAAATCGATGGACTGACGCCCGCTGGCGAGAGGCTCCAGATCAACGCCCTCTGGCGTTGCGGGTGGCGACGCCAAGCGGGATCCTGGCGGCTCGCCTCCGTAAAAATCACTGATTTCGAGGAAGTTGCCTCCGAATCACCGAGGACGTTGATGGAAGAAATTACCGCCTCGACCCTCGGGGCGACCCCATTTTTTCGCGATCAAGTCCTCGCCGGCGGAAACCGCTGGCGACTTGGCATGGATGCGTCCCTCGGGGTCGATAGCGCTGGTCACGCCGGCGGGGCGATCGGGGACGCCAACGGCGATAGCTTCGACGACCTGTATGTCTGCGATCTCGGCGGGCTGCCCAACCGCCTCTATCTCGCCAACCCAGACGGGACGGTGCGCGATGCCTCTGCGGAGTCAGGGGCGGACTGGCTGGATCGCAGCATGGGGCGTTATTTGCGGATTTTGACAATGACGGGGACCAAGACTTAGCCGTGACCATCGGGTCGCGCGTCCTTTTGATGAAAAATGACGGTGCCGCCCATTTCACGATTGCCGCCGAACTCCCAGTGATGCCGGTTGCGCATTCGCTGGCGGCAGCCGATTATGACAATGATGGAGACCTTGATCTTTTTGTCGCTTGTTACGGAAATGACGCAGACACGTTCGGGGACAATCTGGCACCACTGCCGTGGCACGATGCGAACAACGGCGCACGCAATTCGCTCTTCCGCAATGAGTTGCATGATGGGACCTGGGCGTTCGCCGATGTGACCAACGAATGCAGGATCGGGGATAGCAACACCCGGTTCAGCTTTGCGGCATCGTGGGAGGATTTTGACAACGACGGCGACCAAGACCTCTATGTGGCGAATGATTTTGGTCGCAACAATCTGTATGTCAACGAGATGGGAAGATTTCGCGATGCCGCTGCGGACCTCGGCGCAGAAGACCTCGCAGCGGGTATGTCAGCGGCTTGGGGGGACTACAACAATGATGGGGCGATGGATCTTTGCGTCGGCAACATGTTTTCCGGAGCGGGAAATCGGACGACCTTCCTTAACAAGTTTATGCCGGGAGCGGGCGACGGAATTGTCCAACATTATCAGCGGTTCGCCCGCGGGAATTCGCTGATGAAAAACATCGGGGGAAAGTTTCAGGACGTGACCGATGAAGCCAAGACCGCGATGGGGCGCTGGTCGTGGGGGACAATTTTTGGCGACCTCAACAATGATGGCTGGGAGGACATCGTCGGGCTGAACGGCTACATCACGGGTTCCGACCCGCAGGACTTGTGAAGCTTCATGTGGCGGCGGGTCGCGTCGCAATCACCGGTCTCGAAGCAAGCGCGGGCGACACCCGCGACTATATCAAATCGTTCACCGCGCTAAACTACCTCATCCGGGAGGGTCGCTCGGTTAGCGGGGAGGCGCAACCGATTCTGGCTCAACACCCAGGGTCCCGCCTTTTGCCAACGCCTCCGCCCTAAGCGGGCTAGACTTTCCCGACGATAGGCGCGCCGTGCTCCCTGCGATTGGGACCGGGATGGCGGGATCGACCTTTGGCTACTCAACCGCTCTGCGCCGCGCATCCGTTTGATGCGCAACGCCTTCCCGAAGCGCGGTGGCTATGTGGTAATCCGGCTGGAGGGCAAGACCTGCAATCGCGACGCGGTCAGGCGCGGCTAGGGTAAGGTGGCGGAATTTCGCTGCACCGGACGCTCCGGGCAGGCGAGGGCTTCCTCGGGCAATCCTCGAAATGGGTCCATTTTGGAATCGGAGAGGCGAAGGCGGTGGATTCCCTCATCGTGCGGTGGTAGGGGCGAAGCCGAGCGGATCACCGGCATCGCCGAACGCCCGGTTTCGCATCACCCAAGGATCGGCGCAGCCATCCCGGTTCAGGTTCCGGTGCCGGAATCGCCGCCGAAACCGGGAGCCATGGCGGTTTCCGAGGAGACGGGTGCCGCGCGGATCGTCCTGGCTGGGCGGTTCCCGCTGCCCGCGATCCCATTCAAGACGATTCAAGCGGGCGAGAAAGCCCCGGAGCAGAGCGGTCGAAGTTGATCAACCTGTGGGCAACCTGGTGCCAGCCCTGCCTCGCCGAACTCGCCGACTTTTCGAATTCCGCCGCCGCCCTGCGCGCTGCCGGTGTTGATGTGCTGGCGCTCAATGTCGATGAAATCGAGGAAAGCCGGCGATGATTCCGGTTGCCGAAATCGCGCGCGATCCTCGAAAGGTGAAGTTTCCGTTCGCGGCGGGCGGGATCACGGCGCGGACGGCTCCAGGATGCTGACACGTTCCACCGCAGCTACCTGAGCCTGCGGCTGGCAGCCACCGGTGCCGAGCAGTTTTTTGGTCGACGCCGGCGGGAATTTGGCGGTGATCTACCGAAGCCGGTCAAAGCGGAGCAGGTGCTCGCCGATCTCGCGTTGCTGGAACTTGATGCGCCGGATCTGCGCGACCGGGCGGCTCCGTTCGCGGGGCGTTGGCATGCGCCGGTGTCGCCCGCCTTGCCTCACAACCAGGCGCTTGCCCTGATGCGCGACGGCTTTTTGGAAGAAGGCAGCGCCTACCTGAAAAAGCTGCTGACCGATGCGGCGGCAGGCAAGACGTCGCGTCCTCCGGGATTTCCGCAACCCGGCGGCTCCGACTACGCGCTGCTCTGCGAGCGAGCCGCCGATTACTACCGGCTGCTCGAATCGCCCGATGATGTCGTCGCCGCGATGCGGCTGGCGCTGCGCTTCGACCCCGAATTTCTGCCCGCCCATCTCGCCCTCGGGCGCGCCTTTTCCCGCGCGGGTCGCCCGGCGGAAGGCGAGGCGCACCTGCGCAAGGCAGCGGCACGGTTGCCGGACGACCCAGACCTGCGCAACGACCTCGGGATCGCCCTCGCGATGCAGGGGCGGCTCGCCGATGCCGAGATCGAATTTCGCGCCGCGATCGACCGGCGCCCCGACCTCGCCGGCGCCCACGAAAACCTCGCCCGCGCCTTAGAGGGGCAAAAAAAATCGGCGGAAGCCATCGAGGTGATCGCTAGGTTGGCGGAAATCTACGCCGCCGCCGGGCGACCGGCAGACGCCCGGCGTGCCGCGCAGCGTGGTCTTGACCTCATCCGGGCTGGCGACGGGGGGACGGCGGAGCTTCGCGGCCGGCTGGAATCGCTCGCCGCAGAGTGATCGCGCACTTATTTAGTTAAGAACGGCTCCGAAGCGGCGAGATAGTGGATGAGGGAGCGGAGGGTGTAGCCGTTGGCTTTGACGTGGGCGATGGCTCCGTCGAGGAGCGGTTTATCGGCGTGGCCCATTTCGCGGCCGAGGGCGTAGGTGGCGAGCTTTTGGGCGAGGCAGCGGAGGAAGAGATCCTCTTTTTGGAGGAGCTGGTCCTGCAGGCCGGCGACGCCGGTGAATTCGGTGCCGTCGGGCATTTTGGCGGAGGCGTCGATATCCGGGTCGTCCCTGCCGATGCGCCCCTTGTAGCCGAACCCTTCTTTGTCGCGCCATTCGCCGGCGGCGTTGAAATTTTCGAGCGCGAACCCGAGCGGGTCGATCTTGTTGTGGCAGCGGGCGCACTGGGGCAGCTCGCGGTGGATCTCTAGCCGCTGCCGGACCGTCGCCTTGTCGATCCCCGGCACCTTGGGCGCGATTTCGCCGACGTTGGCGACCGGCAACCCGGGGTCGGTGCCCAGCAGGTTCTTCAGGATCCAGGTGCCGCGCACGACCGGGGAGGTCCGGGTGCCGTTCGAGGTCACGCTGAGGATCGATGCCTGAGTGACGATGCCGCCGCGGCGCGCCTCTGGATCGACGGCGACCTTCCGGATGTGGTCGCCGCGCACGCCGCCGATGCCGTAGAAGCGGGCGAGCCGCTCGTTGATCGTCACGAAGTCGGAGCGGATGAAATTCTTCACGCTGAGGTCGTTGAGGAGAATTTCGCGGAAGAACCCGACCGACTCCGCCGCGATCGAGGTTTCGAGATGCCGGTCGTATTTCGGGTAAAGGTCGGGCGCGGGCGGGTTGGCGCCGATCTTGCGGAGGTCGAGCCACTGGCCGGCGAAGTTTTCGCAAAGCGCCTCCGCCTTCGGGTCGGCGAGCATGCGGTCGATCTGCTGGTACAGCCTTTTCGGGTCGGCAGATCGCCATTCTCCCACTGCGGCGAAGAGCGGCTCATCGGGCATCGAGGACCAGAGGAAATACGAGAGCGCACACGGCGGTCGCTGCCGGTCAGGCGGCGCGGCTCCGCCGACGGCTCGGTCAGGTAGAGGAAGTGGGGCGACGTCAGGACCGCGACGAGCGGCGCTTTGATCGCCTCGAAGAAATCTCCGCCGCCGCCATTGGGGTCGCCATCGCCGAAGAGGGCGAGCTTGGCGGCCACCTCGGCATCGGCGACCGGGCGGCGCCACGCCTGCCGCATGAAGCGGGCGACGACCTGCTGCGCCTCCCGCCCTGCCCCACCCCGCCGGATCGCCGTCCGGGGGCGGCGAAGAGCTTGGCGTGAGAAGCGGGCGAGAGTACTGGTCGAAAACCGAGCCCCTCCAGTTCGATCCAATCGACCATCGCCTCCGGTCGCGGGTATTCGTCTTTGCCCTGAATCCAAAAGTTCTCAGCACGCGGGGCAGATCGTAGGCGTATTTAAAGCCGACGCCCGCCCGCTGGGTGTCGAAGGAAACCCGGACCTCGAAGACCTTCGCCTCAGGAAAATCGGCGTCGAGGTCAGCTCGCGGGCGAAGGTGGGCTGAAGCGCCGAGGTTGACCTCGATCCTGATCCGCGCCGAGTGGCGTAGCCATGCATCGGCTCGGTGCGGAAGTGCTCCAACTGCTGCTTCCACGCGGGCGGGATCGAAGTCCTTGCCGCTTCTCCGCCTCCGCCTTTTTCGCGCTCGGTCAAAGCGCCGCGCATCATCTTGACGACCGCCTCGCGGGTCGGCACTCGGCTCGCCGCCCGGAACCGGATGATGTAATCGCCGGGGTGTTCCAAGGCGAAGTCGCGGGAGCGATCTGCCGGTCCCAGTCGGTCAGGCGCCACGGTGAACCCGTCGATGTGTTCGTTGCGCCCGCCGTTGAGGATGATCCGGTTTTTGCCGCGCTCGACCCGCGTGCGGTCGGCTCCGGCGGTCGATTCCTCCGGCTCGAACCGCCATTTGATGGCGGGCGGTTGCTCGCCGGGGACGATCGCCTCGCCGATGATCGCCTGGGCGGCCTCGTAGTAGAGTTCGAGGTGGAGCGGCGAGAGGCTCAGCGCGCTGCCGATGTTGTCGAATCCGCCCGCCGGGGGATCGGCGGGAAAGGCATCGGGATCAAAGCGCACGCCGAGCAGATCGCGGATCGTGTTGGCATACTCGGTGCGGTTGAGGCGGCGCAGCACGACCTTCGTCGCTTTCTTGGAAACCTCGGCGCGCACCAATTCGCCCGCCACCCAATCCGCAAACTTGCCCGCCTCTTCCGGGGTCGGCTGCGGCTCGTCCTCCGGCGGCATCTCGTGGGCGTTGACCGCATCGAGGATCTCGCCCCATTTGGCGGACTCGGCCATGCTGAGGAAATCGTTTTTCAAATCCCTCGCGAGGTGCAGCTCGCCCTTGGTCTTCTTGTCGCCGTGGCAGGCGACGCAGTGCCTTTCAAAATACGGCTGGGCGATGGCGCGGAACCCGGCGGCGTCCGGCGCGAATTTCGCCTCGTCGCCCGGCGCGGCAGAGGCGATCGCGGTGATGGCGGCAACGGCGGCGGCGGGCAGCGAGAGGTTGGAGAGTAGCGTGGGCATCGAGGCTGAATCCTCCCGGAGGAAGGCGCGATGGCAACGCGAAAATCGCAGACGCCAATGCCGACCAGCGCCACGCGGCAGGGAGGACCCGCAATCCAGGGATTGCAGAGAAGCCTCGACCGGGAGCAACCGATCTCGACTGATTGCCAAAGACAAATGCGCCGATTTTTGGTATCCGCCATGGCTGGCAAGCCCAAGGGTGCCGCGCAATCCGAGCAGCGCGAATCCAATTTCTCCTCCTGGGAGGGGTCAGGGGGGCGGCTGGCATCGGGTTCTCTTGGCGGGATCGGACCCGCCAAGCGCCAATCCTATTGCAAGCCTTTGCCGTCAAAGACCATACGCCTCATCCATCCACCCCAAAATCCCCTCAAGGAGGGGGCTTGCGGCGCGACGCTGAGCCTCACCTGAACCAGAGAAAAAACGAGTTCTGGGCTGTCGATTCCGGCAATTGTTCTTGGCAATAAGTCTTCGAGATAAGGAGACCAGGCACCGGCTTGAGGCGCGAGCGTGCGACGATCAGCCACCGCTTGTCTTCCCCCACGCCGACGAGTAGTTTCCCGGATGCGAATTTGGTATCCCATCGCCTTGGCCGCTTCGTTGATCCCCGCGCTTTCGGGCGCGCAGGATGGTCGCGTGATCACCTTAGAAGGGGAGGCCATTCCCGCCGACATCGTGCGGATTGCAGAAGGAAAGGCGTCCGCCGAGGACGGGCGGGAATTCGCCCTCGATTCGCTGCGGGCGATCATCCCTCCGGAGGCCGGTGGTGCAGAGCCGCCGCAAGCCCCGTTCGTGCGGATGGTCAATGGCGGCGTGCTCGAAGCCCCCAGTGCCGTGCTGGAGGGCGAAAGAGTTAGGTTTGACCATCCGGTCCTCGGTCAGGTCTCGCTCGGCATCGACAGCCTCCATGCGCTGGCGTTGCGCGCCCCTGCCCAGGAGTCTCGTTTTGACAAAGCGATCCGGTCGGCTCCCGGCGGCCGCCAGGACGATGTGCTTTTCTTGACTGACCCAGAAGGGGGCGAGCCACAAGAGGCGGAAGGCCTCACCGAGTCCCTGTCCGAGGGCAAGGTTGTCTTCGACCGAGCTGGAGAGCTGGCAGACGCGGCGCGCGCCGACCTGTTTGGCATCGTCTTCGCCGCGCCGGCGGCGGAGGGTCCGCCACCAGCCCGCGTCGTCCTCGCAAAGGGCGGCACGGCCGCCGGCGAAATCCTCGGCATGGACGCGGCGGGGCTGCGCCTTCGACTCGGTCCCGGAGCAGAGGTGACCGCCAGGCGCGAGGATATCCGCCGCATCGCCCTCAATTCCCCCCGCCTCGTCTTTCTTTCCGACCTCGAACCCGCCGCCGCCGGGCAAGAACCGATCATCGCCCCGGAGCGCCCCGCACAGATGGACCGCAGCGCGGAAGGCAGCCTCATCACGGTGGGCGGCGAGCTTTTCGAGAAGGGCATCGGCGTCGGCTCCGGATCGCGCCTCGCCTTCTCCCTCGACCCATCGCAGCGCTTCGCTTTGTTCACGGCAGCCATCGGAATCGACGACGAAACCGGGGGCAAGGGCGACTGCGAATTTACCGTCTGGGTCGATGGGCAGGAGCGCCTCCGCCAAAGGTGCCGGGGCGGCGATCCCGCCCGCCGCATCCGGGTCGATGTCAGCGGTGCCCGCCAGCTTGAGCTCCGCGTCGAAGCGGGAGAGGATCTCGATTTAGCCGACCACGCGGACTGGGCGGACGCCTCGCTAGTCAGAGCCAAGTAGGGGGCAAATCGGGCAAGTTCTGCCCAATTATGACAAATTGGTAAGCGCTTGGAAATTCGAGTTGCGCGGGGGATCAGCTACGCTAAAAAACGCGCCCCTTTTCCGGATGCCCGCCATGCCTCATCCTCCCATCGTCCAAATCTCCCTCGACGTCACCTCGATTGACGAGGCGCTCGAGACTGCCGAGATGGCGCTCCGGGCGGGGGTTGACTGGCTGGAGGCGGGCACCCCGCTCATCCTCGCCGAAGGGCTTCACGGGGTAAAGGCGATGCGCGAGCGCTTCCCCGGCGTCCCGATCGTCGCCGATCTCAAAACGATGGATGGCGGTTACTTGGAGGCCGAGATGATGGCGAAAGCCGGTGCCTCCCACGTCGTCGTCATGGCGCGCGCCCACGAGGAAACGATCCGCTGCGTGGTCAAAGCCGGTCAAGACTTTGGCATCGAAGTCATGGGCGATAACCTCGCCTGCCCCGACATGGTCGCCGGGGCCAAGCGGCTCGAAGACCTCGGCTGCGGCTTCGTCATCCACCACATCGGCTACGATGAGCGCCGCGGCATCGCCGCGCGCGGCGATCGCGCCCCCAATCCCCTCGACCAACTCCGCGAAGTCTGCGAAGCCGTCTCCATCCCGGTTCAGGCGGTCGGCGGACTGAGCATCGAACAAGCCGTCGCTGCGCCCTCCTACGGCGCACCGCTCGTCGTCCTTGGAGCCCCGTTAACCATTGATGCCGAATCGTTTAGAACCGCTGATGGCAACCTAGAAGATTCCTTGCGCCTGATCTGCGCCGCTGTTCATGGCAACGAAAAATGAGACAATTCGCACCTGAGACCGCGCTTTTCCCTAAGAGATCTCTTTACCTCTTCGTTTGTGATACCAAACCGACATCGTTAAAATTTTTAGAGCCAGCCCTATTTTCAGGCCAGCCAATAGAAACCACAATGAAATCAAATCTGTCCAAAGCGGCAACCAAAAAGCCTAAGTTTCGCCTTCCCAAACCCGACCAGCTAAGCCGGATTGATCGTGCATGGCTCGAGTTTTTCAAGGCGGTGTCCCGGGAGGCTGGCGACGGGAAGGTTGAAGATTTGAAGGACGATCCTTCTCGGCGGTTCTAGTCGCTGAAAATCACGCCTACCCCATTTCCGGAGTGTGGGTCGCAGCGAAACGCGGAGTGTGGATTGAAATGGGGGGAATTTCCTGGCGCTTTGATCAAGTCCGCAGTGCCTGATTCGTTCCAAGGGATCTTTTTTAACTCCGTGACATAGTTGTCACCTTGCGCGAGGTAATTCAACTAGCTATGGGAATTCCGAAAGGTTGATGGAATCAATATCCTTTTTCGCCCTACAAGTGCCCGTAAAGGTTGATCCACTAATCAATCTGGGTTAAAAAGGATGTCACTCTGCCGCGCTAGCAAGATTTCCCATCTCTTGCCGCGGATCGCTAGGGGCCGTTTTGATCGGCCGAATATTCTCCTTACAACACAAAAAACCCCTCAATTGGCAATGAAAAGACGCCTTCGCTTCTTCGCTGGCACCATGGCAGTTTGCCTGGCCGGGCTAACAGGATCGTTTGCCCAGACAGCTCCCACCGATATCACCACGGATCCCGATCCGCCCAAGATCGGTCCAAACGCACCCGCCAATTCGTTCGTTGCCACCTTGGGGACCACTGATGCGGATGCCGGTGACACCTTCACTTACACGCTCATCGACGCGCCGTTTGAGTTCATCTCCGCAGGGGCGAGCTGGAAGTATTTTGACCTGGGAACCGATCCGGGAGCCACCTGGAACCAAGTCGGGTTTGACGATTCTGCCTGGTCTGGACCCTCACCTGCAGAACTGGGCTATGGCGACACGGACGAGGCGACAACCGTCGGATTCATTGACACCGATCTTGTCACCGCCGGGGTCCAGAAGAACCTGGCTACCTATTTCCGCTCGACGTTCAATGTCGCCAGTGCGGCGGCGATCGATCACCTGGAGATCCTCCTCAACGCTGACGATGGAGCGATCGTGTTCATCAATGGGATCGAGGCGGCGCGCTACAACATGCCCGCAGGACCAGCGACCTTTGAAACCGCTGCGGTGGCTGCCGCCAATGAGGTAGGTGACTTTTTCCCCTTCACCGTCGATCTCGGTGCTGTGACGCTGAATGACGGCGAGAACACAATCGCAGTGGAGATTCACCAAAGCTCTGCCACCAGCTCGGACATCTCTTTCGACCTCGTCCTCCAGACGTATTCGGTCCGGTCGGGCAGCCTCGATAACTACCAGTTCCAGATCGTCGGTGGCGAATTGCGATCCTCGCCGCGCCGGTTGGCAATGAGGGCGACACGAAGACCGTGCGTATCCAAACGACCGACAGCACCAGCAACACCTTCGAAAAGAATATCACCGTTGACGTCCAAGCCAACGTCGCCCCCACCGTCGCCGACCAGGCGATCGAAATCGGCGATGACACACCTGACACCACGGTCATTGGGGTGGCAGTGGGAGCCGATGCCGACAACGACACTCTTTCCTACGCAATCACTGGCGGCAACACGGGCGGAGCGTTCGCGATCGATTCCAACACGGGCGAGATCAGCGTCGTCAATGCCGCGCTTTTCGATCCGGTCAATGCGCCGACTTATACCCTGACGGTGACCGCCACCGATGACGGTATCCCTGCGGCATCCGGTTCGGGCACGATTACCGTCAATGTCACCGAGACGATCATCGGTGCCGCCGCCGCCCTCAAATACTTCGTCCCCACCGACGGCTCGCTCGACTTCACATGGCGCGCAGCAGCGTTCGACGATTCCGGATGGAGCAACGGCACTTTCGGGATCGGGTTCGATGGCGACCCGGATTACGATCAGATTATCGCCACGGATATTGAGGTAGAGATGCGCAATATCAGCCCCTCCTGCTACATCCGGACTCATTTTAATATCTCAGATCTAGGGTCGATCGGCGACCTTCTCCTTCAGATTGGCTACGACGACGGGTTTATCGCCTATCTGAACGGAACTCGCGTGGCGATCAGCAACATGCCCACCGCCTCCGGAGCCTCGACTTCGGCGCTTGGCTCCAACGATGCGCTCGCTACCCAGACGTTCGATCTGACCGCCTTCAAAAATCTGTTGGTCGTCGGGGACAACGTCCTCGCCATCCACGGCGCGAACCGCGATGTGAACACCGACGACTTCGTCATCAATGCGCGGCTTGTCTCCAGCAACGTGGTCCAAGGCACCGTCGCGCCGACCATCTTGGCGGAAGATGATCAGCTCGAAACCCGCACCAGCGTCGCCCTGCTCGGAAACATCACCGACAACGGCAACGAAGATCCTTCGGTGACTCTCTACTATGGGACGACCGACGGCCAGGACGTTGAAGGCAACTGGGACAATAGCGTTGCCCTCGGAACCTTGGGTGAGGGGCAGTTCCAATACCTCCTCACCGGACTCACCTTTGGCACCGAATACTTCTGGGCGCTCAAGGCGACCAACAGCGCGGGAACCGCCTGGTCTGGCTTCAGCGCAGGTGCCACATGGGCGGGGAACTCGTTCACGACCATCGGCGGGGTTACCGAAACACTTGTCAGCGAAGACGCCACCGGGACCTATCGGGTGCCGGACGCCACCGACATCGCCAACGAAGCGACCTGGATGACCATCGCCTTTGACGATTCGGCGTGGACCGCTGGTCAGTCGGGCTTCGGGTATGACGACAACACGACCTATGACGACAACATCAATCCGGCGGGCGATGTCACCGCCGCGATGGACGGGGTGAACACCTCCTGCTGGTTCAGGCTTCCGTTCACGATCGCCGGTGATCCAAGCGCCTACACCAAATTGACGCTCCGCATGAAATATGACGACGGCTTCGTCGCCTACCTAAACGGGGTCGAGATCCAGGCGGCGAATGCTCCGGCTGCCCCCTCCCCGTGGAATGCGTCAGCCACCGAACTCCACGATGATGATGTGGCAGAAACCTATATCGACTATGACGTTTCTGCTTACCTATCCGAATTGGTGGCAGGCACCAACGTCTTGGCGATCCACGGGCTCAATGACAGCCTCACCAGCTCGGACTTCCTGATCCGCCCCGAATTGGTCGCCGGGACCGGCAGTGTCGCAGGCGAAACCGCCCCAACCGTCGCCACCGGCGTGCCAGACCAAGTTGGCTCCAGCTTCGCCGAGGTCCTCGGCAGCGTGCCAAATCGCGGCGGCGCCGATACCCAACTCTTCTTGGTTTGGGGCGAGACCGATGGCGGCACCGATTCGCTCCTCTGGGAGAGCTATCAGAGCGCCGGGACCATTGAGGCGGATGCAGATTTTGACACTGCCCAGGCTACCCTGGAGGGATTGAAGGCGGGAACCCAGTATTTCTACCGATTCTTTGGGGTGAACGCTGCGGGTCTCAGCTGGGCTCCCACGTCGAATACCTTCACCACCAATGCCCAAACCACCGCGAGCGTGACAAACTCCCCGGCCACCAATGTCGGTCCGCGGTCCGCCACGCTGAACGGCACTTTTGATCGGGACGGCGGCTTGGAAACGGCGATTGTCTTTGCCTACGGCACCGCCGACGGAGGCTCAGACCTCGGTGCCTGGGCGAATTCGGTAAACATCGGCATCAGCCAGCTCGGGGTGGTATCCACCGATATCGACGGGCTGGAAGCGCCGATGACCTACTTCTTCCGCATTTTCGCATTGAATGCGGAGGGTACGAGTTCTTCCCTTACCTCGGGTCAATTCAACACTGTCCCCGAATTGGCGACCGTGGTGATGGATGATCCCGCTAGCATCACTGACACTTCGGCGACGCTCAGCGGCACCGTGGTCTTCGATGGCGGCAACACTACCTCAATCACGATGGTGTGGGGAACTTCTGCCGGCGATTTCAACCCGCTAAATTGGGATAACGCGACGGACCTCGGGGTTCAAACCGGAGCCTTCTCGCTTCCGGTCGCCGGTCTTGAGCCGGGGACGCAGTATTTCTTCGCCGCGATCGCCACCAACACGGCGGGATCGGGGCTTTCGACCGTCGGATCGTTCTACGCCGGGGAGGTGCCGCTTGTCACCGAAGGGGCGCAGGCGAACTACATTGTCCCAGCCAGCGCGGCGAACGGCGAGGGAACCTGGTTCAACCTCGGGTTCGATGACTCGACCTGGCTGACCGGTCCTACCCCGATCGGATATGAAGATGGCACGGGGTATGAGGGCGTTATCGCCACGGATGTGAATGCGATCATGAACAATGTGAATCCGTCGATCTGGATCCGGATTCCGTTCACCGTGGCCGATGCATCGGCGGTCGAGGGGCTGCTTCTTCGCGCGAAGTTCGACGATGGCTTTGTCGCTTACCTAAACGGGACCGTGGTCGCGCAGGAGGCTGACGTGCCAGATCCGCTCCTCTACGATTCCGAGATCACCGCCGGTCAGGAAGCCGATCTCAACAATTGGACGGTCTATAACCTCACCGCCTTCCGGGGCGCGCTAGTCAATGGGACCAACATCCTCGCCTTCCATGGTCTGAACGACGGGGTGGGCAGCTCGGACTATCTGATCATCCCCGAGTTATTCTCCATCCCGGTCTCCAATGACTACGCCGGCTGGATCGGTGGCTATGGGCTCACGGGTCCGGATGCCGCCCGCGACTTCGATTTCGACAAAGACGGTCTGACCAATGATCAGGAATACGCTGCCGGCACCGATCCGACGGTCAACGATCTCTTTGAGGGCGGGCAACCGGTGAAGCCGAGCTTCACCTTTATCGACGACGGCGCTACGGTTGCGTTTACCTATCGCCGCCGCACCGATGCCGCCGCCCGCGGGATCACCTATGCGGTCGAGACGTCGAGCCTTCTTGCCGATGGCACCTGGACGCCGGTCGCCGTTACCGAAACGGGAACGACCCCGATTGCGGGAACCGATTCCGAGTTGGTCACCGTGACGTTCCCGGCTCCGCCGATCAGCGTCACCGAACTCTTCGTTCACGCTGCCGCGACGCTTCCGTAGCATCCCAGCACAGAGCCACCTTTTACGCGAAAGACCGCGCTGGAGGAATCCGGCGCGGTCTTTTCGCATGGTGGGCAGGGGCGCTTTCCGCTTCCCAGCACATGTGGCATTAAACCGGGTCGGCTGGCTCGACAAAGACCGCCTTCATTCCGGCGGCTTCGGCGGCTTGGATGCCGAGCCGGCTGTCTTCGAAGACGAGGCATTGTGCGGGTGGCACGCCCATCCTTTCGGCGGCGAGGAGGAAAAGGTCGGGGGCGGGTTTGCTGCGGGTCACATCCTCCTGGGTCACGACAACCGGAAAGAGATCGGCAATCCCGATGGCCTGCATCGTTTTGATGACCGTGTCTCGCACCCCGCCAGAGGCGACCGATACCGGATGGGTCGCGGCGACCCGGCGGGCGAATTCGACTACCGGGGCGTAGGGCACGACCTTGTCGAGGTTGGCGAGGTAGTAGTCCTCCTGGTCGGCGACGACGCGGAGCGGATCCATCCGGGTCCCGAACCGCTGGTTCATGATTTCGACGGTTTCGTGCATCCCGACCCCGGCGAACGATTGCGCCAGCTCACGGGTCAGCTCGAAGGTCGCGCCATTCTTCCGGTAGGCGTAGATCCAGGCGTCGAAATGGACATGCATGGAGAGCGAGAGCGTGCCGTCGTGGTCAAAGATGTAACCGGCAAAATTGCCAGGCGGGATCTGAAGTTCGTCTTGCTGCATAAGGCGTTGATCGATGAAAGGGCGAGCGTAGCTGGGGCGGTCCGCTTTTGCCAGCCGGGGGCGGTCCAAACGTGGTCAGTTCGCCCTCGCTCGCCGCTCCGCTCATCCTTAACGCAGCAATGGAGTCGCCTCAATTCTCTCGCAAATGAATTACAACCCTAGAGCCTAGAAGAGGCAATGGAATCCTCGCTTTCTCGCAAATATTCGATAGCCGACCAGATCGAAAAGCTAGGCGGCCCACCCCTTGGTTGAACCGTTGATGCAGGGCGTCGCGCATCCATTCTCCCATCCTGGGGGCGGCCGGGGTGGGTCAGCGAGCATCGGATCACCCCGCCAGGAGCGCCCGTATAATTTGCCGCCAAATCTACATGAAGCGTTAATTTCGGGTGATTTTCATATCTCATACCCACCCGAAAATCCCCTCCAAGGAGGGGGCTTGCGGCGCGACGCCCCGACTTATCGCCGAACCGATAAAGCCCGCGCGTTTCAGGACCGAACCGCCGAAACGCATTGCAGGCTTCTAAGTAGAATCGGCAATGCGGTAGAAGGCGCGCGCGGAGGACCGACTGGCATGGCGTCTTTTTGGGCTTATTCTTTGCCCATGGCGACATCGAAGCGACCGCCCGAATCTGCCGCGCCGCGCGCCATGGCGGGCGAGTTGAATTGCATCGCGATATTCCCGTCGCGGTCGACCGCGATCATGCCGCCGAAGCCGGTTTCATCTTCCCGAAAAGCACATCCTTCACCGCCGCGTCGAGCGTCGCACCGCGATACGCCATCTGCGCGGAGACGTCGAAAGCAGCGGCGCGGCGGATGAACTCCTCGCCGATTCCGGTGCCTGAAACCGCGCAGGTCCGGTTGTCGGCGTAGGTGCCCGCGCCGATGATCGGGGAGTCGCCGACGCGCCCGGCGAGTTTGTTGTTCCGCCCGCCGGTCGAGGTCCCCGCCGCGAGGTTGCCGTGGATGTCCAAAGCAACGCAACCGACCGTCCCGCCGCCCTCCGGCTTTGCCTCCGCTCAACCGCGCTCTCTTGCGTGCGGCGCAGCCGGTCTCGCTGCGCAGGCGTTACGAAATAGCCGGGTTCGACCAACGCCAGCTTGTGCGCGGCGGCAAAGGCATCGGCTCCCTCCCCCGAGAGCAAGACGTGCCGCCCGTCCTCCATCACCTTGCGGGCGAGCGTGATCGGGTTCTTGGTCCGCCGGGTGATCGCACAGCCGCCGCAACTCAGATCGCGCCCGTCCATGATGCTGGCATCGCATTCCGCCTCGCCCGCCGCATTGAGGACCGCTCCTTTCCCTGCATTGAAGCTCGGGTGGTCCTCTAAAAACCGGATCACCGCCTCAACGACCTCGATGCTCGATTTCCCCTCCGCCAACCGATCGCGCCCGAGCGCCAGCGCCTTACGCATCCCCGCCTCTTTCGCCTTGTACTCGGCGGACTCTGGCGGACCCGGCGACCCGCCGGCGCCCCCATGGACGGCGACCGCATAGCGCGGCTTTGCCTCGGTCGTCTCCTCTGCGAAGGCGGGAGCGATGGCGAGACCTGCGATGGCGATGGCGATGGGGAGGAAGTTGTGGCGGGCGAACATGGCGACCCATTGTGAACGGATTCGCCTAGCCATGCAATCTTTGCCGGTAGCCCCACTCCCGTCCCCGGAGTCAGCATCGCGCCCGCTGCGCCACCCCGCCCTTAGGGAGAGGCGACCACCCTTCCTACCATAATAATTATCAACATGTTGCGTGGAGATTCAGGCCCATGGTCGCACCTGGGATTTGCCGCCGTGCAGCATCTAGCCCTGGCGTTGGTCAGGCTCTTGCGGCGGTCGGACACGTCCGTTTGCGTGGCTTGCCTTAGGTGTCCAGCCCCCTTGGTATTGATCGGCGGCAGGCAGGCGAATCTGTGCTCATCTGCTAGCGAACCAGCATTTCGCCTGGTCTCGACCGGCAGGCATTGTCTCCCCTTTGACCTCTGCTGCCGGTCCTCGGACCTTTCCGCTCTTTTCCGAATGTTTGAATCCAACCCGATTGTCGGTTTGGCGATCAAACCAACGGTTGATTCTCACTGTAATCCCAAACTTTCGGGTTCCCAAAAAATTATTCGGGAGGGCAGTAATTGCTGGATTTACAAAAATTCTCAGTTTCTATTATTGAATCTATGGTTAATGTTGCCAAAATTTAAAGAGCTGTTTTTCCGAAACGCGAAAAGTGTCTTACAAAATGCCAAGCCCGCCTCCAGACCGGAAGCCCTCTACCGCTAGAAAAAACACGATTCTGCGAAGGATCATGTTGTTTTCGTGGATGGTGGCGACGATGTCGGTGGCGATCGTGGGCTACGCGATGATTTCCTACCAAAAGGAGGGGATCATGCAGCAGCTTGATGCGAGGGCGAGGGAGCTAGCGTCCACGGTGGACCGGGTGTGTGGTAAGGCGCTGGATCAAGGCGATTACAGCTTCGTGGTGAAGGAGTGCCAAGCATTGGTCCGGGAGACGCCAGGGGTGAGCTACATCGTGATCACCGGATCGGACCAATCCTTCATCCACCACCCCTACCGGGCATTCGAGCAGACGCTGACCGGATCGATGTGGCCGCGTGGAAGCTCGATCAAGGGCGGGCGCCGGGTCCAGCCGGACGCGAAGGTGTGGCCGAATGAGGTCTATCACTACTCGCTCCTGCCTAGTTCTACAGACGACCTAGAGCACGTCATCCATGTCGGGCTGGCGCTCGATGACTACGAGCACATGCTGGAGGGAGCCTACTTCGTGACCGGCGTGGTCGGGGGGATCACCCTGTGCGTCGGCGCGATCAGCTCGTTTCTCTTTGCCCAGCAGATTACCAAGCCGATCCGCGCGCTCCAGACCTACGCCCACCGGGTGGCAGGCGGGGCGGTGACCGCGAGAGCGATGATCGACAGCCAGGATGAGATCGGCGATCTGGCGGACTCGATCAACACGATGGTGGAGCGCCTCGAGGCGTCCCGGCACCAGCTCAAAGAGAGCTACAGCAGCCAGGCGGCCCTCCGGGAAAAGGAGATCCTGCTCCGCGAGATCCACCACCGGGTGAAGAACAACATGCAGATCCTCAGCAGCCTGATGCGGCTGCAATCCCGCCGCGCCAACTCGGACGAGATGCGCGAGGTCCTCCGCGAATCCGAGGCGCGCATCCGCTCGATGGGGCTGCTCCACGAAAAGCTCTACCAGAGCGCGAGCATCCAGCTCATCGACATGGAAAACTATCTCCGCACGCTTTCCGGAGAGATCGCCCGCATGAACACCAAGGGTGCCATCATCCCGGAGATCAAACTGGCGGTTTACGATGTCGAGCTGGAACTCGACACCGCCTTGCCCTGCGGTTTGATCGTCACCGAACTCGTCTCCAACTCCCTCAAATATGCGTTCCCCGACGGCCGGCGGGGCATGATTTTCATCAGCCTCTCGAAGACCTCCGCCGGCGAATACTCCCTCATCGTCTGGGACAATGGCGTCGGTCTGCCGAGCAACTTCGACGCCCGCAGATCGACCTCCCTCGGTATGCGTCTTGTCACCATGCTGACCGACCAGTTGAGCGGCTCCCTCACCATCTCGGGCAATCAGGGAACCCGCACAGAGGTCCGCTTCAAACCCTCCGAATACAAAAAGCGATTCTAATTGCCATTGATACTTTAACTGATTAGGATTATTAGGAAGACCGATCCCAACATGAAGAGCCGCCGCATTTCGTCGTGGACGACGAACGAATCGTCGCCCAAGACATCTCCGAGTGCCTCATCCAGATGGGGTG
The DNA here is from genome assembly GCA_041395145.1 of Verrucomicrobiales bacterium. Lineage (GTDB taxonomy): Bacteria > Verrucomicrobiota > Verrucomicrobiia > Verrucomicrobiales > DEV007 > JAWLBD01. The sequence continues at coordinate 54,063 of JAWLBD010000006.1, read as the reverse complement.
CGAGGTGTGCGGGACGGCGCTATCCGGCTCGGAGGCGATCTTCAAAGCGGGAGAGCTATCCCCAGATTTGATCCTCATGGATGTCGTCCTCCAGGGCGACATGGACGGGATCGACGCCGCCAAAATCATCCGGGAGCGTTTCGACATCCCTTGCGTCTTTCTGACCGCGTATTCGGACGAGGGCGTCCTGTCGCGGGCAAAGCTGACCGAACCGGCGGGTTACATCGTTAAACCGTTCGAGGAGAGCGGCTTGCGATCCACAGTGGAGATCGCCTTGCACAAGGTGGACACCGAGAAAGCGCTGCGGGAAAGCCACGAGTGGTTTGCCACCACGCTGATGTCGATCGGGGATGGTGTGATCGCGACCAACAAGGAAGGGATGATCCGCTTCATGAACCCGGTGGCGGAATCGCTGACCGGATGGAAATCGGAGGAAGCCGCCGGGTCGCACCTCAGCGAAATCTTCCGGATCTTCAACGAGCGGACCCGCCAGCCAGCTAAAAATCCGGCGCTCATCGCGCTGGAAAGCGGGCTGACGGAAAACCTTGAAGATGAAGCCGTCCTGGTCTGCCGGGACAACTCGATCATCCCGATCGACGACTCTGGCGCGCCGATCCGCGACCGGCACGAGCGGGTGGTCGGCGCGGTGCTCGTTTTTCGCGACATGACCGAACAGCGGGCGGCGGCGGCGAAGATCAAGCAGCACCAGGAACACCTCGAAGAATTAGTCCAAGAGCGCACCTGCAGGCTGACCCAAAAAACGAGCTGCTTGAATCGCAGATCGAAGAGCGCCGCCGCGCGGAGGCTGCCCTCGAGCGCCAGATGGGCGCGGAGGCGTTGCTCGCCGGGCTTTCGAGCCAGTTCCTCCAGCTCAAGCCGGTGGACACGCCGCAAGGCATCGCCGACGGGCTGGCGCGGATCGGCAAATTCTTGCGGATCGAAGCCGCCTATGTGCTGCGACCGCGGGCGGCGGGGAACGACGCGCTCGAGTGCCCGTTCGAGTGGGTCGCCCAGGGCAGGCAGTCGGCCGCGCCGCAATGCGCGACGCTGAGCCACGAATCGATCGGGATCACGGCGGACTTTTACGACCGGCGGCAGCCCGCCGTCTTCAGCGCGCGCGGAGCCTTGGGGACCGCGCGGGGAGCCGCCACCATCCTCGCCGTGCCGATCTCCGCCGGGGATTCCTCCTTCGGGTTGCTTTGCGTCGATTCCGCCAACCCCGAGCGTCGGTGGACGCGGGAGGACGCCGCGCTGCTCGGCATGGTCGGCGACCTCTTTGTCACCGCGATCCGCCGCCAGCGTGCGGAAGAGGACAAGCAGCGGCTCCAGATGCAGCTCAACCAGAGCCAGAAGATGGAGGCCGTTGGCAAGCTTTCCGGCGGCATCGCCCACGACCTGAACAACATGCTCCTCCCGGTCATCGGCTACAGCGACATGCTGCTCGCCCGCGTGCCCGAGAATTCGCCCGACGCCTTGGAGCTGCTCGAAATCCGGCGCGCCGCCGAGCACGCCGCCTCGCTGACCCGCCAGCTCCTCGCTTTCAGCAAAAAGCAGGTCGTCAAGAAGACGACAACCGGGATCAACGACGTCATCCAGAAGATGGGAAAGATCCTCGACCGGGTGATCGGCGAGAATATCAAAATCCACTTCAATTTGAGCGAGGGTCTGCCCCCTGTCCTCGCGGACCCCTCGCAGATGGAGCAAGTGATCATGAACTTGGTGGTCAATGCGCGGGACGCCATGCCCGAAGGCGGATCGGTCAGCATCCGCACGCGGCAGGTCGATACCGATTCCGTTCCCGCCAAGCTCATTTCCGGGGCGAAGCCGAACGGCGCTTTCGTGGAGATCATCGTCCGGGACACCGGGCGCGGCATCCCGAAGGAGATCATGGACGAGATCTTCGATCCGTTCTTCACCACCAAAGGCCACGAGGGCACCGGGCTTGGCCTGCATGTGGTGCGCAGCATTTTGGAGGAACACAGCGGCGGCATCCGGGTGGAAAGCTACCCCGGCGAAGGGTCGGAATTCCACCTGTTCCTTCCTGCGACCTCCGGCTCACAGCCGTTTGCCCAAGCGCCTCGCAGTTCCGAAGCAGGCTACGCGTCAACCTCTGCGGCATCGCCTCTACCACCTGCCGAAACGCCTTCGCCAGCCGTCACGCGCCCCCCGGCGGAGACCCGCGGCAGCGGCGAGCGGATCCTGCTGGTCGAAGACGAGGAAAGCGTCATCCGGTTTGTCGCCCGCGCGCTGAAACAGCACGGCTACGAGGTCATCGAGGCGATGTGCGTGCGTGACGCGCTCGATACCTTCGCTGAACATGGCGGGCGATTTGACCTTGTCTTCAGCGATGCCGTGCTACCCGATGGAAATGGCGTGGCGCTTCTCGACCAATTCCTCAAGGAGCGCCCGGACCTACCGGTCGTCCTCTCCAGTGGCTACACGGATAAGCGGTCGCTCCTCGAGTTGGCGAAAGAGCGGGACATCCGTTTTTTGCAGAAGCCCTATGCGCTTCCGCTCCTCTTCCAAACCGTGCGCGACGCGCTCCTCAACGAAGGCAAGGCGGCGCTAGCATGATTCGATTTGACTCTTTGCCAAAAACAATTGCGGGAATCGACTGCCCACAACGCGCTGTTTTGCTCTGGTTCAGATGAGGCTGGTTGCCGCGCCGCAAGCTCCCCCCTTGGAAGGGATTTCGGGGTGGGCAGATGAGGCATCTACTCCTTGATGACAACGGAATGTGAAAGGGGCGGCGCATGGCAGGACCGATCCCGCCAAGGTGGCCCGAAGCTCGCGGACCCAACCCCGCCCCCTCCCAAGAGGGGAGATTGGATTTGCAACGCCCGGATTGGGCGGCACTCATCTTATTTCGCAGCACCCATTGCCTTGCCAGCCGAGACCGGTCACAAAAACAGGCGCAGCTCTCTTGTTGTCAATCAGACTAGATCGCGGCCGCCGCAAAGCTTAGCTTCGGCGATAGCAAGGTGCGCAGCCGTTGGACGCCGCGCCGAATCCGCGCTTTCACCGTCCCGAGCGGAGCCCCGATCGAATCGGCGATCTCCGACTGGGTTAGACCAGCGAAATACGCCATCTCGATGACCTCGCGTTGCTCGCGAGACAAGCGCATCACCGCGCTCCGTATCATCGCACCCTCTTCTTCCCGGCACACATCATCGGCGGCGGACTCCTGCTCGCGGGGAACCTCAGTTTTCGCCTCGCCTTCGAGCCGATCCTGCAACCGGGACTGGCATTGGAACGTCCGCATCCGGTCGATCGCCCGGTTCCGGGTCATCGTTGCCACCCAGGTGAGCGGGCGCCCTTTCCCGCGGCTGTAGGTCGCCGCCTTGTCCCAGATCTTAACGAGGACATCCTGCGTCACATCGCGCGCATCCTCCGGATGCCGGAGAACTTTGAGCGCGGTGGCGTAGATGACGCCCTCGTAGCGCTCCGTGAATTCATCAAAGCTCCGCCGGTCTCCTCCCGCGATCTTTTTGAGCAGGGAGGCAGCGATACGGTCAGATTCTTGGATCTCGGGCGACAGCCGCGAATTCGAAGAAGAGGAGGTGTCGGATTTAATAATCATGGCTCTGAAGGTTCTACTTGGACGATTCTAGCTTGTTTTCAGATTTTGTCTACAATTTGTCCAGAAAGCGTCGCGTGTTTGTTTCTTTGTCTAGATTTGTGCAAATTCCTTACCAGAATCCACCCGAATCGCAGCGAAACGCACTAGGGCTTCAAAACCAACGACTTGTAGTAAATGCAATTCACTCCCCAGAATCGGAACAGGAAATTGACGCGCAAAATGCCCTGCATTCGGCACGACCACCTATGCAATCTGTCGAATCCGCCTAATGGGGAATGCCGAACCGTTCCTCGGGAGGTCGTTCTTCCGGCGGTTTGACCGGTTTGTCGCTCTTTCCGGACAAGGCGACGATGAGGACGATAATCGCCGTGATTGCCGCCGCGACGCAGACGACGATAATCGGCGTCTTGTCTTGGGGAGAGGGCGCGACGGGCAGCCGCCGCGGGGCGACGCGGCGACCCGAACCTGCCGCGACAACCGGGCGGGACGGTGCGGGCGCAGGCGTGGGCACCGGGACACTCGGAACCTCTCCGGTCGAAACCGGCGCGGGAACGGCGGATCGGCGCGGCGGGGCGGCTCCGATGGCGGGCGGCGGTGTGCGCTGCGGCGTACGGGTCATCGCCGCAGCGACGGTGGCGGCGCGGGTCCCGGGTTTGCGCGGGGCGGCCCGGATGCGGTCGATCGCCGCCTTGAGTTCGGCGGCTCCCGAAAAGCGGAGCGCCGGGTTGGCGTTGAGCGCCTTTTGCAAAACCGTATCGATCCTCGGATCGGTCCCGGCGAGCCGCGAGGGAGCCTCCCAGCCTTCCGCCGCCAGCCGCCCGGTCAACGATTCGTAAAGCACCGCGCCCACCGAATAAAGGTCGGCGCGGTGGTCGACCGCCGCGCCGAACACCATGACCTCCGGCGCGGCATAGCCCGGCGTTCCCCACCCGCCCGTATCCGACTCCGCCCCGTGGCGCAGCCCCGCCAAGCCGAAATCGGTCAGCTTTGCCACGCCCTCAGGGCTGACCAGGATATTGGCCGGTTTGATGTCGCGGTGGAAGACGCCGCGCTCATGGGCGTAGCCGATCCCGTCGCACAACTGGCTCGCGAGGGCGAGCGCCTGCGGCTCAGGCAGCGGTCCCTTTTGCAGCATCTGGTATAAAGTTGGTCCGTCCACGCATTCCATGACGATGTAGAGCCGGCCGCCGGGGGCCTCGCCAAAATCGTAGATCGTCACGATGTTGGTGTGCTGGAGTTTGGCCATCGCCTTGGCCTCGTGGGCAAATTTTTCGGCGAAGTCATCGCCGCCCTCGCCCCGCGTTTCGGCCAGCACCTTGATCGCCACGGTCCGGTCGAGCCGCGGCTGGAGCGCCCGGTAAACGGTGCCCATCCCGCCGTGCGCGATGATCGAGCCGACCTCGAAATCGGGCAGCAGCGCGTCGAGCGCTTCGGCGGAAAGCGCTTCTTCGGGCGGGGCTACTGGCGATTCGGGGGCATCCATGGGGTCAGGGAAAACGGGCGGTAGGGTGCGGGGAACAAGCGCCGATTCAACCGGGAATCTTAGGCGAAGTTGTCCGCAAACTGGGGGCGGCGGCACGATGACACCCCGGATCGCAGCTGGCGAATGGAATGCTAGCGCAGCGATCCAGCCTTTTCTTGCGGCAGCGATTACGCCGGCCGCCTCCTCCGGGAGACAAACCCGAGCGCCGCCGCCAGTGCCAGCGCAACCCCGGAGGGTTCGGGCACCGCCTCGACTCCCATCCCGTCGAACCAGGTCCGGTTGGTCGTGGAAGTCTGGTCGCGCAAATCGTCCACCAGCACGACGATCTCGCCGCTGCCATTCGCCGCGATCGACCCGAGCGAGACCTCGAACAACGTCCGGTTGCCCTCCGCCACCATCACCGCAGTGGTGAAACGCCCCGAATCGTCGAAACCGTCGGCATCTCCATCCAGCGGTCCCAAGTCGAGGCCCGCCCCGCTGGTCGCGGTCCCGTTGCGGCTAAACGACACGGCCACATCGTTGTCGATGAAATCATCGGAAATGTCGCCGGGCGTCCCGTTATCGAGGATGTTTTGGTTGCCGTCGCCGCTCGACGGCCAGACGCCTGAATTCGTCGTCGTGGTATCGAGCGAGGCTTTCAGCCGCCACGATTCGGTGTTGGCCCAAAAGTAGCCGAACACATTGTAGGTGATCCCCGGATTTAGCCCGCCGATCGTCATCAGCAACATCGGCGCGTCCTCCGAACCGTCCGCGTTCGCCTCGTAAATGGTGCCGCCGTTGGCAAAGGCGCGGACCTCCCAGTTGTTGTCGGCGACCGCTGTGCCGCCCGTCACCGGCATAAATGCCACGCCATCGTAACGCGCGAGATTGCCGGGTGCAGCGTCCACGTAGGTGATCGCCGCCGGAGCAGAGTTCGCCGCGAAAAGGAGGATGGGGAGGAGCGGGTAAGAGATTTTCATGCGGAAAAAGAATCGCGGAGATCTCGCCCTACCGTCAAGCCCATTTCCTGGGTAGGCGGCAGGCGAGAAGGAAAAACGGGCTTTGCTCTGCGGAAATCACCGCTTTCGTGCGGGATGATCCGCGCCTTGCTCACCCTCGCCGCCGCCCTCGCCCTCGGGGCTGCCCCCATCTCCGCCGCGCCTTTCGAGGTCGTTGCCGATGCGGGTGACGGATTGAAAAACCCGTTCGGCGTCGCCTTCGACGAGGGCGGCAACCTCTACATCGCCGAATACGAGGGCGGCCGGCTTTGGAAGATGGCGCCGGGCGGCAAACCGGCGGTCGTGAGCGGCGACGGGTCGAAGGGGTATTCGCGGGACGGGACGGCGGCGGCGGATGCGAAATACAACGGGATGCACAACGTCTGCGCCGCGCCCGACGGCACGCTTTATCTCTCCGACACCCGCAACAATCTGGTCCGGAAGATCGGCGCGGACGGCAAGGTCCGCACCGTGGCCGGCGTGCCGGGCAAAAAGGGGTTCGCCGGGGACGGCGGACCCGCCACCGAGGCGCTCCTCAACGACCCGATCTCGATCGCCCTGAGCGCCGACGCCAAGACGCTCTACATCGCGGACATCAACAACCGGCGCATCCGCGCGGTGGACCTCGCCTCCGGCGCGATCGAAACCGCTGCGGGCAACGGCGAGAAGGGCGCGCCCGAGGACGGCGCGACGGCCAAGGACGCGCCGCTGACCGACCCGCGCGCCTGCGATGTCGATTCCGAAGGCAACCTCTACATCCTCGAACGCGGCGGCCACGCGCTGCGCGTGGTGCGCCCCGGCGGCAAGATCTACACCGTCGCCGGGACGGGCAAAGCCGGGGCGGCGGACGGGTCGCGCCAGCGTTCGCAGATGAACGGCCCCAAGCACCTGTGCCTCGACGACCAGGACCGGGTGATCGTCGCCGACGCCGAAAACCATCTCATCCGCCGCTACGACCCGAAGACCCGGCGGCTGGAGACGATCCTCGGCAAGGAGGAGAAACTCAACCGCCCCCACGGCGTCTGGGTCCACGGCGGCTGGCTCTACGTCTGCGATAGCTGGAACGACCGCGTCTTGCGCATGAAAGCGGACTAACGCGAGGACCGGCGCGCCTCGGAGCCGGATTCTGGCGACGCCAGCGGCGGGGCGCGGCTACGCTTTGCCCGGCCGGGCGGAAACGGCGATCTGGAATCCGTGATCGACCATCGAACGGGCGGCCTCGCCCTCGTCGTGGACGACGACGTTGACGCCGAGCTTTTCGAGCCGGATGACGTCGCTGGCGAACCGGGTGCGGGCGATCACGCAGATCTCGCGGTTGCGGGCGCGGATCGGGTGGAGGGCGGCGGCGGCGACCGATGCCTCGGGGAAGGTGAAGGCGACGACGGCGGCGTCCTCGACGCGGGCGAGCGACCACGTTTCCTCGTGGGCGGCGTCGGCGAAGAGGACGGGCTGGCCTTCAGAGCGCAAGCGGCGGGCGGTCTCGGCGTTTAGCTCGACGATCAGCGTCGGCAGCCCGGCGCGGAGCATCGCCTGGTTGAGCGCGCGGCCGACGGGACCGAAGCCGCAGATCACGGCGTGGCCGCGCAGGTGCTTGACGCGGCTGGGCAGCGATTCGTCGACCGCCTTCAGATCGCTGGTGGCGGAGAGGCGGCCGAGGTTGCGCGCCGCCATCCAGCGGGAGGCGGGATCGGCGAGGCGCATCAAGCCGGGGACGAGCCCCATCGAGATCGCCCCGGCGGCGACGAGCATCTGCTGGACAGAGGCGTCCCAAAAGCCGGAGCCGGCCGCCTTTTGCAAGAGGATGAGCGAAAACTCCCCGGCGCTGCACAGCGAGAGCGCGCCGACCAAGGCGTGGCGGTTAATGTGCCCTAGCGCGTAGGCGATGCCCGCGATGATCGCCGCCTTGACCGCGATGAGGGCGGCGGTGATGGCGAGGATGCCGCGCCAGTTTTCCAGCGCGACGCCCACGTCGATGAGCAATCCGACCGAGACGAAGAACAAGGTCAGGAAGATGTCTTTGATCGGGGTGACATCGGCGAGGATCCGGTGCTTGTAGATCGATTCGCTGACCGCCAGCCCGGCGACGAAGGCACCGAGGGCAAGGCTCAGCCCGAGCAGCGAGCCGAGCCAGGCTAGCCCGACGCAGCAGCCGACGACGGTCAGGGTGAAAAGCTCGCGCGATCGGGTCCCGGTGACGCCGCGGAGCAGGCGCGGCACGATCCAGCGGCCGTTGACCCAAGCGAGGAGCATGAACGCCGCGCCCCGGACGAAAAGCCAGCCGATCTCGGGCAGGATCGCCCGCTCGCCGGCTCCGGCATCCAGCAGGAGCGGGACAAAGACGAGAAAGGCGATGATGAAAAGGTCCTGGAAGATCGCCACGCCGAGGGCGAACCGCGCGCCGGGCGTGCCGGCCAGCCCCATGTCCTGAAAAGTCTTGAGGCTCACCGCCGTCGAACTCATCCCCAGCGCGACGCCGAGCAGGATAGCCCCGGGCCAGGGCACGCCGAAGAAGAGCGCTGCCCCGGCGGCGGCCAGACCGCAGATCGCCATCTCCAAGCCGCCGCCCACGAAGGTGGGGCGGCGCAGGTAGCGCAGCTCGGAGACGGAGAACTCCATGCCGAGGACGAACATGAGCAGCATCACGCCGAACTCCGCCATGTGGGCGACCGCCGCCTCGGTGTCCTCGCCGCCGAAAAATTCGACCACACCCGCATTGGAGATCAAAATGCCGCAGCAAAAATAGCCGACGAGCAGCGACTGCCGGACGCGCAAGAGCAGCAGCGAGACGACCACCACCGCCGTAAGCATGACGGCAAGCAGCGAGAAAAGCGGCGGAACATCGGCGGCAGCAAGGAGGGCGGAAGGCATCGGTCGGCGCGTTCGTAGGGCAGTAGCGGAATGGCGACACTGCCATAGGAGCGGTGCCCGTGCCAACTGAACCGGGATCGGGGCGATTCTTCGCGGCATCGGCGGGCGGAAACGCGGCGCTCCTCGCCAGCGCGGATTTCTGGCGGACATCTGCGGGAGAATGGTATAACTTCCCGGTTAAATCCCGCCTTCCCCCGACCGATGAACCGCACCCACCTCAGAGCCGCCGCTATTTTTGCAGGCTGCTGGCTCGCCATCACCGCCCTGGCCGCCTGGGTGGGGAAAGGCTGGGTCTGCGCCGGGATCGAGCGCTCGGCTCAGGCGGCGCTCACCCGCGCGGGCTTCTCCCAGGTCTCCGCCCACCTTTCCGCCGACGGCGGGAGCCTGCACCTAACGGGCGAAGTCGGAACCCCCGGCGAAGCGCGGGCGGCGAGGCGGATCGCCGAAGAGGCGCTGGCCGGTGGATACGCCGCAGCGGTCGATCCCTCGGCGCTGCGGGTCGCCAGCCCCGATCCCGGGCCGTGGCGCGACCTGCTGGCGCTGCCCGACGGCGAGGCCCGGCTCCCCGCCGTGGCGGAGGCTCCGGCCGCCGATGAAGGAGCGGCAGACCCTGTCCGGATCATCGAACCTAGCAAGCCGCCGGAAGACCTGCTCCCGCCCGAGGACCCGGTCATCGCCATCGGCTGGCAGGGCGATACGTTGCGCGTCAACGGCATGGTCGGCACCACCGCCGAGCGGGACGAGGCGCTCGCCGCCATCTCGCTCGCCTTCCCCGAGGCGGGCGGTCTAGAAGGCGAGATAATCGTGGCCGCCGACGTGCGCCCGGCCGGGCAGCTCCTCGATTCCCTGCGCGCGACCGCCGCCTTGGCCAAGGCGCTGCCTCCCGCCGGGACGATCATCGCCGACGGAGATGATATCGCGTTTTCCGGCACCGTGGCGGGCGACGAGGCGAAGCGCGAGCTCGAAGAGCGGCTCGCCAACGCCTTCCCCGGCGGCGGCATCCACGCCGAATTCCTCCCCGCCTCGACGGATGAGGGCGATTGGACGTCCGCCGCGCGGGAGGTCGCCCTCGGCGCGCTGGAGTCAGGCTCGGTTTTCTTCGAGGCGCTCGGCGACAATGCCGCCGATGCCGAGTCCGCCCGCGCCGACCTGGAGAAGGCGGCGCGCGCCGCCGCCCGGCTGCCTGACCTCAGCGTGTTGGTCAGCGGCTACGCGGACGACCGCGCCACGCCCGGCGAGTGCTTGGAGCGGAGCCGCGAGCGCGCCGAATTCGTCGCCGATATCTTGGCGGGTGCCGGGCTGTCGCGCGGCCGGATCATCGTGCGCGGCATGGGGCGCGCCGCGCCGCACCCGGACTTCGAAAACGCCGTGACCCTCTCGCCGCTCTAACAATTTTCCCCCGCCGATGTTCGCCGACCTTTTCCTCAGCCTTCTCCCGTGGACCTTTGTGTTCACGGCGCTGTGCTTCGGGGCGGCGTATTGGGTGTGGGGCGGGCAAGGCGCGGCCGCCCCGGCCAACGCTAGCCCTAACGCCAGCGGCGCGGCGGACCTCCCGCAGGCACAGGCGCAGGCGGCAGGCGCGCCGGCCGCCGCCGATGTGGCGGATCTCGAAGAAGCGCGCCGGGAGCGCGACGCGGCGCTCGAACGCGTGCGCGCCATGGAGCAAAGCATCGAGGCGCTCGCCTTCGCCCGCCGCGCCCAAGAACGCGCCGGCTCCGCCCGCGTCGCCGAGATGGAAGACCAACTCGCCCGCCTGGCGGCGGCGGTCGCCGCCGCCGCACAGCCCGGGGCGCCAGTCGAAAGCCCCGCCGGCGATCCAGAGCCAGCGGCGCTCGACGCCGCACATCCTGGTCCCCACCCCGATTCCGATGCCGACCCCGATCCCGGCGACCTGCAGCGCATCCGGGGCATCGGACCGGGCTTGGCGAAAAAACTGATCGCCGCCGGCGTCAGATCCGCCGGCCAGATCGCCCAGTGGAGCGACTCCGATGCCGAAGCGGTCGGGGTCAAGCTAGGGATCGGTTCGCGCATCAAACGCGGCCGTTGGATCGAACAGGCGAAGCGGCTGACCGGCGGGGATCGGCAGCGATGAGGGCGCGCGGATTCATCGCCCTCGCGATTGGCGGTGCAGCCCTGGCGGGCGCGTTCCTCGCGTGGCGCGCGATCGCGTCCAACGCTGACGCGGACCGCGGCGGCGAGGGATCCGCCGAGCCGCTGGTCGCCCCGCCGCCGCCCGAACGCGAGCCGTGAGACGCAGGTCAAAGCGCGCGTCGCCCCGGCGCTCAATGCCGCCTTGAAAAAAGGGGGTCCGGCTCGGCGCGCCGATTTTCATCCGCCTGTTCAAAGAGGAAAAGTTGCTGGAGCTCTGGTTCGAGAAATCGCCCGGCACCTTTGCCGCTTTTCCTACCCGATCCACAACGACGGGAAGCGCGGCTTGGGACCAAAGCTGCGGGAGGGCGACGGTCGCGCGCCGGAGGGATTTTACTTCGTCACTCCGGCGCTGATGAAGCCGGATAGCGACTTCCACCTCGCCTTCAACCTAGGCTACCCAAACGCCTACGACCAGGCGCACGGGCGCACCGGAAGCTATCTCATGGTCCATGGGGATGTCGTTTCCGTCGGCTGCTATGCGATGACCGACCCGCAGATCGAGGAGATCTACACCGCCGCCGACACCGCCTTCGCCGGCGGGCAAAAGTTCTTTCGCGTCCACTGCTTCCCATTTCGGCTGACCCCGGAACGGCTCGTCAAAGCGAGGGAGGATGGCGGCGAATGGCTCGATTTCTGGGAAAACCTCAAGGAGGGATACGACCGGTTCGAGGCGGAGAAGTCGCCGCCCAACGCCGAGGTCGAAGACGGGCGCTATGTGTTTCCCTGACGCGAGTTGGCACGGACCGGCGAACGGCGAACGCGTGCTGGCACCGACTGGCGGCTCGCGCGTTCCCGGCGCGCGGTCCGATTTGTAAAAACGAACCGGGCGGACCCCATTGGGATCCGCCCGGTTGTGTCTTGTCTTGTCTATGTGCGGAAAGTGGCTGCCGCTCCGGCAAGACGTTGGCGACGGGGGATGACTACATCATGCCGCCCATGCCGCCGTGGTCGTGGTGGTGGTCACCGCCGGCTTCTTCTTTCTCCGGCAGGTCGGAGATGAGGCACTCGGTGGTGAGGAGCAGACCGGCGATCGACGCGGCGTGCTGAAGCGCGCTGCGGGTCACTTTGGTCGGATCGACCACACCGGCGGCGATCAGGTCGCAGAACTCGCCGGTCGCGACGTTGTAGCCGTCGTTGCCGGATTTGCCTTTGACTTGCTCGACGATGAGGTCGCCCTTGCCGCCCGCGTTGACCGCGAGCTGGCGGAGCGGGGCTTCCACCGCGCGGCGCACGATCTCGGCGCCGGTCGCCTCGTCGCCGGTCAGCGTGAGGGTGTCGATGGCGCTTTGGGCGCGGAGCAACGCGGTGCCGCCGCCGGGGACGATGCCTTCTTCGACGGCTGCGCGGGTGGCGTGCAGGGCGTCTTCGACGCGGGCTTTCTTCTCCTTCATCTCGGTCTCGGTCGCGGCGCCGACATTGATGACGGCAACGCCACCGGCGAGCTTGGCGAGGCGCTCCTGGAGCTTCTCGCGGTCGTAGTCGGAGGTCGTTTCCTCGATCTGGCGGCGGATCTGACCGACGCGGCCGTTGATGGCGTCGCTGGTGCCTTCGCCTTCGATGATCGTGGTGTCTTCCTTGCCGATGGTGATCCGCTTGGCGGAGCCGAGGTCGGCGAGGTCCACGTTTTCGAGCTTAACGCCGAGGTCTTCGGTGATGACTTTGCCGCCGGTGAGGACGGCGATGTCTTCGAGCATCGCCTTGCGGCGGTCGCCGAAGCCCGGAGCCTTCACCGCAGCGGTGTTCAGGATGCCGCGGATCTTGTTGACCACGAGCGTGGCGAGCGCCTCGCCCTCGACGTCTTCCGCGATGATGAGGAGCGGGCGGCCAGACTTGGCGACCTTCTCCAGCAGCGGGAGCATGTCTTTGAGGTTCGAGATCTTCTTCTCGTGGATGAGGATGTAGGGGTTTTCGAGGACCGCCTCCATGCTCTCCGCGTCGGTGACGAAGTAGGGCGAGAGGTAGCCTTTGTCGAACTGCATCCCTTCGACGACGTCGAGGGTGGTGTCGATCCCCTTGGCTTCTTCGACGGTGATGGTGCCGTCTTTGCCGACCTTGTCCATCGCGTCGGCGATGATGTCGCCGATCTCGTTGTCCCAGTTGGCGGAGACGGTCGCGACCTGCGCGATCTCCTTGGCGTCGTTCACCTGCTTGCTGATCTCGCCGAGCCTCTTGACGATCGCGTCGGCGGCTTTCAGGATGCCGCGCTGCAGGCTGATCGGGTTGGCGCCGGCGGTCACGTTGCGGAGACCTTCTTTATAGACGGCCTCGGCGAGGACGGTCGCCGTGGTGGTGCCGTCACCCGCGATGTCGGAGGTCTTGCTGGAGACCTCGCGGATGAGCTGGGCGCCCATGTTTTCGTAGGGATCTTCGAACTCGATCTCCTTGGCGACGGTGACGCCGTCCTTGGTGATCGTGGGGGAACCGAACTTTTTGTCGAGGATGACGTTGCGGCCGGCGGGACCGAGGGTCGCCTTCACCGCGCGCGCCATTTTGGTCACGCCGCGGAGCAGCGCCTGGCGGGCGGCTTCGTCGAACTGGAGTTGTTTAGCCATAGTGGTTGGATTTCGATGGGTTGTTGATTGTTCTGAGAGGGGTCCGGATTCCGGTTAGCCCTCGATGACTCCGAGGATGTCGTTCTCGCTGATGATGAGGTGATCCACGCCGTCGAGCTTCACATCCGTGCCGCCATACTTGGAGATCAAGACAGCGTCGCCCACCTTGACGGAGAACTCGACGATCTCGCCTTCATCGTTCTTGCCATCGCCGAGGGCGACGACGGTTGCTTCTTGCGGCTTTTCCTTCGCGGTATCGGGAAGGATGATGCCACCGGCGCTCTTCTCCTCCTCGTCCTTGCGCTTCACAAGGACGCGGCGACCAAGCGGTTTCAGGTTCGTAGCCATAGTCGGTTTTTGTTTTGCGTTATTCTGTCGTTGCAGGTTTTTGTTCGGGGTGTCTCCGCTGCCTCCGCCGGGAGGGGCTTCCGATCCCGGCGGCGGCGGCGGTAAATTGGAATTTGTGAAAGGCGGTTACTTTTTCTCTTCGTCCACCACTTCGAAATCGGCGTCCACGACCTTGCCTTCCGCCTTGCGCTCGGACGGCTCATCGGCGGGGGCATCCTCGCTGCTCGACGCAGTCTCGGTGCCCGCTCCGGCTCCGGCTCCGGCGGCTTGCTGGGCGGCGGCGGCGATCTGGGCGACCGCCTGCTGCAGCTCCTCGGTCGCCGCTTTGATCGCGGCGGTGTCGTCGCCTTGCAGCGCTTGTTTCACTTTGGCAACCGCCTCGTGGACCGGCTTCTTCGCCTCTTCGGGCAATTGGTCGCCGAGTTCGCCAAGCTGTTTTTCGGTCGCATAGACCGCGTTGTCGGCGGCGTTGCGGACCTCCACGGATTCGGCGCGCTTCTTGTCCTCGTCGGCGTGTTCTTCCGCCTCGCGCTTGGCGCGCTCGATCTCATCTTTGCTCAAGCCGCTCGATCCGGTGATCGAGATCTTCTGCTCTTTGCCGGTGCCTTTGTCCACCGCGCCGACGTGCAGGATGCCATTGGCGTCGATGTCGAAGGTCACCTCGACCTGCGGCATGCCGCGCGGGGCGGGCTGGATGCCGTCGAGGCGGAAGTTGCCGAGCAATTTGTTGTCGTTGAACATTTTCCGCTCGCCCTGGCAGATCCGGATGTCCACCGACGGCTGGTTGTCCGCCGCCGTGGAGAAAATCTGGCTGCGCTTGACCGGGATCGTCGTGTTGCGCTCGATCATCGGCGTCGCCACGCTCCCCATCGTCTCGATCGACAGCGTCAGCGGCGTGACGTCGAGCAGGAGCACGTCCTTGACGTCGCCTTGCAAAACGCCACCCTGGATCGCCGCGCCGATCGCCACGACCTCATCCGGATTCACGCCGCGGTGCGGTTCCTTGCCGACCAGCTTGCGCGCGGTCTCCTGAACCTTCGGCATGCGGGTCATCCCGCCGACGAGCACGAGCTCGTCGATCTTGGAGGCGTCGAGATCCGCCTCGGAAAGGCAGTCCTTCACCGGCTTGATCGTCCGCTCGAATAGATGGTCGGTCATCTGCTCGAGCTGCGCGCGGGAAACCGACTTCTGGATGTGCTTCGGTCCCGTTTGGTCGGCGGTGATGAACGGCAGATTGATGTCGTAGGACTGGCTGCTGGAAAGCGCGATCTTCGCCTTTTCCGCCTCCTCTTTGATCCGCTGGAGCGCGTCCGGCTGACCGCCCAGGTCGATGCCCGAGTCCTTCTTAAATTCGTCGATCACCCAGTTGATGACCGCGTTGTCCCAGTCGTCGCCGCCGAGCTGCGTGTCGCCGTCGGTCGCCTTCACCTCGAATACGCCGTCCCCGATCTCGAGGATCGAAATGTCGAACGTCCCGCCGCCGAGGTCATAGACGGCGATGTTCTCTTCTTTGCCCTTGTCCAATCCGTAGGCGAGCGAGGCGGCGGTCGGCTCGTTGATGATCCGGCGCACGTTCAAGCCGGCGATCTCACCCGCCGCCTTGGTCGCGTTGCGCTGGCTGTCGTTGAAGTAGGCGGGCACCGTGATGACCGCATCGGTGATCTTTTCGCCCAGCTTCGACTCGGCGTCCGACTTCAGCTTGCCCAGCACCATCGCGGAGATCTCCTGCGGGCTGTAGGTTTTCTTCTCGCCGCCCACTTCCACTTGGATGTGCGCGTCGCCGTTGGACGCTTCGACGATTTCATAGGGCAGCTTTTTGTCCGCGTCGGTCAGTTCGGCGAACTTCCGCCCGATGAGGCGCTTGGCCGAGAAGATCGTGTTGCGCGGGTTGGTGATCGCTTGGCGCTTCGCCGCCTGCCCGACCAGCCGTTCGCCGGACTTCGAGAATGCGACGACCGAGGGCGTCGTGCGCGCGCCTTCGCTGTTTTCAAGGACCACCGGTTCCCCGCCGTCCATGACGGCCATGCAGGAATTGGTGGTTCCGAGGTCGATTCCTAGAATTTTGCTCATAGTATTAAGGTGTCTCCTTTCGTGGGGGAAATGTTCTGGGGTGCAGAAAATTGTCCCGGTAGCAGATGCAATCGCCGTGCCATCCGGTTATTCAAATACACAACTCGCTTATTGTTAGTAATATATAACATTCACCCCAAGCGCGAACCCGGCTCTGAGGGCGTGCCAAAACGATCCGAAGCGCCAAGATGGCGCGACTTTCTGGCGCACCGCGCCAATTGGGCGCACGGCGACCGACCCTTACCGGAACTAGGCGGAGCGCGGGCGAATCCGCCTCCATGCGAGAAAGGCGGCTCCGCCACCGATTACCACGAACCACAGCGGATCGACTGATGCCGACGCCGTGCGGATCAGCCGCGACTGGTCCTTTGCCGGAGAAAAGATCACATCGCCCGGAGCCGCCGTGTAGGGCCAGTGGTCCTCGAATTCGGTCAGCCATAGGAAGCGCTCGCCAGCCAGCCTTCGATCCGCCCTTTCCTTCGGCGTGCCGATATTCAAAAGCCTCAAAAGTTCGTTAGCTTCGTTTCCGTCCAAAACGTCAGAATAAACCTTTTTGCCGGACCACGAGGCACCGTTCTCGAAATGCCCCTCGTAGGCTTGGTCGGAGATGAAGTAGATGCGGAGCAGGCGATCCTTCACTCCCAGCGCCTTGGCCGCTGCGGCGGATTCTGGCTCGCGGTAGGGGAAAAGCGGAGCGTCCGCCTGGAAGCTGATCCGGAGCGCGGCGGCGGACCGGACGGCGGGATCTTCCCCCTTCGCGACCTTGAGCGCGGTGAACGCCCAGCCGCGCGCGACATACGGCTTGGCCCATGCCGCGACTGAATCGGAGTAGGCGAATTCGTTCTCGGCGAGCCATGAGACCAGCGCGTCGGCGGTCGAGGCTTTGAGCACCACGGCGTCGAAGCCGGCGACGCGTTTTGATTGGAGAACTTCGACCGAAGCCACCTGCGGACTGGATTCACCGCTCGCGCGACAGCCGATGCAGAATCCGCGACTCGGCGCCTTCGCCGCCGTGATCCACCTCAACCGCTCGAAAGCAGCATCGCCCGCTTCCTCCAATTCCGGCTCGTTCGGCGAGGGCACGATAAACCCGATGTCCTCATCGGCATCGCTCTTGAACGACGCCTGCCGGATGAAATGCTGGGTCTTTTTCTCAGCATCCCACCAAATGATGACGGTTTGATCGGCATTGACCACCTGATCCACCGCCCGCGAGACCGCGCAGCAGGCTGGGGCGTTCGAGGGAGGCAAGGCAACGATCAAGGCGGCGGCGATGGCGATGGGCGCGATTCTCATTGAGGGAAGGATAATCGCATATTGCCCAGATTGCGAACCGCAGCGGCCCCCGCCAATTTTCATCGCGGCTGGACAAGCGCCGTCATCATTCTACGGTGTCTGTCCCCGAAACCCATCTATCTGAAAGCCTGCCTGCCATGATCGTCTTTTCCCCCAAGGAACTCGACCCGCGCGAGACCCGCGCGGCGATCACCCCCGCCTCCGCCAAGCAACTCGCCGAGCTTGGTCTTGAGGTGCAGGTCGAATCGGGCATCGGGATTAAGAGCGACCACGATGATGCCGAATACGAGGCGGCCGGCGCAAAGATCGCGGCGGACCGGGCGGCGGCGCTCGGGTCGGCGGACATCGTCCTGCGGGTGCGCAAACGTCGCCGGCTGAGGTCGCGTTGGGCAAGCGCGGCGGTTTCCACGTCAGTTCCTCGATCCCTTCAACGAGCCGGACCTGATCAAGGCGTTCGCCGCAGCCTGGGGACGACGGCGGCGAGCCTCGAAATGATCCCGCGCTCGACCCTCGCGCAGAAGATGGATGCCCTCAGCTCGCAGGACAACCTGTGGTACTAATGCACCGGCGTGATCCTCGCGGCGGCGGAGATGGCGAAGATTTTCCCTATGATGATGACCCCGGCGGGCACGATTTCGCCGTCAAAGTCTTCGTTCTCGGCATCGGGCGTGGCGCCTGGTAGGCGATCGCCACCGCCAAGCGCCTCGGCGCCCGCGTCACCGCGTTCGACGTCCGCCCCGAGGCGCTCGAGCAAGCCGAGTCGCTCGGAGCCAAGGCGCTGCGCATCGACTTGGGCGGCGAGACCGGCGGCACGGCGCAGGGCTATGCGAAGGAGCTGACGCCGGAGCAGCTTGCCAAACAGCAAGAGGCGCAGGCCAAGGTCTGCGAGGACTCCGACGTCGTCATCACCACGGCAAAGCTCTTCGGGCGGAAGTCGCCGATTTTGATTAAAGCGGATGTCGTCGCGCGGATGAAGCGCGGCAGCCTGATCGTGGATCTCGCCGCCGAGTCGGGCGGGAACGTCGAGGGCACCGAGCTCGACCAAGAGGTCGTCACCGAAAACGGCGTTCGCATCCTCGGGTTCTCGAACATGGAGGGGCGCGCCGCCCGCGTCGCCAGCCAAGTCTATGCGTCCAACCTCTACAACTGGATCGAACACTTCTGGGACGTCGAAGCCAAGGCGCTCAAGCTCGACCTGGAAGACGAGATCCAGAAAGGCTGCGTCATCACCAGCGGCGGCGAGATCGTCCACGAGCGCTTCAAAGGCTAAGCGCATCATCCTTCCGCCTTCCTACCTCATCCTTTTACGCCATGGAACTCATCCTTCTCCTCTTCACCTTCACCCTCGCGGTTTTCCTCGGCTTCGAGCTGATCGCCAAGGTGCCCTCGCAACTGCACACGCCGCTGATGTCCGGGTCCAACGCCATCTCCGGGATCACCATCGTCGGCGCGATCATCGCCTCCGGCGTGGCGGGCGGGGAAGCCGGCAAATGGTTTGGATTCGCCGCGCTCATCCTTGCCACCATCAACGTGGTCGGCGGCTACATGGTCACCGACCGGATGCTCGCCATGTTTAAAAAGAAAGAATCCCCGAAGCAAAAATAGCCCCGCCCTGCGGACGCCTAACGCCTTTTCCCAACGATGGAACTTCTCATCAACCTCAGCTACATCGCCGCGGCGATCCTCTTCATCTTCGGCATCAAGATGCTGGGCTCCGCCGACACGGCGCGGCGCGGCAACCAGGTCAGCTCGATCGGCATGTTGATCGCGGTGGTCGCCACCTTGCTCATGCAGGGGCTGGACGACACCTGGATCCTCGCGGGTCTGGTCATCGGCGCGGCGATCGGCGCCGTCGCCGCCAAGCGCGTCCAGATGACCGGGATGCCGGAGCTGGTCGCCTTGTTCAACGGCTTCGGCGGGCTGGCCAGCCTGCTGGTCGGCTGGGCGGAATACGTGAAGGTCAAGGGCGAGATCGCCGTCTCGGGGATCGAGAATTTCGCCGGGGCGCACGCCGGCGCGCCGTTCGCCTTCACCGCCACCGTCATCTATCTGGCGATCCTGATCGGGGGAATCACCTTCACCGGCAGCATCATCGCCTACCTGAAGCTGGCCGGCAAGATCGGCGGCACCGCCACGGTCTTCGCCGGGCAGAAGGCGATCAACCTGCTCGTCGCGCTCTTCATCCTCGCGCTCGGCGTCGTCTTCGCCGCCATGCCGGACCTGCCGTGCGCCTACTCGATCTTCATGTGCGGCGTCGGCTTGTCGCTCCTGCTCGGCGTGCTCGGCGTCATCCCGATCGGCGGCGGCGACATGCCGGTCGTCATCGCGCTGCTCAATTCGCTGTCCGGTCTCGCCGCTTCCGCCGCCGGATTCGTCATCAACAACACCGTCCTCGTCGTCGCCGGCTGCTTGGTCGGTGCCTCCGGCTTGATCCTCACCGTCATCATGTGCAAGGCGATGAACCGCACGCTGGGCAACGTCCTCTTCGGCGGCTTCGGCGCGGCGTCAGGCGGCGGCGGCGCAAAGGTCGAGGGCGAGATGAAAGGCATCAGCGTGGAGGACGCCTACTCCGTGCTGGAGGCCGCGCAGAGCGTCGTCATCGTGCCCGGCTACGGGATGGCGGTCGCCCAGGCGCAGCACGCGGTCAAAGAACTCGGCGTCGCCTTGGAGAAAAATGGCTGCGAGGTCCGCTACGCGATCCACCCGGTCGCCGGCCGCATGCCCGGCCACATGAACGTCGTGCTCGCCGAAGCCGACGTCCCCTACGAGCAGCTCGCCGAGATGGACGACGTCAACCCGATCATGACTACCGTGGATGTCGCCATCGTCATCGGCGCCAACGACGTGGTAAACCCCGCCGCCGGCGATGACCCGAGCAGCCCGATCTACGGCATGCCGATCATCAACGTCCACGAGGCCAAGACCGTCTTCGCCCTCAAGCGCGGCAAGGGCGCGGGCTTCTCCGGGCTGGTCAACACGCTCTTCTTCCGCCCGAACTGCCGCATGATCTACGGCGACGCCAAAGCCACCGTCACCGGCTTGGTCTCCCAGTTCGAAGACTAGCGCGCCGCCCCGCCGCCGCCGACCCCGGACCAATATTTCCCCCAACACCCCCGCCTTCCCCCACCTAAGATGTCTGACCTCAAGACGCAGATCAAAGAAGCCATCGTCGAAGAATTGATGCTCCAAGAGGAACCCGGCGAGATCGCCGACGACGCGCCGCTCTTCTCGCCCGACGGCCTCGGGCTCGACAGCGTCGACGCGCTCCAACTCGTCGTCGCCATCGAAAAACGCTTCGGCTTAAAGGTCGGCGACGCCGAAGCCGCCAAGAAAGTGCTCCAAAGCGTGAATACCATCGCCGAAGCGGTCGAGGCGAACCGGGCGTGATGGGGCTGGACTGAGGCGGGCAGGTTGGGTTAGCATCCGAGTGCCGCCAAGGTCCGCCCCGCTTCGGGGGGGCTTTGCATCAAAGGAGGGACCTCAAGATCGAGGCAGTAGACAGGCTCGGCAAAGGGGTTACGGCTGAGTCTCGCGAGAGAAGATGCACAACAACGCGCCACTGCCGGCGGTATGCTTCAAGTCCTCGACACAGTCCAACTCCCATCCGTCTCTCGCCATCTCGTTGAGAACCGCATCCAGCGCTGCGGTGTTCGCGCTGCCCTTCGCCCCTCCCCAACCTTGGTTGGTTTCGACGGACACTGTTTTGTATTCCTTCATGGTGTGTTTGGTGGTTGATCCTAGCTTGCTAGTTGTTCGAGGCATGCCGCTTTAGCTGTCGCTGCTCCCGATTGAGTCTGCTTTGAGCGAATCGATTGCCTCGAGGTGATTGGGATGGACTTAAATACGACTATGGTTGCCCCGATGGAGCCGAGTTCAATCTTTCTCCGATTCTGAGCTGCGCCTGAAGTCGAAATCGCCACGGTCGAACATTCGAGAAAACGTGGAGATGTTGCTATCAAAATCATAGATTTGTAAGCTGACTTTTGAATTCGAGTAGAACCGTATGGCGGATTCAACATGCCCTGAAGATTCGATTACGCCGATAATCTTCGATAGTAGTTGATCCAACCCGATCGAGCGCATCCATTCGGGATTTATTGATCTGTGGTGTAACCATTTGTAATATCGCCATCCGTTTTTCTCCTCGATACACCTGAGGAAGAAAGCGTCGCCATTGAAGCAAGCCCACTTTGATACATTGCTGGAAAAGAGTCTTCCATGAAATGGGAGGTGGACGTCGTGAGTTCCGTGAATCCAGACAGAATCACGCCATCCATCGATTTTATTGAATGTCGCCGAGCAGTTTTGCATGACCTTTCGAAATTTCGATGAGGGAGCGTGGTCCCGGGTATCCGCCGCCAGCCCCGCCTACTCCGTTTGAACTTTCGCTTCACTCGCCGGCTTCGGCTTTGGAGCGGTGGTTTGGTGGCCGCGTCGCTGTATCGATTTGATGGGCGTGAACGTCCTGAAGGTGGCTTCGGCAGTTAGGTCATAGACCCTCCCCTCTATGTTTAGGGAGGAAGATTCGAGCGCTGCGGACTCGGGCGAAGGGATCGGCCAGAAATATTCTGGATCGAGATTTTCGCTGAAGAAAATGACAAAAGAGTGCCCTCTAGGCGGAGGGGTGAACCCTCGCTTCTCAGTGTAGGGACTGCTCCGAATGAAGGTAACCCTGATGAGATTCTTGATCCCCTGCGGCGAATCCGTCCGCCCGAGGAATGAAGCGTCTCGCAAATAATAGGTGGTCTCGGGGTCGCTGAGATGAGAATGGAGCCTTGGCAACTCTAGGGCCTGAAGCTTCGTGAGGGCATCGAGCAAGACGTTCGATTGATCCTTGCGGGGTTCGTTGAAGGTGAGCGCATCTGCCGCCAATCGATGGCAGGCAACAACGAGGCAAAGGAATGTTACTGCGAGTTTCATACTTGAAGCGAATGGTAGCCTCCGAGAACCGGGCTGTCGATCTTTCGCTGGATCGTAAGCCTTTGAATTCTTGCAGGGGATTTGCCGGAGCCTCATTGAGCGTCGCGCCGCAAGTCCACAAGATATCTTCTAGATCCCCTCCATGGAGGGGATCTAGGGTTGGCGTATCTCGCTTGAAACCAGCCGATTATCAAAAGCTGGATCGCATTTCGGGACCGATCCAGACCGGGGCGTCCGCTGCGTGATAAGTGCCGGTTGGGGCGTGGGAGATAGACTCACACCGCCGCACCGCCTACTTGCGATGCGGAGGCGTCGAATCGGTAACTTTCCCTAGATCGAATCTTCGGGCGGCTACGCGGGGACGGGATCGGCGGTGGTGGGTGCGTCGGAGGGATCTTCGAGGGCGACTTCGACGGGTTCGGAGGTCGGGCGGACCTTTTTGAACTTGGCGGCGTGGGTCTCCCAGTTGTCGAGGATCTCTTGGGCGCGGGGCGAGCCGGTGACGTCGAGGTGCTTGGCGATCAATTCTCTGACCAGCGTGATGTCGTTGGTGTCGGCGAGCGGCTCGACTTCGATCATCTCGGGGTTGATGAGCTTTTCGAAGTTGCCTTCGATGTCGTAGACGAAGGCGAGGCCGCCGGACATGCCGGCCCCGAAGTTTTTGCCGGTGCGGCCGAGGATGACGACGGTGCCGTTGGTCATGTATTCGCAGCCGTGGTCGCCCACGCCTTCCACCACGGCGGTGCCGCCGGAGTTGCGCACGCAGAAGCGCTCGCCCTGCGGCGCGCTGGCGAAGAGCTTACCGCCGGTCGAGCCATACATCACCGTATTGCCGAGGAGCGCATTTTCCGCCCACTCGAATTTGGCTTCGGCGCTCGGGCGGATGATGATCTCGCCGCCGCACATGCCTTTTCCGACGTAGTCGTTGGCCTCGCCGGTGAGCGAGAGCCGGATGCCGCCGCACAGGAAGGTGCCGAACGACTGGCCGGCGCTGCCGCGCAGGTTGATCGTGATCGTGCCGTCGGGCAGCCCGTGGTTGCCGTGTTCGTAGGCGATCGCGCCGCTCAGCTTGGTGCCGACGTTCCGGTTGGTGTTCCGGACTTTGTAGTCGAGCACGACCGGCTTTTTCTCGGTCACCGCGTCGTGGGCGTCGAGGATGATGCGGTCGTCGAGCGGGGCTTCGTGCAATCCGTCGTTGCGCTTGCGGCGGCAGATGCGGGTGAGGTCGGCTCCGTTTTCCTTGGCGACGTTGCGCAGGATGCGGCTGAAGTTCAGCGTGTTGGCCTTCGGGTGGTCCGGGACCTCGCGCTGGCGCAGGAATTCGGGGTGCCCGATGAGGTCGTCGAGCTTGGCGACGCCGAGCGAGGCCATGATCTTGCGGACGTCTTCGGCGACCGCGTTGAAGAAATTCACGACGTTGTCCGGCGAGCCTTTGAACTTGGCGCGGTATTTCGGGTCGGTGGTGGCGACGCCGACCGGGCAGTTGTTGAGGTGGCACTTGCGGACATAGACGCAGCCCATCGCGATCATCGCGATGGTGCCGAAGTTGAATTCCTCCGCGCCGAGCAGGGCGGCGCTGACGATGTCGCGCCCGGTGCGCAGCCCGCCGTCGGTCCGCAGCGTCACGCGGTCGCGCAGCCCGTTGAGCATGAGGACCTGCTGGGTTTCGGCAAGCCCGATCTCCCAGGGCAGGCCGGCGTGTTTGATCGACGAGAGCGGCGAGGCTCCGGTGCCGCCTTCGTGCCCCGAGATCAGGATGATGTCGGCGTTCGCTTTCGCCACGCCCGCCGCGATGGTGCCGACGCCGGTCTCGGCGACGAGCTTGACGCAGACGCGGGCGCGCGGGTTGACCTGCTTCAGGTCGTGGATGAGCTGGGCGAGGTCCTCGATCGAATAGATGTCGTGGTGCGGCGGCGGGCTGATGAGCTGGACGCCGGGCTGGGTGTGCCGCAGCCGGGCGATCAAGCCGCTGACTTTGTGCGCGGGGAGCTGCCCGCCTTCGCCGGGCTTCGCGCCCTGCGCCATCTTGATCTCCAGCTCTTGGGCGTAGCTCAGGTATTCCGCGCTGACGCCGAAGCGCCCCGAGGCGACCTGCTTGATCTTCGAGATCTTCCAGTCGCCGTTTTCCTCGCGGTGGAAGCGCTTCTTGTCTTCGCCGCCCTCGCCGGAGTTCGATTTTCCGCCGATCCGGTTCATGGCGATGGCGAGCGTCTCGTGCGCCTCCGGGCTGAGCGCGCCCAGCGACATGGCGGCGGTGGTAAAGCGGACGCGGATATCTTCGATCGGCTCGACCTCGTCGATCGAGATGGGTCCGCCTGCGGAGGGGACGAACTCGAACATATCGTGCAGCGCCACGGGATGGCTCTTGAGCACGCCTTCCACATACTGCTCGTATTCGGAGGGTTCCGCCGACTTCACGAAGGCGTGGAACGGCTTGAGGACATCGGCTCCGCCGATCGAGTGCGTCTCACCGTCCCGGCGATAGCGGTTGTAGCCGGGATCGTCGAGCTTGAGCGGCCCCTCGTCGGGCACCGCCTCGGCATAGGCGGCGCGGTGGCGCACCAGCGTCTGCGCGGCGATGTGCGAGAAGCCGACGCCTTCGAGCTGCGACGGCGTGCCCGCGAAGCATTTGTCCATCAGCTTTTTACCAAGCCCGATCGCCTCAAAGATCTGGGCGCCCTGGTAGCTGTTGAGGACGGAGATGCCCATCTTGGACATGATTTTCATCAAGCCTTTGCGCAGCGCCTTGCGGTAGTTCTCGGCAGCTTTGGTGTAGGTCAAGCCCTCGAACTTGCCCTTCCGGTCGTTCTCCAGCAGCTCGCGGATGTTCTCGTAGGCGAGGTAGGGGCAAATCGCGGTCGCGCCGAATCCGATGAGGCAGGCCATCTGGTGGACGTCGCGGGCCTCGCCGGTCTCGATGAGGAGGCTCACGTTCATCCGCTTGCCCTTGTGGGTCAGGTAGTGGTGGACCGCGCCGATGGCGATCAGGCTCGGGATGCTCGCCCGGCTTTCGCTGACCGCCCGGTCGCTGAGCACCAAGATCCGCGTGCCGGCGTCGGCGGCGGCTTCCGCCTCGCGGCACAGCGCATCGACCGCCGCCTCCATGGCGTCGGCTCCCTCGGCGGCGGGCCAGGTGATGTCGAATTTCTTCGCCGGGTATTCGCCGCTGAAATCGAGGAGCTTGTCGATCTGGTGGGGGAGCAGGAACGGATGCTCCAGATGGATGACGCGGGCGTGCTCCGGCGTCTCGCCCAAGATGTTGCGCTCCGGTCCGATGTCCGCGCTCAGGCTCATGACCAGTTCCTCGCGGATCGGGTCGATCGGCGGGTTGGTGACCTGGGCGAAAAGCTGTTTGAAGTAGGTGAAGAGCAGGCGCGGCTTCTTCGACAGCACGCTGAGCGGCGTATCGTCGCCCATCGAGTAGGTCGCCTCCATCGCATTCTTGATCATCGGCTCCAGCACCATGTCCGCCTCCTCCTGGTTAAAGCCGAACGCGACTTGGCGCTGCGAAAGCCCGAGGATGTCCAGATCGCCCTCCGGCTCCTGCGGCACATCGTCGCAGTGATCGGAGAACTCGATGCGGTTCGCCTTCAGCCACTCGCCATACGGGTTTTGCGCGGCGAGGCGGTGCTTGATTTCCTTGTTGAAGAGAACCTCGCCCTTCGAGGTATCGACCAGGATCATCTCGCCGGGCGCAAGACGACCTTTGCGCACCACCGTGGCGTCATCGATCTCGACCACGCCGACCTCGGAGCCGAGCGTGAAGATCCCGTCTTCGGTGAGCTTGAAGCGGGACGGGCGCAGCCCATTCCGGTCCAGGCAGCCGGCGATCTTGATCCCGTCGGTGAATGACAGCGCGGCGGGGCCGTCCCACGGCTCGGAGAAGCAGCGGTGGTATTGGTAGAAGTCTTCCTCCTCTTTCGTGGTAAATGGATCGATCCGCCAAGCCGGCGTGATAAGCATCGTCATGGCATGCTCCAGCGAGCGACCGGACAGGACCAAAAGCTCCAGCGCGTTGTCCAGGCTGCATGAATCGGAGCCGCTCGGGTCGATCAGGTCGCGGAGCTGCTCGATGTCGTCGCCCCAGATTTCGGATTGGAATTGCGCCTCGCGGGTCCGCATCCAGTTGCGGTTGCCGCGCACCGTGTTGATCTCGCCGTTGTGGGCGAGCATCCGGAACGGCTGGGCCAGCGGCCAGGTCGGGAATGTATTCGTGCTAAAGCGCTGGTGGTAGATGCAGATCGCCGTCTCAAAGCGCGGGTCCTGCAGATCGAGGAAGAACTTCTGCAGCGCGGTGGCGACGAGCAGCGCCTTGTAGCTGATCACGCGGTGCGAGAACGACGGGATGTAAGCCCCGGTCACACCCTCCGCCTTCAGGCGCCGCTCGATCTCGCGGCGCGTGAGGAACAGCGTCCGCTCAAACGCATCGTCGCCGATGCCTTCCGGGCGGCCGACGAGCAGATGCAGGATCTGCGGGCACGCCTCTTGCGCCTTTTTCCCGAGTTCGTTCTTGTTCACCGGCACCTCGCGCCAGCCGAAGACTTTGCCGCCCCGGTTGCGGACCACGCCCTCGGCCAGGATCTTCGCTTTGAGCGCATCGCCCTCATTGTTGTTGGGGAGAAAGAAAACGCCGACCCCGAGGTCGGAGTCTTTTTCCAAGGAACCGCCGAGGCTGCGGACCGCCGGGACGAGGATTTTGTATGGGAGGTTGGTCAATACGCCCGCGCCATCGCCCGTTTTCTGGTCGGCGTCGATCGCGCCGCGATGCACCACATTGCAACAAGAGGTCAGCCCATAGCGCAAAACGCGGTTCGACCGCGTCCCGTGGATGTTGGCGACAAATCCGACGCCGCAGGCGTCATGTTCAAAGTCTGCGCGGTGAAGGGTGCCTTCGTTGTTGAGATGAGGGGCGTAGTATTGATTCATTTCTTGTGCAAAAAGGGCTTCCGAATAGTGGGGGAAAGGGTGTTGGGGTTTGACCAATCCGGTCCCTGAAAAAGGGGCGGGAACCATGCAGCGGAATGCGTGCCAAGCAACCCCGGCTTTTCGCCGCCCCAATTCCACGCCGGCGGTCGGGTGTCCCACGCCAGATTTTGACACGAGGATCGGCAGCCAGCGAAACCCTGAGTCGGAGGCTCCTTCACTGACCAGCTTTTGCTACCCGGGACCAACGAGAGCCTTCCGGCAGGCGACCGGATTTGAATTTCCGCGCAAATCAATAGCCGCCAGAACGGCGGCGAGAAGCGTGGCTTTGGCGGAACGGTCGGAAAACTCAGGATTTTGGGGGGGGAGGAGGGTGATGCGCCCCCGGCCACAAACAGAGCGAGAGGATCAACGCTCGCGGATGACCCCGACCCGCATGTAGCGTTTCGCGCCCGAACCAATGTCATTGGCCTGCGCGGCAACGACGACCCTCCCCTGCCCTGCGATGTTGAAAAGATCGGTTTTGAGCAGCGCGGAATTCTGTGTCCAGGTCTTCAGATCGTCGCTTAGTTGAATGTTGATCACCAGGTTTTCGGAGAAGGAGAAAAGGGTTCCGTTTTCCGTCCCGTTCACTTTTTGGGTGTCGGACGGGACTTTAAAATTGAGCGCCATGGTTCCTCCACTCGATATGGTGAATCCCGGTAGCCCCCGTGACGCGGCGCTGTTCGGGTTCGACTGAAACGCATCCTCAAGAACATAAATGACGCCATCCCCGTCGAGGTCTGTCACATCGAGTGGCACGGCGGATTTGAGGATCGGATCTCCGGTGACGTTGGCGATGTGAAGGAATCCCAAGCCATCCACGTACCGCTGCGTCATAAAGTCCGGCGATGTTTACCACCAGTTCCGGGTTCGACCACTGAAATCCGGTGAACGCCGAGCAATAGGGTTTCCCAACCGTCCGATGCCAGCACGCGGCCGGATCGCCTTGATCGTCGACAAAGGCAAAGAGCGAAAACTGCCTCGGAGCGCTGGCGTCCAGGACGTTGTGCTGCCAGCCGAGAATGTTGCGCCGGGAGGCTATCAGGTTCGCGTCGGCTGCATTATAATGGACGAGAAAGGGCTGATCCGAGGAATGAACCGCGAGATCCAGTGCGGGCGTGTAGTGGATTTCGGAAGTGGAATGCGCGTTGGTGTAAACCGTCGACCAGGCAGGCGGCCCCGGGAAAGGCGCGGCTCCTTCGAGGTAGAGTAGGTTGAATGTGCGAACGGTGCCGGTTTCGCTCGTCTGCCACGTCGAGAGGGCGATGCTCCCCGTTTGTTTTTCAGCAATCGCAACCCTTCCGAGGATGCCCTCCGGGATTTCGGGGGAGAAAAACCGATCCACCGCGTGGCTACCGTCCCAGATCACGACTTCAATTTTCTTCAATCCGGGAGCAATGGTCGCGATGCCGATATTCCCGTCAGGCAGGAGGCACGCGTCGATGTCCCCGGTAGACCCCGTCTGAGAAACCTCGGTCAGCGGTCCATTCGATACCCCGTCATAGGTCATGGAATACACACCGGAGATGGTGCCTTTCATGCCGAAGAGAGACACAATGGTTCCGCCCGGCCTGACGACCACCCGCGTTTCCACGGGGGTGTTGAAATTCGTGAACCCTGTCCCGGAGGTCAGCAGCCGCCACTCGCCGCGGGAATACAGAAAAAACTCCCGGTTCTTGGTCGCGCCGTTCCGCGTTTGATAGAGATAGACCGGATCGCCCTGATGGTCGACCGCGTGAGCCAGATTAACAGACTCCGGTTCTCGCGGAAGTGGCAAAACCACGTCCTCCGGCAGATACATCTCCGGCGGACGGGCGGAGGAAAGAGCGGTCGTAAAGAAAACGGCGAGAAGCGCTGCTAAAAATTTGCTTTTGGCGGAAAGGTCAGAAAATCGGGGCTTGGCGGAATGCATGGGGGAATAAGGGTCGGAAAAGAGCTTTAAGGTTCGAGTTTTGAGTCGGCATGCAACCCATCTGGGTCATGCCGCTCCTGTCAACAGCTCTTCCGTGTCCGTATTCGCCTTTTCAGCAACCCATCTGGGTGCCGCGATACTTCTGCCCCGCCGCAGCGGACTGTATGTGCCTTTTTGTCACATCTACGCGTCAGATCGCAGGGAAACAATGGCGCATTCCGCCTCATTGTATGCGCCATAAAATCTGTTTAAAATATTGCTTTTAAGTGACTTATGGGACAGTAATAAGGTTTGGCATGCGGCTTGCACCAAGGTATTGCGAATTCCAACTCATCCCATCCAATGAAACTCGTAATTCCAAACACCACCTACTTCCCCGCGCTTCCAACCCTTCCGTACTTTGGGGCGATTGATCGATTCTTCCGCGATTCGCTGGAGGAACTAACCCGATGGAGCCAACCGGCAAACGGGTCGAGCGCCCTTCGGTCGGACCTGTTCGAAGACAGTGAGAATTACTACCTGCAGGCAGACCTGCCGGGCGTGGAGAAGAGCGAGCTACGGCTCGCAGTGACCTCCGGCGTGCTGGAGTTGGCGGTCGCTCGCCGCAAAAACGCTGATGCCGCCGCTGATTCAAATGCCGATATGAATGCCCCGGAGTCCGAGGCGCGCGAGGATGTCCGCTGGGCGGTGACCCTGCCCGACGGAATCGACGAATCCGCCGTGGCAGCGAAGCTGGAAGACGGCGTTTTGACGGTGACGCTGCCAAAGGTCGCCGCCCCCAAGCCCCGTGAAATCACTATCGCCTAATCGATTGTAAGTCAGTGATTTGAACAAAATCCAACCTGAATCAACGCCCAAGCCATGAAAACTGAACTTTCCAAAGAATCCGCATCAGTCTCGGTGCCGAGCGAGGCGGTGAAGCCGCGCTATCGCGTGCGGGAAGAATCCGCCGAATACGTTGTCGAAGTCGCCTTGCCCGGCGTCCCGAAGTCTCAAACCCAAGTCGCCCTCGAAGACGGCGTGCTCCGGATCGAAGGGCGGCGCGCGGCGGCGCCGGAGGGCTGGACCCCGGTGCGCACCGGGCGGCGGACCGGCGATTTCCGCCTGAAGCTGGAACTCGGCGACGACATCGATGCCAGCGCGGTTTCCGCATCCTCCAAGGATGGCGTTTTGACCGTCCGGCTGCCGAAGCAGGAAAAAGCGAAATCTAGGGTGATCGAAATCGCGTAATCGCCCGTATTACTTAGTGAGGTAGAGAGAGAGGACCGGGCGGGTCCCCAAAGCGCTTCGGCGCGAGGGGATCCGTCCGGAATCCTTTAAGCTTCAGGAAATTAACACTCATCGGACCGGGTCGGCACCCCGGTCTTTTTTTGTGCCAATCCACCTTCTTCAGGCAAACCGCCGCCGGTCTGAAACGTCCCGCTCTTTTAAAACGTTGCATCGCTATGGAGATGAAAAAAATCCCCCTTTTCGCCGCCGCGCTGATCCCCTCCTTTGGATTCGCCGCGCCTGCCAATGTCGAATTCAACCGCGATATCCGCCCGATCTTGGCGGACGCTTGCTTCCACTGCCACGGTCCCGACCCTGGCACGCGAGAGGCGGGATTGCGCCTCGATACGGAGGCTGGATTCTTTGAGGGAAAAGACGGTGATCCGCCGACGGTGATCCGGGGGAATCCTGGGGAGAGCGAGTTGTTTTATCGTCTCACCACCGATGACGAAGACGATGTGATGCCGCCGCCGGATAGCCACAAAGAAGTGACGCCGGAGCAGGTCGCATTGATCAAGGCGTGGATCGAACAGGGCGCGGAGTGGCAGGCGCATTGGGCGTTCATCCCGCCCGCGCGCCCCGCTTTGCCCGAGGTCCAAAACGCCGGCTGGGCGCGCAACGAGATCGATAAGTTCGTCCTCGCCAAGCTGGAAGCGGCAGGTCTCGCCCCCGCCCCGGAAGCCGATCCGCGCACGCTCGCCCGCCGCGTTTCGCTCGACCTGACCGGCTTGCCGCCGGACCCGGCGGTCGCCGATGCCTATGCCGCGAACCCGACCGAAGCCGCCTACCTCGAACTGGTCGATTCGCTGCTCAATTCGAAGCGCTTTGGCGAACACCGCGCCCGCTACTGGCTGGACGCCGCGCGCTACGCCGACACCCACGGGATGCACTTCGACAACTATCGCGAGATGTGGTAAGTATCGCGATTGGGTCATCCGCGCCTTTAACCAAAACCTCCCGTTCGACCAGTTCACCATCTGGCAGCTCGTAGCGACCTTTTGCCCGCCACGCTCGACCAGCAGATCGCGACCGGCTTTCAGCGCTGCAACATCACGACGAACGAGGGCGGCACGATCGTGGAGGAAAACCTCGCCAACTACGCCGCCGACCGCGTCCAGACCTTCGGCTGGGTTTACATGGGGTTGACGACCAATTGCGCGCAGTGCCATGATCACAAATTCGACCCGTTCACGATGAAGGACTATTACTCGATGGCGGCGTTTTTCCGGAACACAACGCAAGGCGGGCTCGACGGCAACAACAAGCGCGGCAACGGCCCGACGATCATGGTGCCGACGGAGGAAGACCGCCCGCGCTGGGAATCGCTGCCTGGATTGATCGCCGAGGCATCCGGAAAACGCGACGCGCGCAAAGAAGCCGCGCGCCCCGAGTTCGAAAAGTGGGTTGCCGCCGCGAAGCCGGAGCACCTGGACGGATCGCTGCCGACCGAGGCGCTCGCCGTCCATGTCCCGCTCAACGAAGGCGCCGGCGATGAGGTTTCCAGCGTATGCGGCGGGCAGCCGGCGAAATTTAAGGCTGCCGCGCAAGTCTCATGGTCGCCGGACGGAAAGCTGGGACCCGCCCCGACGATGAAGGCGGGCGGGACGTTCGACCTCGGCGGGCACGGCGATTTTGAAATCGGCCAGGCGTTTAGCTACGGCGCGTGGATCAAGGCGGGGAAGAACGGGGTCTTCGGTGCAATCATGGCGCGGATGGATGAGGGAGCCGCTTACCGCGGGTGGGACCTGTGGCAAAACGACCGCCAATTTGGCGCGCATATCATCGACGCCTGGCCGGACAATTCGATGAAAGTGCTGACCGAGCAGGCAGTGCTCAAGCCCGGCGAATGGCAGCATGTCTTTGTGACCTACGACGGGAGCGGGAAGCCGGAGGGCATCCACCTTTACCTCGATGGCGTGGCGCAGAAGACGAAGATCGAAAACGGGACGATGAAGCCCGGCTCATCGATCCGGACCCAGACGCCGCTGCGCATCGGGCAGCGGAGCGCGGGGCAATACTTTGAAGGCGGTGCGGTGCAGGACGTCCGGATCTACTCGCGGCAACTGGCGGAACCCGAGGTCCGCGCCATCGCCGACAACGGACCGCTGCGCGCCATCCTCGCCGCCGCCGCCGATGGGCGCACGCCGGAGCAGCAGGCCGCGCTTTACGACCACTATCTGATCACGCAGGACACCGAATTCCCAGCGCTGGTCAAAGCGGTCGGCGACTTGGAGGCGGAGCGTGCGGCGATCGAATCGCGCAGCCCGGTGACCCATGTCCAAGTAGAGAAGCCGAACAGCGAGCCGATGGCCAACATCCTGATGCGCGGCCAATACGACAAGGTCGGCGAGCAGGTGAAGGCGAACACGCCTGCCGCGCTGCCGCCGATGCCTGAGGGCGCGCCGCAGAACCGGCTCGGATTGGCCAAATGGGTCGTCGCCCCGGAAAACCCGCTGACCGCCCGCGTGACGGTGAACCGGTTCTGGCAGGAATTCTTCGGGCGCGGCATCGTTTTGACCGCCGAGGACTTCGGCATCATGGGCACGCCGCCGAGCCACCCCGGACTGCTCGATTGGCTGGCGGTCGATTTCCGCGAAGGCGGCTGGGACGTGAAGCGGCTCGTCAAACAGATCGTCACCAGCGCCGCCTATCGGCAAAGCGCTGCCGCCACGCCGGAGAAGCTCGAAAAGGACCGCGACAACGCGCTGGTCAGCCGCGGTCCGCGCTTCCGCATGGACGCCGAGATGGTGCGGGACTACGCGCTGACGCCAGCGGGCTGCTTTCGCCAAAGATGGGCGGTACAGCACCCGCCCGTATCAGCCGGTCGGGATCTGGGACGTCGTCGGCTGCCCGGCGGCGATACCCGCGACTACAAGCAGGACCAGGGCGAAAACCTCTACCGCCGCACGCTCTACAACTTCTGGAAGCGCATGGCTCCGCCGCCCAACATGGAAACGTTCAACGCCCCGAGCCGCGAGGTCTGCACCGTCCGCCGCGAGCGCACCAACACGCCGCTCCAGGCGCTCGTCACGATGAACGACCCGCAATTCGTCGAAGCCGCCCGCGCCCTGGCGCAAAACGCGCTCGCCGCCGGGAACGGCGACGATGCCGCCACCCTCGAATTCATCGCCCAACACGCGCTCTGCCGCCCGCTCAAACCGGCGGAACTCCCGATCCTCCAAGAAAGCCTCGGCGAGTTGCGCGCCTTCTACAGTTCCGACGCCGAAGCTGCCAAAGCGCTGGTCTCGGTCGGCGAATCCAAGCCGGACGCCTCCATCGACCCGGCGCAACTCGCCGCGTGGACGATGCTTTGCAACCAAGTGCTGAACCTCGACGAAGTGCTTAACAAATAAAAATGATCCCACCAAAACAGCCGCGGACCAGATTAGATCGCCTCGCCCTTTTCAATCAGAGCTTTGCGGAGGCGAAGGATGTTCGGCGAATTCATCGCCAAAAGGCTAGCCGTTGCCCTGCCAACGGGAGTCTTGCCAACGATCTCGACCCCGACCCATGCAAAGTGATCGTCCCATTGATCCGTGCGAGGGTGAAACAATTTCACGAGCGAATCCGTCTCCGGATCAATGCTCGCAAGGTTTGGTCCCTTCCGCGAATTGCAGCGAAAGCAGCTCAGGCAAAGATTTCCTTCATGGGTCTGCCCCCCGTGCTGGCGGGCGATTATGTGATCGATCGGAAAAGTGAAGAACGGATCATTCACCTGCCGAGTTCGGCAGTATTCACACCGGTCGCCCGCCCGATGGCGGACGAATCTTCGAAGCTCGTTGTCCACAGGGTTCAGCGGCTGGCGACCTCGCGCGCCTCGGCTTGGAGCAACGCGAAAATAGTACCTGCGGAGACAAGCGCCCGGTATTCTTCCGCCTCCGCGTCCGTCAGAAGCCCTTCACTGGACCGATCTGCAAACTCTTCCATTTTTTCCTGTAGCTCCAAAGGTGCCCGCAGCGCAGCGATCCGGCGGGCGACTTCGGGAGTGAGGCAATCGCCGAAAGGATGGATGAGTTGTTCTAGAACGGGCTGAACCGACATAGAAAAAATCTAAACCCGAAACCGCTCGGCTGCCATCCGCTATTTAAACCTCCAACTTTCCCCACCCGATGAACCTTTTCCAAGAATCCCTCCTCACCCAGTCCCGCCGCCATTTTCTGACGAGCGGGAAAAACCTGCTCGGCGGCGCGGCGCTTGCTTCGCTGATCGGTCAGGCGATGTCGCGTTCGGCTCGGGCGGAGCATGCGCCTTCGGTGGGCGGGCCGCATTTTCCGGCGACGGCGAAGCGGGTCATCTATCTGCACATGGTGGGCGGTCCGGCGCAGATGGACTTGTTCGACTACAAGCCGGAGATGGCGAAGTGGTATGACAAGGATTTGCCGGGCAGCATCCGGCAGGGGCAGCGGCTGACCACGATGACCAGCGGGCAATCCCGGTTTCCGATCGCGCCATCGAAATTCCGCTTTGCCCAGAAGGGGCAGTGCGGGATGTGGATGAACGACGAATTGCTGCCCTACCTCGGGCAGTGCGCGGACGACATCTGCTGGATGCGCAGCCTGCATACCGAGGCGATCAACCACGAGCCGGCGATCACCGCGATGCAGACCGGCAACCAGATCACCGGGCGACCGTGCCTCGGCTCGTGGGCTTCCTACGGGCTTGGCTCGATGAACGAGAACCTGCCGACCTTCGTCGTGTTGGTCGCGACGCCGAGCAACCGCGAGCAAGAGCAGGCGATCTCCGCGCGGCTGTGGTCGAGCGGCTACCTGCCGGGCGAGCACGCCGGCGTTTCGTTCCGCAGCAAGGGCGATCCCATTTTGTATATCAACAACCCGCCCGGCGTGCCGGACGGCGTCCGCCGCAAGACGATCGAAGGGATCAACCGGCTCAACGAATTGACCTACCAAGAGTTGCAAGACCCGGAGACGCTGACCCGCATCCGGCAGTATGAGATGGCGGTTCGCATGCAGGCGAGCGTCCCCGATAGGACCGACCTGGGCCAGGAGCCGGAAAGCACCTACAAGCTCTACGGCGAAGCGGCGAAGAAGCCGGGCACTTTCGCGAATACCGCGCTGATGGCGCGGCGGCTCGCCGAGCGCGGCGTCCGATTCATCCAGGTCTATCACAACAACTGGGACCACCACTCGAACGTCGGCGGGCGCATGCCCGACCAGTGCCGTGACGTGGACCAGCCGTGCTACGCCTTGATCAATGACCTGAAACAGCGCGGGATGCTCGAAGACACGCTGGTCATCTGGGGCGGCGAATTCGGGCGCACGATCTATAGCCAAGGCGGGCTCAGCAAAGAAACTACGGCCGCGACCACCACCCGCGCTGCTTTACCATGTGGATGGCGGGCGGCGCGAAGGCAGCGCCATCTACGGCGAGACCGATGACTTCAGTTACAACATCGTGCGCGACCCGCTGCATATCCACGATTTCCACGCCACGATCCTCAAACTCCTCGGATTCGACCACGAGCGCTTCACCGTGAAGTTCGAGGACTCGACGCGCCTGACCGGCGTGGAGGAGGCAGGTGGTGAAGGAATTGATCGCCTAGACTCATTGCCAAAACAATTGCGGGATCGACTTCCACAACGCGCTGTTCTGCTCTGGCTCAGATGAGGCTGGGCGTCGCGCCGCAAGTCCCCCTCCCAAGAGGGGAGATTGGATTCGCGACGCCCGGATTGCGCGGCACCCGTGGCTTGCCGCCATGCGGTATCAAAACAGTTACAAATCTCTTGGTGATCAGCCGCAGCCGCAGCCACAATGGATTGCGGGTGACCGATGCGCCATTCGCGCTATCGGATACCATGCGCATTCTCCCGACCCTCTCGCTCGCCCTCGCGTTTGCGATCACCGCGAACGCGATCGACGCCGCCGAGCCGCCGCCGAACATCATCGTCTTCCTCGCCGATGACATGGGGATGGCGACACCAGCGCGTATCGCGATTGGACCGGCAACGCCGAGGCGGAGCAGCTTCACACGCCTAGGCGATGGATCGGCTGGCGAGCATGGGCGTGCGCTGCACCGATGCTCACTCGCCGCACAGCCGCTGCACGACGACGCGCTACGCGCTGGTGACCGGGCGCTACTGCTGGCGGACGCGGCTCAAGCACTGGGTGCTCTTCGGCGTGCAAGGCGATCCGCTGATCGAGCGGGAGCGCGTCACCTTGCCGGAATTTCTCAAAGCGAGCGGGTATCGCACGGGAATGGTCGGCAAATGGCATCTCGGGCTGACCTACCGAAAGCCCGACGGCTCGCCGGCTGACGCGTGGGACGACGCCGACCTGACCCAGCCGATCTTCGACGGCCCGCTCGACCACGGGTTCGATTTCTTCTACGGGCAGTCGCGCAGCCACGGAACCTCCGGTCCAGACGGGCAGAAGAAAAACACGCCCGACCAGCGGATCGGACCCGGCTGGATCGAGGGGCGCAGCGTCCTCGGGGCGACCGGCGAGGGCAAGAAGCTCGACGGCTCCTACGTGCTGGATGAAGTCGGGTGGTCCACGACCGCGAGGCGCTCCGGTTTCTCGGCGGCGTGCTGGACGCCGAAGAAAAGCCGCCGTTCTTCCTCTACCTCGCCTCGTCCTCCAATCACGCGCTACACGCCGTCGAAAGAAATCGGCGGAAAGCCGGTCGCCGGGGCGAGCCGGTTTGTCGATGGAAAGCCGGCGCGCAGCCCGCGGCTCGACTTCATCTACCAGAACGATGTCCTCGTCGGGCGGCTGCTCGAATTCCTCGAAGCCACCGACGACCCGCGGCGTCGGGGCATCCGCTGGCGGAGAACACGCTGTTTATTTTCGCCAGCGACAACGGAGCGGAGATCAAAGCGAAGGCGGCGACCGGACCGCTGCGCAGCCACAAGGGATCGACCTACGAAGGCGGGCACCGCATCCCGTTTCTCGCCGCCTGGCCGCTCGGCAAAATCGGCGACGGAGACGCCGCCACGCCCGGCGCGACGCGCTCCGATCTGCTCGCGCTCAACGACGTTTTCGCGACGGTGGCGGAGATCCTCGGCAAGCCGCTGCCGCCGCTGGCCGGCGAGGGCAGGGGAGCCGAAGACAGCGTCAGCCGGCTCGCGATGTTGCGCGGCGAGCCGTGCCCGCCCGCGTCCCGATCTTCCCGAACGACCACAAGGAAGCGCCCAAGCGGAAGGGGAAAAGGACAGCCCGCCTGGGTCGCCGTCCGCTCCAACGCCGCGCCGATCCCGTAAGTGGAAGCTCTTTCTCGACCATCGCTTTGCCACCGCCGGCGAGATCCGCCCGCAGGAACTCTACAACCTCGCCGACGATCCGATGGAAAAGCAAAACCGGCTCGCCGATCCCGCCGCGAAGCCGGCGCTCGATTTTCTCATCGCCGAGGCAAGGCGCGCCGCCGGCGATGGCGGCGCGAGCCGGTGACGCGGCGGGATCATCCCGCGCGTCCCGCCCCGATCAGATCCGCCATCCGCACCTCATCGAGCGAATCGATTTCCGTCACACCGGGGACGCCGGCCAGCCCGCAGGCGGGTGCGGCGAAAACGGGGATGCCCGCAGCGGCGGCGCGCAGGAGCTGGCGAGGTTGATTCTCGACCCACGCCGGCAGGACGGCGGCGCGGACGCCGTCGAGCGCGAACCCGGTGCCTTGCTCGACCTCGCAGCCGTCCCAGAAGCCGGGTGCCTCAAGGTTCGGACCGGCAACCCGTAGGCGGACGCCGTGCTGGCGGGCGAACTCGCGCAGCTCCCACGCGCCCTTGCGCCCGAGCGTCGGCGCGGGAAAAAAGATCGCGCCCTCCGGATCCGGATTCACCGCAGCTTGCGGCGGCAGCTCCCAGTCGAGCTTGATCGCGCGCGGGCCGGCGAGGTTGGCGATGGCGGCGTGCGGCGTGATCCAGGCCCGCGCCTCGGCGAGCGCCTCGGATTCGAGGTCGAGCAGCGCGGGATCGGCGCGGAAGTCGGCGAGCGTCGGGCTGTCCGGCCAGCGGACGGCGGCGCGGTCCAGCGTGTCCTGCAAGGCGCGGAGCGGCAGCCGCTGCATGAACACATCGTAGGTCCGCCCGCCGAGGACGCCGCCGCGGTGGAGGTAGGGCAGCAAATTCTGGCTGATGACCAGATGGGTCGCCTCCGCCGGGATGTGGCGGGCAAAGCTCTGCGCCATCGCCTCGTCAAAGCGGAGCAAGGCGCGCTGCCGGGCGGCACCCTGCGCGGCGAGCCGGCGCGAGGCGAGCGCGCGGCGCAGCGTCGGCCACGGGTGCTGGCGGCACCGGGCGAAGCCTGTGGCGTCCCACCGGTAGTTGCCCAGCCGCCAGCGCTTGCTGTCCAGCGGCATGAGCAAAACGTCCTGCGCGGCGCGGCGCTCCTGCAGGTATCTGCCGAACTCCGGCCACCACGCATCGGCCAGCCACGCGGTGAGCGCCTTCTGCGGAAGCGAGGTCGCCCCCGGATTGCGGAAGCACGACGTGACGCCGCAGGTCTCGCAACTCTCGGCGGGCGGCTCGCTCGCGGCGCGGGCGGCCGCCTTTTCGCTGGCGCGGGCGGCGTCGTCGTCGGGCGGCGCGGGGGACGCCGGTCCGGTGCGCGCGGCGAGCGCCCGCGTGCGGACGACGAGTTCGTCCCGGGTCAGGAAGACTTCGAGCTGCACCTCGTCCGCCG
Source organism: Verrucomicrobiales bacterium (assembly GCA_041395145.1). Taxonomy (GTDB): domain Bacteria; phylum Verrucomicrobiota; class Verrucomicrobiia; order Verrucomicrobiales; family DEV007; genus JAWLBD01. The sequence goes on along the minus strand of JAWLBD010000006.1, from coordinate 15,038 downwards.
GGCGAAACCGGAGATCGACGTAGTTCCAAAAGACGGTCGCGTCACGCCCCGCCTCCGCCATCGATCCCGGCAGGCGCCGCGAATGGGCATGGCGCTCGACGATCTCGAACCCCGCTTTGAGCGCCGCATCGTAGAGCGCGTTGGAGAGTTGGCACAGACCGCCGCCCACGCTGGGGATGACGCAGCCTTCCCGCAGTTCGCGCCCGGCGGCAAACCCGCGCCGCGTGCTGGGGCGCGGCACCTGCGCCCAAAAACTGAACACTTCGCCGGCCGGGATCGTGATCCCGTGCAGATGCCGGGCGGCCAGCCGCAAGTTCTGCACCTTGCCCGCCTGCAAGGCAAACTCCGCCGCCAGCCGGTTCGGATACAAGGCGCTACGCGATTCCGCCCCGACCGGCGCGCGGGCATCGACCGGTCCCGGCCGCCGCGTCGGCGGATTGCCGCGCAGGATGCCGAGGAGCCAGCGCCGCCCGCGAAAGCAGGTCGCTTTGAATAAAAAGAAGAGCGACTGCCAACGCGTCGGCATTCGCTCATCGGGCGGCGGGCTTTCCATCGGGGTCACCCGGCAGTGTAGCGGCCGGCGCGAAAAATGCGCGCGCTTTTGTGGTCGGGCAGCCGGATTTTTCTGAATGGGGCGTCGGGTTCCGTGGACGGCGGTAGCCTGTAGAGACGGCGCTCTTGCCGTCTTTGAACAGTGGCTGGACACGCCGGGCAGCGGGGATTGCGTTCCCGCTTCGTCGTCCGCCTAAGATCAGCCGCTCTGAATTCTTATGAATTCAGCTACGGAGCTTCCGGGTTGTCGCCCGCTAGAGCGCGATGAGCGCGGCTTTGTGGATCTCGTCGAGTGCTTCTAGCTCGTCGATGACCGCCTCGCCGGGATCGGAATCGAGGGTGAAGACGGCGAGGGCACGGCCGCCGGCTTCGTCGCGGCCGAGCGAGAGGCTGGCGATATTGACCGAGTGGCTGCCGAGGACGCTGCCGATGCGACTCGACGATGCCGGGCATGTCGGTGTTTTCGAGCAGGAGGAGGTATCCGGACGGGTCCGCCTCGATGTTGCGGTAGCGTTGATTTTGACGATGCGCGGGTGCTTGCCGAAGAACGTGCCGGCTGACCGAGGCTTCCTTGCCGCCCGCCCCGGCGATGACTTCGACCAGATCGTTGAACTCCGACGGCTCGGCGAGGTTGCTTTGGGTAAAGCGCAGCCCGAGACCTTCCGCGACGGACGGCGCGTTGATCGTGTTGACCGCTTCGGTGCCGCAGGGTTTTTCGAGATAGCCCTTGAGGATCGAGCGCGAAATGAGCGTGGTATCGACCTCCCCCACCTTGCCGGCGTAGTTGACGCGCAGGACCTCGGCGCGCGCCGGGGCGATCTGCGAGAGCAGGCGGCCGAGCGACTCGCCGAACCCAAGATACGGACCGATCTGGGCGAGCGTTTTCGGGTCCACGCTCGGCGTGTTCACCGCGTTGATGACCGCGCCGTAGAGCAGGTAATTTTTGATCTGCTCGGCGATCTCGATGCCGACGTTTTCCTGTGCCTCTTCGGTCGAGGCACCGAGGTGCGGCGTGAGCACGACATCGCCGCGCTGGAGCAAGGCGTAGTCGGCAGCGGGCGGCTCGGATTCAAAAACATCGAGCGCCGCCCCGCCGATTTTGCCGCTTTCCAACCCTTCGAGCAACGCCGCCTCATCGATCAAGCCGCCGCGCGCGCAGTTGATGAGGCGCACCCCGTCCTTGAGCTTGGCGATGCGCTCGCGGTTGATCATGTGCTTCGTCTCCGGCGTGGACGGCATGTGCAGCGTGATGAAATCCGCCCCCGCGACCGCATCGTCCAGGTCGTCGCACAGTTCGACGCGGAGGAGCTGGGCGCGGCTCTGCGAGAGATACGGGTCATAGGCGACCACCTTCATGCCGAAGGCGATGGCGCGGCGGGCGAACTCGCTGCCGATGCGCCCCATGCCGAGCACCGCGAGCGTCTTGCCGTTGAGTTCGGTGCCCTTGAAGCTCTTGCGGTCCCACTTGCCGGCCACGATGCTGGCATGCGCCTGCGGGATCTTGCGGGCGAGGCTCATCATCAGGGTAAACGCGTGCTCCGCCGTCGAGATCGTGTTGCCCCCCGGCGTGTTCATGACGACGACGCCGTGCCTGGTCGCCGCCGCTTGGTCGATGTTGTCAACGCCCACGCCGGCGCGCCCGACGACGCGCAGGGACTTGGCGGCATCGATGACCTTGGCGGTGATCTTGACGCCGGAGCGGCAGATGATCGCGGCGCAGTCCGCCGCCGCGGAGGCGAGTTCGTCTTCGGACAATGCGGGGCGCACTTCGACCTCGAACGAGGGTTCGCTCTTCAGGGCTTCGATGCCGACTTCCGAAATCGGGTCGGCGACTAGGATTTTGGCTTTCTCCGTCATAGGGGGCGGCGACTCTAGGGGATCGCTTCCTGCTGTCAAAGCGGACTTTGCGGGGATTCGTTGTCGGGATGGGAATTCGGCGAAGGCTGGGAGGAGTATCCGGCAGCGGGCAGGGGAAATCGGCTTGACCGGGGCAGCCTAGATTTCCTATAACCAAACCCGAACCCCTGAACCCCAAGAAATGAAGATACCCCTGAGTTTTCTCCTCGGATTGCTGGCGCTGGCGTCGGTCGGCTCGGCGCAAAACACCCCGTTTTCCCTCATCGACATCGGCGCGCTGAACGGCCGCCCCGAACCGGGTGCCGCCAACGGCGTGCAGATCGGGGCGGGCAACCACAATACGAACGGCGCCAACCTGGCGAGCACCGCGATCACCGCCGACACCAGCGATATCTTCGGCATCGCCATCGACAACCTCAACCAGGCGGGAACGCCGACCGGCGGGTTGGACTGGCGGCTGCGCGGCGATACGACCTCCGGCGCGGAGCCGCTGCGCTTTCTCGGCGAAGACTTCGTGAAGAACAATCTCGGCATCATCCGGGTAACGCTGACCGGATTGCCCGCCGGGACCTACGAGGCGACCAGCTACCACATCGATCCCGACAACGACCAGAGCGCGAACATCCTCGTTTTCGTCACCGATGCGCTCGGCACCGCGCGGGACACCGGCGCGAAGGGCGATGCCTCGGGAAGCCCCGGCGGTGCCGCCGCCTTGACCCAAGCGTTTATGGAATCGACGTCCGCGACGTTTCAGATAACGGCAGACGGCACCAGCGACGTGATCCTCTACTTTGATTCGTCGGCGGATCTGGTGGACGACGAAGCCCCGCTCAACGGACTGCGCCTCGTCAAACTGCCGCCGGCGACCGAGCCGATTTCGATTTTCACGGCGGGGCCGGAGACGATCAGCCGCGGCGAGAGCACCACGCTGAGCTGGCGCATCGCGGCAGACGCCACGGCGGCGACGATCAGCCGAGGCGTGGGCGACATCCTCGACGGGCGGACCGATGCCCAGGGATTGGGTCAAGAGGTGCTGGGTCCTGAAAAGACGACTACCTATCAGCTCGCGGTCGATGCGCCCGGCGGATCGGAGCAGGCGGAAGTCACCGTCACCGTCCGCCTGATCAGCGACTTCACGCTCTCGCCGGACGTCGGCTTCGCCGGGGCGACCTATGCGCTCGGGTGGGAAGTCCGCCCCGATTTCACCAGCGCGACGATCGATGACGGGAGCGGGCCGCAGCCGGTCGACGCGGATGAATTCGGCAATGGCGGGATGGCGGTCAACCCGCTGGCGACCACGACTTTCACGCTGGTGGTGGAGGCGGCGGACGCGGACGGCAACCCCGAGCAGGAGACCGCGCAGGTCACCGCCGTGGTGCTCCAGCCGTCGCAGCACAAGTATGCCGATCCGGGGGACGGCTGGGATTTGTTGTTCGATGGTGAGGCGGACCCGGTCGCGCTGCTGGGCTGGGATCACGACAATGGATCGGATGCGTGGGACGGCACCGCGCCGGGCGCGGGTCTGCCCGGCGGCGCGGGCGCGTTTTCTGCGGATGGGGACGGCTTCTTCCGCTTCAAGACACCGGCAACCCCCAGACCCATGGCGTGCGTAGCGATCCGTCGAACCGCAAAGTCTATCTCACCCGGCTGGTGAGCGGCGATCCGCTGGTACCAGCGGCGTGACGCTTTATTTCAAGGCGAGGCTCGCCACCGCGGCGGCGGGCGGCGCGCTCGATCAATATCGCCCAGATGCCGACGGCGCGCCGCAGACCGACTGGGACCCGAACGGCGACGGCCACATCATCCACGACAACGGGAAAGGCTCGTTCACCGTCCACGATCCGCAGGCCGGGACGATTTCGTTTTCGCTCTGCCGCGGCGCGTCCGGTCCCGCGCCGGATAGCCCCGGTCCCGGCGATGGGCTGGCGATGAACAACCTCAACGGCGCGGCCGCCTCCAACGACGTGGACACCGGCGAGGCGGGCACGATCAATCTCGTCCCGCTCAGCGATATGACCGCGTGGCACGAATTCTGGATCACGATCGTCCCGAGCACGGCCGGCGGCGGCACCCACCTCGTCGAAGTCTATGCCGACGGAGCCATCGCGCCGCAGGTCTTCGACGTCACCGCCGGGCTCGGCTCCGAATTCAGCGCCGCCTACGTCGCGATGGGATTGGGATCGACCGGGCAGAGCGGGGCGATCGACGTCGATTTCTTCCACGTCGCCGCCGGGTCGCAGCCGCCGCAGTTGCTCGACGACAAGATCGAGATCATCGCGATGGCGCGCCCGACGCCGACTTCGTTCGTGTTTCAGTGGACCTCGCGCGCCAACGCCTTCTACCAGGTCCGCCGCTCGCCAGATCTGCTCGATCCAACCTGGCAGACGCTGAGCGCCTCCTGGCCATCCGGCGGCGACGTCACGGAATTCCTCGACGAATCCGCCGAAGGCGATGCGTTCTTCTACGAGGTCCGCGAAGTGCTGGAAGTCATCGATTGATCGGTCGAAGCGCGCCGACAAACCAAGAATCGCCAATGCCGTGCGGCTATTTGTTCAATAGGCGCGGGCGCTTCGAATCGACGATTTAGTTCAATGGGGCGTCGCGCTGCAAGTCCCCTCCCTGGAGGGGATTTAGGGGTGGGTGGATGAGGTGTAAGCTACTTGAAATCAACGAATTGCAAAAATGGGTTCGTGCATGGCGGGACGATCCCGGCAAGGTCGTCCGATGCTCGCTGACCCACCCCCGACCCCTCCCAGGAGGGGAGATTGGATTCGCGACGCCCGGTTTGCGGTCCTCATCGTTTGGGGCAGGCGGTCGGCTTTCCAATCAGGATCGCTAAGATCGGTTGCGGTGGAATTGAGGATTCTCATCTCGCTTTTCGGTAGATCATCACTCGATCACCAGCCAGATGGCGGCGTCTGAAATCGCAGCGTCGAGGACCTTCCCTCCCGGCGATTCGCCGCCGAGGTCCGCGCCCGCGCCCCAGATGAGGAGCGAGCCGTCTTGCGCGACCGCGGCGCTGGTGTTTTCGCCGGCAAAGATCGCCGCGGCGCGGAGGCGGCGCGGGGCGTCGCATTGGCGGTCGCTGTTGTCGCCCCACGCGATCACCGAGCCGTTGGCGAGCAGGGCGAGGGCATGGCGCTCGCCCGCCGCAATCGCCTTGGCGCGGAGATCGGGCACCGCGGCGGTCACGCCGGGTTCGTCGCCCCAGGCGGCGATCTGCCCATCTGGGCGGAGCGCGAGGCTGAAGCGTGCCCCGGCGGCGATGGCGGTGAATTTCCCCGGCGGCGCGGGCGTGGTGTTGCCCCACGCGGCGACCGTGCCGTCCCGGAGCAGGGCAAGGCTGTGGTAATCCCCGGCGGCGATCGCTTGGGCGGGCGGCAGATCGGCGGGCGGCGTGGCTTGCCCGCCGAAACTATTGTCGCCCCAGCCGAGCACGGTGCCGTCGGCGAGCAGGGCGAGGGCGTGGCGCCCGCGCGCGCCGCAGGCAGCGGCGGCGGCGATAGCCGGCACCTTGGGCTGGGGCGGATCGGTTTGCCCGAAGCTGCCGTCCCCCCACGCGACGATCCCGCCGCGCGGATCGATGGCGAGCGCGTAGGGTTTTTCCCAGCCGCCCGCCGCGACGGCTGCGACCAATCCCGACGGCTGCCCCGGCAGCGCCTCGCCCCGCGCCGCGAGCCTCCCGGCCGCCAGCTCCGGCGCGGACCAGGCGCGCTCCGGCTCCGATCCCGCCTCGCCCGCATCCCGCCAGTAAAACCAATACCAGACCGCCGCCGTGGCCAGCGCCGCCGCCGCCAGCGCCGCGAGCATCGCTTTGCCAAAAGAATCGCCCGCCGCCGCATGGCGCGGCCGCGAGCCTGCCGCCACGGACTCGACATCCTCGCGCAGCGCCGCCGCCGTCTGGTAGCGGGCATCGGGCCGCGACTGCATGGCGCGCAGCACGACACCGTCGAGCGCCCGGCTGACGCCCCGCCGCACCTCCGATGGCGGGTCGAAGCTGCCCGCCGGGACTTCGCCGGTCAGCATTTCGTAAAAGACCACGCCCAGCGAATAGACGTCCGCCCTGGGGTCCGCCGATCCGCCCGGCACCGCCTGCTCCGGTGCCATGTATCGCGGCGTGCCGACCGAGGCGTCGGTCCGGGTCAGCGCAAAATCGGCGTCGTGCCCGGCGAATTTGGCGACGCCGAAGTCGGCGAGCTTGGCGCGGCCGGTCGCGTCGATCAGGACGTTGGACGGCTTGATATCGCGGTGGATGACGCCCTTTTCGTGCGAGTATTCCAACGCCGCGCAGATCTGCGGGATCAGGCGCAGGCACTCGGCGGGGTCGATCCCGCCGCCGCCCCGGATCAGGTCCGCCAGCGTGGCACCCTCCACGTATTCCATGAGCAGGAAAAAAAAGCCGCCGCGCTCGCCGAAGTCGTGGAGGGTCACGATGTTCGGGTGGTTAAGCCGGGCGAGCAGCGCGGCTTCCCGGCGGAAGCGCTCGGCGAATTCTGGGTCGGCGGCGTCGGGCGGCAGGATTTTCAAGGCGACCTCGCGCCCGAGGTGCGGCTGCCGTGCCAGATAGACCGCGCCCATCCCGCCGCGCCCGATGGGGCCCACGATCTCAAGTTCCGGGAACGCCTCCGCGATGCGCGCGACCTCCGGCGCGCAGGCGAACGGATCGCCCACCGTCGCCTCCGCCTCCAGCGCGCCCGCCCCGAACAAACAAAGCGGGCACTGCCCGAGCGGAGCCGCCGCCGGAATCGCGGAGCCGCAGGTCGGGCATGAAATCGGGTCGGGCACTGGGCGTGGGTGTTTCGGGATCGATGGGACCTTTAGCCGGGCGAAGGCAGTCGGCACCCCGTTTTCAGACTAACTAAGGAATGCGCCGCCGATTGTTTCATCGCCGCGCCACAGAACCCCGGCTTCCCCGGCGAAAAATCGTGCGCGACTACCCGCGCAACGCCGCGAAGAGCGTCCGGATCTCGTCGTCCACCTCGTCCTCGGTCTCGACCGTCTGGGCGATCTCGCGCCGCATGACCTCGCCGTAGCGTTTGCGCAGCCGGTGGGCGGCGACCCGCGCGGCACCCTCGCTGATCCCGAGCTTTTCGGCCGCCCCTGCGTAGCCGCCTTCCGCATCGCCAGTGAGATGCGGCTGGAGCGCGTCGAAGACCTCCGCTTTGCCCGCCGCCGCGTAGTCGTCCCGCAGCGCGCCGACAAAGTTCTCCAGCGCGGTGAGCGCCCAGCGCCGCTCGTAAACCACATCCGGCGACGCCTTGTCCTGCGGCTCGAGCCGGTAGCGCTCCTCCGCCATCGCCGCGTCGATCGAGAGCGGCGTCTCGCCGCCGCCCCGCTTCTGGGCGCGCGATTTGTCCCACTCGTCGTGCATGTAGTGTTTGAACGAGGCGAGCAGGAACGAGCGGAGCCGCCCGCGCCGCTGGTCCGCCTCGGCAAAGTAATCCTTCTCGAGCAGCCGGGCGAAAAAGCCCTGCGTCAGGTCTTCGGCGTCCTCCGCGCCATTGCCGACCCGGCGGGCATAGACATACAGCGGATACCAATACGCCCCGCAAAGCTCCGACAGCGCCCGCCCCGCCGCGCGCTCGTCCGCCCCCCGCGCGCGGAGCACCAGGCTCCAGCGCGTCGCGGGAAACTGCCCGTCGCCCGGGCGGGAGCCGGGCGGCGCATCGTCGGATGGCGGGATCATCGCGGCAGATTCGCACCGCCGGACGGGGCGGGCAACGGGCAATCGCGGGAAACCAGCGGCTCCGGCCGCCGAAATCGCCCGGAAATCCCGCCGAAAATCCGAGCGAGAGGCGCGCTTGAAATAGGGGGCGGAAGGGCTTATCTCTGCCGCCCCCCGCCCGGAGGCAGGCTTCCGCTTGCCTTCGCGGGTTCCTTTTTTCAAAAAACTGGCTCCGCTACCCCATCCATGTTCACCACCCTGATTTTCTTTTTCGGACTGCTTTTGCTCGGTCTGTTCATCTGGTATTTCGCGACCGATAGCGAGCAGAAGAAGCGCCTCGCCGGGACGATCCTGACCGTGTTGCTCACCGGATTCTGCATCTATGCGGTGACGAACTTCGGGATCACCAAGGGGATCGACATCCAAGGCGGAAGCGCCTTCACGATCCGCCTCGACCCCGGCACAACCCCGAATGGAACGCCACGTTCGATCAGCAACGACGAGGTCCAGCAGGCGATCGGCGTGCTGCAAGAGCGCCTCGACCCGCGCGGCGACCAAAACCTGCTGATCCAGCCGCAGGGCGAAACCCGCATCGTCCTCCAGATGCCCGGCGTCTCCGAAGACGCCATCGCCGGCATCCGGACGAAGATCGAGCAGGTCGCCAAACTCGATTTCCGCCTGGTGAAGGATTTTTCTTTCGATGATGAAAAGACTGAGGTGGTCACGCCGGGCTGGGAGTGGCTGCCGAGCAAAAACTACGAGCGGGAAGTCGCCGAAAAGATCCGCGAGGCGAAGATTAAGGCGGAGAAAGCTGGCAAGACCGAGATCGATGAAGAGGCGATTAAGGGTGACGTGATCAAATACTATTTGGTGAAAAGCCGCCCTGACCTTGAGGGCTTCAACGGAGAAGCGTTCGCCTCCTACGATGTGCAAGGCTGGATGATTCTCCTTAATTTCGACTCGGAAGGCGGCGAGGCATTTGGGAAGCTCACCACCGCCAATGTCGGACAGTCATTGGCTATCGTAATGGATGAGGAGGTTCTCTCGGCACCAAGGCTCAACGAGCCGATCACCGGCGGGCGCTGCCAGATCACGGGTGAGTTTACGGGCGAAGAAGCCCGCGCCTTGGCGAGTTCCTTGCAGAACCCGCTGAAGGACAAGCCGGTCATCGAAGAGGAACGCACCGTTTCCGCCGCCTATGGTGAGGCGACGGTCAAGCAGGGGATCTACGCGGGGGTCGCCGGTCTGGTGGTCACCTTGATCTTCATGATGATCTACTACCGCTTCTCCGGGATCATCGCGCTCATCGGTCTGTCGGTGAACGTGATCCTGATCTTCGGCAGCATGGCGGTCTTCCGCGGGGTCATGACCATGCCGGGCATCGCCGGGATCGTCCTGACCATCGGTATCGCCATCGACGCCAACGTCCTGATCTACGAGCGATTGCGCGAGGAATTAGCGGCGGGCAAGTCGCTCCGCGCGGCGATCGAAGCCGCCTACGACAAGGCGTTTTCGGCGATCTTTGACGCCAACATCACCACGCTGATGACGGCGGGCATCCTCTTCGTGGTCGCCAGCGGCGTCCTCAAAGGCTTCGCGGTGACCCTCACGCTCGGCATCCTTTGCTCGCTCTTCTCCGCCCTGCTCGTGACCCGCGTCCTGTTCGGCATCATGGGTTCAAAAGGCAAGCTCAAGAAGCTGAGCATGATGAACATGATCCCGGAAAACACCTTCGACTTCCTCGGCAAGGCGAAGATGGCGGCGATCGTCTCGCTCGGTCTCATCGTCATGGCGGCGGGCGTCTTCGGGGTGAAGGGCAAGAAGGCGCTGGGCATCGAATTCCGCGGCGGCGACCAGCTCGAGTTCTCGATCGCCGATTCCGGGTTCAGCGAATCGAAGGTCATCGATTCGATCACAGGGCTGAAGGCGACGATCGAAGGCGAGGGCGGGCAGAAAGCGGAGCAGACCATCGGCGAGTTTTTCGTCCAGCAACAGCAGGCGGGCGACGAGGAATTCCTGACCATCCGCTGCGAATCCGGCTGGGGCATCCCGATCCAGCAAAAGCTCGAAGCCGACCTCGGCAAGCCGCTGGCGGAACCAAAACTCGACCGCGTCGGCTCGGCGATCGGCAAAGAACTGGCGGAGTCCTCGCTCATGGCGCTCGGGCTCGGCTTCCTCGCCATCTTGCTCTACGTCACGTTCCGCTTCGAATTCTCGTTCGCGCTCGGCGCGATGGTCGCCCTCATCCATGATGTCATCATCACGGCGGGTCTCTGCTCGCTCTTCGGGCTCGATATCTCGCTCATCCTGGTGAGTGCCTTCCTGACCATCGCCGGCTACTCGATCAACGACACCATCGTCGTCTTCGACCGCATCCGGGAAACGCTGCAAACGACCCGCGGCTCGATCGCCAATGTCTTCAATACGGCGCTCAACGCCACGTTGAGCCGGACATTGCTCACCGGCTTGACCACGCTCATCGCGCTGCTCACGCTCTATGTCTTCGGCGGTTCCGCGATGTCGGACTTCGCGCTCTGCATGATCATCGGCGTCCTGATCGGCACCTACTCGTCGGTCTTCGTCGCCTCGCCGATCACCCTCTGGTGGGCGCGCAAGCGCAAGATCAACCTCCGCCGTGAGGTCCTCGACACCGAACTCGCCAAGATCGTCACCCCCGGCGCCGAAAAAGGCGGCAGCGGGTCCGGCGGCGAAGCGGCGATCGGCGGCTAAGCGGGGCGAAGGCCAAAGACTCATCCCGCGAATTCAGCGACTCCGTAGCCGGACTCGTGAGAGTTCTGTGTGGCGGGGTTGGCACCGATGGCTCCGATCCGTAGAAGCGGCCGTTCTCGGGGCCGCTGCGGTCTGAATTGACTTCGTCTGTCTCCGCTTCGCTCCGGCTCTCACGAATTCAGCTACTCGTAGCCGGACTCGTGAGAGTTCGGTGCGGCGGGGATGGCGCTTCTTCGCTCCAGCGGATTCAAAGGAACGGGCAAAATTACGATCAGCCGGTTTCCGGCATGAACGTCGGCAGGTTGACGCCTCGCATCGGCGGGCACTTGCCCCAGACTTGGGCGAAGTGGATCTCGCTGTTGCGCGCGCCCCAGCCGTAGAGCGTCTGGATCAGCGCCGGGCAATCGGCGGGCGCGAGAAACGTCGGGCACAATCCGCGATGCCGCCGGTCTAGCTCGGCGGCGATCAAAGCGGCGGCTCCCCCCGCTGTCCGCGCGACGCCGGGCCCGAGCATATTTGATCCCGGATCGTTGACCGAGGCGAGGAAGCCGTCGATGGCGCCGCCTTCCCCCACCAGCACCGAGCAGCCCCAGATGCCTTGCCGATTCTCGATGAAGAACGCGAAATCGCTCTCCCGGCGGATGCCGCACAGCTCCATTTCGAGGTCGGCCATCGCCTTGGCATCCTGCGGGCGCGCCTCCCGCACCGCGCCGCCGATTTCCGCCGCCGGGGCGAAGCCCTCGTCCGGCACGGCGAGGTTCATCGTCTGATATGCCCGGACCGGGACGAAGCCGGCCCGCGTATAGAGCGAAAACGAATCGAGGTTCAGCGCGCTGGAGACCAGCCGCACCGGCTTGCCCTGCGCCTTGGCGAAATCGAGGATCCACGCGAGCAAGTGCTTCGCCAACCCGCGCCCGAAGAAGTCGGGATGCACGTTCATGATGCCAAGCGACACATGGGTCTCGCGCGGATGGTAGTAGCAGCACGCCATGATCCGCCTGCTTCCTCTGCGCGTTCTCGGCGACCAGGCAGCAGCCCGGGTCTATCGCCTCGTAGGTGCGCGGAAAAAGGCATCGCCGTCGCCGATCAAGCGCCGAATGATCCATGCCCAGCCTCGCCTTATACCAATCCCGCACCGCCGCGCACGTAATCTCGGCGGCAGTTTCCCATTCGTCGGGGCGGAGCGGACGGAGGATGGGCGGTTTCATGGGGGCACTGTTACCACGCGGAGCGCCGCGTAAACGACGAAGCCGGGGGGATAGCGATCACACCTCCACGCTTCTTCTGCCCGCGCGGCGGCGCGATCCACTTCATTGTGTTCTTTGGATCAGATCGATCAGGCGTTCGACGGGCTTCGGCTTCCGGGATGTTGAATTTCACCGGCGTCTTGCCGACGGAGTTTATCTTGCTGGCGCGCCGCCGACGTAGCCGGTCTCGCGTTCTACCACGCCGTGGGCTCGTTGACGATGCAGCCCATGACGTACTGGCTATGCACGCCTTTGAGGTGACCGGTGGCGGCGCGATTTTTGGGTGGGTCGTCTGCAGGTTGAAGAGCGTGCGCCCGCAGCTCGGGCATACCACGTAGTCGGTTTTGAAAATGCGGACCCCGCCGCTTGCAGGATGTTGTAGGCGAGGCGAGTTAATCGGCCGGGCGCTTGCTCGCCCTCGATGATGACCGCGTCGCCGATGCCGTCGAGCAGCGATCCGATGTTGGCTGCGGCGAGCAACAACGGGCAGGGTCGCGCCCGGTCGTCGCTCGGCTCAGCGTGCTTTTGAGCAAGATCGGATACGCGGGGTCGAGCTCGCCGCGAGGAGCCGAACGCTGCGATCGGGGCGAGGTCGATGCCGTCGGCGACGGTGGCGAGACCAGGCAGCTGCTGGCTGCCAGACAACAAGACCGCTTCGTCGTCGCGCGGGTCGACGGCGCTGGACGCCGCTGCGCTCCAGCACGATCTGGCTGGAAGTCGCCGAGCTTGGCGACCTTCTCGCCGTCGATCGCCACGCGGATCGTCTCGTCCGCGCCGACCGGCACGCCATCGGATTCAAGGCGGTCGGTCGCGCGGCGCCGGAAGTCGAAGGGATCGAACGGCGTGCGCGCCGGGCTATGCAGGCTGCCGAGCGGCGCGCGCTCCGCCACGCCCCCGAGCACCGCCTTGACCAACGCCTGCGCGGCCGGGATCTCGCAGACGGCGTCTTCGGTCAGCGAGACGCGGATCGTGTCCCCGATGCCATCGGCGAGGAGCGATCCGATGCCGATGGCGCTTTTGATGCGGCCGTCCTCGCCGTCGCCCGCCTCGGTCACGCCGAGGTGGATCGGATAGTTCCAGTCGCCGCCCTCCTGATCGAGCCGCGCGACGAGGAGCCGGTATGCCTCGATCATGACCTTCGGGTTGCTCGCCTTCATCGAGAACACAAACTGGTGGTAGTCGAGAGCGCGGGCGATGCGGGCGAATTCCAGCGCGCTTTCCACCATGCCGAGCGGCGTGTCGCCGTAGCGGTTCATGATCCGGTCGCTGAGCGACCCGTGGTTGGTGCCGATACGCATCGCCACGCCGCGTTCCTGGCAAAGCCGGACGAGCGGCGCGAACTGCTCCTCGATGCGGGCGAGTTCCTCGGCGTATTGGTCGTCGGAGTATTCGCGGATCTCGAACTTCTTCTTGTCGGCGTAGTTGCCCGGATTGACGCGCACCTTCTCGACCCACTTGGCCGCCTCCAGCGCCGCGTCGGGCTTAAAGTGGATGTCGGCGACCAGCGGTACGTCGCACCCTGCGTCGAGGAGCCCGGCTTTGATGTGCTCCAAATTCGCCGCATAGACCCGCGTCTGTGCGGTGACCCGCACGATCTCGCAACCCGCCTCGACCAGCCCGAGCGCCTCGGCGACGCACGCCCCGGTGTCCCGCGTGTCGGAGGTCAGCATGCTCTGCACCCGGATCGGATTGTCCCCGCCGACGCCGATGTTGCCGACCATGACCTCGCGCGTCCTTCGCCGCTGGTAGCGGTAGAGGTCGGGGCAATAGCGGAGCGGATGGTCGGCGGGGAGCGTCATACGTGGGGCAATGGGCAGGGCAGGGACTATAAGCGCGATCGCGCCGCCCGCCACGGTTCGCGAGAAAGCGCGGCGGCCGCGCGCCGCTGCGGCCGCTAGTCCAGGGTGTGGATGAAGAACCCGGAGCGGAGCTTCGGCTCGAACCAGGTGCTCTTGGGCGGCATGATCTGCCCGGCGTCGGAGATCGCCATGAGCTGTTCCACCGTGACCGGATACATGGCGAAGGCGACGCCCGCCGAGCCGGAATCAACGCGCTTCTCCAACTCGCCGACGCCGCGGATGCCGCCGATGAAATCGACGCGGTCATTGGTGCGCGGATCGTCGATCCCGAGGATCGGATCGAGCAGCCGGTTCTGGAGCACGCTGACGTCGAGCGCATTGACCGGATCGGCGGACGGATCGGCATCCCATTTCACGGCGTGCCAGGCACCGGCCAGATACATGCGGACCTCGCAGGGGGCGGGCGGCTCCTTGTCCGCAGCGGGTTCGACGTAGAAGCCGGCCGCGCGGATCGCCTCGATCAGCGATTCGGGCGTATGCCCGTTCAGGTCGGAGACGGCGCGGTTGTAGGGCAGGATGCGGAGCTGGTCGGCGGGGAAGAGGACGCAGAGGAACCAGTTGTAAAGCTCGGTGCCGTTGTGATTCGGGTTCGCCGCCCGCCGCTCCGCGCCCACGCGCCAGGCGCTCGCCGTCCGGTGGTGACCGTCGGCAACATAGGCGCTCGGCACCGGGGCGAACGCCGCCTCGATCGCCGCCGCCGCCTCGCCTGCCACGCGCCAGACCGTGTGGCCGACGCCGTCTTCCGCCACCATGTCAAAGGCGGGAGCCTCGCTCGCCATGATCTGGGCGACGGTGCCATCGACCGCGCTTTCGCCTTTGTAGGTCAGGAAGATCGGTCCCGTGTTGGCGCTGAGCGTATCGACCAGCCGGGTGCGGTCGTCCTCCTTCACTTTGCGCGTCTTTTCGTGCTTCTTGATGATGTCGTTTTCGTAGTCGTCGATGTGGCAAACCCCGGCGATCCCGACCTGCGAATGGTCTCCCATCGTCTGCCGATAGAGGTAGAGGCACGGCTCTGGCTCGCGGACGAGCGCGCCGTCCGATTGTAGCTTTTGAAAATTCTCTAGCGCCTTCTCATAAACCGCATCCGCATACGGATCGACCTCTGCTGGCAGATCGATCTCCGCGCGA
>JAWLBD010000005.1:0-205354 GCA_041395145.1 Verrucomicrobiales bacterium | reverse complement strand
GCGGCGGCTCCGAGTATTTCGATGGTTTGATCGACGATGTCGCCGTCTGGAACAGCGCCCTCAGCCCGCAGCAGATCTACGCGATTTCCCAAGGCACCCAGCCGAGCGCCCTCGGGGACACGGTGGTGGACCCCCACCGCCACGGCGCGCTGAGCTTCCATGCCATCACCGGCGATGCCGACTCCGGGATCGACCCGTCCAAGAATTACACTCACTTGCTCGACTTCGGCGGCGGTCCGCTCGCTACGGTCAATGGAGTCGCCTTCTCCCAAGGCCAGCCTTCCGAAACGAGCGGCGGCACATGGGCGAGCACGATTCCAAACAACCACAACGGCAACGGCGCGACGAACGTGCCGAACACCGACGGCGTTCACCAGCTCCTCGACGACTTCAACTTCAACGATGCGAACGGCATCATCTCGGTCGGCGGCTTGACCCCCGGGCAGTCCTATGAAACGACCCTCTACATTCGCAATTGGGGGGGCGACCGCGACCAGGTCATCGAATTTGACGTCAATATGGACGGCATCCCCGAGCGCGCGACCCGCATCGACCCCGACAATGCGACCCAAACGCCGCCCGACCTCGATGTCGCCAACCGCGCTTTCGCGATGAAATATACCTTTGTGGCCGAGAGCGATGTCCTCCGCATCAACACCAACCAAGTCGCCGCTGGCACCTTCCACCTCTATGGGTTGAGCAACGAGAACATCACCGATGGCGTCAACACCCGCCTGCCGATCGACTCTCTCTTCAGCACCGGCTTGGACGCGAACGGTCAGCCGCTCGCCCCCGGTTCTGCCGATCCGCACTGGACTCTCCAGCCTGGTGCCGCGCAAGGCACGGAGATTATCGTCATGACCCCGAACACCGCCTGGTCGCCCAACGATCCAGGTTCCCAATTTGTTGGTGTGGTGGACAATGGAGCAACCGGAGTCGCCATCGGCGACTACCGCTACGTCACCGAGTTCGACCTCACCGACCGCAACCCGGACACCGCCGAGGTCATCATGTCTATCTTCGCCGACAACACGGTCACCGACGTGCTCTTGAATGGCGTGAGCACTGGCATTTTCCATGAAGGCTTCAGTCAAACGACCGGTGGCATGTTCACCCTCGACAGCGGCTTTGTTTACGGGATCAATACGCTCGAGTTTATCCTCAACAATGGAGGCACCGCGCCAAACCCCGGCGGTCTGCGCATCGATTTGTCCAACCGTTGGCATCCCCGAACCTGCCTGCGCTTTGCTTTGGCGTCTGGCGCCCTTGGTTTGGCGCCTGGTCGCTGCCAGCATTCCGGCAGGTCCGAAAATTGAGTTAAAGACGCCGCCCTCAACCGGGGCGGCGTTTTTCGTCTCCGCGATCCGGACTTTGTTTCTGGCGAACCGGAGACGCCGAAGTGTACGTATCCGAAACCACGCTGCCCCTCGCCCCGGCGCGCCCAGTGATCCGTCTTTCCCTCCCACTCCATCCGGAACTCCAACCAATCCTTTCCGTATGAGCCACTGGAACCGCTTCCAGAATAGTTTCTTTCGTTTCCCCAGCCTCCCTGATTTCTCGGTCGATATCAGCCGCATGGACTTTGCCGATTCATTTTTTGGCGAGATGGAGTACGCTCTGCGAGCGGGCGTTCGACGAGATGGGCGACATCGTCGCCGGGGCGAAGGTCAACGCCGACGAGGACCGGATGGTCGGCCACTACTGGCTGCGCGATGCGGATCTCGCCCCGGCGGCGGAGAAGGCGAAGATCGAGGCGGTAAGGCAGCATGAGGTGCCTGCCTTCGCGGCGCAGGTTCACAGCGGTGAGTTCGCGGCACCGGGCGGCGGGAAATTGAGAACCTGCTCGTCATCGATCGGCGCGTCGGTTGTCCTGACTGGTCGCTGACGCTGAGCCGCCCGCGCAGTTGCGCCCTTGCCCTTCGACAACATCGACCAGCTGTTATCGACCGTGCGCTTCGCAGAGATCGCTGAGGCAACGCGGCCAAGACGTCGCGGCAGATCTAACCGGCGCACGCCGGACTGCAACGGATGGTCGAGGCGAACAGCACCGCTGACCGGGCGGGCATCGACTTCGGGCGCTGCGCCGTCGCCGTCACCGGCGAGCCTTCGCCGGATGGCACGCTCAGCAAGTTCAACCAAT
Organism: Verrucomicrobiales bacterium; assembly: GCA_041395145.1. GTDB lineage: Bacteria > Verrucomicrobiota > Verrucomicrobiia > Verrucomicrobiales > DEV007 > JAWLBD01. The sequence continues at coordinate 203,214 of JAWLBD010000005.1, read as the reverse complement.
ACGTCGAAGACCACGGGTGGCGAAAAGTCTTCCGCTTCCCCGACTGGATCGGCGGGCGGCCTCGGTCATGAGCCTCGGTCGGCTTGGCAGCCCGCCGCGCTCCTCGGCGTCGATCTCGCCGTTCCTCGGCGGGGCGAAGGCGATGGACGCGCCTACCGCGCCCGGCGTGCGTGCGGGCGGCGAACCTCGCCATGCTGCTCGCCTTGATGTGGTACAGCGCGGGCGGCGGAAAGGGCGCCAAGGACATGGTCATCCTGCCTCCATAAAGACAGCCTCGAACTCTTTCCAAATACCTCCAGCAGCTCGTCATGGAATCACTAGGGCAAGCGCTACGCCCGCGCCGCCGTCGAGGGCGGGTTGTCCGGACGATCCAGCGCAACCCGTCTTCCGTGGCATCGCCGTGTATGGCAACAAAGGATCGACCGACCAGCACGCCTACGTCCAGCAATTGCGCGACGGCGTGAACAATTTCTTCGCCACCTTCATCGAGGTCCGCGAGGGGCGCGCCGCGCGATGCCGGATCGGCGGAGGTCGAGCCGGCGACGAGCGCCGATTTCCTCCAGGGATCTCCTGCGGGGACGCGTGCCGCCTTGGCGGAAAGCGGCGGCAATCGATCACCCTGAGCATCCCGCGGGTCGATGCCTTCTACTCTTGGGCGCACCGATCGCGCTCTACGAGCGGGCGGGTCGGCTACTACGCGGCGATGCTACCAACATCAACGCCTACTCACCAGCCCGGCGTCGAAGCTACAAGAAGGCCTTGCCGCGTTTCTCGACCTCATGAAAGCGGTGCGCGCCGCCTGGGGTGATGCCCCAGACCGCCGACGCCATCGCCGCGCAGATCGGCTCCGGCGGATCCCGAATCCGTCTTTCACATCCTGAACCACCTGTATCGCCAACGGCAGGCTCAAGGCGGTCGCGCGCGGAGCCTCGCCCGCCGAAGACCAGCCTGCCGCCGCCTCCTAGCACCGGTATGCCCAAGACGATCCTCACCACCGGAGCCGCCCGCGGCATCGGTTCGCCGCCGCCGGGCAGCCCATCGCCCGCGGCTGCGAGGTCATCACCAGCCGAGACGCCGCCGCTGGCGGCCGAAGCGGCGTCGGAAAAGCTCGGTCCTGCCTGCCACGGGCTGGCGCTCGACGCACCGATCCCAGCCAGCTCGCGAGCGCCGCCGCCGCCGACTTTGCCGCCTGGTTCGGAATGCTCGATGTCCTCGTCAACAACGGCGCGATTTTGCCTCGATTGGGATGCCTCGCCGCTCGACCTCGATCCCGAGGTCTTGCGGCGACGCTGGAAACAAACGTGACCGGCGCCTGCGCGCCACCTGCATCTTTGCCCCTGCTCCAGAAATCCGCCGCGCCGCGCATCATCAACGTCTCAGCGGAGCCGGGGCACCCAGCGAGCCGCCGCACGGCGGGCGCGCCCGCCTACAGCACCAGCAAAGCCGCCCCCAACATGCTCACGCCCAGCTCGATGCCGCCTTGCCCGGCTGCGCGGTCAACGCGATGTCGCCCGGCTGGTGCCGCACCGACATGGGCGGCGAAACGCGCCGCCCAGCGCCGAGGAAGGCGCGGAGACGCTGGTCTGGCTGGCGCTCGATGCGCCGCCGGACCTCAGCGGTCGGTTTATCCGCGACCGCCGCGCCGCCGGCCTGGTAATCGACGGTGCCCCGCGCCTTCCGGCGTCGATTTCCCCTAGACCGGGCGGCGGATTCGCCAATCGTTCCGGCATCGTTTTCCTTCATGCAATGGGTCATCCAGAATGAATCGGGCGAACGCGCCGGACCGTATGCGCGGCTTCAATTGCTGCGCATGCGCAGCCTCGGTGTGATCTCGGACGAGACGCTGGTCGCCCGCGCCGGGTCCGAGGAGTGGGTTTACTTTAGCCAGCTCGAACTCAGCGTGGCGGGTCCGTCGCCGATCGCGGTGCCGACCGAGCGCGAATTGATCGAAAAGCCGCCGCCTGCCGAAATCCCGCCGATCAATCCGGAGACGCTCGGGCGGCTGGAGGCCGCCGCGCCCGCCGCCTGCATGGGGCGGCGCTCACACGCTGTTGTCGGTTAGATTTTTGGCGGATCTCCGGGCGGCGGCGGTCGCGTTTCTGATCTTGCGAAACGACGCCGCGCTGATCGTCGGCGGTCCGGTGCTCGGCGGCTTGCAGATGTATATGCCGCGCGCCTGCGGGGCGACGATGTGCGGTTCAGTTGACGGTTCTTCCGTTCAAAACGCTACTTCGCTGGGGCGATCTCCAGCTCATCTTCCTCGCGCAGCTCTTCGGTCCCATCGCCCCGATGGTGCCCGGCATGATCTTGTCCGGCATCGCGGTTGCCAGCCTGCGATTCGATGTCGGCATCCCGCTCGGCTACGTCTTCCAAGGCATCCTTTGCGCCGAAACGCTCAAGTCGATGTGGTTCCCCGCGTTGATGGTGGCGCAAGACCACCGCCAGCGGGCGGGCGACGCGCTGCGGGTCAGCGCGCGGGTGATCTGGCGCAACGCCCTCGGCGTCTTCGTCGCGCGGCTCGTCTTTCAGTTTGTCGCCTCGGTCCTGTTCGGCGGGATGGTCGTCTTGCTGGCGGTCATGGCGATGCTCAGCGCCCCGGTCGATCTCGCCGCCCGGCTGCTGATGCTCGGCTTGCCGGCTCGCCGGCTAGGCGGTGGCGATGATCGGGGTCGCTTACTGGCTGGCGGGCTGGTTACGCCTATCTTTACGAGGACATGCCTGGGCGCAGTTGGGTGCTGGAATACCACCAGGATAAGAGATCCCGGCGCCGCCGACGCAAGCGATTCATCTCATGAGCGCCCGTTTACCATCCCGCAATTTACCGCCGCGCCGCATCTGGCGGCGGATTTTGGCCGCCTACCGCCGCCTGCGCGCTCGCCGCGTGCTCGCCCTGGCTTCTACACTCCGGCTCTTTCTGCGGCTCCGGCTTCAGCTTCCACCCTGCTTGGGCCTCCGCGCGTGGGACCGGGCAGCCGTGCTCTGGGCTGCGGCGGCACCTGCTGCGCGCTCGCTCGCGGAGGGCGACGTCGCCGCCGCCCTGTTCTTCAACCCGATCGCTGCCCTCGCCTTCCTCGCCCTCCCTGCCTGGTTGCTGGTCGCCATCGCCGAGGAGGCCGCCACCGGGCGCGAGTTTGTCGTGCTTAAGGCTCCAGCGATTTTGGGCGGCGCGGCAAGATCCCGCCATCGTCGCCCTCGTTTTGCAGTGGATCTACCTGGCGTGGTGCCTGCCAAAATGAAGGGTGGAATCCTGCGGCGGGCGCGTTTCCTTTAGACCCGCTCATGTCTGGACATCATAGCCACCACCACCCACACGGCGGGAGCAGCGCCAATCTAAAGGTCGCGTTCCTGCTCAATCTCGGATTCACCGCCATCGAAATCGCCGGAGGTCTCTGGACCAACAGTATCGCGATCCTTACCGATTCGGTCCACGACCTCGGCGATTCGATCTCGCTGGGGCTAGCGTGGTATTTCGACCGGATGTCCCAGAGGGGGCGGACGCCGCGCCACACCTACGGCTACGGGCGCTATCGGCTGCTCGGCGGATTGATCACCGGCATGATGCTGCTCGCCTACTCTCGGCTTTGTCCTCTATCACGCGATCCAGCGGCTCGGCGATCCAGAGCCGGTGCGCGCGCCCGGGATGCTGCTGCTCGCGGTCGTCGGGATCGCCTTCAACGGGGCGGCCGCCCTGCGCATCCGGCGCGGCCTCGCCGACTGAAAAGCTGGTGAGCTGGCATCTCTACCGAGGACACGGCTGGCTGATCGCGGTGCTGCTCGGCGCCGCCGCGATGATGGTCTGGGACCTGCCGATCATCGACCCGCTTCTCTATCGGCATCGCGCTCTTCGTGCTTTGGAATGCGTCGGGCGCAATCTGGCAAAAGTTCGCGGTGATCCTCCAGCGTGCTCCGAGAATGCCTGACGCCGCCGACTTTGAGCGCCGCGTCTTGGCGGTCGGCGGCATCGCCTCATTGCACCACCTGCACAGCTGGTCGATCGATGGCGAGCGCCACGTGTTGAGCGCCCATCTCGTGCTGCATGGGCGCGACGTTGACGCCGCTGCGATCAAAGGCGCGTCCGCGCGCGACCGATCCCAAGACCTTCGCCCACACCACGATCGAAACCGAGCTGGCCTGGCGAAGAATGCCTGAACGCCGACACCGATTGATCGCGCCGTGAGACGACCTAGTCCAAGCCAAACTCGCCGAGCGAGAGTGGGCTACCGTTTTGGCGACGATCGAATATTTCTCGGGCTTGTCGAGCGCCTTGAAGCAACCGGAGCGCTTCTGCTGCGCTCGGACGATGAGCGCCGCCTCGGCGGCGACATCCCAGAGGCTGGATGGATCTCCTCGATGTAGGCGGGTCGAGCTTCTACCGCAGGCGATGTATACTATGGCGAGGCGCGGCGCTGCCGAGCATCCGGGTCTTGCGCACGGCGTAGGCGATTCTGGGCGAAGCGGGCGACGCCGGCTGTCGATCGATTTTCGGCTCTGGAAAGCCGCAGGTCACGATACCTCGCGCAATTCGGCGCGGGGGCTTCGACCTGGATCGGGCTAAGCCGTTGAGCAGGGCGTCGCTGCCGCGCTCGGCGGTCCACATTTCGTCCATCATCGGGTCGTAGATCGCGCCGATGAGCAGGTCGCCGGTGCGCTCGCGGGCGGCGATGGAGACGCAGAAGTGCGGATCGCGTAGTAGTAGTTCACCGTGCCGTCGATCGACCGACGATCCACTCGACGGCGCCGTCGGCCGTGACTTACGACGCCTTCCTCGCCATAGAGCGCGTGCTCGGGATAGGCGTCGAGGAGGATTTTGGTGATGAGGTCCTGCGAGCGGACATCGAGGGCGAGCTTGATGTCGTAGCGGTGCATGGCATCGACCTCTGGTCGCGTTTCTCGAAGTTTTCGCGCGGGAGCTTGCTTCGCCTCGCGGGCGGCGTAATCGGCGGTGGTGAGGAGTGCGGAGGTGTTCAAGGTCCGGGGACGGTCGGGAAGGCGCGCTTGTCAATGCCGGGGAAGGCGCGGGGGCGCGATAGGGCGGTTTACAATCGCGCGTTTAGCTTGTAATCGCCAAAGCGGTCGCGCGGTCGCAAAATCTAGGCACTATGAATGCCGCAGCCATGAACCCGCCCGCTTACCAACCGCCGCGCGCCACCGAGACCTCCAAACCCAACTCCAAGCTCGTCCCACCGATGAACAACGAACAATCCGTCTGGAAGGGTAGCCCTTCGCAAGTGCTCAACCTGCCCGCCCTGCTCCTCGGCGCGGTCGTCGCCGGGGCGGTGACCGCCGCCGCGCTGATCTTCGCGCTGCCCTTCGCCGTGCCGATCATCATCGCCGCGTGGGTGGTCTGCCTGCTGCCCTGGGCGTGGAAGCGCGCTGGAACACCAAGTTTTACAACTACGAGCTGACCAACGAGCGCCTCAAGCTCTCCACCGGCGTCCTCAACCGCAAGACCGACGTGCTCGAACTGTATCGGGTCAAAGACATGGAGCTGGAGAAGCCGCTGCACTTCCGGATCTTCGGGCTGGAGCCTACTGATCCTGACCACCTCCGACCGGACCATCGCCCACGGTGGTGCTCAACGCGATCCGGCAGGGCGACAATGTGTCCGACACGATCCGGCATTACGTCGAGGAGGCTGCGCGACAAGAAGAGGGTCCGCGAGGTGGACTTCGAGGGCGACGATGGATGGCGACGGATGGTGAAGCGCGGCGACCAGATTGCGGGCGGGGCGAATCCCGATACCGATCCTGGCCTCACCCGCCAAACCCCGATCCCGCCACGCCCCCATGATTTCCCCTCGTCCTCTCTTCTCCTACCAAGGCGCTCAGAAAGACGGCATGTACCAGACCTCGCCGAGGTCCACGCCTCCGCCCGCGATTTGTTCTCCCGCGCCGACGATATCCTCGGCTTCTCGCTGACCGGCGCGATGTTCGACGGACCGGAGGGCGAGCTGACCCGACCTCGCGCTGCCAGCCCGCGCTCTACGCCCACGGTCTCGCCTGCCTCGCCCGCTGCGCGAGCGGCTCCCGAACCTCAGCCTGCGGCGGCAGCGGGCTTTCAATGAGCACGCCCACGCGGCGGCGGGCACGTACGACTTTGAAACCGGGCTGGAGATTGGTCGCCCGGCGCGGGCATTTCATGGAGGAAGCGTGCGAGGCCAACGGGCGGCGCGATGGCGGTGATGATCGGCGGCGAGGAAGACGCCAGGCGCGCGCTCGCCGCCGAATGCGATGTCGATGTCGCCAACCTCAACGCCCTGGTCAAATCGTGCTCTCCGGGCGTGGAAGCTGGCATCGACCAGGCGATCATGGCCAGCGCGGGAAAAGGGCATCCGCATGGGCAAGAAGCTCGACGTCGCGGGCGCCTACCACTCGCGCCTGATGGCACCCGCCCAGGAAAAGCTCGCCGCCGAACTGGCGGAGCCGCCATCGGCGACCTGGTTCCCGGTCGTCTGCAACGTCGATGCCCGCCCGGTCGCCGGAGCCGCCGACATCCGCGAGACGCTGACCCGCCAAGTCACCGGATCGGTCCGCTGGGCGGAATCGATGCAGCATCTGATCGCAGGCATAGCCTGTTCATCGAACTGGACCCGGCGGCGTGCTCGCCGGGCTGATGGGGCGCATCGACAAGTCCGCCAAGGTCATCTCGATCAGCGACGCCGCCTCGCTGGACGCCGCTGTCGCCGAATTGTCGGCGCCAACCGGCGCTCGCCCAGCACCTCGAACCGATTTCGGCGGGTTGGAGACCGCGTTTGCGGGATCGCCCGGATGTTGCGCCGCCCATCGGTCGGACGTAGCCTTATCCCTATGAGAACGAAGTCACGCCACTTGATCGCGGTGCTCGCTGCCGCCGCAGCCGGTTTCGCCTCCTCCCGGCGGCGTCAACCGGCCCAAGGGCTATCCGGGCGCGGCTACAACGAATCGGCGGGAGGGCGCGCGCCGCGCTCGGCGATCTGCTCGGGCAATTGGTGCTGATGCGGAAAACGAGGGTGCCGCCTTGCTCGAAGCGCTGCGCAGCGATGACTTCGGCGAGCGCGAGCGCGCCACCCAAGCGCTCATCCCGATGGCCTACGCCCTTGCCCACAAGCTGGAGCAGATCCAAAAGGAAGGCGATGCCGACGCCCGCGTCCGCGCGACCATCGCGCTGCAGCGCGGCGGCGACCGGACCTATCGCCCAGAAGAATTTCTGCGCGACGCCGCCGCCTTGATCGCCGCCCGCAGCTTCGCCGGGCTCGCCGGCCCGCTTCTCGAGGCGATCGACGCTTGCCCGGTCGAATCGCCCGACATCTGGGACGCCTGCGAACGCGCGCTGAAGGAAACCGCCTCCGGCGACGATACGAGTGCTGTTGCGCGCCGCGCTGGCGTCCGCGCAACCGGCTGCCTGCGCCGCCGCCACCACCGCGCTGGCGGAGGTGGATCGGACAACGCCAAGCCGTTCTCCGCGCTGCTGCCTGCGGCCAAGCATCCCAGGGTTTCCTGGCGGCTGCAGCCTACTTTGCGGAGCGCGGCGACAAGCTCTGCCTGCCCGCTTTGATCAACGCGCTTGAATCCGACGAGCACAACGTGCGGTGGCGCAGCGTTTACTACTTGCGGCGGCTGACCGGCGAACATTTTGATTTCAACCGGCGATCCGGATGAGGTCCGCGCCAAATCGTGGCGCCGCTGGCACCAGTGGCTTAAAGAAACGCCACCACCGCCGAGTTGGAAGGCAGATCCGAAGGACGCGAAAGCCGTGATCCTGCTGATCGAGGAAGGCGACCTCGCCAGGTGGAGGAAGTCCTGGTCATCGGTCGCGCTTACGATCTGCAGGAGGACGGTGATCCAAACAAGCTGGAGGAAGGCGCCGGTGCGTTTTCGTTCAAGGACGGCGTGCTGGAATGCAACGGGAAACGCAAGAGCATCCTCCGCTCCCGCGCCGCCTTCGCCGACTTCAGGCTCCGGGCTCGACCTGCGGCGCTACCGGGCTTTTCACCGACAGCGGCATCGGGCTTTTCCTCAACGAGGAAACTGCGCGTTTTTCGAAATCGACCTCCACGCCGAACACGCTGGCGATCTCATCCGATCAGCGGCGACTTACCCGCTACTGACCTCGACGCAACCCGTCGCCCACCGCGCCGCCGCCAATCCACGCGCCAAGCTGAAGGACGGCGGCGACGATGAGTGAACACGCTGGAGGCCAGCATCAGCGGCGGCGAACTAGAGGTCAGGCGATCAACGGCGAAACCGCCGTCAACCGGGTGAAAGGGCTGCCGACTGGTCCCCACCAGATCCCCAGCAACGAGGGGACCTGGTTCGAATTTCGCAATATTTTGATCAACCTGACGAACTAGCGCGCATCCCATCGGCGCTGGAAACGGCGATTTTCCGCCGCCCGCCGCCCGCCGCCCGCTTCTCGCCGCGCTCCGTTCTCGATGTCCGCCGCCGCCCGCCGCCTTACTCCCTGACCGCCGCCGCATTTCTGCTCGCACGCATTGCGGCGAAGCGCCGCCAAAACCGAAAGGCTCACTGGCCGGAGCCGCCGCCTGGCTCGCCCACGCCTGCTGGCTCCGATATCAACCCGAAGGCTGAGGCGCTGCCTGATCGCCGGGGCGGCGCGCAGGAGCTGGAAAGCGCAATTTCGCTGAAGTCATCGCGGCGATTTCAGCCGGGCACCGCCTTCTGCCCATCGACGCCGAGGCATCGGCACGCCGAGATCCTCGCGGCGGTCAGCCGCGCGCTGGACGCCGCCTTGGCGGAGATGAATGCCGATGGCCTGCCCGGTGCGCGGGCTGCGGCGGATCAACGAGGTGAGCCGATTTTTCGAGGACGCCCTGCGCGAGGCGCTCGACGCCATGCCGGGCTTCGCCTGCGCCGTGCCGGAGGCGGCGAACGGGCGCGCCTTAGCGCCCGCCACCCGATCTCCGCCTCGGAACATTCGCCTCCGCCTGCGTGACCTACCTCGATCCCAAGTTGTTTGAGGAAACGTCGGCGGACAGCACGCTGCACGTTCTACTACGAGCCGCGCGCGGAGACGAACAAGACCGACGCCGACGGCCACCACCTTCTCCTCGGCATCAGCCACGACGGCAACGACGGCGGCTGCGCTTCACCGGCTGGAAGTCGTCGATCTCGCCTGCTTCCGCGTCCGGCTCAAAGCCGAATTCCAAGGGTCCAATCGCGACTTGTATGGCGAAGCGCATGACGGTGCGAGAATCGGGGGCAAGCGATAGCGAAAGGCGGTCTGCCACGATTGATCCCATCGCTTGCAGCGGATGGGTGCCGCAGTAATGGTCTTACCGATGCCAGATACCGCGCTCCCCGCCCCGGCTTTCACGCGGCTGTTCCAGATCCGCGGCGAACGCCTGGTGGTTGAAGCCGGGTGACCACGAAAAACCCTTGAGACCGGCGAGCATTTCCGCCGGGAGATGGAATTCCTCGACTACTACCTGCATGCCGCCGGGGCGGCGCTCGGCATGGAGGAAGCCGCTCGCCGGCGGCGCGCGGCGCGTGGAGTGGACCGCCTTCCGCCATGTCGGCGAAGAACATGGCGAACTGGCAAGCCTGCCGTCGTGTATGGCATGATCACCAACCGGGAGATCGAGCCGCCCGAGGTGCTCGCCCGAGCTGCGCTAGCATGACGCCGAATGACCAGCAGCAGCGCGGGTCCAGCGGCGGTTTGCTACAAAATCGGTGCCCGGCGTCACCGGTGCCGCGCTTTTCTGGGGGGCGTGCTACCGGTAGGCAATGGCAGACCGCCCGCACGGAGGCGACCTCACCTGTGTTGGGTGGCGCGGAGGAGATGCGGCGCGCCTACGCCGCGTCCGGGCGCGAATTCGAGCGCGCCTGCCTCGGCTTCGACCACCCACCCGGTTTCCTGCCCATTTCGTCACGCTGGGCGCCGTCATCTTGTCGCCGCCTCGATTGCCTCGACCCGCCTCGATCGCCGCCGCCTATTACTTGCGCGGGTTCGGCGACGCGGAGCTTGCCGCCGAACCTACGCCGGTGCCTGGACCCAGTTCCGCGATGCCTTTTGCCTCCGCTTACCGAGCGGTCGGCGTTGATGGAGGGCAATGTGGCTGCTCCAAGCGGCGGTCGATCTTCACGCGACCAATGGCTTCCCTGATCCCGGAGGCGGCGATTTCGCCGCCGTCGCCGAGCGGGCGGTCGCGCGGATCGGCTCGCGCTGGAAACGCCGCGCGCTCAGCGAGATCGCCGCCGGATTCCAGGGCGGCGAAGGCGGTGCCGCAGGTGGGCAGGAGGGCTAGGAACTCGCCCCGCCGCCCGGGTTGATCAGGCTGCGAAGGATCGCCACGAGGATGGCGCTGCGCTCCTGCCGGGTGACGATGCCTGCTTGCACCATCTGGTTCAGATCGCGGGAGAAATCGGATGAACTGCCGGAGCGGATTCACCGGCTCAAAATCGCATCGACTTGAGCCTGCAAGATGTCGGCGGGCGAGCACCCATCCTCATTCACCGTAGAGCCGTCCGCCCAAAGGTTCGGCACGCCGGTATCGATCCCATTGATCACCACGGTAGGACCGAGATAAGAATCGGGGCAGAGATCGACGTCGTCCGGCACGCCGTCGGCATCGAGGTCCGCGCTCGCATAGCGCACCGTCAGCGGCGGGTCCGATGAAGGGATTGCCGCCATCCACGGCAAAGAGGATCGGCGCGCCGCCAAATACCGCGCCGACGAGCTGCTCCGCCCGGACCAGCGCCGCAGGGAGATCTGGCTGGGGGTCCGTCGCCAGCGAAAACACCTGGTTGCCGAGCTGCGAGGCCCCCGCGAACCCGATCCCATAAGGAAATACGTCCGCCTTCACCTCCAACACAATACCCGCCCCTGTATCGGAACCACGGATTTCGAAGTGAGCCGGTCCGAACGGTCCGTTGACCACGCCGGTCGATGAAACGAAAAGCGTCCCGAACGAAAGCACCGTCGAAAGCTCGTATTCGTCAGCGATGGGATCGTAGCCCTGCGCGCTGGCATTAGACGTAAAAGCAGCCAGCGCCCCGAAGAGGGAAAGCACTGCCGCCGCGATTTTTGAGGAGGGGGAGTAGTGGGTTTTCATTATTGCGACTCGGTCTTGGGTTTCATTCTCAACCTTGAGACGGCGGCAGTTTTACGATTGGCGGTCAAGCTTTGCTGAGAGAGGAACGCACTTTTCTGCCTTGACGAAACGGGCTGCGGCAATCCCTTGAAAGCCGCTCCGATGAACACGCCAAACCAGCCCCCGCCCAGCCGACGACCGCGCTGGCGATCGATCCCGACTTTGAAAAGCATGACACTTGCCCCGCGCCATCCGGAGCAGCCCGCCCGGACCGCCGCTGCGCAAGCGCCTTCACCGACAGCGGATTGGCGAAGAAGGCACGCTCCTAGAACCGCGGTCGGCGACGCGCGACGAGGTCGTCCGCTGCCATTCGGGTCGCTATTATGACCTCGCCCAAAAGGAAGTCGCCGAGGGGGCAAAACTGCTCAGCACCGGCGACACGAATGTGGGCGACGAATCGTTTTCGGTCGCGCTGCTGGCAGCGGGGGCAGCGCTGCTGGCGGCGACCGAGGCGATTTTTTCGAAGCAGGTCAGCAATGCGTTTGTCGCGTCCCGCCCGCCGGGGCACCATGCGACGCCGAGCCGCGGGATGGGCTTCTGCCTGTTCAACAACGCCGCGATCGCCGCGCGCCACGCCCAGCAGAAGTTCGGGGTCGAACGGGTGGCGATCTTCGATTGGGATGTCCACCACGGCAACGGCACGCAAGACATCTTCTACCAAGACGGGAGCGTGCTCTTTTGCTCGACCCACCAGCACCCTTGGTATCCTGGCACCGGGATGCGCAACGAATCCGGCGAGGGTAAAGGCAAGGGCACCACGATCAACGTCCCGCTGCCCGGCTTCTACATCGGCTACGATTTGATCGGCGAAGCCTTTCGCGAGGCATTCATCAAAAAGGCGCTCGCCTTCAAACCCGACTTCGTCATCATCTCATTTACTTCGACTCCCGCCTCGGCGATCCGCTCGGCAACTTCCGCCTCACCGACCCGCACTTCGCCGAGCTCACCAAACGGCTCCAAGACCTCGCGTCCGGCACCGCCGACAACCGGCTGCTCGGTCCTCGAAGGCGGCTACCACATCGAAGTGGCTTCCTCGCGGTGACGCCGCCGAGGCGCATTTCAAGGCGCTGCTCGGGGAGTGAAGCTGCGGCTGCGCATCTAGGCGCGCGTTCATTCGTCTCCGCCTCGGCGAGCATCCGGTCCAATCGGTCAAGTTCGCCGATGCAGCCGCGGAGATGAACGCGCTTCGACCGCCGCATGAAAGTGGAAACCACCCCCGGATTTGAAATCGGTTCGGGTTGGTCGCGCGCTTGACTGGGCGGCGCGCCCTGCCCAGATGCGGCGCATGAGCCAACCCCAACGCTTTGCTCCTCATCCTCGTTTACGGCAGCGGCGAACGCCTACCGATCAGCCGCAAGGAGCGCCCCAAACAACTTCCCTCGACCTCTTCGGCGGCGGCACCATGCTGGCGCAGACGGTCGCGCGCCTCGACGGCTTGGTCCCCGCCGAAAACATCCTGATCCTGACCAACGTCCAGCAGGAACCCGGCGTGCGCGCCAAGATACCGCCGCAGATCCCGGCGCTTCAATATCATGGCGGAACCGACAAGCGCGACACCGCGCTTACCATCGTGCTGGGCATCGGCTTCGGTCGCGCAGCGGGACCCCGGCGCTAATCATGGCGGTGCCGCTCCGCCGACCAGCGGATCGAGGACGCCGCCGCTTTCCGCGACCTGCTCGGCGGCGCGATGGGCATCGCCGCGCGCGAGGACGCGCTGCTCACCATCGGCATCAAACCGACCTGGCCATGCCCGAGCTACGGCTATATCGAGCGCGGCGACCCGGCGGACACCGGCTCCGGGCCGGCGGCGTTTGAGGTCGCCCGCTTCCGCGAAAAGCCCGATCCGGAACTGGCGGAGCAATTCCTCGCCCAAGGCGGCTTCACGTGGAACGCCGAAAGATGTTCATCTGGTCGGTCGCCAGCGCCCGCGCGCACCTCGGCCGCCACTGCCCGGAGCTCGCCGCCTTCGTCGATGCGATCCGCGGCGCGGGCGATCCCGCCGCGCTCATCGCCGCGCAGTTCCCCACCCTGACCAAGATTTCGATCGACTACGCCTTGATGGAACCCGCCTCCCGCGCCGCGGAAAGCCGCGTCCTCAACGTCGAGGCGACGTTCGATTGGGACGACGTCGGCAGTTGGATCTCGGTCGCCAAATACCTGCAACACGACGCCGACAAGAACGACCACAACTGCGCGCTGACCTCCGTCGATGCAGCGGGCAACATCGTCTTTGCCGAAGGCGGCGCCGGCAACATCGCGCTGCTCGGCGTCAGCAACCTGATCGTCGTCCGCCGGCTGACGCCATCCTCGTCGCCGACCGCGACCGCGCCGATGAGATTAAGAAGTTAGTCTCGAAGCTTCCTGAGGGTTTGGTTTAAATGGGATGGTTTTCCTCAGTTGGAAACAAGCTTGCCGCAGCCCACGCGGGCGCGACCAATTCCCATTACCTTTTCGATAAAGATGTCAGGAAGGCATGGGCAAAAACAAGGGTTCGACAGTCTAAACATCGGGCGAAAATGGCGGTCCGTTTCTACTGGTTGATCGCCAGGTAAACAACGGCGGATTAGAGCAGTATTTTTGAATTCGAGTGGCGACTTTGCCCACGAAACCATCGCTGACTTGAATCGTATTGGATTATCAGAGGTCGGAGAGGTTCTTAGGCGGTCCGCCACGAAGATCTTGGGCGAAGGAGCGATACCCCAAAATACCGCGGAACGCCGGGAAGCGTATCGGCGCACTTCGGCACGCATCCATTTAACGATGACGACGACGAAGAGCGACTTGCATTGCTTCAGGACAAAGATGGACCACGTCAAGAGACGGGCGAAGTGAGAACCCAACTACGTTCAGTCTATCGAGCGTTCGTCGATTGGGCAGTAGATAATCCAAGTTTTTTCCCGGAAATCAAAGTTTAGCTCGAAACCATTATGGTAAATGTCGCCCTAGGCATCGATTATGGAGAGGCGCGCATCGGCGTGGCGGTGAGCGATGCGCTGGGGATGCTGGCGCATCCGGTCGAGACGATCCATCGCGCGAAGGTCGAGGACCCGGCGGGGCGGATCGCGCAGATCGCCGGGGAGCGCGGCGCGGGCGTTGTCGTGATCGGGATGCCGTATCGGATGGACGGCACGAAAGGCGGCGCGGCGGAGCGCGTTGAGGCGTTCATCGCCGCGCTGCGCAAAGCATTGCCGCCGGGCATCGCAATCGCCGAGGTGGACGAACGGCTCACCACGGTGGAGGCGCAGCGCAAGCTCAACGCCGCCGGGCGCGGCGCGCGCGAGTCCCGGAGCGTCATCGATCAGGCGGCGGCCGTTGAGATTTTGCAAGACTATCTCAATTCCCAAAACGGACCCAGCGCCCTGTTGCTTCCCGATCCTTGGGACGAGGAAGAATAGTGTAGGGTTGCCGATGACCTCCTGCCTCGATCTCTTTACCATCGGCATCGGACCGTCGAGTTCCCACACCGTCGGACCGATGCGCGCCGCGCGCCGCTTTGCCGGCGAACTGCGGGAGTCCGGGAAGCTCGCTGCCACCGACCGGGTGCAGGTCACGCTCTTCGGATCGCTGGCGCTCACCGGAAAGGGCCACGGCACGCCCAATGCGATCCTGCTCGGCTTGGAAGGCGCGGAGCCGGAGTCCGTCGATCCGGGATCAATCGCGCCGCGGGCGGAGGCGATCGGCGCGGCGGAAGAAATCGCCCTAGGCGGCGAGCACCGCATCGGCTTCCGCCTGAAGGACGACCTCCTCTACGAGCGGCGCGCCAAGCTCCCGCTGCACCCGAACGGGATGCTCTTCACCGCCTCTGCCAATGGCGATGTCCTCGCGCAGCTCCCGATCTACTCGACCGGCGGCGGATTCATCGCCACCGAGGAGGAATTGAAGGCTCCCCCCGCCCACGCGCCGCACCCGCTCGATTTTGGCTCCGGCTCCGAGCTGCTCGACCTGTGCGCCGCGCGCGGCGAGTCGGTCGCCGATCTCATGCTCGCCCGCGAGATCGCCTTGCGCCCCGCCGCGGAGGTCCGGGCGAAGCTCGCCGCCGTGGTGGACGCGATGCGGGCGTGCGTGGCGCGCGGACTAGAGGCGGGCGGCTGCCTGCCGGGCGGATTCAAGGTCCAGCGGCGGGCGGCGGCGCTCTACCGCCAGCTCCAATCCGGCTCCGCCGACCACCCCGATCCGCTGGAGGCGCTCGACTGGGTCGATGCGTTCGCCTTGGCGGTCAGCGAGGAAAATGCGGCGGGCGGGCGCGTCGTCACCGCGCCGACCAATGGCGCGGCCGGCATCATCCCGGCGGTGCTGGAATACGCGCTGCGCTTCCGCCAGTCGCCGCACCCGGACGCCGCCGCCCGGTTTCTGCTCACCGCCGCCGCCATCGCCGTGCTCTACAAGAAAAATGCCTCGCTTTCCGGCGCGGATGTCGGCTGCCAGGGCGAGGTCGGCGTCGCCTGCTCGATGGCGGCGGCCGCCCTGTGCGAATTCCTCGGCGGGACGCCGGCGCAGGTCGAGAATGCGGCGGAGATCGGGATGGAGCACAACCTCGGGCTGACCTGCGACCCGGTCGGCGGGCTCGTCCAGATCCCGTGCATCGAGCGCAACGCGATGGGCGCGGTCAAGGCGATCAACGCCGCCCGCCTCGCCCTCCGCGGCGACGGCTCCCACGCGGTCAGCCTCGACAAAGTCATCAAAACGATGCGGGACACCGGCCGCGATATGAAAGAGAAATACAAGGAAACCAGCCGCGGCGGGCTGGCGGTCAATATCGTCGAATGCTAAAGCGCCACCCCGGCGGCGATCCGAATCCGGGCATGAAGGGATCCCGCGATTGTGCTATCGGCAGCGACCATGAAATCAATCTTCATCACCGGCGCGAACGGCGGGCTCGGCTCCGCCATGGCTCGCGCGTTTCTGGAGGCTTCGCCCGAGAACCGGGTCTGGCTCGGCGTCCGCCGCGGGCGCGATGTCGCCGGGGCGATCGCCGCCGAGTTCCCCGGTCGCGCGCGATGCATCGATCTGGATGTCGCCGACCGCCCGGCGTGGGACGCGGCGGTCGGGGCGGTGCTCGCGGAGGGCGGGCGGCTCGATGTTTTGGTCAACAACGCCGGGGCGCACGAGGATGCGCTGCTCGCCTTCATGTCCGACGAATCGTGGCGCGGCGTGCTCGGCGCGAACCTCGACGGAGTGTTCTACGGCTGCCGGGCGGTCATCAAACCGATGATGGCGCAGCGGTTCGGGCGGATCATCAACGTCGCGTCCCTCAGCGCCCTGCTGCCGCCCGCCGGCCAGGCGAACTACGCGGCTGCCAAGGCGGGCGTCGCCGCGATGACCCGCGTGCTGGCCAAAGAAGTCGCCCGCTCCGGCATCACCGCCAACACGCTTTGCCCAGGCTACATCGAAACCGAGGCGCTCGCCGGGATGGACGCCGAAGCCAAAAAAGGCGCGCTCCGCCAAGTCCCGATGCGCCGCTTCGGCCGCCCCGCCGAAGTCGCCGCCGCCGCCGTGTTCCTCGCCAGCGAGGCGGCGTCCTACATCACCGGGGCGGAGCTGAAAATTGACGGCGGGATTTTTTAGTTTCCAGTGGCTAGAGATTTGAAATTCTGTGCGATGGAAAGCGACGACCTACTCCTGCCGACGGCGATTCGGCAAGCAGCGCTCGATTGTCTAGACGATGAGCCTGGCCAAACATCTCTCGGACCCTGCCGGTCTAGCGCCGCCCCTGCCATTGAGATGCTTTGCAACGGGCGCACGATCCTGGCTACCGGCGGACCAAGCACTCACCGGATCGAGATCGAGATCCTGTTGGATTCCGAAATCCAGATTCAAATCGCGGACTTGGAGTTTGATCGGTCGATCCGCTGGTATCGCACGGGGGATGCTGGGTTTTGGGAACGCGTAGCCAGAGGGCGGGTCCGCCCTTCGCCCGAAGCCGGCTCGACCAGCGGCGGGTCATTTTTTTTCGCTTCTAAATGGCAAAGCGATGTTGGCTCTGGCGTTGTCATCCTCTTTGAACGATACGGTCCCGCCGAAACACCAATCACCCCCAACCGATAGCCCATTGTTCGTCGACCACATCAAGATCAAAGTGCGCGCCGGAAACGGCGGGAATGGCTCCGCCCATTTCCACCGCGAGAAATTTCAGCCGAAGGGCGGGCCGGATGGCGGGGACGGCGGCAAGGGCGGCGATGTCGTCTTGGCCGTCGATCCGCACACCGACAACCTGAAGACATTTTTCTACAACCCGAAGCTGCTCGCCAAGCATGGCGACAACGGGCGCGAGCAGCGCAAGACCGGGCGGTCGGGCGCGCCGGCGGTCGGCAAGGTCCCGGCGGGCACCATCGTGTATCGGGAGGCGGGCGACGGCGAGGACCCGGACAAGGTGACCGACGAAGGCATGGCGCTGGTCCAGGTCGCCGACTTGCTGGAGGATGGCCAGCGCGTCGTCATCGCCAAGGGCGGCGCAGGCGGGCGCGGGAACGACCGCCTGAAAAGCCCGGTCAACCGCACGCCGGTCGGCGCGGAGCCGGGCGAACCCGGCGAGGAGGGCGAGTTCTACCTAGAGCTAAGGCGCATCGCCGACGCCGGGATGGTCGGCTTTCCCAATGCCGGGAAAAGCACGCTAGTCTCCGCCTTGTCCGCCGCGCGGCCAAAGATCGGCGCGTATCCATTTACCACGCTGCGCCCGATGGTCGGCGTCGTCGAGTTCCCCGGCTTCGCGCGCTGCACGGTCGCGGACATCCCGGGGCTGATCGAAGGCGCGCATGCCAACGTCGGGCTCGGCCATGATTTTTTGCGCCACATCATGCGGTGCCGGCTCCTGCTCTTCGTCGTCGATACGGCGGGCAGCGAGGGGCGGCACCCGGTCTCCGACCTCGAAATCCTCCGGACCGAAATCGGGCTCTACGACGAATCGCTCGCCAAGCAGCCGTGGCTCATCATCGCCAACAAAATCGATCTGCCCGAGGCGGAAGAAAACCTCGCCGCGATCAAAAACCGATTCCCAAAAGTCGAGGTCATCGCGATTTCCGCGATGGAAGGCGATGGCATCGAGGCGCTCAAGGGCCGGCTCGCCGAGCTCGTCGGGCATCGCCCGAAGTGATCCGCTCAGGCGAGGATTTCCTTGGCGACCTTGCCGTGGACGTCGGTCAGGCGGAAGTCGCGGCCCGCGTAATTGAACGTGAGCCGCTCGTGGTCCAAGCCGAGCAGGTGCAAGATCGTGGCGTGGAAATCGTGGATCGACATCGGCTGATCGGCGGCGGCGTAGCCCAGATCGTCGGTCGCGCCGTAGGAAAAGCCGCCCCTCACGCCGCCGCCGGCCATCCACGCGGTGAACCCTTTGTTGTTGTGGTCGCGCCCGTCGCTGCCCTGCGAGTGCGGCGTGCGCCCGAACTCGCCCGACCAGACGACGAGCGTGTCGCGCAACATGTCGCGCTGGGCGAGGTCGGCGAGCAACCCCGCGATCGGCGCATCGACCGCCGCGCAACTGCGCTCCAGCGAGGCGGTCAGGTTGAAGTGGTGGTCCCAGTTCCCGTGCGAGATCTCGACAAAGCGGACGCCGGCATCGAGGAAGCGGCGGGCGAGCAGGCACTTGCGCCCGAAGTCTTCGGTCTCGGCATTGCCGAGGCCATAGAGCGTGCGGGTCGCCTCGCTCTCGGTGTCCAGATCCATGGCGACCGGCAGTTCGCTCTGCATCTTGAAGGCGAGTTCGTAGCTTTCGATCACGCCCTCGATGTCTTTGTTCTGCGGGTCCTTGGCGAGCTGGCGGCGATTCAGCGCTTGGATCAAATCGACCTCTTTGCGCTGGGCGGACGGCTTTCCGCGCGGCGCGAGGTTCCGGATCGTGGCCGATTCGATCGGGCGGTTGTCGGAGCCGATGCGGGTGCCCTGATAGATCGCCGGCAAAAACGACGAGCCATAGTTTTGCGCGCCGCCGAAGCCCGCCGGCGGGGTGAGCGTGATGAAGCCGGGCAGGTTTTCGTTCGCCGTGCCCAGCCCGTAGAGCGACCACGCGCCGAGCGACGGGCGCACGAATTGGGACGAGCCGGTGTGAAGCCGCAGGAAGGCTTGCGGGTGCGCAGGCACGTCGGTCTGCATCGAGCGGAGCAGGCACAGCTTGTCGGCGTGCCTGGCGACCTCCGGAAATAGATCGGAGATCCACAGCCCGGACTGGCCGCGCGGTTTGAACGCCCACGGCGGAGCCATCAGCTTCGTGCCCGGGCGCTGGCCCGCTTTGCCCGCCGCCGCCGCCGTGGCGAGATCCGGCTTGTAATCGAACGTATCGACATGCGACGGACCGCCCCGCATGCAGAGGAAGATCACCCGCTTGGCGCGCGGCGCAAAGTGCGGGACCTTCGGCGCGAGCGGCGAATCCCCCACCGCCGCCGCCGCACCAGCGGGAGCAGCAGGCGCGGTCCGCGCGGCGAGACCCGCCAGCGCCAGCCAGCCAAAGCCGCCCGCGATCCCGCGCAGGGCATCGCGCCGGGTGAGGAAATGCGCGGTGTTTCCGCATGTAGGGTCGGGCGAAATCGGGTGTTTCATGGGCAGCGGTGAGGTCTCCCGATTTAACCGCCGCGCGGGCGATAGTTTCGCCATCTCAGCAAGGTAGCGTCGGCAACCTGCCGATCATCCAAACCAAACGGCGAAGCCGGGATTCAGGTTTCCGTGTTCAGTTGGCAGTTTTCAGTTGTCAGCGGCGGGCAAAGGTGGCGCGGGCGCTCCGCTCCGCCGCTCCGCTCACTTCGCCTTTCCCTCCAGCACCTTGAGGTGGACTTGGGCGACCCTGCCCATGTAGTGGTCCATCTTGAATTCGGTCGCCGCTTTCTTGATGTGCACCGTCGCGTTCTCGGCGTCGCCGGTCGCCTCGAAATACAGCCCGATGTAAAGGTGCGCGTAGCAGAGCTGGTTGCGCAGCTCCGCTTCCGACTCCGCCGCCATCGCGCGCTTGACCACCTCCTCGGGCGCTTTCGTCCCCCCAAACATTTCTTGGACTTCCGCCATCGGGACGCGCTCGTCGCCGGTGATGTCGATCAGCGATTTCTTGGCGACCTCCGCATCGGCGGCGCGGGCGGTGCTGAGGAAGTGCCAGGCGGCGTTCTCGACATCGTGCGGGTTGACGGTCTGGTGATCCTCGAACTGCTTGCGGGCGTCGTCGTAGCGCCCCGCATAGTAAAGGGCGATGCCGCGCTGCCAGTTGTAGGGCATCCCCTTCGGCTCCATCTCGACCACCTTGTCGAAGTCCTCGACCGACGCCGCGATCTGGGCGTCGAAAAATCGGGCGACGGCGCGCTTCTGGACCAGCCCGACCGAACTCGGATGCAACTCGATCAGCTTCGTGTGGTCGGCGATCGCCTTGCCATATTCGCCCTGGCTTTCCAGGTAGGCGGCGCGGAACGCATACGCTTCCGAATTCTTCGGGTCCGCCTCGATCGCCTTGGCGATGGCCGCCACAAATTCCGCGTCTTCCCGCGCGTGAAAGTGCGCCTTGGCTTTCTCGAACAGCGCCTTGGCCGCCGCCGGATCGGCATCGGCAGGTGGATCGTCGGCGCGGGCAGAGAAAGCGAGGGCGGCGAGCGCCAAAGCGGCGATTTGGGTGGGGCGGATCATCATGGCGGAAGCCTAGATCGATTTCTCCGGGGTGCCAGCGCCCGATTTCTTCACGGTTGCGCGGCGTTCGAGTCTATCGCTCACTCTCGCCCTATGAACCAAATCGACCTCCACCAGCGCGCCGCCATCGTCACCGGTGGCGTGCGCGGCATCGGCTTCGCCATCGCCCAGCGCCTTCTCCAATCCGGCGCCGCCGTCCGGATCTGGGACCGGGATGCGGGATCGCTGCCCGACGCCGTCGCCGCCCTCTCCGCGTTTGGCCCGGCGAGCGGCAGCGTCGTTGAACTCACCGACCAATCCTCGGTCGATGCCGCTGC
Source organism: Verrucomicrobiales bacterium (assembly GCA_041395145.1). GTDB lineage: Bacteria > Verrucomicrobiota > Verrucomicrobiia > Verrucomicrobiales > DEV007 > JAWLBD01. The sequence continues at coordinate 182,214 of JAWLBD010000005.1, read as the reverse complement.
GCAGTCGGCGCAGGCTGGCTTTGGCAAAATCGACATTTTGGTCAACAACGCCGGGATCGCCGGGATGACCGACCGGCTATGGCGAGATCCCGCCGGACGAATCGGCGCCGCGTCATCGAGGTCGACCTGGTCGGGTCCGTATCTCGCCTGCCGCGCGGTGGTGCCCGCGATGCGCGAGGCCTACTACGGGCGGATCGTCAACATCGCCTCGATTGCCGGGAAGGAGGGCAACCCGAACGCCTCGCACTACAGCGCCGCCAAGGCGGGCGTCATCGCGTTGACCAAATCGCTCGGCAAGGAACTCGCCACCGACGGCGTCTTGGTCAACTGCGTGACCCCGGCGGTCATCGAGACGGACATCCTCAAGCAAATCACCCAAGAGCACATCGACTACATGCGGAGCAAGATCCCGATGGGGCGCTTCGGCAAGGTCGGGGACGCCGCCGCGCCTCGTCGCCTGGCTTTGTTCGGAGGAATGTTCGTTCAGCACCGGCGCGGTGTTCGACCTGTCCGGCGGGCGGGCGACGTATTGAAGGCGGGACCGATTCGCGGGCATTGCATCTGCCCCGATCCGGGCAAGGATAGCCGCCCATGCACATCCGCGACATCTTCGAGGCGCACCCGACGACGCTCTCATTCGAATTCTTCCCGCCCAAATCCGACAAGGCGTGGAGGAGCTTTACCACACCATCGCCGAGCTAGAACCCTACAAGCCATCGTTCGTCAGCGTAACCTACGGCGCGGGCGGCTCGACGCGCGAGGCGACCCACGATCTGGTCGTGCGCATCAAGGAGGAGGGCGCGCTGGACCCGATCCCGCACCTGACCTGCGTCTGCCACCAGGAGGGCGGAGGTCGCCGACATCCTGTCGCGCTACGCGGCGTTGTAGCCGTCTCGAACATCCTCGCCCTGGGCGGCGATCCGCCGCGCGGGATGGAGGGCTACGACCGCAGGCAGGATGCCTTCCAGCACGCCGCCGATCTGGTCAGCTTCATCCAGCGGTTCAATGCGAGCGGCGAACACCCGGACCCGCGCGGCTTTGGCATCGGCGTACTGCGGCTTCCCGAAGAGCTCACCCGGCGACCCCGAACCGCATGCTCGAAATGGACTATCTCAAAGCGAAGGTCGATGCGGGAGCCGACTACATCGTGACCCAGCTCTTCTTCGAAAATCACGACTTCTTCGACTTCCGCGACCGCTGCGAGCTGGCGGGCATCCACGTCCCGATCATCGCCTACATCATGCCGATCGCCTCGGAAAAGGGCATGGCGCGCATGGCGGAACTCGCCGCCGGCTGCGCGCTTCCCCGCCAAGCTGCTCCGCGCGATCGCCCGCTGCGGCGGCGATGACGAGGCGGTGCGGCGCGTCGGCATCCAATACGCCACCCAGCAGTGCGCCGACCTGCTCGACCACGGCGTACGGCGATCCACCTCTACACGCTCAACCAAAGCAGCGCGACGCGCGAGATCTATGCCTCGCTCGGGCTGCGCGATTCCACCTCCTCTAGCGCCATGGTTTACGGATCGATCAAGCGGGCGGCACCAAGTTCGTGTGCGCGGTCGGGACCACCCGGGGACCTGCGCGAGGAATCCCGCTTCCCCACCGAAGACCTTATGGCAAGACGATCGCCCAGGCGATCCGCTTTCTGCGCGAGGCGGGCGCGCGCCAGGGCGGGCTGAAGGCGGTCGGCATCGCGTCGTTCGGCTCGATCGATCTGGCGGAGGGATCGCCGACCTGGGGCTACATCACGACGACGCCGAAGCTCCTCGGCAACACACCGATCTCGCCGAGGTCGGGCGCGCGCTCGGCGTGCCGGTCGGATTCGATACGGACGTGAACGGCGCGGCGCTGGCGGAATCGCGGTGGGGTGCCGGGCAAGGCTTGGGCGATCTCGTTTACATCACAGTCGGCACCGGCATCGGCGGCGGCGCGATCAGCGGCGCTACCGTCCACGGCGCGCTCCACCCGGAGATGTACTTCACCTGCAACTTCCGCGCGAACCCGACGACGGATTCGCCGGAGCCTGCCCGTTTCACGGCGGCTGCCTGGAGGGGCTCGCCAGCGGTCCGGCCATCGAACAGCGCTGGGGCAATCCCGGTGCCGAGCTGCCGACCGAGCATCCCGCCTGGGACCTGCAAGCCCGCTACCTCGCCAGCGCCGCCATGAACATCGCGCTCACCCTTTCGCCCAGGAAAATCCTCCTCGGCGGCGGGGTCATGGCGGCACCCGGATTGATCGAAAGGACGCGCGCCCATTTCGCCGACCGGCTCAAAGCCTACCTGCAAGCGCCAGCCATCCTCGCGCCGAATTTCCTCTGCGCCCCCGGCTTGGGCGACAAAGCCGGGTTCTCGGCGGGATCGCGCTGGCTCTGGATGCTGCGGGCGACCAACCTGACTGAAAGGCGAGAATCCGGTCGCTGACCAAGAAAGACACCGAAGTAGCGCGGATCTGCAATCCGTGGAAGGCAGCGTCCTTCCATCCGGGAAGATCAGCGATCATCAGCGGTTTATCTATATGCGACAGGTGAAGAAACGCTGATGGGTGCTAATGCCTGCGGGCAGCAGATGATCCGTAGCGGAAAGTGTACGAGCAGCTGCCCGTTTGGCAAACTGCCCAAATCCGAAAGCCATCGCCCGAAGGCGAGAACCAAACCGCGTGCCCAAAACGGCAAGAGCGCCGACCCTACAGGCTGTATCGGCGAGCGTGAGCGAGTGAACAAAATGGGCGGCAGGTCGCCGCAGTCCAAATGCGCTGCAAAACGGGCCTAAATTGTCTTTCACCGATCACCCCGCCGCGCGCACCCAATCTTCGGCGATCTGCCGGAGTTCGATTCCGCGGGGGCTTGTGCCGCCTTGGGTGAACATCTTTTTCTCTAGCTCGGCGATGGTTTCGCGGAGCTTGCCTTTGCGCTCGGCGGACTTGGCGACGGCGGTGTCGTTCTGGAGAGGCGGTAGAGGAGCGAAAGGACGTTGAATGGCGTGGCGCGGTCGGGGACGGCGTAGCGCGGGGCGGCGACCGCCTCGCCTTTCTTGCCGCCGAAAACGAAGAACAGGGCGGCTCCGATGGCGGCGAGCGCGGCGGCGGCGATCCCGGTCCACGCCCACGGCGACAGGCTCGATTGATCTCGCCGAGCGGCGCGCTTTCGGATTCGACGGCGGCGAGGTCGGCGTCGTCGTAGCGCTTGCGGGTGACCTCGGAGCCGGCGATCAGGGCGGCGGGGAAGGCGAATTCGCGCGGCGCGGCGGCGGTGTTCTCCGGCTCCAGGGTGAGGAGCCAACTGCGCTCGGAGACCGGGAAGACTTCGCCGCCCTCGACCGACATTTCGGCGATGGAAAGCCCCTGCGCCTCGGTTTGGGCGATCCGGAACCCAGCGGGCGGGAGCGCCAGGAGCTGGTCCAGCTCCGGCACCAAGCCGCGCGACTTCGCCTGGATGTCGAGCGTCAGCTTGGCCGCCGATCCGAATTCGCGGTCGTCGAGGATCTGGGTGATCTCGATGTTCTCCGCCGGGCGCGCCTCGCCGGATTCCTGCCGCGCGTCGATCGGCAGGACCGGCGTGGTGACCGGCAGGACGACCTGGCCGACGCTGTCGCTGAATTCGAGGTCGAGCTGGAGCGACGGGATCTTGTCGATGGACGGGTCCTTCGCCTGGATCAAGGCGTAGGCGTAGGGCGTCTCGCGCCAGCCCTCGACGCCGTAGCTGCGCGCCGGCACGCGCGGGTCGTGGAACGTGACCGAGACGACGTTGAAGCTATCGAGGAATTTTTCGCCGAGGTGTTTTTCGAAGTCCTCGCGGTAGTTCTTCGGCGCGTTGCCATACGGATTGTAGTAATACGGATTGCCCTGGTTGTTGGTCAGATACTTGGTGAAGCCTCCGCTCTCGCGCCCGATCGCCTCCGTGTAGCGCAGCGCGAGGAACAAGCCGAACGGCGCGCCGTGCCCGACGTCCGTGCTGCCATCGACCTCGGCGTGAAATTGGATCTCGTCGAGCAGGTCGTCGTAGTAGCGGACCAGATCGCGGGCTGCCTTCGCCTCCTCGTTGTCGCCGGCGATGATCAAGCCGGCGCGGAGGTAGCGCATCTTCAGGTGGGCGGCGATGCTCGAGGCGCTCTGGCTCAGCTCGCGCGCGAACATGTCGAGGTGCCGCGACCCGGCGTCGCCCGGTAGCGCCAAGATCGTGTCGCGGATCTTTTCGAGGTTCTTCTGGCTCGGCTCCGCCTGCCGGGTGACCAGGGCGAGGTCGGAGGCGCCGAGGTTGGCGTTGAACCACATCATATAGACGTCGGGGCGCTGCTGCGGCACCGGGATCTTCGGCAGATCGCCGGCGTAGAGCGTGGCGGCGCGCTCGAATTCGGTGAAGCATTCCTCGCGCTTCGCCACATAGGTTTCGAGATCCACCTTGTTGCCGTATTGGTATTCCGCCCAGTCGAAGGCGAGTGCTGCCTTGAGCATGCGGAACCGCCAGTCGTCGGGGCGTTTCTCCAGCGCGGCTTCCGCCAAGCCGGAGGCGAGATCGTAGCCGCGGTTGACCTCCGCCTCGATGTCTTCGTCTTTGCGGTTGGTGCGCGCCTGCTGCTGGACCTTGGCGTTGCGCCACACGCTGGCCAGCCGCCCGCGCATCGTGCCGAGCAAGTTCGCCGCCAGCTCCGATTCGATCTCCGGAAACGGCCCGAAGACCCCTTCGATGTCCTCCGCGCGAAACACCTCCGCGTTGCTGTGCGCGGCGGAAAACGTGTCCGCCAAAACGCCGGGCTCCAGCGGCTCGATCGGGAGCGCGCGCAGCTTGGCGAGGACTTCGCCGAGGCGCTTGAGGTTGCGCACCTGCATCGAGCGGGTCAGCGGGATGCCGACGCCCTGCTGCCCGTACATGCCGCCGTAGTAGTATTGCGGCATGTAGTTCCGGGCGAAGCGGCCGGATGCGTTGTTCGGGTTGTTTTGGTTCGCCCAGATACCGAGGTATTCTTGGGCGAGGGCGCGCGCCTTGTCGGGCAGATCGGCGGCCAGCGCCTCGATGCGTTCGATGGCTCCCTCGGCCTCGTCTTTTTTCAAGGCGAGCCGGGCGAGCGATTCATCGACGCGGAGGCGCAGCGCGGCGTCGAGCGAATCGAGCCATTTGCCCGCCGGCGCGGCGTCCTCGATCTTCGCCGGATCGATGCTCGGCAGGCGGTTGCCGCGGTTTTGCTGGTTCTGCTGCTGGTGCATCTGCCGCCAGCTATACGGGTCGTAGCCCGGCGGCACCGGCGGGATGAAATCGGTCTCCGGCCCGGGATGCCACTGCTCGGTGATCTGCGCCTCCCGCAGCCAGGCGCGCGCCAACATCGGGCCGGCATCCGCCATCTCGGCGCGCGCCGCATTGCGCGCCAGCTCGGCGATCAGGCTGACGAGCTGGAGCCGCTCGCCCAGGTTCGGGCCGCCCGCGCCTTTCAGCGATGCCTCGGCCGCCGCCGCCATGAAGGCGTGCGCCTTCCCCGGCTCCGTGCCGAAGAGCTGCCCCAGCCACGCGCTGCGCTCGACTTCATTGAGGCGCGGCAAGATCTGCAGCGCCCGCGCGATCGCCGCCGCGCGGCCGCTGCCCGCCGCGACGGCTCCAGCCTGCGCATTCGCCTGCGCCTGGTTTTGGGCGTTCGGGTCGTCGCCGCCCTCGGTTTCCGCTTGCTGGGCCTGCGATGGTTCTTGCGCGCCCGGTTCGCCTTCCCCCGGATTGGCGGGTTTGGCGCTGAGCAATTCGAGGGCGCGGAGGTTGGCCGCCCACGCCTTGGGCAAGGCGTCCGTCTCGCCGGGTTGGTTCGCTTTGGTCAGGTAGTAAATGCTGAGCCGCTCCAGCGTCTTGGCGTCCTCGCCTTTGAGCGCCTCCTCCAGCGGCGGCAGGAACGACTCGGCAAGCAGCGGCTGCCCCGCCTCGATCAAAACGGCGGCCGCCAGCGCGCGCTTGGCCGGATCGCTGCCGCCGACCGCCCCGGCTCCCGCCTCCAGCTTGGCGAGCAGCGGTTTCGTATCAAATCCCTGCCGGATCACCGCCGCGAGGAGCCTGCCGATGGCGGCGGCCGCGTCGCTGTCGAATCCGCCCGGCGCCGCCTCGGCGATGGCGAGCGCGTCGTCGAACCCGAGCGCCGGCAGGAGCGGCGGCGGCTGTTGGTTGCCGCCGCGGTTTGGCACCGGGACGGGCATGGCAAGGCGTTGCGCGAGGTGCTTGAAGACCTTTTCCGCCTCCGCCTCCGGCAGCTCGGCGAGGATCGCCTTGACCGCCGCCCAGTCGCCGACCATCACCGCGCGCTCGAACCGCTTCGCCGGATCTTTCTGCGCCGCCTCGTCCAGCGGCTCGGCATTCGCCTGCAAGACCGCATCGGGCGAGCGGACGAGCTGGAGTTTGAGCATCGCGGCGGCGGCGGGATCTTGGTTTTTGGCGGCGGCGGCTGCCTTTTGCTGCGCGGCATTGGCATTCGCGTTCGCCTGGCCGCCCGCCGCCTGCTGGCGCAGGATTTCCGCCTGCGCCTTGGCGATCTGCTCGGCGATCTCCGGCGGCACATTCGGCGGGATGATGATATGCGGCGGGGCATTCTGCGCGCGCACGGCGGGGATCGCGGCGGCGAGAATCAGGGTGGCGCGGGCAAGGCGGGCGGCTGTCATGGCGCGGACCATAGGCGCAGATCGCCGCCGCGCAAAGGCGGCGGCAAGCCGGACGCGGCGGCGATCGGAGGGCAAGATCCACCCAACAAATCGCAAACATCGGCATTGCGGCTCCGCCCTGACCCGCCACATTGCCCGCCCATGACAGCCGAAATCCCCATCGAACACACCGAAGCCACCAACGCCAAGATCCTCGCGGTCTCCGAAGACTGCGTGCAGGGCTTCCACCGCCATCCGTTTCAGATGATCGCCCAGGAATCCGGCGTGCCGCTGGAGACCGTGTTCGCGCGGATCATGGCGATGCTCGCCGGCGGCGTGATCCGCCGCGTGCGCCAGACGCTGCTCGCCAACAAACTCGCCGAAGGCGCGCTGGTCGCCTGGAAGATCGAGCCCGAGAAGCTCGACGCCGCCTTCGAGTTCATGTCCAAGGAAGATCCGTTCAGCGGGCATGTCGTTACCCGCTCGACCGACCGCGACATCTCCGGCAAAGACTACCGGCTGTGGACCACGCTCAAAGTCCCGCAGGGCCAGCCGCTAGAGGAACATGCCGAAGTCGTGGAAAATATCGTCGGCGCCGACGACTTCATCCTCATGCCCGCCCACGGCATCTTCTCGCTCGGCGTCAACGCCACGTCCGGCGCAAGTCGATGGAACCTCGGCGCGAAATCCGACGAACCTAAGCCAAGATGATGGTGGTCGAGACCACGCCGCTTTCCGACCTAGAATGGCGCGTCCTCCTCGCCCTAAAGGGCGAGCTGTCCGCCGAGGAAATCTGCGAGGAGCCGTGGGCAAAGCGCGCCGAAGAGGCGGGCGTCAGCCTCGACGAATTTTGCGAGGGGTCGCCAAGGGGCGCTCGACGCCAAGCGGGTGATCGGGCGGTTCTCGACGTTCCTCGAGCACGTCAAGCCGTCGAAGACCGGCGAGCGGGTCACCCGGTTCAACGCGCTCTTCCACTGGCGGGTGCCGGAGGGCATGCAGGCGAAAGGCGGAGCCGAAGTCGGCCGCCACGATATCCTGACCCACTGCTATTGGCGCGAGGGCGGCGAGACCTTCGGCAACGTCAACATCATGGGCGTCGTCCACGGCACCGACCGCGACCGTCCTCGAACACAAAGTTACATCGACGCCCACCTCGAATCCATCGGCATCCCGGTCCTCTACACCAACGTCTTCTGGGGCGGCCGCAGCGAGATCAAGCCCTCCGAGATCTCCCCGGTCGTCTATCGCGAATGCCTGAAGATTTAGGCGATCATCGGCTTCAGCTACAGGCGGGCGTTCTTATCCGGCCTGCCTTCTCTCGAGGTGTCGCCGCGCCGCAGGTGGACCGCGGTTGATCCTCCAGTCGCGGCGACGCGGCGGTCGACGTCTCAAGCGTTTCCGAGGTGGTGAGGTTGAAATCGCTGGCCGCATGGGCAGCTCGCGGAGGATGGCGAGGGAGCGCGTTATGCTCCGTTTGCCCAGAACCGGCGGCTCGGGTTCGGACCAATTTTCTTCTCCGGCGTCGATCGCCTTGATACTTACGACGATTCTACTGATGCCGTATCTGTCCAGGGCGCGGGCGACGGTTTTCTGAGGCGGTCGAGGGTGACGGGTTTTTCGAGGACGAAGTAAGCACCGAAGCCGCCCTCCAGCGCGCGGAGCTGGGCGTCGAGGTCGAGCGCGCCGGAAATGATGATGACCGGGAGGTGGCGGCGGCGCGGCGGATCTCGGCGAGCCGGTCCGCGCCGCGCTCGCCGTCGGCGAGGATGCCGAGGATGACGAGGTCGGGCGGATCGTCGCGCAGGGCGGCGAGCGCGGCGGTCACGGTCGGCACGCGGGGGTCAGCCCGCAGTGGGGCGGGCAAGGGCGGCAGCAAGTCTCGGAAGGGAACGCTCGAGTTCGTCCTCGACGACGAGGAGGCGTGGTGGCAGGTGATCGGGCTGGTGGCTCTCCATGGCGGATCGGCGGGGTCGGCAGGCTCGGGGTCGGCGGCGGCGGGGATGCCGATGGCGAAAGCGCGCCGCCGAGCGCGGGCGAGTTCGACCTGCAGGCGTACGCGCGCGCGGCAGATGCCGAACACGGTGCCGGTTCCAGCCTGCCGCGCTCGGGACCCAGCGCTTTGGTGGAGAAAAATGTGGCTCGAAGAGCTTCGCGCCCCACCTCGCCGATGCCTTACTCGCCGTCCTCCGCGCAGAGCCAGAGCGCCGATGGCGTGGCGGCGAGACCTGACGCCATCCGCTCGCGGCGGCGGCGACGAGAGGCGCAGCGGATCCGGCGCGCCCGCAGGCATCGATGGCATTCCAGCCAAGGTTGAGCGGCGAGCTGGTGAAACTCGACCGGGTTGCCCGCCGCGAGCGGCAGCCCCTCGGCGGCATCGAGCGCGAACGCCTCGACCCCGCGCGCCTTCGCCGCAAAGAGACCGCGCAAGTCGGCGAGTTCCGCCGCCGCGTCAAAGCCCGATCCCGGCAGCGCATTGCCCGCCGCCGGGCGCCCGACGTGGAGCAGCGAGCGCACCACGCCCTCCGCCTTTTCCACCGCGCGCTCGATCGCATCGGCGTCGCCGGCGGAGGCGTCGTCGCCCGCGACGGCGCGGCGGAGCAAGCCGGCGCGAACGCGGATGATCGACAGGATGTTGCGGAAGTCGTGAGCGACGCCCGCGCTGAGGCGCCCGAGCGATTCCATGCGCTCGGCGAGGCGGAGGCGCTCGCGGTGGGCGTCGAGTTCGCGCTGGCCGGCGAGGAAGCCGCCGAGCAGCCGCCGCTCGCGCCGCATGAGCCACGCCGCCACCGAGCCGACGACGGCGAGCGCGCCGAATCCGGCGATCAGGGCGGCGGCGAACTTGGGCAGCGGGTTCGGGCGCAGGCTCGCCGCGTGGGCGGGCAAAGCGCGGAGGATTTCGCCGGGCGGGGTTAGGTTCCAGACGTGGACTTTGCCGTCGCCGGTGCCCGCCGCCACGCGGTCGCCGCCGGGCGCCAGCCAGAGTGCGAAGAGCGCCGGATCGCCGGCCGGGAAGAAGCGTTCGGTCTCGGTGAGGCCGCGCCCGGAGACCGAGAGGATGCCGATGCCGCGCTGCTGCCAGATCCACGCCGCGCGGTCGCCGCCCGCCGAAAACGCCGCCGCGCCGGGGAAGTCGCCGCCCTGCAACTGCGGGATCTGCCCGATCCGATCCTTAGCAAGCCGCCTCCGCGCCGCTGCCACGTTTCGTGGCTTGGCTGCTGCTGCCGAAGATCGCCAGCCCGCCATCGGGCGAGCGCGACCGACCCGCCGCGGTCGATCTTGATGAAATCGCCGCCGCCGCTGCCGCCGCTGCCGCCGCTGCCGCCGCTGCCGAGCGGCGCGATGCCCGAGCCGCCCCGCTTCCAATGCGAGGTCGCCAGCCATCGGGCACCCGCATCCAACGCGAGGCGCGCTCGTCGCCGCTCGGCAGATTCTGCTTACCGCCAGACCATCCGCCTTGAAAACGCCGACGCCCGACAGCTCGAGAGGCTTCACCGTGGTTGCCAGACGCTACCACGGCTGCAAACGAAAGGTCCGCGCAGGCCCGGCAGCGCGCCGAGCATCCAGCGCCACCCGCCATCACCATCGGCGGCGAGCCGGAAGGCTCCGACTACGCCGCCGCTGCCCGCGCAGAGGAAATCGGAGCCGCGGGTGGCGAGGCCGCGCGCCATCGCCCACGGCGCGCGGGCGACCGTAGTCGCCGGTCGCCGTGGTCCCAAACCAGACCGCCTCGCGATTGGTCGCCGCGAGGAGGCCGCGCGGATCCATCCTGGCGATGGAGATCTCGGCGGCGGCCTGTGGGCGAGATCGAGCGGCACATACCCGGCGGGCGGCGCGACATCCCAAAAACCCGACGCCGAGTTCGCCGCGAAAAAACGTCGCCCGTACCGGAGCCGAGCGCCATGGCGATGGCGCTGCGCTGGGCGAACCGTGTGGCGCTCGCGCCGTGATGCCACGCGGTGCGCCTCGGTCCTGGGACGGTCGCCAGCAGCGCGCCGTCCGGCGAAAAGAGGACCGCGCTGACCAGCGCGTCGTGCGCCTGCTTCAGCCAGCGCTGGCCGCTCGGCAGGTGCGCGCAGGCGAGCTGCCCGTTCGACAGCCCGGCGGCGATCAGCTTTCCGTCCGGGCGGAAGGCGAGCGCGGTGACCGGCGCGGGCGTCTCCATCAAGCGTTGCGCCGCGCCGCCGCCTGCGCCGAGCAGATAGACGCCGCCCGCGTCGCTGTACGCCACTGACCGCTTCGGGCAGCGCAGCCGCTACCGGCGCCGGGCAGCGTCCAGCGCGCGACTTCCGCATGCGAGCCGAGATCGATTTGCGCGACGAAGCGGTCACTCGCCTGATCGGCGTAGAAGGTGGATGCGCCGCCGATGAAGGCGAGCGTGCCCCGGCTCGATCCGTCGCGGTGCGCGCCTCGGCGGCGAAGAGCTCGCCGGATTCGAGCGACCAGATCTTCGGCGTTGCCGCCCGCCCGGCGCGCGCCGAGAAACTCGTCGGCGCTGAGCACCGGATAGTGGAATTCCTCGCCGCCCGGCGCGATCCGGTGCTCGCGCGCGCGGCGGCGGCGATGTCCCACACCTCCAGCGCGCCGGGTTCCGGGGCGAAGACGAGCTTGGCTCCATCGGCGCTGGCGGCGACCGCCTGCACCGGTGTTCCCGGAAGGCGGGCCAGAAATACGATTCCTCAACGGCGAGCTGCGCGGCGGCGGTGCGGACCAAGCCAAGGCCTACGACGCGGGCACCGGCTTCCAGCGCCCGGAGCGCCGCGTCCGCGCCGACTACCCGCCCGCCGCGATCAACGCCCGCGCCCGGTCCAGTGACCTCCCCGCCGCGCCGCCTCGGCGACGCGCTCGCCTTCTGCCCGATACGTGCGGTGCGTCCCGCCAGCCGACGCCTGCCGCCAGCGCCACGGCGAGGGCGGCGACCGCAGCGGTGGCGGTGCGCGCCGCCGCAGGCTGCGCCGCAGCCGCTCCTCGGCATCGGGCGCGGCGGCAGCGGCGTTTCATTCATAGCGGCGGAGGCGGAGGCTGGGGCGGAGGGCGGTGAGCATGGGTGGAATCGCGCGATTCCGCGCCGGTTGCAAGCGGCGAATTCGGGTTCCGCCCCGCTACGGTCGCCCGGCGATCCGAACCCGACGTAGGCGAGCCGCTGCGTAGAGACTTCGACGCGCCGCGGTTGCGGATCAGGTCATCGCTGGTCGCGGAGAGGAAGCTGCCGCCCTTCGCCCGTGTCGCGCCCGGCAGGTTGCTGGGCGCATGCTCGACGATCTCCGCGATGTTGCCGCCCATCTCAGAGGGGGTTCCACGGTGAGCGCGCGGAATAGACGCCGCCTTCTGCGGAGCGCCGGGATGACAAAGCCGGGACCGGCGCGTAGTTATGATTCTCCATCGCCGGAGGGCGGAAGATTGTTCACGGTGTTGGAGCCGACCGGATAGTCGTAGTAGCTGAACCCGCCGATGACCACCGGTGCCGATGTGAAGTAGTCCGCCTGATCCACTCGTCTAGGCTCGGCAAAAAGTAGCGCGCGCCGCTCTCGCGGGCGATCGCGTCCGGGTCCGATGGGATGACGCCGGTGAGCGTGTAGGCTCCGCTTTCGATCACCACCGGGCGGTGGGAGGCGATGACATAGGCGGGCGCGCCATTGTGCAGCCAGTTGCAGAATCGCAGCGCGCAGAAGTAGTCGATGTAGTTGACCGGAAAGCGGGCGCGGCCGTCGCGGGACCGGTAGTGCTTGCCGGTCGCCGCCGCCGGGTCGAAGGCGATGCCGCCCCACGTTTCGGTGCCCATCCGCGCGTCGTAGAGATTGAGGTCGTTGGTCCCGGAGAAGTCCACCGCATTGAGAAACCGGACGTATTGCTCGTTGGTGACCTCATAGGTGCCCATGCGGTAGCGGTAGGCGACCGACCCGAACCCGCCGCCGTCGGCGACATTGCCCACCGCATCCACCGGCTCCAGGCACGGGAACACGGCGGGCATGTCGGAGTCGTCGATGCCGAGCCGGTAAAACCCGCGCCCGCCGGCGGTGACCGGCGCGTTTTGGTCCCTTGCCACGACGTTCTGGTGGTAGGTGAAGGTGGCGGTGTAGCTCGCGGCGCGGCGGGACCAACCGCCGGGAGCCAGGTCCACCGAGCGCCACATCGCAAAGCGGATCTGGTCGCTGAGCCGCTCGTCGATCTGAAACCGGAAGGCGGGAAACCGGAAGCCGCCCTGCGGTTCGAGGAAGAATTCGACCGATGCCTGCCGCTGCGGGTCATACGGATCGCCGCGGAAGTAGAGCTCGAAGTAATTGCCCTGCCCGTCGCCGTCCAAGTCGCCGTGCGGGTCGATGTCGCTGCCGGCCGTCGGGAGGCAGTCGGACGGGTCGAAGTCCGTGTCGGAGAAGACCGAGAGCAGGGCGAGATACGGATGGGCGGCGACCCACTCGACCGCCCCGGCGTCGGCGCGGTGGTCGAAGCGGAGCCGCCCGGTCTGGTCGCGCGGCAGGGCGAAGAAGGTCGCGTTGACGAACGGCGAGTCCTGCTCCGGATACAGCGCCGGGAATGGCAGCCACGCTTGCGACACGAAGTCGAAGGCGGGATCGCCGGGGCCGGCATCGACGTTTTCCGCCGCATCGATTGCGCCGTAGTTCTGGATGTTGGCGGGCGCGTGCGGCGTGAACGCGCTGCCGCTCAGGGCGATCGCCGAATCCGCCGCCACCCGGATCGCGCCGCCTTCCTGCACCGCCGAATTCTGGTCGAAGCTACAATGCCGGACCGCCGCATCGGTCGCCGAAAAGAAGCCGAGCGCGCCGCCCCGGTTCGCCTCGTTGCGATAAAACGAACAGTTCTCGATGTCGGCGCTGCCGCCGAAGATCTCGACCGCGCCGCTGTCCGCCTCCGCCTGGTTTTGCGAGAACGTCGAGTCGAGGACTTCGAGCCGGCTGCCCGCGACCGACCGGATCGCGCCGCCGCAGTTCGCCCGGTTGGAGACGAGCCAGCAGCGCCGGACGCGCGCGGTGCCGCTGTTGAGGATCGCGCCGCCGCCCGCCGAAAACCCATTCGTCAGCCGCAGGTTCTCGAAGCCAACGACCGCGCCCGGCTCGACGGTGAACGGGCGGAACTGCCCCGCACCATCCACCCTGATCAGATCGCCGGTGCTGCTCTGGCCGATGACGATGACGCTGCGCGCGATCGGCGGCAACGCGGTGTCGAGGGTCGCATCGGAGCCGAGCGCGATGTAGTCGACCGGATCGGCGCCCGCCGCGTTGGAGGCGTTGATCGCGTCGATCAAGCCGAGCGTCCCGCCGGCGGGCAGGGACCGGACCTCGACCGCGCCGGCGTCGGGATTTCCCGCCCGGCTGCTGCCGCGCACGTCCATGTCGAGCCGGTTTAGATTCAAGCCGTTCAACGGACCGCCCGCGTCGATCACCGGGCTATCGAGGTCCGGCAGGCAATACGGCACCGGCATCGCGCCCGCCGCGGCAGGCGCGCCATACCACGCGGGCGCGCGCAGCCGGAGCTTCCGGGCAACGACGTTGCCGGACTCCGAGGTAAGCACCGATGCGTCGGCGGCGAGCGCCTCGACATACGCCGACGGGCGATGCACCGCGCAGTTCACCAGCGAGGCGATCGGGGCGGCGACCGGGGACGTCGGCGCTTCGGCGTAGGCGGCGATGCCGAGCGAGGCGGTGACTTCTTGGAAGGTCGATTGCGAGAGGTCCACGACCGATCCGCGCGCCCAAACCGCGCCGCCCCGCTGGGGAGCATTGCACCGGTAGAACGTGCCATTCGCCACCGAGGTGCCCTGCCCGGTATCGCCGCTGTCGTTCCAGATCGCCCCGCCGTGGGACTCCGACCGGCAATTGAGAAACGCCGATTCGGAGACCAGCAGCGCATTGGCCGCCATCTCGATGGCCCCGCCGCGCGCCGCCACGCATCCGTCGAAGACGCAATAGCGCACCACGACCTCGCCGGCGATCCCGTAGATCCCGCCGCCCGAGGCGGGCGCGACCGAGCGGGTGAAGCGCAGCCCTTCGGCGGCGAACCGGTCCACGCGATTGACGAAGATCGCGCGGCGGTTCCCTGCGGCGCTCAGGGTCAGCTTGTCCGCGCCCGGTCCGGCGAGGATCATGTCGCGCGTGACCTCGATCTCGGACACTTCGATCGTGCCTTCCAGCCCGGCTTGAAACGCGATGCGGTGCGGGTTGCCGTCGTCCAACTGATCGGCGTTCGCCTGGGCGATCGCCCAGCGCAGCGTCCCGGCTTCGCCCCCGCTGCTCAGGCTGGTGACTTCATAGGTGGCCGCCGGGCAGAGCGCGGCGGCGAGGAGGCAGAGGGTCGCGGGGAGGAGGAGGAGCGTTCGATTCATGGGCGCATCATCCCGCCGCGCGCCGCCGCCAGAAACGGGCGAGTCGCGCCCGTTCGCCGATTTCCGCCCGCTGGGAAAGTTGGTAGCCCAATCCTCGCAAACCCGTAACTTAACCGAAACCATGGGCACCCTGATCGCCAATCTCCTCCGCTGGATCTTTTCCAAAGCGACGCTCATCGCGGCGCTCTGGATCGTCGTGATCGCGGGCACCGCGATCTTCCTCGCCGCCCAGCATTACTACCGGGAGCTGCCCGCCGAAAAACAGGCCAAGCTGCAGGAACTCGCCGACTACGAAAAACAGATGGCGCGGCTCGAATCCGAGGCAACCGAGGCGAGCGCCGCTTTGGCCGAGCTGAAATCCAACGCCGAGACCGAAATCTCCCAGCGCCGCGCCGAGCTGGAGAAGAAAGCCGATCAGGTCAAGCAGCTCGAAGCCTGGCTCGGAAAAGCGAAGGATGTCGTCGCGCGCATCGCCGCCTCGGTCGGGCTCTATCCCGAGGAAAAAATCCTCGCGCGCGAGCGCGAACTGGCGGAGGCGCGGCGCGAGGCGCGCAAGCTGGACGAATCGATCGCCAAGCTGACCAACACGCTGAGCGAGGCGCAGCACGCCTTCGGGATCGCCAGCCAGGACCGCGCCGCCCAGCGCGAGAGCCTGAGCGGCGAACTCGCCGAGACAATGGAGGAGATCGAGGAAATCGAGGGGCGCATCGCGGTCTGGGAGCGGCGCTTCGACAAGGCGAAGTTCTGGGTCGATGCCTCGTTCCAGCGGGTCGCCGGCACGCTGCTGCTGATCACGCTCTCGATCTTGCTCCTGCCGCTCCTCTACAAGGCGGCGCTCTACTTCCTCTGGTCGCCGCTCGCCGCCGCCGCCGAACCGATCCGCATCCGGACCGACGCGCTCGCCCCGATCCGCGTCTCCCGCACCGATGTCGCCAAGGAAATCGAGCTGTCGCCCGGCGACTTCGCCATCATCAAACACAAGTTCTACCAGGCATCCGACGAGCTTTTGCAAAAGCGGACGAAGTTTCTCTTCGACTGGCGCTTCCCGCTGACCAGCGCCGCCTGCGGGCTGATCGAGATGACGCGGGTGCGCAACACCGACCCCGACCACCCGCGGCGGCTCACGCTTTCCAGCCAGGACGAAGCCGAGGTCGAGATGGCGGTCGTCGATATCCCGGAGGGCGGCTCGCTCATCTGCCGCCCCAGCTTCCTCGCCGGATTCATCGGCCACGAGGACCGCCCGCCGGTCGTCAAGAGCCACTGGCGGATCTTCCGGCTCCACGCCTGGATCACCCTGCAGTTCCGGTTCTTCGAGTTTCGCGGCCCCGTCCGCCTCGTCCTCTGGGCGCGCCGCGGCGTCCGCGCCGAAATCCTCACCGCCGACCACCTCCGCCAGGGCAACCGCAAGCGCACCAACCAAGACGCCACTATCGCCTTCACGCCCGGCTTAGACTATTCCTGCGCCCGCGCCGAAACCTTCTGGTCCTACCTCCGCGGCGGCAACCCGCTTTTCGACGACATCTTCGCCGGCCAGGGCACCTTCCTCTGCCAGCAGATCTCCAAATCCGGCCGCGCCGAATCCATCGGCAAATTCTGGGCGCAACTGTGGGGCGGCTTCACCAAGGTATTCGATCTGAGCGGGCGAGTGGCAGCAGCTCCGCTTTCGGGTTCAACGCCGAGTTCTCATTCTCCCTTGTTTCGGCTTAGCAAACTTGAGCGACCGGTCGAGGCTAACCTCCTTCACATCGGCACGGAAAATGACGACGGAATCGCCCGCTGAACAAAGTCTCCCATAGATCTCGGTCGGATCGATGGAAAAGGCACTCTTCTTCCCTTCGCGTAGCGTAATTCGGATGAGCGGAATCGGCTTTCCTGACCGGTAGGCTCTTAGCTCGCTCCGGGTGACAAGGATACGCCCAACGCGATTCAGCAGCTCGGCAAGACTTCTTTGCGGGCGGTCACCTCATACATGCCCGGCTTTGAGACGTGCCCGGTGATGGAAACGTGCCCGGCGATGGAAAACGCCCGGCGATGGCAATCTCATCCTTGCCCTGTCCGGCCTGAAAATGCCACGCTAAGCATCCAAAGCGCCAGAGCGGCTGACATTGTTGGGCGATGCATTGTTTTGCTGATCAGTATAAATAATGGGACCGAGGTAGTAGAGCATCCCCCTGAGCGCTCAAAGAAAGGGCGATCTTCACGCCAATCGGGGAGCCAGAAGCAAGAGGTGGTGCGCCGCATGGCACCCAAGCCCCATCTGCCGCCGAATCACGCTACCAGCCATCGCCAATCGCTGGACGAAGTGGGCGGCGGCGCTAGTGATACGGGATGAATCCGCCTTTCCCCGCCCTGCCCTCCTCGCGTTTTCCGCCTGCCGCGCTGCGCGCCGACATCAAAACGCACGAGGTGGCGAGCGAGTTCCAGCCAGCCGGAGCCAGCGTCCGTGCGTGCTCGCGCCATGAAGCTCGAAGACGGGAAGACCTATCCGGTCGTCTATCTGTTGCCGGTCGAACCCGCGGGCGGCAGCCAGGCGACGGCATCGGCGAGGCGGAGAAGCTGGGGCTGGCGGACAAACTCGGCGCGATCTTTGCTGAGCCGAGCTTGCCTTACAGATGCCGTGGTATGCGGACCACCCGGACCGACAAGGCGATCCGGCAGGAGAGCCACCTGATCAAAAAAGCGGTCGTCCCATTCATCGAGAAAAC
This sequence comes from Verrucomicrobiales bacterium, assembly GCA_041395145.1. Taxonomy (GTDB): domain Bacteria; phylum Verrucomicrobiota; class Verrucomicrobiia; order Verrucomicrobiales; family DEV007; genus JAWLBD01. The sequence continues at coordinate 164,569 of JAWLBD010000005.1, read as the reverse complement.
TCATCCGGCAAAGGCGGAACCGTCCGGCACGCCTACTGCTCGGCTTTTCCAAATCCGGCTGGGGCGCCTACAGCCTGCTCCTGCGGCACCTCGATTTCTTCGGTGGCGCGGCGGCGTTTGACTCGCCTTTCCTCCTCTCGGTTCCGGACAAATACGGGAGCGGCGAGATCTTCGGCACGCTGGCGAATTTCGATACCTACCGGCTGGACGAATTGCTCCGCAAAACGTCGGCGGCATCAAGCGCAACCGGGAAGACGCCCCCCGCTTCGTCTTGCTCGGCAAGGCGAACTCCCCGTATCGACGGGCGATTCATCCACGAGACGATGAAGGCGATGAGCATCGAACACTTCTACAGCGAGGAGCGAATACCCGCACCGCTGGGGCGGCGGATGGCTGAGCTGGCGGCGACCGAACTCCTCAAGTGACTCGGACATGCGCCCGATCCCCGAGCGAGGCACCTTCACCGGCGAGCCGCTACCACGGCACCGGTGCTCTACCACCGCCTCGGGAATTTTACCGCCGCCGAACAGCCCGACATCCTGATCGTCGGCGGCGTCCACGGCGAGGAACCCGACACCTCGGTGCTGCTCTCCCGCGCCCTGCGCTCGCCCTGGGCTGCCGCCGCGCGGTGGTCGTCGTCGCCGCCAATCCAGACGGCGTGGCGCGCGGCACGCGGGGCAATGCCCGCGGTGTGGACCTGAACCGAAATTTCCCGGCGGCGGATTGGCAGCCGCACCCGGTCACCCATTGCTGGTCGCTCGAGCATCCGAGCGAGGTCCGGCTCGGCACCGGCAGCGGACCTGCTTCCGAACCCGAGATCGCTGCGCTCGTCGCGCTCATCGATCGCTGCGCCCAAGGCAGATCGTCCTGCTGCACGGGCACCTCACTGCGTCGAGGACCCGCCACCGCCTTCGGCAGATGGGTCGCCGACCGCGCACGACTCGCTCGTCCCGACCGTCGGCTACGCCACCCCCGGCTCGATGGGCACCCTGGGCGGCAGAGGCGCGCATCCCGATCATCACCTGGGAGCCGCTGCCCGAATCGATCGAGCGCCTCTTCGCCACCCAACTCCCGGTGCTCACCGACATCCTGCGCGGCGAGATGCCCGCCGATCTCCTGCCCTAGCCGGTCTAGCGGAAACGTCCGCGCAGACTCGGCGCTGCCGCATGGCGGCGGATGTCGATACTCCGCCCCATCCCGGAGGGATGGAACAGCCGGTGGCCAGGAACTCCAGCGACGCAGCCACCGGCTTCCCGGCGGAGCGCAGATCCGCCCCGGCAGGGGCGGCGGAACCGCGGAGGAGCCAACCCTCCGGGTTGGGCGGCGGCGTTCTCGGAAAATCCGGCGGCGGGCGCTTGCCTCGACCCACAAACGATCTGCGCTTCACTTTCGCGGCCCCCTACCGCGAAGCGGTTGCATCCCAAAGCCCAGGGTTGCCGAGGCACGAGGCTACCCTGGGATTCGCGCCCCAACACGAGCCAACCCTGAATGGGTTGCACCCGCCGGCTATCCACCGCTTCGCGGTAGGGACCGTCGATGCGGGCGGTCCTAGGGTAGCCCCGACCCTCGGCAAACCCGGGCCGCCTGCTCTCCGACCGCTCTGCGGTGGGTCCGCGCCCAGGGCGAAGGACAAAGCAAGGCAAGGCTCGACGACCACAGCCAAACGCCGCCAGGCAGTGCGCAGCCATCCGCCTCGATTCCCCGGCGCTGCCAACGATTCGACCGCCCTCGCCATCGCCAGGGCGACCGGGTCGCCGCCCCAGCCATGCGGGCGGAGGCAGCTCAAACCTCTCCTCGCCGAAAAAATCCAAATGTCAGCAACCCCGTCGGCGAGCAGCAAACCCACAGCCGGAGCGCAGCGGAGACAGACAGCCGCAGGCCACCCGCAGGGCGAGCGGAGAGAGTCAAATATCAGCAAAATCTGTCGCGGACTGCCTCCGCGCGCCAGCGCCCTGCCAACCGCGAAGCGACGCCGCTTGTTCTCGACGCAGGAGGGATAAACCGCTCACCCTACACAAACAAACTCCCGCATCCTCCCCAGCCCCCACCCCTTTGGCACGGAAGTGAGGAAGCCGGACCGCCTCCGGAGGCGAACGGACAAAGGACGATTTTGCCCCTTGACGGATGGGCAGCCTTATCAACGTCGAAGCGCTGGCACCCGCTACTGGCGGCGCACCTCCGATTCTGGTTGAGGTTTTGAATCACTCTCCGGCTTCGACTCCAGAGAGGTAGCGGGTTGGTCAGCGCCGCCTTGTTCTGCACCGTTTGTTTTGGGCGACACGAGAACCACCGCTCCATTCTTCCAGAGCGCCAAACGCGGACTGAACTGCAACGCCTGAACCCGAGCGGATTCTGGGTTTCGTTCATCGCGGCAAGTGCCGCCTCAGTCTCAGCAAGTTTATTCATCTGATTTCTCCAATATGATCGTATCTTCGCTGCTATTGTCGAATACAATCCATTTGTCGGCAAGAGGACGGTATAGCTCACAGAAATTCGCCCAACTCTTGTCGAATCTGCAGAATGTCCTTTTCTGGAACGTTGTGCCCACCTTCCTGACCCTCTCCTTCACGCGGGCAACTACCAACTCTGGAGACGGAATCTTGAGGTAGAAAATCACGATCCGATAACCTACTTCCTTCATCTGGCGAATCCAAGATTGGCGTAAGCCGTCCCACTGAGTGTCGATTCGAATCCAAAAGAAACTGCCTCGGCAACAAAGTTATCCATCTTCAAGAAGTATCCTGCCAGCCTCCAAACCTGCGTCCTCAGGTCGGAAAGGAGATCTCGCAGCGATCAAATCAGCATTGATGAAATTGTAGCACCCGGCTTCGTCAGGAAGGTATGTGGCGGCAAAGCTGGTCTTTCCTGCTCCGTTCGGCCCCTAAGAACGATGTAGCAGGTCTTCGACATATTTTATGCAGAGATAATATGGCTGCCCCAAAGAGCCAGCCGATTGCGAATGAGTTTAAGTTGGCGCGTTCTGCGGGGCATGATTTCGCGGGCTATCCCGCCTTTTGGGGGCGATGCGCAGCAGGTATCTACCCCAATACCTTGGGGAAGACAACCTATCCGTAAGGGTTGGGGTCGCGCGGACCCTCAACCACAACCCCGAACAGAACACGCCATGACCACCAAACTCTACGTCGGGCTCGACGTCCACAGCCGAACGCAGTGAGACAGGCAGCCTTTCGACCCGATTCCCCAAGGCTGCCAACGATTCCATCGCCGTCACCGCCGCCAAGGCGGGCGGGTCCTCGCCCCAGTCCTGTGAGTCTTGGGGCGGCTCGAACCTCTCCGCTGGTAAAAAACCAAGTGTCGGAACCCCGCCCTCGAGCGGTATGCTCACTGCCGGAGCGCAGCGGAGACAGACAGCCGCAGGCTGCCCGCAGGGAGAGCGGCGCGAGTCAAATATCAGCAGACACTGCCCGGCGCGCCAGCGCCCTGCCAACGGCGCACGACGCCGTACCCGACGCAGGAGTGGATAAACCGCCCACCCTACACAAACAAGCTCCCGCATCCTCCCCAGCCCCCACCCATCTGGCACGGAAGTGAGGAAGCCGGTCCGCCTCCGGGAGGCGAACGGACAAAGGACGATTTTGCCCCTTGACGGATGGGCAGCCATATCAACGTCAGAGCACACCAACCGCCTGACGGCAGCCGCGCGTTGGACTGTGGATTGAGGGTTGTAGTCACGGTGAAAATTTTGACTGGAGCGGGTCAGGCGGTTGTGGTGCTGCGGCTTGTTCGCTTCGTTATTTGTTTCAGTGAAGCGCTTCGACCATTCGGGAGCCGCTGTGTTTCTTCAGCTCTTCAAACTCCTTCGCAGAATGCACCCAGCGCTACTTCATCACCATTCTGAAAATGCATCGCGGATGCCTTTGGCGAAATAGAAATACTCGGGATTTCTGTCGGCCATTTGGGCATCGTGCCGCAACGACCCACCGATCATCAGCACCGACTGCAAATACCTGGGGTCCACCCGTCCAATGGCGTTGCCGTCTGGAAGCTTCCGCCCGAGCGTCAAATCGCTCGATAGATCGATCCAGTAGACCTCATATAGCCCCTGATTCCCATTCAGTGCCCGAATCGCAGCTGCTAACTAGGAGCGCGATTGCAGCAGCAACCAGAGTTGAGGCGAGAGTTTTTCAAAGCGAACGTCGAAGCGCTGGCACCCGCTACCGGGAGCGCCAGTCCGACTCAGGATAAAGGGTTCTACTCACGGTTCAATCACCGACTCGCGGCGGGGTAGCGGTTGTCCACTCGCGCCTTGTTCGCTTTGTCTTTTTGTATAGCGGAAGACAGGGAATCAGAGGAACCATTCCTGCCCCACGAATCCAACCATCGAGGGACATTCCGCCATCCAGAACCGAGAGTTAAGCCCATATACGGCGAGGACGATGGAAGAACTAGGTGACGCCTGCCCGAATCAGGATCGGACAGAACTCGACGAACCTCTCGAAACTCATCGAGACTCGAACTGTCAGCCTTCGAGGTTGCCATAGACCCCGCCGTCATCATCGATCCGAATGCCTCAGAGAGCGGTCCGCTATAGGTCCCCGCCAACGGGTCCGGCGAGCATCCAGCTAGGAGTCCTGCCAGTAACAGAAGTGGAATGCGGATGGCTCGGGTCATTTCTAGCGAACTAGGAGTTATCAAACAGGCGTGTTGGAATTAGTCAACGCCTTAATAGCCAACATCGATATTGTGATAATACGGTTCTTCGGGGAAACGGGCGGATTTGGCGGCATTTTGATGTTAGGTTTGGCGCGTAATTCGGAATAAGGTAACATGCCGTTAGAGTAATGCCGCTCAGGCGGTTAAGGCAATGTTGGGCTATATTACAAAAAAGGGGGCGGGAGGAAAGAGAAACCGCTGATTGGCCGCCCGGCGGCTCATTGGGATTGGCGGCGGAGGAACCGGGGGATCTTGGTCAAAGCATCCTTTACGGCGCAAGGCGTTTGTTTTCAGAGGGTTTCTCGAATGATCGCCGCATGGCCACCCGCCGCGCTTAAGATCGCCCCGGAGGGGCGCGGGAGCGTAGCCGGCATTTCTACGGACCCGGAGGCGAGCGCAGCCACCGATCCCGGGATGAATCCGGACCTACTCGGAGGGTCGCAGGAGGCGCGATGTTGCGCCGCTCCTCGCCGGGGCGCGGTCCCGCCGCTGGGGCTGGGTCCGGTGGCGGCGTCGCTGGCGCTTCCCACACCGGCCATGTTCCGGCGTCGCTCCATGACGGGGGCGGCGATGCCGCGCGCAGTAGCGACGCCTCGCCGTGGCTCTCCGCCGCGTTCGCTCCTGCGGGTCAGCCGACTAGAGGATGATCGGCGGCAGGATGCGATGATCGGCAGATGCCGATGCCACGGCTCGCCGCCAGACCGCTGCGGAAACTGGTGGATCCGCCGGCCAGTAGGCTGGGAGCTGGTCGTCCAGCCCGGTTCATGGCGGTTCAGTCGCGGTGCCTGGCACCGCCCCTTTGCCGCGCCGCAGCAGATGCCAGAATGACATCGGCGTCCAAAATTCCGGCTCACAAAGTGGCGAGATGGCACCTTAGCAGGGCGTGGGACTGCTCCCTGGAGGTCGGGCGGATGAGGTGGAGCGAAAACCAGCGGATGAGCTTTTGGGGGAACCGGGGGGGCGCGAGAGCTCATCATAGAGTTCTGGCAGATCGTTGCCGCAGGTTTTTGCCCCCTCCTCGTCTGCGGCCAGGCTTTCTGGCGCGACGGGCGTCCTCGGCGGCGTTGGCCCCCCGTGCCGGGCGGCGAGGCAGCGAACGTAGAGGGGTGCCAGGTTTTGGGCGAGGCAGAGGAACGGTTGTGAGACGAACGCGACCGATCAATCGAAGTCCGGCGGCGCGAGTCCCTCTGGGGCGGGACACCCGATCTTTCTGGAGGCGAGAAAATCGCCTATGTAGAGGGTGGTCGTTTCAAGTGGGACGCCGAAGTGGTAGAACTCGTGGCCGAGGTCGGGCAGCCCGACGAAGCTGACCGTGCCGCCCGATTTCCGGTAGGCGGCGATGAATTTTTCCGCGCGGTCATACGGCACCGACGCGTCGGCTCCGCCATGAAACCAGATCATCGGCGGGCGCTTCTCGACCGCCGCGCCCTTGAGGATTTCCTCGGGCGAGACCGGTTTCAAGGCGGCGACGCCCTCGGCTCCGAACGTTTCTTGGAGGATTGGAAAGTCGAAGGCGAAGACCGGGCAGAGCAAGGCGATGGCGTTGGGTTTTGGGGAGACCGAGAGATCGTCGCCCTTCTCATCGGTCCCGCCGGCGAAGAGCGTGGCGAGCGCCGCGTGGCCGCCTGCCGAGGAGCCGCCGACGGCGATCTTGTTCGGGTCGATGCCAAAATACTTCGCGTTTTTGCGCAGGTAGCGGACGGCGGAGCGGGCGTCTTTGACCGCGTTGATGACATCGTCCGGCGTCGGTTTTTGGTCGGCGGCGGCGAGGCGGTAGTCGGCAGAGATCGCGAGCGCGCCGCGGCGGGCGAGGTATTTGCATTGGTTGTAAAAGCGGTCGGCGCCGCCGCCGTTCCAGCTCCCGCCGTGGAAGAAGATGACCGCCCCGCGTTTGCCGCGGTCGTCGTCCTCGCCCGGAAAATCCATGACCGGCTCAAACATGTGAAATTTCAGGTCGCCGCCGCCCGCCTTTTTATAGACGACCTCGCTAAATTTCGGCTCGGGATATTCTTTCGGCTCTGCCACCGGGGTGTCCTGCGCGAGGCAAAGCATGGGCGCCGCGAGAACGGCGGCGAAAAGCGCGGCGAGCCGGGCGGATGGGCGGAAGCATCGGGTGGGCGGCATCGGCATTGGGGTCATCTTCATCGGGAATTGGTAGCGCGGATCGGCGGCGGGCGCATCCGGTCTTTGGATTGCCAAGGCGGTCGGATTGCGCTTCGATGCACCCGCCAACTTAAGATTACGCCATGACCGCCCCCGCCTTTCGCCGCCTGACGCTCGCCGCCGTTGCCGCCGCCCTCGCCCCGCTGCTCCTCGGCGGCTGCGGCGATCCCGTCCCGAAGTGGCCGCGCCCCGGCAACAAGCTGGTGGTCGGCATGGAGCTGGATTACAAGCCGTTCGAGATGCGCGACGAGGCGGGTGATCCAGACGGGGTCAGCGTGCGCCTGGCCGAGGGGATCGCCAAGCGGATGGGGCGCGAGCTGGAGATCCAGGACATCAAGTGGGCGGGCATCATCCCGGCGCTGAAATCCGGCAAGATCGACCTCATCATCTCATCGATGACCGCCACGGACGAACGCCGGAAATCGATCCGCTTTTCCGACGGATACCTGACGACCGGGCTGTGCCTGCTGCTCCCGAAAGACTCGCCGATCCAGGGGATCGAGGACCTGAAGGCGGGCGAGCACCGCGTGGCGGTCCGGCTGGGCACGACCGACCACAGCTACGCGCAGCCTAACCTGCCCGGCGTCGAACTCGCCGTCTTTGAAGACACCGCCGTCTGCGCATTGGAGGTCCGGCAGGGCAAGTGCGACGCCTTCATCTACGACCAGCCTCGGTCTTCGAGTATCTCCAGAAATTCCCCGGCGAGCTGCGCGCCGACCTCCGCCCGTTCAATACCGAGACCTGGGCGGTCGGCATCCGGCAGCAGGACGACGCCCTCGCCGATGAGGTCAACGCGTTCCTCAAAGAATTCCGCGCATCGGGCGGGTTCGACGCGCTGGCCGAGCGCTACCTCGGCGAGCAGAAAGAGGTTTTTGACGCGCAAGGCATCCCGTTTGTTTTCTAAGGGCGGGCTACTGCGAGGCGCGCATCTCTTCGACCGTGAGCGTGGATTCGCCGAAGGTCGGGTCGGGGGCACCGTCGTCGAGCAGGCGCATCACGCCCTTGGCGGGGCGTCCGGCGCAGGCGTCGAATTCGCCGGCCACCACGATGGTGCCGCCTTCTTCGAGCCGCACGGAGTAAACCGGTCCAGACGCGCCATTGCCGGGCGAACGATGAGTCGAGGCTGCCGTCGGCGTGAGGCGCGCGACGTTGCGGCGCGCGGTGCCGTGGACGTTGCCGAAGGCTCCGCCGATCACGATCTTGCCGTCATCCTGCACGGCGACGGCATAGACCGCGCCATCCACGCCGCCGCCATTCGGAAAGCTCGCGTCCAGGCTCCCATCGCTGAGTAACTTGGCGATGCCGCGCCGCGCCTGGCCTCCCACATTCGAGAAAGTTCCTGCGATCAAAACCCCGCCATCGCCGGCGTCCGCGACCCCGCGGACATAGCCCTCGCTCGGCTGGGCAAATGGACCGATCCAGCCGCCGTCGATATCGGTGACGGCAATCCCGCGCGATCCGATGCCGTCATAGGTGGTGAATGCGCCGCCGACGGCGACGCGCCCGTCGCCCAGCACGGCGACCGAATAGACCTCGCCGTTGGTGCCGGAGCCGGGGTCGAACGATTGATCGAGCTTTCCGTCGGCCATCAGCCTCGCGATGTTGTTGCGCGGCATGCCGTGGGAGCGCGCGAACTTGCCGCCGATGACGATGCGCCCGGCTCCGTCCTCGTCCATCGCCCACACGGCGGGCAATCCGGCAGCGTCGATCAACCCTTGGTCCCACGACCGGTCGATTTCCGGAGCCTTCAGATTGGTGATCGGAAACACGGCTGCCGGTCGGCCATTGACCATGCGGAAGACCCCGTCGGAGTCCTTGTTCGGCGAGCCGACGCCCTGCGGCGAGAGCAGGGTCTGCGCCGGCAGATAGACGACGCCGAAGAAATCACCCGGATAGAGGTTGGTGAATAGATAGGCTCCGTCAGCGGCCCCGTCGTAGTTCGTGACGGTAAAGTCCACCAGCGAGTCGGTCGCCGGATCGGGCACGCCGTCGCCGTTGTCCTCGTAGAGTTCGACGCGGATGCCGTTGACGCCCGGCTCGCCAGAATCCTGGATGCCGTCGCGGTCGAGGTCGTGCCAGACGAAGTCGCCGTAGTAAGGCGGGTCGGCAGCCTGGGTCATGATGCCGACCTTGATCGGCTCGGCGGGCAGCATCTGGCTGTTGTCGTCCATCCGGTTGGCGATGAAGCCGAACGAAGACCACGCCACCTGACCGCCGGTGGGCGCATTGAGCGGCGCGCGCATCGGCCAGCCAAGGACGACTTCATCGCCGGGCATCAAGATGGTGGATCCGAAATCAAACTTCAGCGAGCCGACCGTCGTGATGTTGGCGGGCGGGGTCGTGGTCCAGTTGGGCGGCTCGCAGCCGGAGGGCACGCCGGGGGTGAGCTCGTCCCGGCAGGGGTTCTTCGAGGTCGAGTAGTAGACCGTCACCCCGGCGGGCGCGCTGACTGCGCCGACGAGGTAGGGTTGCCACTGGCTGCCGCGGAGGCTGGTGTCGATCACCCCGCGGTCTCCGATGTGGGGGAGGATGTCGATCACCTTGATGGTGTCCATGGCGACCTGCCCGGTGTTCGTCACGCGCAGCTCGTAGTCCGCCTGCCCGCCGGGGACGGTCAGCCCGACATCGGGGTAGCGGGAGAATACCGGGTCGAGTTCGCCCTTCACCCATTTGACCGATTCGAGCGAAGCGGTGCGCTGCCGGGGTCGAAAGCGACGACGAAATCGCGGTGGCTCTGGCAGACCTGATCGGTGGTGCTGGAGTCGCCGTCGTAGTCCAGCGCGTCGGGGTGAACCAGCAGCCTTCGTTCTCCGGCTTCTGCCAGCCGCCATGCATGCTGGCGGTGTAGTTGCCGTAGCGATGCCCGGCTTAAACTGGGCGTCGAAGTAAACATAGACCGGGAGGAGGCTGGCCCCATTCGGCGTGATCTTCCACCCGGGTAGGACCAGCCCGCCAGCGTCCGCCCGGTGCCCGCATAGTCGGGATATTGGAGAAGACCGGCGCCGGGTTGCCCGCCGCCGCATAGGCGCTGCCGCTGATCGAAACATTGCCCGCATAGTTCATTTCGGCGGGCAATAGCACGGCGATGACCGGGGAGTCGATCTGCTTCGTATTGTCTGGGTTCGAGCCGACCTTCGCCCGCATCCGGATCGTTTCGCCGGGGCTGTAAGGCGACGTGTAGGTCGCGTCGGACAGGTAGAAATCGATCGACGTGACATCGGCTGAGACCGTCGTGGATTTGCCAGTCGGTATCGGTATAGGATCCGCCCGCCGCTGTCGCGCGGTTCTCGATCGTCGTGCTGCCGGGCCACGCGCTCGGGTCGATGATGTCCGCGTCGAATGGATGCGGGACGCCCCCGGCGCGTCCGGATGGAACAGCCCGCCGCCGGGCACGGTGCGGATTGAACTTCAGCCCGGTGATGTATTCGCTGCCGCCCAGCGGTTGTCCGAGGCGTAGCGCCACGACGGATAAAGGAACCCGAGTTGGCGATCGGGTTGCCGGGCCAGTTCTGCCAACTGCTGTTGAGGCTGGTCTTATAATGGACGAAGGATGTCGTTGCTGGTCCCGGGAAAGTAGCCGGGATAGAAGCGGCGGTAGAGCGCGAAGTAGGCGGGTAGATTATCGGTCACCGTGTAGCTTGGGATGTCTGCCCGGGACGCCATGTTGCCGTGCTTGATATTATAGTTCACGCGCCCGCCGAGGGTCGAGGATCGCGCCTGATCCGCTCTTGTCGATATAGGTTCCCGGCGAGAACAACGTCCGGAGCCAGCTTTGGCGGTGACGTTTACCGTGTTGGAGGTCGCGGGCGAAGCATTGTTGGGTAGAGCATCGTCGCGCTATTGGCGGCGACGTAGTTGTTGGCGGTCGCGGACTTGAACCGCCCCTGGATAAAGACGTCGCCCGTCGATCCACCGGGAGCGGATTGTTGAACAGTGCGAAGCCTACCGTGTTGGTCGCGGAGTCTAGGTTGTAGCTGGCGACATGGGACGAGCCAGTGATCCCGAGCACGTCGATCTTCGAGTCGATTACATCGACGATCTTGGCTCAGTCGCGTTCTGGGTTGTCGAGGCGCAGTTATGCTGGATCTTGTAGGCGAAGATCGATGCGCGACTTACGTCTTTGGGTCTGGTTGCAGCTTTTCGCGACCTGCAAGGTCAGGTATACCCGCCGCTGGCGAAGCGATTGCAAGCACGGCGGCGAGATACTGGATCGCGCGAATCAGGCGGCTGATGAGGAGGGCGATTTCATGGCTAATTCTTTGTGTGGGTATGTAAGATTCATTGGCGATAGGAGGCTGCCTACTTTCCTCGCCGGCACCTCGGTAACCAAGCGTGATGCGAAAGCCGAGGGTCAGGGTGGAGGAACCTGCCCCGCCCGCCGAGTGGATGGTGACCTGCCGCTGGAGATTGGCGGGCGCCCCGGATTCAGGCTGCGGTCAGCTCAAGGGCGATCGTGCCGGTCTCTGCGATCGACCTCGCGGTCGGGCATCGCGGTCAGCAGGCGGCGAGTCCATCTGCACCCACGAGACGCGGGCGAGCCGCCCAGCATTGGTGAACGCGACCGTCACCGGGACGACCGATCGGGCTGGAGATTGCCGAGGTCGATGATCGGATCGGGGACGCGGAGCCTGCCAGTCCGATCTCGTTTTTCCACGACGACAGGCGCCGCCGCGACAAGGGCGGAGACGAGTAGGCTCTGCTTGGCGGCCCGCGCGGTATCATCGCCAGTTTTGGCAGCGCCTCGTTCGCGCGGCGGCGATGTAGTTGTCCGGGGATTCGTCGAGACCGGTGATCGATCGCCGACCCGGCGATGAGCTGGGGGAGCAGGCGCACATGCGTCGCTCTTCGTTAAGGCGCTGAAGCTCTGCGCCGCTCGCCATCATCGCGTCCACCCAATCGACGTTTTGCCGCGCGGCGTCCTGGAATGCCTCCGCCCCGACCGCGCCCGCGATCTTGCGCAACAACGCCTCGGGGTCGGCGATGAGCCGGCCGGCGCTCAGGTCGCGGGCGAAGGCGTCGTGCAGTTCGGGGTCGATGCGGGAGAGCACCAGCATATGGCGGTGCAACGCCGCGCCCTCGGGCGTGGCGACGCCCGGCAGGTAGAGGACGCACGCCTCATCGCCGAGCTTTTGCTTCACATCCTCCAAAACGCCGCGCATCCGGCGGCAGCCCGCGCAGGCGTAGTCGATCAGGGCGACCGCGACCTGCTCGCTGTTCTTCGGGCCGATCGACGGGCAGTCTTTGATCCGCACCTTGATCTTGCCGCCGTGCAGCCAAACCATGTCGCCGTGGCGCTCGGCGAGGACTTGCTCCGCCACCATCTGGCGCGCGATCGGAATACTCGGTTCCGGCGGGACGGAGAATAGCTGGAAAGTGGCGAGCGCGAACCAGGCGACCAGCGCGCAGGCCGGGCTGCCGAGCCGCATCACGATGCCGTCGGACTCCGCCTTCGGATCCCGCTGCGCCAGCCAGAGCAGCATCGCCGCCCCGGCGCAGGCGAGCGCGTGCGTGATGAGGCACCATTTGCAGAATGTCCCGGTCGCAATCTGGATCGCCAAAAACCAGCCAGCGGCGATCGGGATTAGCCACAGCGAAAGGACCCAGCCAAACCGGAGAAACGCCGGTCCGCCCGACCGCCCGGCGAAGGCGGCGAAATAGACCAGCGCCCCGAAAAAGGCGACCGGGATGCCGAAGGCGGTCGCCCAGCGGGTGTCCAGCAGCTCGGCGCACCCGGAGCCGGGACCGCAGCCTGCCACGGAATTCTGGAGCGCGGAGTAGCCCATCCAGGTGGCGAGGCAGAACGCCCCGAAGATGAGCAGGCGCCCTAGTGCTTTGACGAAATTTTGCAGGTTCATGGGTCTGGTTGGTTCGGTTGGTAGAAATTGGCGCGCCGCTATTCGAGGGCGGCGTCAAAGCTGGTATCGACTTGCCCGATGGCGTTGAGGCGGGACAGCGCCATGCGCGGCTGCCCGTCCACGGTGATGAAATTGCCCCCGGCGAGCACCGCTCCCGCGCCGCCCTGGCGCAATACGGAGCCGATGATGCTGCCCTGGCTCGCGCCCAAGCCCGGGTCGAAACGCCCGTCCAGCCGGCCGTCCGGCATCAGCCGGGCGATATTCCGGCTCGCCCCCGCCCGGTCGAACATGCCGCCCACGTAGATGTCGCCATTGCCCAGCGGAATGTCGTAGGTGACCTCGGATTTCCGGCTCGCGCTGAACCACCGCTTTTTGCCGGTCGGCGGATAGACCCGCGCGACGACGGTGACCTCCGACCCCGGGAGCGCATCGATCGTGAACGCTCCGGTATATTCGGTGCCCAGCCCCGGTTTTGGCTCGCCGTTGTCATCGCCAGGGTCCACCCCTTCGACGTTGAAATAGATCCGCGCGCCCTCCGGGATGAGTTCCGAGGCAAAATCAAAGGCGATGGTCACCGCCTCGTCGTTTTGCAGCTCCCCTGCCTCGGGGCTGATCAGCGGCGGGGGCAATTCGATGCTCTCCGCCTTTAGTTGGATCTGCTCGATCTTCGAATCGGCGAGCAGGGCGGTGTTCCGGCTCTTCGCCGCCGCCTTGACCATGATGTTGTCGCCCGCGCTAAAATGCGCGAGCAAGATATCGATCTCCTGACCGGGGAAGCCATCGTCAAACGTCCCGCCTTCTTCGCGCGAGGTAGAGGTCAGCGGATCGGAGCCGTCGTAAGTCCAGTAGATCTGGAAGTTCGCGCTGCTCTGGTAGCGGGCGGGGATGTCGTGCCCGTTTAGCAGGGACACCAAACCCGGAGCGGCTGCGCTCGGCGTGCTGGCCGGCTCGCCCGGCTTCGCCATGCGCACCCCGCCCAGTTCGAAGTAATCCAACCGCGCGTCCGGAAAGCTGAGTTCGATCTCGATTTGCTCCGGGGTCGTCTCATAGGTCTCGGCGACCGTATTCGAGCTGCCCCAGTTGTCCGGGTCGATCGAAAACGCATAGGCTTCCACCTTCATCGTCGGATCGATCAAAATCGCCTCGTTCGCATAGACCCGCTCTTCGCCGACGGTGTAGGAATAGAGGATCTGAGATGCCCCCGCCGGGTTCGCCGCATCATCGGCCAGGGTGAGCGAAAGCGGATAGTCGCGGAGCCGCCGATTCCCGCCAGTGATCGAGTAGGTTGGCGGTGCCAGTTGCCCGAGCGCGGGCGGATCGATCGGGGTGGTTGTCGGATCAGTGACGGGCGGCCCTCCCGCAGGCCCCGGCGAGACCGGAGCCGCGTGATCGACATAGTCCCAAATCCAAGGGTCCTTCTTCGCCAAGCGAACCGCCTGGTGCCGCTGCTCCGTCGGGGGAGCCGCCGTTGCCAGATTCTCGTTCAGGGTGAATTCCCGGATCCCCGGCCCGATCTTTCGGATCTCGAACCGCTTGGTGGACGCATTAAAATAAGCACGCTCCCCAGATTCCCCGTCATCGATCGGCTTGGGGTCCAACCGGGGATCGATCATCGCCCCGCGCAGCCCGGCGATCTCACGCCAGTTGTCGCCCGCAGTCGCCGTCTTCAGCTTGTCGATTGCCGCCTGCGAATTGTTGATGTCCACCAAAGACCACTCCAAACGCCTCATAGGTCCGCAGCGCCGCATTCAACGCCGCCACATCCTGGGTCAGCTTGCTCCGCTCAGCGCTATCCGCTGTTCCGGTATAGGCAACAAAGCCAATCGCCGCAACAGCCCCAATGACCGCGACCGTGGTCAGCATCTCGACCATCGTGAAGCCCGCCAGCAATAAAGTCATCCTGACTTTCCCGTGGCGCTGATTATCAAATTTGATTCGGTTTTTTGTCATCAAATGTGTGTTTAATGAAGAAGTATTCTACGAATACACCTTCCTGATAGCAGAATCAATATTATTTTCATAAAAAATCGCATTTTTAATATCAAAAATGAGAATCATAGGGTAGCTCATCTTTCAGGGTCTAGAGCTTTCCGAAAATCGCGACGCAATTCCGTTTGGGTGCATTGGGGGATTTGATCCTCGATTTGATTGGAAACTCTCCGTGGAAGTCGCGTATGATTAGAGCCACTCCAAACAATGATGATCTCTCGCATAAGCCCCTTCTTGCTCTCGTTCTAATCAGTTCAGGTCCAGCCGCCTTTGCGCAGGGGTGATGCGGAGGGCGGCGGGGGGAGGTGATAAGAAATTCAACGCGCGTGACTTCCTCAAGGAGCTGAAGGAATCCTCCAAGACCGAGCAGGTCACCGACCAAATCGGCTCGCTCAAAGACACGATGCTCCGAAACGCTTGTCCACCGTCCGGCAGTTCAAGGATGATGTCGAGCGTCTGAAGATTGAGGTCGACCAGCTAAAGCGGCAGCAGCAGCTCTCAATGCTGCAAAGCACGGTAGCGCCGACGGCGGCACCTGGTGCGGCGACATCCCCGGCAACGCTGCGCCGCAGGGCAAGATCGTCACCGATGAGGAACTAGGGGACGCCTATACCGCCAACCGTCCGGCGGCGGCGGAGAAGTACAACGACCAATACGTCACGATCAACGGGGTGATCGCCGGGTTCGACAACGGATCTAGCGATGGGGATATCACGATCACGCTAAAGGGCAGCAGCCACAAAGCGGGCGGCATCAAGGTGAACTGCCACTTCCTAAGGACCGCCGATTTTTGGGTCGAGATCGTGGCGAGCCGCGACCGGCTGGTCAACAGCGCCGACCGCACCACGCTGCTCGTCCTCGGGCAGCCGGTCGTGATCAGCGGCACCTGCAAGGGCAAGACGCTCGACGTCGACGTCTCCAACTGCCGCGTCCAAGGCGTGGCGGCCAAGCCCAAGCCAGAGCGGACCCGCGACGATGACCGCCGCCGCTAGGCGTTTTCCGCATCGCCGCGAAAGCCGCGAAGAAAAAGCCCGGCGGGGAGATCCCGCCGGGCTTTTCGCTGATCAAAGGGTTTGGTTCGGCTAGATCTGGCCGAACAGCGTCTTGCCGGAGGAGAGCAGGTCGTCGCAGCCGCGGGCGATGCGGGCGGCCATGGCTTCCTCGCCTTTCTTCAGGTAGCCCCGCGGGTCGTAGGCTTTCTTGTTGCCGACTTCGCCGTCCACCATCAGCACGCCGTCGTAGTTTTTGAGCGTATGATCGGCGATCGGGCGGGTGAAGGCATACTGGGTGTCGGTGTCGATGTTCATCTTGACCACGCCGTAGCCCAGCGTCTCCCGGATTTGTTCCAGCGGGCTGCCGGAGCCGCCGTGGAAGACGAGGTCGAAGGTCGCTTCCTCGCCGTATTTAGCGACGACGGCTGCCTGGCCCTCGCTCAGGATCTCGGGGCGGAGCTTCACCGCGCCCGGCTTGTAGTGGCCGTGCACGTTGCCGAAGGTCGCCGCGAAGGTGAAGCGGCCGTGCGGGTGGAGCGCCTCGTAAACTGCCACCATGTCTTCCGGCGTGGTGTAGAGCTTGTCCTGCGGCGTGTCGTGGGACCCGGCGGCGCCATCTTCCTCACCGCCGACCACCCCGGCTTCGACTTCGAGGATGATCTCGTTTTCGGCGCAGAGCTTGAGGTATTCTTGGCTGATCGCCATGTTTTCTGCCAGCGGCAGGATCGAGGCGTCCAGCATGTGGTTTTGGAAAAGGTTATTCTCACCCTTCGCGCGGCGCTTGGCGGTCTCCTCGATCAGCGGCTTGAGGAACGTCGGGGCTGCTTCCGGCTGGCAGTGGTCGGTATTCAGCGCGACGAGCACATCATATTGCTCGGCGAGGCGGTGCGCCGCTTCGGCGAGGACGATCGTCCCGAACGTGGCGTTTTTGTTGTTCAAGCCGGAGGCGAACTGGCCGGCGCCGGTCGAGAATTGGATGATGCCATCCGACTTCATGTCGGCGAAGGCTTTCAACGCGGCATTGATCGTGATGATGCTCGTGCAATTGATCGCAGGGTATGCGTAGTCGCCCTTCTGGGCGGCGTCGAGCATGGCGGCAAACTGTTTGGGTGTGGCAATAGGCATGGGGCGGCAAGTAGAGCATACCTCTCCTGAGCGTCAAGCACCTGTGCGGGCACCCCGAAACTTCTGCGCCCTTTTGGGGAACGCGTGATCCCGGCGATCCGGGAAACCGCCGGACGCCGCGCAGCGTTCCCACTTTACCATGAACGTGAATCAACAAATCATCGACGAACTCAAGATCGCCTATGCGATGGAGCTAGAGACCGTGCAAAACTACATCGCCGCCTCGATCAACCTAGACGGCGTGCGCTCGGAGGTGATCAAAAAGGCGCTGGCCGCCGATGTGGCGGAGGAACTGGGTCACGCCCAGATGCTCGCCAACCGGATCAAGACGATCGGCGGCACCGTGCCGGGATCGATGGCTCTCGACCGCTCCCAAAAGTCGCTCCAGCCGCTCGATGATTCGACCGACATCGTCGGCGTGATCAAAGGCGTCATCGAGGCTGAGGAGGGTGCCATCGCCCAATATAACAAAATTATCAAAGTAAGCGACGGCATCGACTACGTCACCCAAGACCTCGCCATCGAATTGCTCTCCGGCGAAGAACAGCACCGGCGCGAGTTCGTCGGGTTTTTGAAGGAATACGAGAAAGACTAGGGGGAGCCCCCTCCCCCGCCCTCAGGATTCTTTGCGGCTCCCGGCAACCTGAACGATCCCCCAAACGAGCAGCACGACGCCGACGATGGTCAGCGCCATCGGGCTGTTGGTGAAGATAAGGGAAAACCTGCCGGACAGTCCGCCAGCGATGAATAGGATTCCGAAGAGAATGTTCCACATAGCAGGGATGTTTTAGATGAAGCGGGAAGGCGAAGGCAAGAGTTATCCAGCCAGAAATTTCAAGCGCCTGATCGGTTGAGCGGACCGACGGCACCTAGAAATGTGCAGATGAAAGTGGCGGTGATCCCGAACCCGAAGGCGGAAGAGGCGAGTTCATAGGCGTCGGTCCCCGAGCCGTAGAGCCAGCGTGGTAAGCGGCGGCGATGGCGGTGAGGTAGAGGTAGCGAGGACGCCGCCGAAGAGGAATCTCTTAAGCTTTGGATTCGTTGAGGAAGACCATCGAAGCGGGGATCGCGCCCAAGCCGAGTTCCCGAGCGCGACCGGCAGGGCAGCCGGAAGTCCCGCGAGCAAACCGGCGGCGAACACAGCGATGCCGAGGAAAAAGGCGGCACCCACGAACAGGGCGTCGAGGACTTCTTTGCGCTGGAGGGCGAAGCGCGCGGAGCGGTCGAGCAGGATGATGAAGTTGCCGACGCCCCTGGTAAGCCAGACCCAGAAAAGAGGCAGAGGTAAGCGATCCCGAGCAACACGCCGAGCGCCGGGTGGACGGTGGAGAGCATCTTTTGCCCGAACCGGTAGTGCCAGCCAAATCCCGATCACCATGGCGAACCGGGTGCCGCCGGAGAACTTCTGGAAAAAGAAGCAATAGCGCAGGTAGAGCCGGTAGAACCATGATCTCGCCCGGAAGCTGGCGATCAAGCCCTGCCGCGCCGCCTCGAACTCCGGATCGATGCGCAGCGCCTCGCGGAAATGCGCCTCCGCCCGCTCGCGGTCGCCGCGCTGGAGCGCGCCGTAGCCCGCGTTGACGTGGGTCATCTCATCCTCCGGGTTGTTGGCGAGCAGCCGATCCACCTCGATCTCGTTTTCCTCCAGCCTGCCTTGGAGCCGCAGCGCCACTGGCCAGGATATTTTGCGCATAGTCGAAGTCGCCATCGATGGTACAGCGCGCGGCGGGCGCAGATCTCGGCGGTCGCCCACTTTTCGGCGGCGAGGTGGGCGCGCGCCTCGGTGGCGTGGGTGAAGGGCTCGCCCGGCGAGAGCCGCACCGCCTCCTGCGCCGCGCGCAGCGCCTCGCTGTTTTTGTGCCGCTCGACCAACACCATCGACCGCAGCGCGTGGTAATAGCTTTCCTCCGGCTCCAGCGCGATGGCTCCGTCGATGGCTCCGAGCGCCTCCTCCTTTTTGCCCTCGATCTCCAGCAGGCAGCGGGACAGGTTGGCGAACGCCGCCGCGTAGGAGGCGTCGTGGGCGATCGATTCGCGGAAAAAGGCGGCGGCTTCCTCGTGCCGCCCGACTTCGAGCAGGTGGGTGCCGCGGAGAAACGCGTGCTGAGCCGCTTCGTCGCTCATGGTTTTTTAATGCCGAGGTATTCGAGGACGTCGTCGTAGAACCCGCTCTGGTTGGCGTAGAGCGCGTAGTTCTTGGCGCTCTCGAACCAGCGCTTGGTCGACGGCTTCACTTCGCCCGCCTTCTTGCCGAGGCTCTTCCCGGTCACCGGCACCAGCTTGCCCGAGCGCATCGCCTCATCGAGCGCCTCCTCGATGGCGCGGTCGAAGACGGCGCTGATGTCTGCGCCGGAGAATTCCTTGAGCTTCTTGGCCAGCCCGTCGGGGTCGAGCCCGGAGACCGGCTTGCCCTCGGCCATGATCTTGATGATCTCGGCGCGGGCCGGGGCGTCCGGCGGCGGCACGAAGATGAGGCGGTCGAAGCGGCCCGGGCGGAGGAAGGCGGGGTCGAGGTGCCACGGCGCATTGGTGGCGCCGAGGATGAGGATGCCGTCGTTGCTTTCCACGCTGCCATCCATCTCGGCGAGGAATTGGTTGATGAGCGTGCGCCCGGCGCTGGTCCGCAGGTCCTTCCGGTCGGCGGCCAGGGCATCCACCTCATCGAAAAACAACACCGCCGGCGCGTGCTGCCGCGCAAATTCAAAAATCCGGTGCAGCTTCTGCTCGCTGCCGCCGATCCACATGTCGAGGATCTGGTGTAGCCCGACGGCGAGGAAGTTCGCCTTGATCTCGCCGGCCGTCGCGCGGCTGATCAGCGTCTTGCCGCAGCCCGGCGGCCCGTAGAGCAGGACGCCGCCGCCCGCCTTCTTGCCGTAGGCGGCGAATAGCTCGCGGTTCTGCAGCGGGTAGAGGATTTTCATCCGGATCTGTTCTTTGACCGCCTCCATGCCGCCCACCTTGTCGAACTTCGTGTCCGGCCGCTGGAGGAACTCCAGCCCGATGTCGGACATCGAGGCTCCCTCCGGCAGCTCGTCGTCGTCGTCGAAAAAGTCGTCGTCCTCGTCGTAATCCGCCTCGCGAAACGCGCCCGCCTGGTGGCCGCCGACCGCCTTGGCGACGACCCCGCCGCCGCCGCTTCCGCCCCGGTTGCGCGGCTTTTCGCCGCCGCCCGCCTCCCGGATCTTGTGGAGCAGCATCTCGTCTGCCAGGGACGCGTCGAGCGCCACCGCCCGGTCGTAGAATTCGCGCGCGTCCGCGCCATTGTCCTCGCCCAGCGCAAAGCGGGCGCGCAGGAGCCAGGCTGGCGCATAGCTGGGGGAGTCGCCGCAGACCTGCTCGATGCGGAGGATCGCCTCGGATTCCTTGCCCGAAATGTTAAGGATTTCCGCGATCCCGGTTTTGGCCGCCGCTTTGCGCGGATCGACTTTGAGCGCCTGCTCGTAGCGCGCCCGCGCCTCCTCGAACGAAAACGCCTCCATGTAGCCCGAGGCGAGGAGGAGGAGCAGGGGGACGTTGTCTGGCGATACCGCGACGGCCGCCTCGAGAGCTTGTAGATCTTTCACCGTAGGAAATTGGGAGGATGGGGATTGCCGGTCCGCCTGCCAAGCTGCCGGCAGCGAAACCAGCATCCGCTAACCAATCGCCGCGCCGAATCAAGCCCGATCGGCGGCGGGGGCAAATCGCCCGCGCGACCGGATGGCCATATCGCTCACCGGATCTCCGGCGGCGAAAGCGCGCCGCCATCGTCGTGCGACATCCCCATGATGATCCGGGAGGCCCGCTTAAACGTGACGTAGGAATAGACCCACTGGAGAAAGACGGAGACTTTGTTCTTAAAGCCGACGAGGAAAAGCAGGTGGACGAAAAGCCAGGCGAGCCACGCGATCAGACCGCGCATCTTAAACTTGCCGGTCGCGGCGACGGCGGCGGAGCGCCCGATGGTCGCCATGATCCCCTTGTCGCGATAGGCGAATTGTTTGCGGACCAGCGGCGCCTTGTCCGCCATGCCTTTCTTTTTAAGCCGCACCTCGTTTTTGATCAGGGCCGCCGCGTGCTGGCCCATCTGGATCGCGGCGGGGCATAGCCCCGGCACGCGCACGCCGCAGCGGTCGGTGCAGGCGGCGATGTCGCCCAGCGCGAGGACATTCGGGTATCCGGGCAGGCTGAGGTCTGCCCCGACGATGACCCGGCCGGCGCGGTCGAGCGGGACGCCGAGCGATTTGGTCACCGGGCTGGCCTCGACGCCCGCCGCCCAGATCACGGTGGCGGCGCGCACGTCCTGCCCGCCGATGCGGACGACCCCGTCGCTGATCTGCTCGACGCGCACGCCCGTCCGCACATCGACGCCGGCCTTCCGCAGCCGCTCCTCGGTGTAGCGCGACAGGTCCTCCGGAAATGGATCGAGCAGGCGCGGACCCGCCTCGACGAGGATGATGTGCGCCTCCGACGGATCGATCCGCCGGAAGTCGCCCTCGAAGACCACGCGGGTCAGCTCGGCGAAGGCTCCCGCGAGTTCGACGCCGGTCGGGCCGCCGCCCACCACCACGATGGTCATCAGGCGTTTGACCTCGCCGGGATCGGGCTCGGTCTCGGCGCGCTCGAATGCGAGCAACACCTCGCGGCGGATGCGCATGGCGTCGTCCAGCGTCTTCAGCCCCGTCGCGTGCTTCGCCCACCCGCCGTTCCCGAAGTAGCCGGTCTTCGCGCCCAGCGCGATCGCCAGGTAGTCGTATTCAATGGCGGTGCCGTCGGCGAGATCGACGCGTTGGTTGGGCAGGTCGACGCCGCTGACCTCGGCCATCCGGACGTGGGCGTTTTTTTGATCGGACACGATCTCGCGCAGCGGCTGGGCGATCTCCGGCGCGGCGAGGCCGGCGGTCGCGACCTGGTAGAGCAGCGGCTGGAAGAGATGGTGGTTTTGCCGGTCCACCAGCGTGACGTCGAAGTCCGGAGAGTTCAGGCGCTTGCAAAGTTCGAGTCCGGCGAAGCCGCCGCCCAAGATGGCGACGCGGGTTGGGGCTGGGGTATTTTCCGATTTCATCCTCGCCCAACGTTACGCTGCCAGATTGGCGAAGGTTCATCGCTGCGCCAAATTTGCGATGGGCGCCTGAGATCCGATTTGCAAAAACGCCCGGCAATTGGCCCATCGAAGCGAGTTGCGGACGCACGCGATGGGCAGTGCCCTTCGGGCGGCGGCAGCCTGCGCACTTCACTTCCAAATGCCATGGTCCGCTCTCCGGATCGAGGGCGACTCCGATGCCGCAGGCCAAAGGCGGCAAGAGTGCCGTCTCCACAGACCTGGCGCTGCCCGCGATTGCCGCCCGGCGCACACGGAGTGAACCCGCC
This sequence comes from Verrucomicrobiales bacterium, assembly GCA_041395145.1. Classification (GTDB taxonomy): domain Bacteria; phylum Verrucomicrobiota; class Verrucomicrobiia; order Verrucomicrobiales; family DEV007; genus JAWLBD01. The sequence goes on along the minus strand of JAWLBD010000005.1, from coordinate 142,425 downwards.
CCCCAATACGCCTCGAAGGCGGAATCCGGGTTTCGCGATCCGTTGAGCGAGCGTATCCTCAGGCATGAGCCAGAGACTCGCCATCCTCGCCGGAATCCGCACCCCGTTTTGCAAATTCGGCACCGACCTTGCCTCGCTGGGTGCCGCCGATCTCGGGCCGGTCGCCATCTCGCAATTGCTCGCCCGCACCGGCATCGATCCCGCCGCGGTGGACGAAGTCATCCTCGGCTGCGTCGGGCAGCCCGCCGACGCCATGAACCTCGCGCGCGTCTGCGCCCTGCGCGCCGGCGTGCCGGAATCGGTGCCCGCCGCCACCGTCCACCGCAATTGCGCCTCCGGCATGGAATCGCTGACCTCTGCGCACCAGCGCCTGCTCGCGGGGCAAGGCGAGGTTTTCATCGTAGGCGGCGCGGAGAGCATGTCGGGATCGCCGCTTTATTTTTCAAAGCGGGCGGCGGCGAAATTCGGGGCGCTGGCCAAAGCGAAGTCGCTGCCGCAAAAGCTCGCCGCCATCGCCGCGTTTCGCCCCGCCGACTTTCTCAAGCCGGAGTCCGGCCTGCAGCTTGGCCTCACCGATCCGGTCGCCGGGATGATCATGGGGGATACCGCCGAATTGCTCGCCCGCGATTTCGGCATCAGCCGGGAGGAGCAGGATGCCTTCGCCCTGCGCAGCCACGAAAAGGCGACCGCCGCGCGGGCAAAGCTCGCCGAAGAAACCTGCGCGGTCATCGCGGCGGGAAAATCCATCGAACACGACAACGGCGTGCGCGAAAACCAGACGGTGGAGGCGCTCGCCAAGCTCCGCCCGATCTTCGACCGCAAGATGGGATCGGTCACCGCCGGGAATTCGTCGCAGGTCACCGATGGAGCCGTCGCCCTGCTCGCCGCCTCCGAACGCGCCGCCGAGAAACTTGGGATCGCGCCGCTCGGCTACCTCTCGCACTACGCCTACGCGGGATGCGACCCGCGCCGCATGGGCATGGGTCCGGTCTGGGCGATCGAAAAAGCCCGCGCCGCCGGCGCGCCCAAACCGGAGGAAGCCGATGTCATCGAGCTGAACGAAGCCTTCGCCGCCTAGGCGATCGCTGTCCTCCGCGACGCCGAAAAGCGCGGCATCCCGATCCCCGAAGAAATCCTAAACCCCAACGGCGGAGCCATCGCCCTCGGGCACCCGGTCGGCGCCACCGGCGCGCGCCTCGTCCTCACCGCGCTCAAAGAACTCAGGCGCCGCAAAGGGAAAAGGCGCTCGCCACCCTGTGCGTCGGCGGCGCCGGGTGCCGCGCTTTGGCTGGAGGCGGAGTAGGAAAGTGGGGCAGCCATGGTTTATCATTTCTGCTTCTTGATGAGCAGAATCCCGCAATTCAGGCAAACCAACATGTTGTGCCCTTCTTCGAGGTAATGAGCGTCGCGGCACTCGGGACATTGAAGCCACCCAGATTCGATTTCCGCCGCCATGCGAACGGTCTCACTCTCAAAAAATCCAGTCCACGTATCCCCCGTGATCTCCAAGGGCAGTCGATAGGGAAAAGTCTCACCGCATCGATCACAATCACCATAGTAGATCTGCAAGCCGTCGTTTGGCGAAAGGCGAACCGCATCTCGCCTCGCTTCTTCAATCTTGCACTCATCATCGACAAGTTGGTCAATCGGCGACGCAATTCCTTGGCGCCAAAGAAACAGTCCGGATTTACTCGGTTTCTCTTGCCATCCCCATATCACCCCCGCACTGCACTTCAGACATCGCACAGGCGGATCAGGTTCAAAGTAGTCAAAGAGAGCCATGGGTTCTTGCGCGAGCGATTTGAGCTTTTTACCAATCCGATGCATCCACCTCATCGAAGACCTCGATACGCCTTGAGAACTCTGCGAATTCCGCCCCGGTCCACGTCCCAAACAGACCTTCAAATTCTTTCCGCTTTTCTGAAGAGGCGGCACGCTGAAGCTCGGCTGATTCACCCAGCGCGCCATCGGACACTCCGTCCTCTAGAAAACTGGGTCGCGCGGCGGCATCGAAGACTTCTCCGAGCCGATGAGGGGAAATTTTTCGCATAGGTAACAATACCTTGGAAGAGGGGGCAATCAATGACTCCCAGTCTCCTGATAAATCGAATGCAAGACGCATGCAGGATTCGTATCGTATTTAGAGGATTCGTCCGCCCAACCAACCAACAGCCCCCTATGAGCCAAGCCACCAACATCCGCCGCGAGATGCGAGAGGGCGGCATCGCCGTCCTGACCTTCGACCGGGCAAACTCTGGCGCGAATATCTTTGACGAGCCGACGCTCCAGGAGCTGCGCGCGGAGGTCGCCGCGCTCGCCTCCGATCCTTCGGTGAAAGGCGTGGCGCTCGCCTCGGCAAAGAGCCGGATCTTCATGGCGGGAGCCGACATCAAGAGCGTGCTGTCCAACCCCGATCCGGGCGAGATGGACCGGCTGATCCAGCTCGGGCAAGACGCGATGAACGACCTTGCGGCGCTGAAGGTCCCGACGGCGGCGGCGATCCATGGCGCGGCGCTCGGCGGCGGGCTGGAGGTGGCGCTCGCCTGCGACTGGCGCGTCGCGTCCGACGACCGGGCGACGAAAATCGGCTTGCCGGAAACCCAGCTCGGCATCCTGCCGGCGTGGGGCGGATCGACGCGCCTGCCAAGGCTGGTCGGCATCCCAAAGGCGGCGGATTTGATCCTCGGCGGCAAGCAACTGGGCGGCGCGCACGCCAAGGCGCTCGGCGTGGTGGACGAGGTCGTCGCCCGCGAGCATCTGATCGCCATGGCGGTGAAGCTGCTGGCGCGCGGCAAGCGAAAGCCGAAGAATCTATTCCTCCTCAACAACCCGCTGACCGCCGCCATCGTCCGGAAGAAAGCGGGAGCCGCGCTGGAGAAGAAAACGCGCGGCCATTACCCCGCGCTGCCCGCCGCGCTCGATGCCGTGACGCGCGCGCCTTCGCGGACGGTCGAGGAATCGCTGCGGGCGGAGCGCACCGCCGTGAGCGAACTCGGTCGCGGTCCCGCCGCGACGAATTTGATCCGCGTGTTCTTCCTGCAAGAACGCGCCAAAAAACTGACCTATCCGCCGGGAGCAAAACCGGAGTCGCCGCCCGCCCCGATCCGCAACGTCGCAGTGATCGGAGCCGGCGTGATGGGCGCGGGCATCGCCCAGTGGCTCGCCTCGCGCGGCGCGCATGTCCTGCTCACCGACCTCGACAACGCGGCGCTCGCCCGCGGGATGGCGACGGCGGACAAGCTGATCGGCGGCGCGGTGAAGCGCCGGATTTTTTCCAAAACCGAGGCGCAGGCGGTGCGCGACCGCATCACGCCCGTCGCCGGCCGCCCGCCCCTCAACCGCATCGATCTCGTCATCGAGGCGGCGGTCGAAAAGCTCGACATCAAGAAGAAGATCTTCGCCGACCTAGCGGAGCGCACCGGACCGGACACGATCCTCGCCACGAACACATCCGCCCTCCCAATCGGGGCGATCGGCGAGGCGGCGGGCTGTCCGGAGCGGGTGCTCGGCATCCATTTTTTCAATCCGGTCCACCTCATGAAGCTGGTCGAGATCGTCGTCGCCGACCAGACGTCCGACGCCAACGCGGCACGCGCCCTCGCCTTCATCCAAGGCGTCGCCAAGCTCCCGGTCGTCGCGCGAGACCAGCCCGGCTTCATCGTGAACCGCATCCTCATGCCCTACATGGTGGAGGCGGGCAGGCTCTTTGAAAGCGGCGCGCCGGCGGCGGAGGTCGATGCGGCGATGCTCGATTTCGGGATGCCGATGGGACCGCTGCGGCTCATCGATGAGGTCGGAGCCGATGTCGCGCTCCATGTCGTCGAGACGCTGCGCGGCGCGTTTGGCGAACGCCTCGCCGCCCCGCCGATCCTGACCAAGATGGTCGAGGCGAAGATGCTCGGAAAGAAATCCGGCTCCGGCTTCTACACCTATGCGGGGAAAGGCGAAGCGCCGAATGCGGCGGCGGAGTCGCTGCGCGGCGCGGCGGCGGATGCCATGCCCGACCGCGCCGAGATGGCGGACCGGATGGTCGCCCTGATGGTCAACGAAGCCGCCCGCTGCCTGGAGGAAAACGTCGCTGCCGCGCCGGAAGATATCGACTTCGCGATGATCATGGGCGCGGGCTTCGCCCCGTTCCGCGGCGGCGTGCTCCGCCACGCGGATGCCACGGGCGTCGATGTCATCGCCGAACAACTCCAGCGCTTCGCGGCGAAAGGCGGCAAGCGATTCGACCCCTGCGCCCGGCTCGCCAAGATGGCGCAAGACGGCGGCGCGTTCTACGCCTGATCAGCCGCCGTCGCGGATGCGGTAGAAGGCACTGCCCGCCGGCGCATCGGGATCCTCAAACGTCTGCTGCCCGCCGGTGCCGACGACGCCGGTCGCGCCGGGCACGTCCTCCCACCCGTCGAGATCGAGGCTGCGCTCCAGCGTGTAGAGCCGCCCGGCGACGCCCTGCCAGCCGACCTGGGATTTTCCGGGGGCGGATTTGACGACCGATTTGATGCCGAAGGCTGCGGCGAAATCGTCGTCGAGGATCGTGGCGGTGGCGCTGCCCGATCCCGCCAGCGCAACGCCGACCGGATTGGTCAACTGCAACGCAAAGGATTCGTCGGCTTCAGCTTCGGAGTCCTGGGCGATCAAGACGCTTAGAGTTTCAGATGTCTCGCCCTCAGCTAACGACACTTCACCAGCGATGCCGACAAAGTCGGCACCAGAGACCGCCGTCCCCTCGACCGTTGCCGCGTCGGCGAACACCTCGCGCCCGCTCGGCGCGGAGAGCGTGAGGGCAAAGACAAACGCGCCGCCGCCCTCCGGCACCGAGCCGCCCGCGATGCTCAGCTCTGGCATCGCATCATCGTCCAGGATGGTGACGGTCGCCTGCGCCTCGCCGAACACCGCGCCGACCGGATTGGCGAGCAGCACGAGGAACGTTTCGTCGATCTCATCCAACGCGTCGCCCACGATCGCGACGGGGACCGAAACGGCGGTCTCGCCCGCCGGGATCGCCACGCCCTGCGAGACAGCAACGAAGTCCGCGCCCTCGACCGCCGATGCCGCGATGGTCGAAAGATCGACCGCAGCGGCCAGACCGCTCACCGCCGACAACGAGATGGTGACGACCGCAGCACCGCCGCTCTCGCCCACCGAAATATCGGCGACCGAAATCTCCGGGGCGGCATCGTCATTCTGGATCGTCCCGGTCGCGGTCCCTTGGGCGATGGTGGCATTGAGGGGATCGGAAAGCGAAAGCGTGAAGCTCTCGTCGGCTTCAAACAACACATCGCCCGCGACCGCCACCGGCACGCGGAATGAAGTCAACCCGGGGGCGATCACCGCCGTGCCGGAAGCGGCGGCAAAGTCGGTCGGCGATCCGGCGGAGCCTCCGGCGGTCGCGTAGTTGACCCGGACCTCGCGTCCGCTGGGAGCCGACAGCGCGATGAAAAACTCGATGGTCCCGCTGGCTTCGGGCGCGGCGACCGCGGCGACTGAAAGCGCTGGTTGATCGTCGTCGTCGAGGATCGTGCCGGTCGCCGAAGCGCTGCCCAGCGTCGCATGGGATGGATTGACCAACGTCAGCGAAAACGATTCGTCCGGTTCGTCCAAAGCGTCATCCACCAGCGGGATCGAGACCGTCGCCTCGGTCTGGCCGGCGGGAATCGAAACCGATCCGCCCGCCGGGGCAAAGTCTTCGCCCACCAGCGCCGATCCTGACGCCAGCGCGAAATCGGCGGCGACCGCGTAGCCGCTCGGCGCAGAAAGCGAGACCTGAAACACCAGCGATCCGCTGCCCTCGGACGCCTGCGTGGCGGCGACCGAAAGCGCGGGAGGATCGTCGTTGTCCGCGATCAAAAACGCCGCCGATGGCGCGCCCAACGTCGCATTCACCGGATCGGCGAGCGCCAGCGAGAACGTTTCGTCAGGTTCGTCGAGCGCATCTTCGAGCACCGCCACAGCGACCTCGGCGCTGGTTTCGCCCGCCGGAATCGTGGCGGTGCCGGCCACGCCGGTGAAGTCCGCCGCGCCCGCCGATCCCACCACCGTGGCGTAGCCCACCGAGACAGGCAGCCCGCTGGCGGCAGAAAGCGAGATCGAAAAGACGGCCTGCGCTTCGCCTTCGCCCACCGTGCCGCCGGTGACGAGAACCTGCGGCGGGGCATCATTGTCGATGATCGTGACCGCTGCCTCCGCGCCGTCCAAGGTCGCGAATTGCGGGTCGGCGAAGCGGACCACGAATGCCTCGTCGCTCTCGTCGAGCGCATCATCGATGAGCGGAACGATCACCTGCCCGCTCGCTTCACCCGCCGGAATCGTCAGCGTTCCGGAAACCGCGCCGAAGTCTTCGGGCGCAACCGCCGAGCCATTTTCGGTAGCGTAGTTGACTGAAACATCCCGCCCGCTGATCGCAGAAAGCGCTACCATCACGACCGCCTGCCCCGCACCCTCGCTGGTCGCAGCACCGCTGGCGGCGAGGGCGGGCAGCGCATCGTCATCGAGGATCGTCCCCGCCGCGACCGCTTCGCCGACCGCCGCGTTTTGTGGGTTTGTTAGACTCAGCGCGAACGATTCGTCGAATTCATCGAGCGCATCGTCGGTGATGCTCACGGCGACGGCCTTCTCGGTTTCGCCCGCGGAAAAAACGAGCGTGCCCGAGGCTCCGGAGAAATCGGTGCCCTCGACCGCCGATCCCGCTGCCGTCGCGTAGTCGATGCGAACCGGGCGACCGCTCGGGGCGGAGAGGCTGACCGCGAAGACGACGCTGCCCGCATTCTCGGACGCGGCGGCATCGGCGACCGAAACCACCGGCGGCGCGTCGTTGTCCGCGATCGTCGCGCCCGCCGAACCCACCCCAAGCGCGGCGTTGACCGGTGCGGAAAGCGAGGCGGAAAATCCTTCGTCGTCTTCGTCGAGCGCGTCGTCCAGCGTGGCGACGGAAAACGCCTTGGAAGTCTCACCCGGAGCAAACGCCAGCGTCCCGGAAGCCGCAGAAAAGTCATCGCCCGCGACCGCCGCGCCGGACTCCGCAACATAATCGACGGAAACCGGAAGCCCGCTCGGCGCAGAAAGCGAGACGAAGAAGGTGGCGAGGTCGCCTTCAGCCACCGATCCTGGTCCGGCGAGGCTGACCGCCGGCGGATCGTCGTTGTCGGTGATCGTGACCGTCGCGTCGCCGCCCGCCGCCGCGTTGGCGAAATTGGAGGCGACCACCGAGAACGACTCGGCGGCTTCATCGAGCGCATCGTCGAAGATCGTGAGGCTGATCTGCTTGGCGGTCTCGCCCGGCGCAAAGATGAGCGCGCCCGCCGCCGAGCCGAAGTCATCGCCCTCTGCTGCCGATCCCGCGACCGCCGCAAAATCGGCGCGCACCTCGCGGCCGCTTGCAGCGGACAGCGTCGCGATCACGGCGGCGGATCCCGCGCCTTCGGCAATTTCGACATCCGCGAGCGAAAGCGTCGGCGGATCGTCGTCGTCCACGATCGTGCCTTCCGCCGCCACGGTTCCCGCCGTGGCGTTGGCCAAATCTGCCAGTTCGACCGAAAGCGATTCGTCGTCCTCATCGAGCGCATCGGATACGACCGGCACCGAGATCGCGGCTCCCGTCCCGCCTGCCGGGATAACCACGGTGCCGCCCACCGGAGCAAAGTCCGCCGGCGCTTCGGCAGTCCCTGCGACGAGCGAGTAGGAGGCGCGGACCTCGCGCCCACTCGGCGCGCTGAGCGAGACCGCAAACGAAAGCGACCCCGCGCCTTCCGCCGCGCTGGCATCGGCGACCGAGATCGCCGGCGGCGCGTCATCATCATCGATCGTGCCCGTCGCCGAAGCGGCGCCGAGCGCAGCGTTCTGTGGGTTTGTTAGGGTGACGACAACCGTCTCGGTGTCTTCGTCGAGCAAGTCGTCCACCAGCGGCACCGAGACCTGCGCTTCGGTCTCGCCGGCGGGGATCGTCGCGCTGCCACTCACCGCCGCGTAGTCATCGCCTGCCGCCGCCGTGCCGCCGCCGCTCGCATAGCTCACGGTGACCGCCTGCCCGCTCGGCTCCGAAAGCGCGAGCGTGAACGCCAATGACCCGGAGCCTTCCGCCGACGTCCCACCGCTGATCGAAATGCTGGGCGGGCCGTCGTTGTCGAGAATCGTCACCGCTGCCGAAGCCGTCCCGAGCGTTGCGTTGGCGGGCGATGCCAGCGCGATGCCGAAGCTTTCGTCGGCTTCATCCAGCGCGTCCTCCAAAACCGGGATCGACACGGCGGCGGATGTCTCACCAGCGGGGATCGCGACCGGCACCGAGATGGCCGCCGCGTAATCGGAACCCGCCACCGCAGTGCCATCGGCGGTCGAAAATTCAACCGCCACCGGCTTGCCGCTCGCGCCGCTCAAGGTGACCGCGACTTCCGCCGCACCCGCGCCTTCCGCCACCGCGACCGGGGCGAGGCTCACGCTGACTGGCGCGTCATCGTCTTCGATGACGCCCACCGCCTCGGCGTCGGAAAGCGTAGCGCCGCTTGCATTCGAAAGCGCGATGCCGAGCGATTCGTCGAACTCATCGAGCGCATCGTCGATCGGCGTCACGGTGATCGTCGCCGCCGTCTCGCCCGCCAAGATCGACAGCCGCCCGCTGGCGGTGGAGAAATCGACGCCGCCGAGCGCGGTCCCGTCGCTGGTCGCGAAATCGACTTCCACCACGCGACCGCTGGGCGCATCGAGCGCGACATTGAAAACCAGCGCGCCGCTCTCCAGAGCCTGGGCGTCGGCGATAGTCAGGACCGGCGGTTCGTCATCGTCGGTGATGGTGCCTGTCGCGTTGAACGAGACGGGCAGCGCGTTGGCGACATTGGTGAGGGCGAGCGCGAAGGTCTCGGGGTTTTCGTCGAGCGCATCGTCTAACAGAACGACCTCGATCTGGGTTTGCGTCTGGCCTGCCGGAATCAAACCGCTTCCCGCCGCCGCGGCAAAGTCTTCCCCCGCAACCGCCGATCCGGAAACCGCCGCGTAGTCAAAGGTCACGTCCACCCCGCTGGTGTGGGAAAGCTGGATCGTGAAAACGAGCGCGCTGCCGCCCTCGGGCGCGCTGACATTGGCGGCGGAGATCACCGGCTCCGCCTCGTCATCCAAGATTGTGCCGGCCGCCGAGGCGATGCCGAGCGAGGCATTGGCGGGGGCGCTCAGGGTGACCGTGAAGGTCTCGTTGTCTTCAAAGAGCGCGTCATCAAGCAGGGCGACATCGATGAACGCTTCGGTCTCGCCGGGCAAAATCTGGATCGATCCCGACGCGCCCGCGTAGTCGATCCCCGCCTCTGCCGTGCCATCGGCGGAGGCAAAATTCGCCGTCACGGTCTTGCCGCTCGGCGCGTCGAGCGTGGCGACGAACCGGATCGGACCGGCGGATTCCGGAGCCTGCCCGCCCGCCAGCGAGAGCACCGGCGGCGCGTCATCGTCGGTCAGCATGGCGGTCGCCTCAACGTCGCCGCCCGCCGCGTTGGCGAGATTTGACAGCCCGAGGGTGAACGATTCAGCGTCTTCATCTAGCGCATCCCCTAACAAAGCCACCACAATCTCCGCGGCGGTCTCCCCTGCCGGAATGACCCGGCTGCCGCCCGCCAATACATAGTCCGCACCCGCCGATGCCGTGCCGTCCGCCGTCGCGAAATCGAAGCTCACCGCCCTGCCGCTCGGCGCGCTGAGCGACACCGCAAAAATGACGGTGCCATCTTCTTCCGATGCCGAGACGTCGGCGACGCTGATGGAAGGCGGATCGTCGTCGTCGAGGATCAGCCCTTCAGCGGAGGCAGTGCCGAGGGTCGCGTTGGCGATGTTCGACAGCGCGAGCGAGAAGCTTTCGTCCGGCTCGTCGAGCGCATCCGGCAGAATGGTGATTGCCACCGCCGCCTCCGTCTCGCCGGCCGCGATCACGGCTTGCGCCGCCGCCGCGACATAGTCGCCCCCCGTCAGCGCCGTCCCGTCTGCGGTCGCGAAATCGACCGCCACCGGCTGGCCGCTGGGCGCGTCGAGCGACAGGATAAATGTTAGGGTTCCGTCGCTTTCGCCCGCGCTCGCGGCGGCGGCGGTCAAGGTGGGTGCCGCGTCGTCATCGAGGATGGTGCCGATAGCGCTCGCTGTTCCGAGCACCGCATTGACCGGTCCGCCAAGTGTGACCGCGAACGTCTCGTCCGGCTCGTCGAGCGCATCAGCGACCAGCGTCGCCACGATGGCGGCGGACGTTTCGCCGGGCGCAAACGTCGCCGTCCCGGCGGGCAGCGCGTAGTCCGCGGCGGTCGCCGATCCGTCTGTGGCGGAGAACGCGACGGTGACTTCGCGGCCGCTCGGCGGATCGAGGCTGGCGACGAACCCAAGCGTGCCGCCATCTTCGGCGGCGCTCGCCCCGGCGATGCTGACCACGGGGAGCGGATCGTCGTCGGTGATCGTGCCGGTCGCCGACGCGGCGGAAAGCGCCGCGTTGACCGGATCGGAAAGCGCGAGGCTGAGCGATTCGTCGCCCTCGTCCAGCGCATCGTCGAGCAGCGGCACGACAACCGAGGCGGCGGTCTGACCGGGAGGGATGATCGCGGTGCCGGATGCCGCCGCGTAGTCCAGCCCGGCGGCGGCATCGCCATCGGCGGTCGCATAGTCGAAGCGGACCTCAAGCGCGCTGGGCGCGGAGAGCGTCACGGCGAAGCTCAGGCTGCCGGCGTTTTCGGCGGCGCTCGCCGCCGCCACGGTGATGGCCGGCGGCTCGTCGTCATCCACGATCGTGAAGTTCGCCGACGCGCTGCCGAGCGAGGCATTGACCGGATCGCTGAGCTGCGCGGCGAACGATTCGTCGCTCTCATCCAGCGCATCGTCGAGCAGGGTGACCGCGAACGTCGCAGACGCCGCGCCCGCCGGGATCGCCAGCGAATCGGACGCCACCGCGTAGTCGGCTCCCGCCAGCGCGGTGCCGTCGGCGGTCGCATAGTTGACTGTGATCGGCTTGCCGCTCGGCTCGGACACCAGCACGGTCACGTTCACGGCTCCCTCGCCTTCGGCGGCGCTCGCGGCGAGAAGATCGAGGCTGGGCGGCGCGTCATCGTCCGCGATCACCAGCGTCGCCTCCGCATCGGCGAGCGAAGCGTTCGACGGGGAGCTGAGCACGATTTGAAAATCCTCGTCGAACTCGTCGGAGGCGTCATCGACCAGCGAGACCGCCACCGGCGCGGACGTATCGCCAGCCGGGATCGTCACCGTCCCGCTCGCCGCCGCGTAGTCGGCACCTTCCGAGGCGGTGCCGTCCGCCGTGGCGTAGTCCACCGAAATTTCGCGGCCGCTTGGCGCGCTCAGGCTCACGACCGTCCCGACCACGCCCGCTGACTCGGCGGCGCTAGCATCGGCGACGCTGAGCGCCGGCTCCGGATCGTCATCCGCGATCGTGACCAGCGCCTGCGGCGCGGCCAGCGAGACGTTTTGTGGGTTTGTTAGGTTGAGGGCGAACGCCTCCTCCGCCTCGTCGAGCGCATCGTCGAGGATCGTCACCGGCACCGTGGTCGAGGTCGCGCCCGCTGGGATCGACGCCGTGCCAGACGCTGTCACATAGTCGTCGCCCGCCACCGCTCCAGCGTCCGCCGTGGCGAAATCGACCGCGATGGGAAAGGCGCTCGCCGCCGAGAGGGTCAGCGTCACCACAGCGGTCCCGGCATTCTCCGCGACGGCCGGCTCCGAGGCGGTCAGCACTGGCGGCGCATCGTCATCCGCGACGGTCACGTTGGCGCTGCCGTCGGCGATGCTGGCATTGGACGGCGCGCTCAACGCGAAGGCAAACTGGCGGTCGGGTTCGTCGGTCAGGTCGTCGAGCAGTCCGATGTCGATCGATCCGGATGTCGCGCCGGGCGGAAACGTGATCGTCCCGGAGACGCCCGAGTAGTCTTGGCCGTTGACCGCCGTGTTATCCGCCGTCGCGAAGTTGACCGCCACCGTCTTGCCGCTCGCTGCGCTGAGCGAGACCGGCACCGCCACCGTGCCCGCGCCTTCCGCGCCCGTCGCGTCCGCCACCGAAAGCGAGGGCGGCGCGTCATCATCGGCGATCGTGACGGTGGCGGCAAATCCGGCGACCGTCGCATTCGTCGCCGCACTGAGCGAGACCGAGAATTGCTCGTCGACTTCGTCCAGCGTGTCGGGGATGAGGTTGAACCCGATCGTCGCGGTCAGCGATCCGGGCGGGATCTGGATCACGCCCATCGCCCCGGAAGTCGGGGCAAAATCGGTGCCGAGCACCGCGCTCCCACCCGAGATCACATAGGTCGCCGAGACCTGTTTGCCGCTAGCTCGCCGAAAGCGTGGCGGTCACCGCGCCGGAGCCGGATCCCTCCCGACCGTCACGCTGGCTACGCTGATGGTGGGCGCGGGATCGTTGTCGGTGATCGTGCCGGTCGCCGCGCCGTCGGCGATGGTGGCATTGTTAGGGCTGGCCAGCGCCACGGTGAACGTCTCATCCTCCTCGTCGAGCGCGTCTTCATTTATCGTGATGGCGATCTGCTCCGCAGTGTCGCCCGGCACGAATGTCACTGTGCCGCTCGCCGCCGCATAGTCGGATCCGGCGGTCGCCGTGCCGTTGCCCGTCGAATACTGCACCGTAACCGTGTCGCTGCTGGTGGTATCCAACGTCACATTGAAAGTGATCGTGCCCGCGCCTTCGCCCGCCGAGGCATCGGCGATGCTGATCGCCGGCACCGGCGTCGAGTCGATCAGCGTGATGTCCAGCGCGTAAAGCTGATTCGAATCCGTCCCGTCGCCCTGCACCCGCACGAAATAGGGACCCGCCCCGCTGGGCAGCGGCATCTCGGCGATCACCTCGTTCACCCCCGCGCCATTTCCGCTGGCGTTGGCGAGCACCGTGCTGCCATTCGTCCCGAGCAACTGCACGCTCAGGTTCGCGATGATTAGCGAATTAAAGTTGGACCCCGGCGGGCATGAGCCATTGGCATTCTGCGCCGCCTCCAGATAGGTGAATCCGATCGGGCGAAGAGTGATCGCCACGTTGTAGTCCGCACCTGGGGCGGTGAATTCGTAGTAATCAGGATCGTTGTTGTCGTCAACGCCGACGCCATCGACAGTCGTCGTCCCCGCCGGAAGCACCCCGAGATCGGTCGCTGTTCCCGCAGAATCGTTCTGCTCGTAAGGATCACCGTATTGCCGCTGGGCGGTCAATATGTCATCGTGCTGCGGACCTTGATAACTGATCGAGAGAGTCGGCTCCATCAATTTCGTCTGGTTCGGCGGGCAGACATGATCGAGTCCGAGACCGTGCCCATGCTCGTGCGAAATGGTGTTCCTGAGCCGGATGGAGTCCGAGGACGTGTTGTTGAAGAATGAATCGCCCGTGTCGATCACCATATCGCCGCTATCAGGAAAGTAATTGTAGGCGAGAACCGTGGACTGCCCAGGACCGGCAGATCCATCGATGGAATGACCTCCGATTCGAACGTCACCGCGGACTCCCAAGGTCCCAGCGTTGGAAAAAGCTGAGCCGTTAATCGTCCGCGCATCGTCATTTGGCTCGTAAACATAGGTGATGCCGGTCACCGCCGACCATCTCTCAAATTCCTCGGCAAAAATCGCCTGCCAGACGGCGAACGATCCATAGATCCCGGTCAAAAACGCTCTCAGATTCGACGGATCCGATGACTCGGTTCCCAAGGCGGGGCTTATCGGCGTTCCGTCAGGCACGATACTCCAAGTCAGGGTAGTTGGCTTTCCCTGCGTCGGCGATGAGATAAACCCATCCGTCGCCGTCCTCGACCACCGGACCTCCGAACGAAACGCCAGCGGCTCGTAGTAACCGCCCAGCGACTCGCGCCGGAACTCCGGGGGATAGTTCGCCGTCGACGTCCGGCTGACCATTTCCATCAGCGAGGCGGAGGTGCCGGGGGCAAAGCAGATGGCCGGCGAGTAGGCGGAGCCGGGCAGGTCTTCGTCGCGCTCGCCATCGGGACCGCCGCCGCGCGGCAGCGGTCCGCCACGCTCGTGCTCGCGGGTTAGATTTTCGACCGCTTGGGCGACGAGGCCTTTCACCATGTCTCGGTGTGAGCGGGGCACTCGGCGCAGTTCCAGCGGGGTGATGGTCAGGGCGCGCGCCGCGCCGGGTGGAACTTCGCGAGGCGAGGATCGGATGCCGCCCCCTGCACCAGAACGCTATCCACGGCAGTTGGCTCTCATCGGTCATTGCACCGAAGAGACCGGGCTTGAGATCTTCACCGCGAGGGACATCAACGCGGGGCTCCAACCCAGCACCTTCACTTTCACTCACCGAGCTAAGTATCGGGTCAGGCATCGGATCAACCCGCTCCGGCGAGGGGTCACCGAACAACGAAAAATAGACGGCGGTGCCAATCGCAAGCGTTAGGCACAGAGCCAGTGGAAGGGGGGATTTGTGGGACACAGGGGCAACGAAGCGCCGCGCCTCTCGATCAAAGAGGCGCGGTGGATTGATGTTTTTGCCCCCACCAGAGCGCTCGGGAAAAATATGCCATGCGCCTATAATTTCAAGAATTTGGATGCGAAATCGGACAGACCGCTCTGGCGCACGGCGCGGGCTGTGCCATGATGCCTCCGAACCCGATGCATTTTTACGAGAAGAAAGCGCGCCGCCCGCCGGCGGTTCCCATCGTCAGCCTGATCGACATCCTCGCGATCTTGCTGATCTTTTTCATCGTGACCTCGACGTTCAAGGAGCGCCGGGACATCCTGAACATCTCATTGCCCAATGCCGGGGCGATCGGCGAGCGCGCGACACCGGAAGACCGCGCCACCGTCTCGGTCACGGCGGAAGGCGAAATCTTCTTCGATGGCGATCCCGTCGCCGCCGAGGCGCTGCCCGCGACGCTCCAGCGATTTCGCGCCGACAACCCGGACCGGAAACTGGACCTGAAAGCCGATGAGGCGACCGACCTCGGCACGCTGGTCAAAGTGTGGGACGCCTTGACCCAAGCCGGATTCAAGATCCGCGACGTTCCCGCCCGCATCCAGATCGTCGAACCCGCGCCTGCCCCGGCTCCGGCTCCCCCGCCGCCGGAGAACTAGCCCACCGACACGATGGCGGCTTGGCAACAATTGGCATTGCTCTACGGCGGGATCGGCGTCGTCGCGCTCATCGCCTACCACATCCGGCATCGGCGCGACCGCCACGCCGGTAGCTTCTCCAGCTACCTTTTTTCCAGCCCGCTCAGGATTCCACTCGGCGTGCTGCTCTGGCCGGCCGTGCTCATCGCTGATGAAATCGATCGGCGCATCGGGTACGAAGTCGATGCGGAAATGCGCACCGAAGCGGCGCGCCGGGCGAACCAGCCGCCGCCGCCCGACTTTCGCGGCTGCCGCGGCGTGGCGCTCACGCCGTTGCGCCCGACCGGAAAAATCCGCATCGACGGCAACGATCCGATTTCCGCGCGCAGCCGCAGCGGAACGGTAGAAAGAGGGATGCGCGTTGTCGTCGTCGGCGTTGAGATGAACGAATGGATCGTGGCGGAGGACTCGACCGACAGGGGCTAACCCGCGAGCGAAGTTGCCAAATCATTTCCACCCTATTCCTTTTCAGCCGCTGACCGCATCAGGTGCCCGGCATTTTCTGAAATGGGTTAAAAGCAAGCGAGCAGCAAAAAAACCAAAGGTAACGATCGATAAGATCGACCAGACTCCGGAGCTCATAAAGTAGAGATCGCTCCGAGAAACGGTGAGTTCTTGATCAACGAGATCGCTTTTATCTATTTCGAAAAGGAACCGGAAACCGTCATCGACATGCCCCCGCAAGCACTGAAGAGCGATCAACACGCAAAACAATATTGCGGACGTAAGTTCGGGACTCTTTTTCATGCGTCATCATAGCCATCAGGCTTTCTAATTTCAAATCAAGGCGGCTCTCAAAACCCGCGCTGGCTCGGAAAGGCGGCCGCAGAACGCCGCCGATTTCCGCCCTTGAATCCGGCGCATTGCTGCGGGTCAATCCCGCCATGCGCCTACGCCGACTTTTCCTCTGCCTCACCGCCATCGCCTGCCATGCCGCCATCGCGACTGCGGCGGCGGCTGCCGCCGATCCGAAGCCGAACGTGATCCTGATGATGGCGGATGACATGGGCTGGGGCGACCCGCGATGCTTCCGGGCGGACTCGCCGATCCAGACGCCGCATCTCGACGCGATGGCGGCGGCGGGATTGAAGTTCGACCGGTTCTACGCGGCGGCTCCGGTGTGCAGCCCGACGCGCGGAGCCTGCCTGACCGGGCGGCATCCGTATCGCTACGGCATCTACTTCGCCAACGTCGGCCATCTGAAGCCGGAGGAGATCACGCTGGCGGAAATTTTGCGCGACCAGGGCTACGCGACCGGGCACTTCGGCAAGTGGCACCTCGGCACCTTCAGCAAAGAGATCGAAGACGCCAACCGCGGCGGCCCGAAGGGAGCCGCGCACTACTCGCCGCCGCAGGCCAATGGGTTCGATGTTTGCTTCAGCACGGAATCGAAAGTGCCGACCTACGACCCGATGCTCAAGCCGAAAGGCAAAGCGCCGGGCATCGGCTGGGATTTCATCAAAGACCGCGCCGACGCCGCGCCGTATGGGACGCGCTATTGGAACGAAAAAGGCGAGGTCGTGGAGGACAACCTGCTCGGCGACGATTCGCGGGCGATCATGGATCGGGCGATCCCGTTTATCCAAAACGCGGCGAAGGCGGACAAGCCGTTTTTTGCCGTGATCTGGTTTCACGCGCCGCACCTGCCGGTGGTCGCCGGCCCGGAGCATGCCGCGCTTTATGCCGGCGACCCGGTGCACGCGCGCAACTACCGCGGCTGCATCACCGCGCTAGACGAACAGGTCGGCCGCCTGCGCCAGGCGCTGCGCGACGCCGCCTGCGCGGAGAATACGATGCTCTGGTTCTGCTCCGACAACGGACCGGAGGGCGGCGCGAAGGACCCCGGCTCCGCCGCGCACCTGCGCGGGCGCAAGCGCTCGCTCTACGAAGGCGGCATCCGCGTCCCAGGCATCCTCGAGTGGCCGGCGGCGGTCAAAGGCGGCGCGGCGACCGTCTTCCCAGCCGTCACCTCCGATTACCTGCCCACCGTGCTCGACGCGCTCGGCATCCCCCAACTCACCGTGGGCAGACCGCTCGACGGCATCTCGCTGCTGCCCCACCTGCGCGGCGAAATGCCCGAGCGCCCGCAGCCGATCGCCTTCCAGAGCAAGGGGCAGCTCGCCCTCAGCGACAACCGGTTCAAGCTCTACCGGGGCGGCGACAGCCAAGCCTGGGAACTCTACGACCTCATCGATGATCCCAGCGAAAAACACGACCTCGCCGCCGACCAGCCCGAGCGCGTCAAGGCGATGGCCGCCAAGGCGCTCGCCTGGAAAGAAAGCTGCACGCAGAGCGACGGCGGCGGCGATTACTAGGATGCCGTGCGCCGAAAAAACCGCCTTGCCAATACTGTTCTTTTGATTAATTCTCGGCGCTCTATGGAAAATCCCATGACGCCTGAATCGATCCTCGAAAAACACTTTGGGCTGCCGGCATTTCGCGCTGGGCAGCGTGACGTGATTGACGCGCTGTTGGCGGGGCGGTCGGCGCTGGCGGTGTTTCCGACCGGCGGGGGGAAGAGCCTTTGCTACCAGCTTCCGGCGCTGATGCTCGACGGGCTGACGCTGGTGGTCTCGCCGCTGATCGCGCTGATGAAGGACCAGGTCGATGCGCTGCGGGCGCGGGGCATTGCGGCAGCGCGGCTGGATTCGACATTGTCCGCCGGGGAGGCGCAAGAGATCTACCGGGGCATGTCGGAGGGCTCGCTGCGGCTGCTCTACGTCGCGCCGGAGCGGCTGGCCAACGAGCGATTTTTGTCCCGGCTGCGGGGATTGAAGTCGATCCCGCTGATGGCGATCGACGAGGCACACTGCATCTCGGAGTGGGGGCACAACTTCCGCCCGGACTACCTGAAGCTCGCCGAGCTGGCCAAAGAGATCGGCGCGACGCGCGTGCTCGCCTTGACCGCGACGGCCACGCCGAAGGTCGCCGCCGACATCCGCCAGGCATTTGCGATCGATCCCGCCGACCATGTCCAGACCGGGTTTCGCCGGAAGAACCTGAAGCTGCGGGTCATCCCTGCACCGGCGGCAAAGCGCGACGCCCTGCTGGTCGAGCGCCTGCGCGCCGCGCCGCCGGGACCGGCGATCGTGTATGTGACGCTCCAGCACACGGCGGAGAGCGTGGCGGGGATGTTGCAGCGGAGCGGGATCCGGGCGCGCGCCTACCACGCCGGGATGCGGGACGAGGACCGCGCCGCCGCGCAGGAGGCCTTCATGGCGGGCGAGGCTCCGGTCATCGTGGCGACCATCGCATTCGGCATGGGGATCGACAAGGCGGACATCCGCGCGATCTTCCACTACAACCTGCCGAAGAGCCTGGAGAACTATGTGCAGGAAATCGGGCGCGCGGGGCGCGACGGCGGCGATTCAGTCTGCGAGATGCTCGCCTGCGCCGACGACCGCGCCGCGCTGGAGAACTTCACCTACGGGGACACGCCGACCGAGCAATCGATCCGCGCGATGCTCGACCGCCTGCTCCATCTCGGCGAGCGCTTTGACATCTCGCGCTACGAGCTGTCCGCCACCCACGACATCCGCCCGCTGGTCGTCGCCACGGTGCTGACCTACCTGGAATTGCGCGGCATCCTCCGCTCGGAGGGACCGTTTTACGACACCTACAAGATCCAGCTCCTGCGCCCCGAACACCAGATCCTCGCGGGCTACGACGCCGCGCGGCAGGAATTCCTCCGCCGCGTCCTCGCCTCCGCCAGCAAAGGGCGCGCCTGGCTCACGCTGCCGCTGACCGAGACCGCCGCGCAGCTCGGCGAGCCGCGCGACCGGCTCGTCCGCGCCATCGGCTACCTGGAGGAAATGGGCGACCTGCGCGTCCAGCCCGCCGGCTTGCGCCACGCCTACCGGCTGGTCTGCCCGCCCGAAAACCCTCGGGCGCTCGCCGCCGAGATCTCGGATTCGTTCGCCACCGGCGAGCAGCGCGACATCGGGCGGCTGGGGCTGGTGATCGACTACGCCTCGCACGGCGGCTGCCAGACCGCGTATTTGCTCAATTATTTTGGCGAGGAAATGCCCGATCCTTGCGGCGAGTGCACCGGCTGCCAGGAGGGCAAGGCGCGCCAGATCCCGGCGTCGCCCCGGCGCGTCATCCAAACCGCCGAACTCGCCACGATCCAAAATCTGCTCAAAGAACGCCACGCCCCGCTCAAACGCCCGCGCCAGCTCGCCCGCTTCCTCACCGGCATCACCAGCCCCGCCGCAACCCGCGCCCGGCTCAACCGCCATGATGCCTTCGGCATGCTCGAAGGCGTGCCCTTCAACGAAGTGATGACGGCGGTCGGCGAGATGGTTTCGTGATCGCGGCGTATCCGCTAGTAGCCCCCATTTTTTCCCTCGATGTTTTGGAGAAAGCAACCCGCCCCGCCCATGGCAGAGGTGAAATACGAATGCTCGCGGTGTATCGCCGTGGTCGATCGCGGCGGCGTCTTTACCTACTAAATCCTCATGGTCCAATCCCGCTTCACCTTGATCCTTTACGGCGATTACCTGTGGGCGACGCCGCATGATCGGCGATATAGAGGCGGCTCTCGTCGCCTGTGGGATGCCTTCGGACTCGCTCTGGAAGTCCACACATCCTGAGCTTTCGTTGCTCTCCCCCGAAGACGGCAGGAGTGCCGTCTCTACTTTGCACCACTAGCTAAAAACGCCGCCTCCTTTCCCAGCGAGTCGTTTACCCTCCATGTTGAGATCCCATCGGGGCGGGCTGTCTCGATCGGACCGAGCGGCAGGCGCCTTCAGCCCGAGTCCAGAAGTTCTCCCCGAACCCAGTGATTGCCAAAAAATCGAGACGCCGCCTTCTGGACAAACCTGATTCGGCACTTGGTGGCAGGTGGCGAGTGAGTTCATGGATTGCGCGCCAAAGCGAGCCCCAAGTGATAGACGCGACAAAAGCTGTTTTTTCGGCGCGCTTTGCAACGCCGATTTCTTTGAAGCGCGGCTTTCCCAGCCAGCGGATTCCGCAGGGGCACCGAACCCAAAAATCGAGCCAGGCTCGCCTCAATCAACCGCCAAAACACCCCCCCGCCAAAATCCTGAGTAAAACGCCTTGCTTTATTAGGATTTTTCGCGATTTCTTCTGGTCTTTCCCGGAAAGCCCCGCATGATAGCCGCCCCCGCGCCCGAATCGGCGCGATTTGGGCGCTCGCTTCCGGAGCGATCCCCACGATTTCCTCGAAAAACCAACCCCATGCGTTCCTACCAGGTCACCCACCTCAAGCAGCTCGAATCGGAGGCGATTTTTATCCTCCGGGAGACGGCTGCGCAGTTTGAAAAGCCCTGCCTGCTGTTTTCTGGCGGGAAGGATTCCATCGTCATGGCGCACTTGGCGCGGAAGGCGTTCCACCCGGCGCGGCTGCCATTCCCGCTCGTCCACGTGGACACCGGGCATAACTTCTTGGAGACGATTGAATACCGGGACGAATATGTGGCGCAACTCGGCGCGCGGCTCGTCGTTGGCTCGGTGCAAGAGTCGATCGACCAGGGGCGGGTGATCGAAGAAAAGGGGGCGAACGCCAGCCGGAACGCGCTGCAGACGGTGACGCTGCTCGACACGCTGGAGGCGCACGGATTTGATGCGGCGCTGGGCGGCGGGCGGCGGGACGAGGAAAAGGCGCGGGCGAAGGAGCGGTTCTTCTCGCACCGCGATGAATTCGGCCAGTGGGACCCGAAGAACCAGCGCCCGGAACTGTGGAATATCTTCAACGCCCGCAAGCACCACGGCGAGCACTTCCGGGTCTTCCCGCTGAGCAACTGGACCGAAATGGACGTGTGGCAATACATCAAGCTGGAGCAGATCCCGCTGCCGAACCTCTACTTTGCCCACCAGCGCCGCGTTTTCAGCCGGGGCGGCACCTGGCTGGCGGAGACCGACTTCGTCACCGTGCAGGACGGCGAATCGGTGGAGGAACGGACGGTGCGGTTCCGCACGATCGGCGACGCGACCTGCACCGGCGCGGTGCTGAGCGCCGCCGCCACGGTGGACGACATCATCGCGGAGGTCGCCGCCTCCCGCACGACCGAGCGCGGCACCCGCGCGGACGACCGCCGGTCGGAGACCGCCATGGAGGACCGCAAGAAGGAAGGATACTTCTAGGACGCCGCCGATCCCCCACCCTAAATTTTTGACGACCATGGAACAAAACGAAACCTCGCCGGACGCCGGCTATCTCAATATGGACCTGCTGCGGTTCACCACCGCCGGCAGCGTGGACGACGGCAAATCAACCCTCATCGGGCGCCTGCTCTACGATTCCAAAAACACATTCGAGGACCAGATGGAGGCGGTCGAGCGCTCGTCCAAGCAGCGCGGCGACGAGAACGTCAACCTCGCCCTGCTGACCGACGGGCTGCGCGCCGAGCGCGAACAGGGCATCACCATCGACGTCGCCTACCGCTACTTCGCCACGCCGAAGCGCAAATTCATCATCGCCGACACGCCGGGGCACATCCAATACACGCGCAACATGGTGACCGGCGCCTCGACCGCCAACCTCGCGATCATCCTCGTCGATGCGCGGCACGGCGTGGTCGAGCAGACCTGCCGGCACGCCTTCATCGCCGACCTGCTGCGCATCCGGCACATCGTCGTGGCGATCAATAAGATGGATCTCGCCGACTGGAGCGAGGACGTTTACAACAAGATCGTCGCCGACTTCACGAAGTTCTCGTCGCGCCTCGACAACCTGGTGGACATCACCTTCATCCCGATCAGCGCGCTGAAAGGCGACAACGTGGTGGACGGATCGGCGAACATGCCGTGGTATCAGGGACCGACCCTGCTCTACCACCTCGAACACGTTTACATCGGGTCCGACCACAACCACGTGGACGCGCGCTTCCCGGTCCAGTGGGTCATCCGCCCGCACTCGGACCAATTCCACGACTTCCGCGGCTACGCCGGGCGCGTAGCGGGCGGCGTCTTCAAGCCCGGCGACGAGATCGTCGTCCAGCCGTCCGGATTCACCAGCCGGATCAAGGCGATCCACACCTACGAAGGCGCGATCGAAGAAGCCTACGCGCCGCTCTCCGTAGCAATCACGCTGGAGGACGAGATCGACATCAGCCGCGGCGACATGATCTGCAAGGCGAACAACCCGCCGCAAAAAGGACAGGATCTCGAAGCGATGATCTGCTGGTTTTCCGAACGCCCGCTGCGCGCGCGCGGCAAATACTACCTGCGCCACACCACCAAGGAGGTGAAGGCGCTGGTCAAGGAGGTCCGCTACAAGGTCAACATCAATACGCTCCACAAAATCGACGACGACCTCGAATTCCGCCTCAACGACATCGGGCGCATCGTCCTCCGCACCTCCGGGCCGCTCTTCTACGACGCCTATCGCCGCAACCGCGCGACCGGCAGCTTCATCCTCATCGACGAGCAGACGAACGAGACCGTCGCCGCAGGCATGATCCTGTAGCAAGGTAGCATCGGCATCCTGCGGCAAGGTAGCATCGGCATCCTGCCGATCATCCCAAACCAACGGCGTAGCCGCTGATCGATCCGTCGATGCCGCACACCACCCTGCGCCCAACCCTGTAGAGACGGCACTCCTGCCGTCTTCGGACCGCGGCATCGGCTCGCCAGCGATCCGGCGACTAGACGATTGCCAAAGTGATTTGCGCCGACTTTGATGCTCAGCCACAGCTGGCAAGCCACGGGGTGCCGCGCGGTCAGGCGTCGCAGATCCACTCCCCTCCTGGGAGGGTCAGGGGTAGGTCAGCGCTACAGCGGACGACCTTGCCGGGATCGGTCTCGGAAAGGCGCCCGAAGGTTTTTAATCCGCTGGTTTCAAGAGATATACAACTCATCTGCCACCCTAAATCCACCCTCTAGGAGGACTTGCGGCGCGACGCTCAGCCTCGTGACAGAGCAAAACAGCGCGTTTTGGGCTGCCGATTCCGCCATTGTTTTTGGCAATCAGTCTAATACCCGCGTATGACGCGCCATCGAGATTTGCATCCGTCCGATTTCTCGTGCGGCTTCGCCGTGGACCGCAGATGATCGGCAGGATGCCGATGCTACGTGATTCGCCAACCCTGTAGAGACGGCACTCCTGCCGTCTTCGGACCGCGGCATCGGCTCGCCAGCGATCCGGAGACTAGCTAGACGATTGCCAAAGTGATTTGCGCCGACTTTGATACCAGCCTCAGCGGGCAAGCCATGGGGTGCCCGCGCAATCCGGGCGTCGCGCCGCCAAGTCTCCCCTCCTGGGAGGGGTCGGGGGTGGGTCAGCGGGCAGCGGACAACCTTGCCGGGATCGGTCCCGAAAGGCGCCCTAGTTTTTGGTAATCCGCTGGTTTCAAGAGATATACGCCTCATCTACCCACCCCTAAATCCCCTCCCAGGAGGGGACTTGCGGCGCGACGCTCAGCCTCATCTGAGCCGGAGCAAAACAGCGCGTTTTGGGCTGCCGATTCCCGCCATTGTTTTTGGCAATCAGTCTAAAATCCCGCGTCTGACGCGCCATGGAGATTTGCATCCGTCCGATTTTTTTGTGCGGCTTCGCCGTTGATCTCAGATGATCGGCAGGATGCCGATGCTACGTGATTCCGCACTTTCGCCGCGTGGGATCCGCCCGCCTAAAATTCCAGCCCGAGCGCGAGCGAGCCGAAGACCTGACCGCCATCCTGACCGCGGAATTCCTCGGTGCGATAGGTGTGGGCGTAGGTGAGGCGGAGGCGCTTGTAGCGGAGACCGACCCCGGCGGTGAGGTCGGCGACGAACGGGCGCTTGTCGACGCTGTGGCTGTCGGCGAAGGTGTTGCCGTCGAGAAAGATGTCGCGGCCGACCGCCCTGCCTTCCGCCGCGAAGATGAGATAGGCGCTGAACGATCGGGCGCGCTCCTCGCGCTCGGCGAAGAGCTGGTGCGTGTAGGCGGTCGCGCTGAGCTTCGGATCGGAGAAGTCGGCGGGCAGATTGTAGCCGATGCGGACCGTGCCGCCGGCGCGGGCATTGATCCAGGCGTTGCCGAGATCGGCACCGAACTGGGCGATGCCCTGCATCTCGAGCTGATCGTTGAAGGCGGACCACTCGAACGCTTTGATCGCGCGCCGATAGTGAAGGTTGACGGTGAATTCGTTCTCCCGGCTGATGGTCCCAGCCCTGCGCCTTGTCGATGTCGCGGAGGTCGTGGATGAAGTCCTGCGTGTTTTCGGCACCCGAGGCCGGGTCCGACGACGCCGAGCCTGCTCCATCGTATGGAGGTCGGTGTCCGTCTTCGCGTGGAGCGAGAATCGACGCCCAGCCAGTAATGCGGCATACGGGCGCTAGTACCTCAAAAGCTCGCGGGCGGCGATGTCCTCGGGCGTGAACATGAGCTGCGTGAGCAGATGCCCAGGTTGTTCACCCAATCGACATCGCGCTTCCGCAAGCGGGAGGCATCGGTCAGTCGGTTGAGGAATCGGTAAACGCGAGACGACTGGTCGATGTGCCGCGCCTTGGAGATCCAGCTCAGCCGCGCGCCGTTGGTATAGTTTTCGTCCGTCCCGCCGAAGAGATCGTTGTCGAGATAAAGGTCAGGTAACCATCGTTCACCTCCGGCGCGAGCGCGGCGTCGGTCTCCGGCAGCGGCGGCGGTGTCATCGGCATTCGCGGAAAAGGCGGTCATTGCGCCGAGCAGCGCGGCGGCGAAGGCATGGCGTGTTTTCATAAGAGGTGGTGGCAGATGGTTATCGCAGGGGCACCAGCAAAGCGGGACGAGGAATTGGTAAAGCCGAGAGTGCCTGCGAAGCAAAATCGCGCGACAGGCTGATCGTGCGCGAGTTGCGGATCCGCAGCCCCGTCCGGGCAAAGCGCAGTCCGCAAGCAGACGCGCGCGAAAATCCCAGATCCGTTGCAAATCGCAAGCCGACTGCCCTCGCTGCGGCTAGCTCCGGGCAAGAGCCGAGGTGGAGGTAGGCGCTACGCCTTCGCAATAATCCTCTGCCTTGGTTTTGCTGTGCCGGGTCTCCCTCTCAGCGGGGTTGTGCGACTGCGCGGCGCACGGCTGGTACAACGAGTTCGCGGTCCGTAGCACGGGCACCGCTCGTAGCGACTCTTTTGCGACTGCCGGTGATCGTAGGCGCGCGCCTTGCAACCGATAGAGTACCACCCCGAAAACCATCGATTGGATCCTCCACCGCTTTGGCCCCGGAAGTGGTAAATGCTTTCCCAGACCCACGCGGCAGCGAAGGCTCAGGACCACGGCGGCGGCGCAGAAACGCACCCCACGCCAGCCAGAGCATTTTCATGTCCCATCCGCGCCTGATCGCGTCGCCGCCGTGAACCCACGGGCGCTCCGGGTCGATCGAATCGACGACCGCCATCGGCTCGTGCACCCATGCGCCCGGCTGGAAAAAGTCGAATCCGTCGACCGGCACATCCGAGCAGTAGTAGATCTTGCCCGGAAAGACCGCATCCCAAAGCAGATTCATCAAAAGCAGCGCCGGGGCGAGTAACGCCAGCGTTTTGAGCGTGGTCGCGAGACCTGTCGAGTCGCGGCTCATCTCACTTCGCTTCGGGTTCAGGACAGCAAATTTTCATCGCCAAATCTGGGTTCGAGAATCGGAAATTCCCGCGTCGGTCGCGCGGGCATCCGCGAAGCCTTACCAAATTCGAATCCGCCCGTCCAGCCGAAAGACAAGCCGGCGCGCGGAATTCGCTTCCTTCGCGTCCGCTGCGCCGTATCGCCTTGCCCGGCGGACGCTGATCGGGAGAAGCCGGATTTTTTCTGCCTTTGGCGGATTCTAGCCGGTTGAATTCGATTCTGGCACGCCTTATGATAATTTAAATGGCAGCGTGCTGAGATTTTAGCGGCGCGTTTCCCAACCAGATCAATGATGAACAATTTTACCCCCAGAGCCCAGCAGGTCTTGGCCCTCGCGCGCAAAGAGGCCGACCGCTTCAACCACAACTACGTCGGCACCGAGCACCTGTTGCTCGGGCTGATCAAGCTGGGCCAAGGAGTCGCCGTCAACGTCTTGCAGAAGATGGGGCTGGACCTCGATACGGTGCGCATGGAAGTCGAGCAGCAAGTCGGCTCCGGACCCGAGACCAAGATCGTGGGCAACATCCCCTACACGCCGCGCGTGAAGAAGGTGCTCTCCCTGGCCGGCAAAGAGGCGAAAAACCTGAACCACAGCTACGTGGGCACCGAACACATCCTACTCGGGCTGCTGCGCGAGGGCGAAGGCATCGCCGCCCGCGTCTTGAAGAACCTGGAGATCGACATCGAGAGCACCCGCAACGAGATCCTCAAAGAACTCGACCCGAACTTCGCCCCCGGCGAGATGGACGAGGAAGACTTCGAGGAAGGCGGCGCGCCGCGCAAAGACTCCAAGACGCCCGCCCTCCGCGCCTTCGGCCGCGATTTGACCGAGCTGGCCGAGAAGGAGGCGCTCGACCCCGTGATCGGGCGCAAAGATGAGATCGAGCGCGTCATCCAGATCCTCTGCCGCCGCACCAAGAACAACCCGGTCCTCATCGGCGAGGCCGGCGTCGGCAAGACGGCGATCGTCGAAGGGCTGGCGCAGGAGATCCGCACCGGCAACGTGCCGGAGATCCTCCGCGACAAGCGCGTCATCACGCTGGACCTCGCCCTGATGGTCGCCGGTACGAAGTATCGCGGCCAGTTCGAGGAGCGCATCAAAGCGGTCATGGACGAGATCCGCCGCAACAAGAACATTATCCTCTTCATCGACGAGCTGCACACGATCGTCGGGGCCGGGTCCGCCGAGGGCGCGATGGACGCCTCCAACATCATCAAGCCCGCCCTCAGCCGCGGCGAGCTGCAATGCGTGGGCGCGACGACGCTCAACGAATACCGCAAATACATCGAGAAAGACGCCGCCTTGGAGCGCCGCTTCCAGCAGGTCAAGGTCGAGGAACCCTCCCAGGAGGATGCCATCCAGATCTTGCAGGGGCTGCGCGGCAAATACGAGATGCACCACAAGGCGCAATTCACCAACGAGGCGATCGACGCCTGCGTGAAGCTCTCCGCCCGCTACCTGACCGGGCGCTACCTGCCCGACAAGGCGATCGACATCATGGACGAGGCCGGTGCCCGCGCCCGCATCAACGCGATGATCCGCCCGCCCGAGGTCAAGGGGCTCGAAGGCGAGCTGGAGGAAATCCGCGTCGTCAAGGAATCGGCGATCAAGGACCAGGACTTCGAGCGCGCCGCCTACCTGCGCGACAAGGAAAAGACGACCAAGGAACAGCTCGACTCGCTGCTCAGCGAATGGCGGTCCCAGAGCGAGGAAAGCACCGTGGATGTCGGCGAAGAAGACATCATGGCGGTCGTCGCCAAGTGGACCGGCGTCCCGCTCCAGCGCATGGAGCAGAAGGAAGCGCAGCGCCTTCTCAAGATGTCGGAGGAACTCCAGGGCAAGATCATCGGCCAGGACGAGGCGGTCAGAGCGATCAGCAAGGCGCTCATCAAATCGCGCGCCGGGCTGCAAGATCCCAAGCGCCCGATCGGGTCGTTCCTCTTCCTCGGTCCCACCGGCGTCGGCAAAACCTATCTCGCCAAGCACCTCGCCGAATTCATGTTCGGCGACCCGGATTCGCTCATCCAGCTCGACATGTCCGAGTATATGGAAAAGCACACCGCGAGCCGCCTGATCGGATCGCCCCCCGGCTACGTCGGCTATGAGGAAGGCGGCCAGCTTTCCGAAGCCGTGCGCCGCCGCCCGTATGCGGTCGTCCTCTTTGACGAGATCGAGAAGGCGCACCCGGACGTGATGCACCTGCTCTTGCAGATCCTCGAGGAAGGCAAGATCACCGACAACTTCGGGCGCAAGATCGACTTCCGGAACACCATCATCATCCTGACCTCGAACGTCGGCGCCGAATCGATCAAGCGCCAGACCTCGCTCGGCTTCGGCGCGATGGCCGGCGCGGAGAGCGAGGCGGACTACGAGGGGATGAAGGGCAAGATCGAGGAGCAGGCGAAGAAGTTCTTCAAGCCGGAGTTCCTCAACCGCCTCGACGAAAAAGTCGTCTTCCACATGCTGGAGAAGCCGGACTTGGAGAAGATCGTGCAGCTCGAAATCACCAAGCTGCTCAAGCGCCTCTCCGAAAAAGCGATCAAGCTCGAACTCGAACAGAGCGCCGTGGACCTTCTGGTCAAAGACGGCTACGACCCGCAATACGGCGCGCGCCCGATGCGCCGCGCGGTCGAGAAGCTCCTCGAAGACCCGCTCGCCGAGCAGATCCTGCGGGGCGATATCGAGACCGGCGACACCGTCATGGTCTCGCGTTCCGAAGGCGAGAAGACGCTGACGTTCACGCCCAAGGAAAAGGACATCGACGCCGAGCCGGAGGTCGCGGGCGCGGCCGCCGAGTAGCGCCGAGTAGCGCCGATCAGCGCCAAGGAGCGCAGCGGAATCGGGCTTTGACCGGCGGCTTGCCCCGGCGACGTTCCGCCATGCTCCCCATCGCCCGCGCGCTGGCATCGCCATGGCGCTCGCCAGCCGCCTCGCCGCCACGGCCGCCGCCGATCTGCCGCCGCCGCCCGACGGTGCCGACGCGCCCCGCTCGTGGACCAATGCGCAGGGCAAGTCGGTCGTCGGCATCCTGGTCGGCGTCTCGGATTCCGGCGATGCGTTGCTCAAGATCGGCGACCGCGTCCACCGCGTGCCGACCGCTAGCCTGAGCGCGGCGGACCAAGCCTTCGCCGCCGCGTGGGCGGAGGCGCGCCCCTACGCGGGCAAAGCGTGAAGCATCCGGCTACGCCATGGTAGAGCCGATCGCGCTCGATCCACAGGGCGCCGAAAGCGGTTTCCACCGCTTCGAGGCGAGCACTTCGCCTTCCTCAGCCGCGAGGAACTCCGCGCCGGCCAGGCGGGCGAGATCGCCAAATCGCTCGAAGCCCTCTCCCGCGCGCTCGCCGCGCTGCCGCTGCCGCTCGAGGCGCCCAACCGCCGCCAAGGTCGAAGGTAGCGCGGTCTGCCGGTTCCTCGACACCGACCAGGAATACCAGGCATTCGGCGACGCAGAAGAACACCGCCGGGATCTACAACCCCTTCAAGCGCGAGGTCGTCATCCACCTCGGGCATTTCTTCCGCGACACGCGCGGCAACGCCTCCGCCCGGCGGCAGGACTACGACCTCATCGTCCACGAGGGCACCCACCTGCTCCTGCGCGGCTGGAACGGGCTGATGCCGCCGTGGCTCCAGGAGGGATCGCCGAATACATGAGCGCCGCCCACGGCGTGCCGGTACTTCGAGTTCGCCAAGCCCCAGCTCGCCAAAGCCCACCTCGCCAAATTCCTCCCCACCCTCGAAATCGACAAAGGCAACACCCTCGAACTCACCAAAATCGACGCCTTCCTCGCCGCCGACTTCGAGGCGTGGGACGACGACACGAAGACCGGGCGCAACGACGTTTACCGAAAATATGCCGAGGCGCTGCTCCTCACCTACTACTTCATCCACGGCGACGCCCCGGCGGGGTCGCCTCGGGCGCTTCCTCGCCGAGCTGCCCACCGGGCGCGGAGCCGCCGAACCCGCCACCGAAGCCCATCTCATCCGCGGCAGACCGATCCGCGCCCTCGAAAAGGAGGTCGCCGACTTCTGGGCGAAGAACGGATTGAAGGTCGAGTTCTCGCTCGACGGGCTTTCGCCCAAGCCGATCCGGGTGCCGGGCAGCATCGCGCCGTAGCCAGCTCGGGTTGAGGGCGAATAGGTTTGACCCTTCATCCGTGGAGATTACTCTGCGATCTCCATGAAAACGAAATCTTTGCTCAGGGCAATCGTTGCAATCTGCCTCTTGGTTTGCGGGTCGCGCCTCACCACAGGACTACAGGGATACTCAGGTCGAATACATGGCGGCTGTTCACATGGAGTATGCGTTGCAACTCATTAAGCTTGAGAAAGAGGAAGAGATACGCGTATTCCTCTCTCGCCAGTTGGCGCGAAGCGTATTCAACTACTGGTATGAATCAAGATTTCGCGAGTTGAATGCAAGCAAACGAATAGATGGCGTTGCTCGAAGAGTCTATTTGGAGATTTCAATTACCCCTAACATGAAATTTCTTCGGGATGTGTTTTCCGACCCGCTCGACGGTTTGTCACCGGACAAAAAGCCAGAGCTTAAAAAAGACTGGGATGTTGAGGAAGGTGACTATCCAGCGCTCGTTAAGGTCTTTCACGAATTCTTGGTCGATCTGGATTGATCCAAGCGCTCTAACTTCGTTTTAGTCGCTCCTGACCCATTGCAGAACATTGGAGAGTGTAGTAAGCGGTTCCTCTGCGTTGGCGCCTGCCTTCTTCGCCTCCCTTTTGTTGGTTCCAGCGCTGGAAAGACCGCTTCCTCCATGGTCTCAACATCGGCGAACACCTCCGCCCAGAGCACTTAAGAGGCTCAGTCCGGCGATCAGCTCCACTTTGATCCGCGCAATTTTGAGCCACCCTCGGCCTCTCGGTAAGTGGGCTTACCCGCCCGTACTGAAACGAAAGCGTTGCCAGAACCGGTGACGGCGCGTAACTTATTGCCGTGCAACTATTTTCCGCATCCCAAGCAGTGGCGTCCTTCTCGCTGCCGCACTGACCATCGCCGCCCCCCGCCAGCGGAGGCGGTTGATTTGTTCCCGCAAAAGGCGGAGGTAACGGTGACGCCGGGGAAGGGCGATTATGCGGTGGTCCTGCATGGGCTGGAGTGGATCGGGAACAAGACGGCAAAGACGGCGGAATTTCTCGCCGGCGAAGGCTACGCAACGGTCTTGATCCGCTACCCGTCACGCGACCTGACGCCCGACGAAGTGATCCGCAACCACGTCCTGCCGGCGATCAAAGAAAACTGCACCGCCCCCGGCAAAAGATCAATTTCGTCGGTCACTCTATGGGCTGCATCCTGATCCGCGCGCTGCTCGCCGACCCGGAGATGCGGTACGGATAATCTGGGGCGGGTGGTGATGCTTGCGCCGCCGAACCAGGGATCGGAACTCGCCGACCTGCTGAAGAGGATCCCGGCGGCGCGCAAATTGATCGGACCCGGCGCGCTGAAAATGGGGACCGGCGAGGAAAGCCTGCCGCGCGATTTGCCGCCGGTGGACTACAAGCCCGGCGTCATCATGGGATCGGTCAGCACCTATCCGTTCTTTTCGATCTTCCTGCCGGGGCGGGACGACGGGATCGTCAGCGTGGAGAACGGGCGGATCGATGGCATGGGCGACTTCTGCGTCGTCCGTACCTCTCACGTCTATCTGCCCAAGACGCGACCGCGCTCGCCCAGATCGCGCATTACCTGAAGGCGGGCAGCTTTTTCAAGATCGAGAAAAAGGGCGAGTTCCGCACCCGCGGATCCGGAATCTTTTCCGGGCGCGGGCACCCTGCCCGGCGCTAAACCGCCGCGACCCAGCACATCGAGGCGACGCTTTTTTCCGCGTCCGTCGCTTGCGATCTCGGGTTGCTTCGGAAATTCTATGCCTTATCCCTGAGCGAATTTTCAACGTGCCCCTCGAACTTTTACCGACTTGATGATCGCACCATGAGCGAACGCTATGAGATCCGCGGCCGCCTCGGGCCAAGGCAGGAGCTGGCTCTGTTTACCGAGCGTGGGACACGACCCTCGAACGGGAGGTTGCCATCAAACGCCTCCATGTCATCGAGGAGTCGAATTCCGACCAGAGCCCGAGATCCTCCTCAAAAGGAAGCGTCAGCGCTCTCGTCGCTCAACCACCCCAATATCGTCACGATCTTCGACGTAACCTCCGACGAGGAAGGCACCTTCATCGTGATGGAATATGTGGACGGGGAGACGCTGGAGGACCTGATCAACCGCGGCGCGCTGCCGGCAGAGGACTTTCAGCGCCTGGCCGAACAATGCCTCGAAGCGCTGGCCGCCAGCCAGTCCGAGAACCTGCTGCACCGCGATATCAAGCCGACCAACGTGATGGTCCACTGGCTGCCCAGCGGCGTCTTCCAAGTCAAGATGCTCGACTTCGGGCTGGCGAAATTCACCCAGAAGCCGGTCGTCCAGACCATCGACCACGGTGACTCGATCCTCGGCTCGATCCACTTCATGGCGCCGGAGCAGTTCGAGCGACTGCCGCTGGACAACCGGACCGACATGTATTCGCTCGGCTGCGTTTTTTACTTCGCCCTGACCCAGCGCTATCCGTTTGACGGGGCAGACCCGGTCGAGGTGATGAATGCGCATCTCTATCACAAGGTGACCAACCTGCGCAACCTGCGCCCCGATCTGCCGCGCGATGTCTGCGACTGCGTGATGTGGATGGTCAACCGCCGGATGAAGGACCGCCCGAAGCACGCGCGGGAGGCGCTCGGCAATTTCGCCCGCGCCTTCGCCGGGCAAAGCGTAGTCGTCGGCGAAGTCGATGCCGGCACCCACACCAGCCGCATGATCTTGCCGGGCACGGACACCGCCTCCCAGCCGCTAGCGCCGGGGGCGAGCCGGGCATCGCTCCACACCACCACGCATCACCAGACGGTGAAGCGACCGGTGGGGGTGCCGCTCTGGGCGAAGCTCTCGTTCGCCGCCCTGGGCCTCGCCCTCGTTACCATCGGCGTTTTGTTTTTCCACTACGCGGGGACAAGCAATGGCGCGACGCATTCGAACGGAGGGGGCGGAGATCCGGGAGCCGGCCCTTATGTGGATCCGAAGATGCCCTCAGCTTCCGATGCGGATGTGCCTGTCACCAGCGGGCTGATCATCCACCTCGACGCGGCGCGCGAAGTCTATGCCGACGCACGAGAAACGCCTGCCGAGCGTGGCGAGAAAGTCGCTCATTGGGGCGATCTCGCGGCAGCGGGCGGCCAGACCCCGGCGCAATACCACGACTCCGGCACCCCGGACAAAGAAGAGCGCTACCCGTGGCTCGTCGTCGCCGGTGGACCCGATGACGGCACGCCGCGCGAGTTCGCCGCCCTCGAATTCGACGGTGACCAGACTCTGGTGATCCGCGACAAGACCGCCGAGTCCGGCGATCCGGTCGAGGACCTGCTCAGCGGCGCGCGCGGGTTTTCGCTCTTCGTGGTGGCAGAAGCTCACGGCGGCGGCAAGGACGATATTTTCACCTGCCGCGCCGGCGGCCGCGACAACGACTTCCGGCTCCGCTGGGAGTCAGGCGAGGGCTTCGCCTTTGGCGTCCACGACGGCACCAACAATCCAATCGAATCCGTTGCCCCCGCGCCGGAAAACTCGTTCGCCATCGCCGCCGGAGTCTGGGATCCCAACGGCGAGGGCGTCCGCCTGTGGGTCACGGATCGATTTGGCAAAACGGTGGCCGGCGACGCCGAAAGAGGCGCGTCCTTCGACGACAAGATCGACCTCTTCCGCATCGGCGCCCATGCCGGCGGCACCACCAACCGCCTCGAAGGACGCGTCGCCGAAATCCTGCTCTTTGACCGGCCGCTGTCGGGCAGCGAGCGGGAGGAAGTCACCAGCTATTTGAAGAAGAAGTATTTTTAGGGATCGGGGGTCCCGTTGAGCGGCGGGAAAATCGATCCGAAGGCGGCAATCTCCGCGCCGGACCCGGTGCCTCAAGATAGAGGGAGGGGCGGCGCATTGGCCTGAGCCGCCCCTGCTCGGCGCCCCCGCCAGGGCGCTACCGAAACACCGCATCGATCCCCATGGCGCGCTTGCGGGCGAACTTCGGCACCGCCTTCGGCCGCGCGCGCCGGAAGAGCCGGTAGAGGACCGAAAGCAGGTGGAGCGTCAGGATGCGGTCGATGAGCCGGTAGCCGCGCTGGCGGCGGAAGCAAACCGAGAGAACCCAGCCGAGGTAGCGGCGGCGCAGCCAAAATGGCGTGAAATCGGTGCGGATGCGGTAGCGCTGGCGGTCGCCTGAGCGCGGGTAGCGGTCCTTGTAGCGGCGTTTTGCCTCGCGGATGCGGGCGGCGATCTCCCCCGAATACGGCAGCAAAAAATACTCGCGGGCCAGCGCGAGGATCTCGAACGTATCGCGCATGAATCGGGCATCGGCGGCGGGGAAGCCGGCGGCCGGGGCGAGTTCGATCATCCGGTCGAGCTTGGACAAGGCGGCGCGCGCCTCGCGGACCGAGGACTCGGGATCGGCGACGAAGTGGCGGACGATCTTCCGCACCGAATGGCTGATGAAAATCGTGTCCCAGAAGACGGCGATCAGCGGCGGGATGCGCACGCGGCGGAAGAAGAGCTTCTGCCCGGCGAAATCCTCGATGTAATAAAGCGCGCGGATCACCTCGTCGGAGAGCCGCAGGAATTCCGCCGCCGCCGCCGCGCGGTCGGGTCCGGCGATCCGGCGCACCGCGCCCTCGGCGGATCCGCCTTCCTTGAAAATGTGGATCGCCGCGCGGGCATTCAAATCGATCCACACGGCGGAGTCATCGAGGAACGCGAGCCGCCGGAACGGATGCCAGCCGCCCGTCTGGCACCACACCGAAATGCCCACCATGTTCTCCGCCTCGGCCAGTTCGTCGCGGTAGCGCTCGAGGTCCCAGCCGACGAACGAAGGAAACTCGCCCGCGCCTTCATATTCGCGCCGGGCCTGGACCTCGATGATCTTCGGCAGCGGCGTGCGGAAGAAGTTTCGGTTCAGCGGCAGGAACCGGAAGAAATCGCTCTCGCCATATTTCATCGAGACGACCAGCGCGCGGCTTTCGATGCCCTCGAACGCGCGGCGGAAGGTGCGGCGGTTCCAGATCAGGTCGCCGACCGCATAGGCGCCGACCGTCCAGGTGCGCAGGATCATCCGCTTGCCGCGCCTTTCAAAAACCGGCAGCAGGTCGCGCAGAAACCGATTCACCATCCGCGCGGAGCGCAGATACAAATCGCTGCGCATCGCCCCCTTCACATCGTTGCCATCGCTCTCGCCGATCCGCATGACGATGCCATCGACCTGCGGGAAATCATCGAGGAACCCATCGATCAATTCGGCGAGAAACGCATTGATCTGCGCCGGCGAATCATCGAGCCGCGCGCGCAGGCTGGGCGTCGCCGAGAACACATCCATGGTGACGAACAGCCTCATCCCGCGGGCGGCGACCTCCGCGAACAGGGCGGGAAATTCCTCGCGGAACCGCCAGACCTTCGCGCGGACCTCTGGATCGTAGATCGGGTGGTCGGCGAGGTGCGCCACATCGTCGAGCGTCACCGCATTGAAGCCCGCTGCCGCCGCGCGGTCGAGGAATGTGCCGAGGTCCGCCCGGATGTCGCGGAAGACTTGGCGGCGCTCGCCTTCCGGCAAGTCGAGATCGGCAAACGGGATCTTCGACCAGTTGATCCGCCTGCGCTGGGTGCGGCGGAAAAACGGACCGATGGCATCGATGAGGAATAGTTCCATAGGGGTGGCAACGGCACCATTGGTCTTCCCCGGTGCGCGGGTAAAAGCCGGATCGCTGACGATTTCGTGACACGCCAGTTCGGTCGGGCGCGAATGATTCCGCGCGTTGACACAGGGCGCGGCGGCGCGCTAGCCTTTCCGCCATGCCCTCCGCTCCCCTCGCCTGTTCCGCCGCTGGAATTGCCGCCGCTGGATTTGCCCTGCTCGCTTCAGCGCCCGCAGCCGAATCCCCGCCACCGTTCGACATCATCGTCAAAGGTGGCCGCATCGTCGATGGCACCGGCGCGCCTTGGTATGCGGCAGACCTTGCCATCAAAGACGGAGCGATCGCGAGGATCGGACCGCTGGGCGACGCGAAAGCCAAGACGGTGATCGATGCCGCCGGGCTGATCGTCGCGCCGGGGTTCATCGACATGATGGGGCAAACCGCCGCGCCGTTTCTCGACGATTCGTCCGCCGCGATGAACCTGCTGACCC
This sequence comes from Verrucomicrobiales bacterium, assembly GCA_041395145.1. Taxonomy (GTDB): domain Bacteria; phylum Verrucomicrobiota; class Verrucomicrobiia; order Verrucomicrobiales; family DEV007; genus JAWLBD01. Next base: position 106,589 of record JAWLBD010000005.1, on the reverse strand, counting down.
AGGGCATCACCACGATCAACGCGGGCGAAGGACACTCCGGTGCGCCGCTCGATGCGGAGTCCGCGCGCGCCGAAGGCTGGTCCACCATGGCGGAGTATTTTCAGATCCTCGACCTGCGCGGCCTGCCGGTGAACGTGGCGCAGACCGTCGGGCACACCCAGGTGCGACGCCTCGTGATGGGCGACTCCGACCGCCAGCCGGATGCCGCCGAGCTGGCGAAGATGCAAGGCTATGTGCGCGAGGCGATGGAGGCGGGCGCGATCGGTGTCTCGACCGCCCTGATCTATCCGCCCGCCGTCTATGCCGACACGTCCGAGATCGCCGCGCTCGTCTCCGTCGCGGGCGAGTATGGCGGGCGCTACTACACGCTCATGCGCAACGAGGGCGACCAGTTGCTCGAAGCGATCGATGAGGCGCTCGAGATCGGGCAGAAGGGCAACGCGCCGGTCCACATCTTCCACCTCAAGGCGGCAGGCCGGCAAAACTGGGCGAAGATGGATGAGGCGGTCGCCAAGATCAAAGCGGCGCGCGCCGGCGGCCGGCAGGTCACCGCCGACATCTATCCGTATATCAACAACGGCCTGGGCATCGCCGCCTTCATCCACCCCCGCCATTTCACTGGCGGCTGGGGAGCATTGGTGGCGCGCCTCGACGATGCGGATCTGCGGAAAGCGATCCGCGCCGAGATGGAATCCGACGAAGGCGAGTGGGAGAATTGGTTCAAGCACGTCGGGCGCGACTGGGGCAAGGTGATCATCGGTCGCGCGGACGGGCTGCGCTTTAAAGGGCACGCCGGCAAGAGCCTCGCCGAAATAGCCGCGCACTTCGAGGCGGACCCGTGGGACGTTTTCTTCGATCTGGTCAAAGTCGATGCGTTCGCCACGCCGGAGAGCATGAGCGAGGAGAACAAGCGGCGGCTGATCGGCGAGGAGTTCGTTTCGTTTTGCACCGATGTCGGACCGGCGAGCAAGAGCGGGATCTCCGCGCACCCGCGCGCCTACGGCGCGTTCCCGCGCCTGCTCTCGCGCTACGTCCGGGACGGCCAAGCGGCGTCGCTCGAACGGGCGATCGCCCAGGCGAGCGCCGCGGCGGCCAACAATGTGCTCGCCTACGACCGCGGGCGCATCGCCGTCGGTCTCGCCGCCGATATCATCGCATTCGATTACGAAAAGCTCGCCGACCGGGCGACCTTTGCCGACCCGCACCAATTGTCGGAGGGCATGCGCTACGTGATCGTCAACGGCGAGGTCGTGCTCGACGGCGGCAAGATGACCGACCACCTGCCCGGCCGCGTCTTGCGCGGACCGGGCTGGGATCCCGCAAAGGCGCCGCCTCAGGTCATGACCGGCGAGGCTCCCGCCGGGTTCGAGGCCGTCGATGCCGCGGTGCGCGACTTCATGCGCGAAAACCACATCCCCGGCGCAGCGCTCGCCATCACTGACGGGCAACGCCTCGCCTACGCGCGCGGCTTTGGCTACGCCGACATCGCCGCCGGGGAGAAGGCGACGCCGACCCACCTGTTCCGGATCGCCAGCATCTCAAAGCCGGTCACCGCGGCGGTGATCTTTCGGCTGATCGAGGACGGCAAGCTCTCGCTCGACGACAAGGTCTTTGATCTGCTCGACTACGCCCCGCCGAAAGAGGATGACAAGGTGGACGAGCGGCTCGGGCAGATCACGATCCGGCAATTGCTGCAACACACTGGCGGCTGGGATCGCGACGCCTCGTTCGATGCCATGTTTAAGCCCGTCGAATTTGCCAAGGCGCTGGGCGTTCCGCCCCCGGCGGGACCGGACGAGGTGATCCGCAACATGATGGCGCAGCCGCTCGATTTCGATCCGGGCACCAAGCAGGTTTACTCGAACTTCGGCTACTGCCTGCTCGGGCGCGTCATCGAAAAGCTGGGCGGCCAACCCTATGAAGCGTTCACCAAGGCGGCGATCCTCGACCCCGCCGGAGCGAAGGCGATGCGGCTGGGCAAGTCGCTGCCCGAGGGGCGCGCCGAGGGCGAGGTCCGCTACTACTCGCCCTGGCACGGCGGCTCTGTCTTTGCCGACATGCTCAACCAGCGCGTGCCCTACCCGTATGGCGGCTGGCATCTGGAGGCGATGGATGCGCACGGCGCGTGGATCGCCTCGCCCGTCGATCTCGTCCGCTTCGCCAGCGCCTTGCCATCCGGCGCGCTGCTCACGCCGGAAAGCCTCGCCGCCATGCAGGATGTCCCGCCCGGCGAGGTCGGGCACGGGAAGGACGGCGCACCGCGCAAACGCTGCTACGCCTGCGGCTGGCGGCGCGACGCCGGGGCGGATGGCGCGACCTATTCGCACAGCGGCTCGCTGGCCGGGACCGCCACCCTGCTCGTCCGCCGCCCGGACAACCGCTGCTGGGCGATCGTCTTCAATTCCCGCTCGGGCCCCAAGTCCTCGCACTGGGGGCGAGGCATCGAAGCGGCCATCGAGAAAGCCATCGACGCCGTGGGCGACTGGCCCGAAGAAGATTTGTTCCCCAAGTTCGCCGACTAAACTCCACCGCCATGAAACCGCGCCACACCCTCGCCATCCTCACCGCCGCCGCCGGCTGCATCGCCGCCCTCGCCCTCGCGCAAAACGACGCCGCCGAACCTCGCTACCTCCATACCTTCGAGCGGATCGTCTTGACCGACGACTATTACTCCGAGGGCATCAGCACCGGCGACCTGAACGCCGACGGCATCGCCGATGTCGTCCACGGTCCGTTCTGGTGGGCGGGTCCAGATTACAAAGAGCGGAAGGTGATCTACGCGTCGCTCAAGCAAAACCGCGACGGCTACGCGAACAATTTCTTCTCGTGGATCTACGACTTCAACGGCGACGGGCTGAACGATGTCTTCACCGTCGGCTTTCCCGGCACGCCCGCCCACCTCTACGAGAATCCCGGCGTGGCGAAGCACGGCGACCGCTGGCCGAAACACGAGGTCTTCGACTGGGTCTCCAACGAATCGCCGCAGCTCATCGACATCGTCGGCGACGAAAAGCCGGAGCTGGTCTGCACGCGCGACGGCTTCTTCGGCTATGCCACCATCGATTGGACCAAGCCGTTCGCGCCCTGGACGTTTCACAAGATCTCCGAGCGGATCGCGCCGGAGCGCTTCGGGCACGGCTTGGGCATCGGCGATGTCAATGGCGACGGCCGCGCCGACCTGCTGATGAAAGACGGCTGGTTCGAGCAGCCGGCGGACCTCTCCGGCGACCCGCTCTGGGCGCTTCACGCGGTGCCGTTCGCCCCGCGCGGCGGAGCCGAAATGTATGCCTACGATGTCGATGGCGATGGCGACAGCGATGTGATCACCAGCCTGGCCGCCCACGAATTCGGGCTGTCGTGGTGGGAGCAAACCGGCGCGAAGGAAGGCGAGATCGAATTCAAAGAACATCTCATCATGGGGCACCGACCGGCGCAGAACGCCTACGGCATCGTCTTCTCCGAGCTGCATTCGGTCAACCTTGCCGACATCGACGGCGACGGGCTGAAAGACATCGTGACCGGCAAGACCTATTGGTCGCACCACCGGCAAAGCCCCGGCTGGGACGCCGGCGCGGTCGTCTATTGGTTCAAGCTCGTCCGCGGCGAGGGCGGCGTCGATTGGGTGCCGCACAAGGCGGACGGCGACTCCGGGATCGGGCGGCAGGTCGTGGTCGCCGATGTCAATGCCGACGGGCTGCCCGACATCCTCGCCGGCGGCATGGTCGGCGGCAGCGTTTTGATCCACAAACGCCAGGAGGTGGACGAAGCCGCGTGGTCCGCCGCGCAGCCCAAGCCGCTGCCCGCCACCGCCGGCGGCGGCGAGCCCGGCAAGGGAAAAGCCGCGCCCATCGACGCCAAATCCGGAGCCGTGCCCGGCGCGCTGGAAGGCGAGGCGATGGCGGCGAAATCGCTGACCAACGGCGCGCTCAAGCCGCAGCCGATGGGCGGGTTCAAAGCGGACAAATGGAGCGGCGACGCGCAGGGATTTTGGACCGGCGGCGCGCCCGGCGACAAGCTGACCGTCGAAATCACCGCGCCCGCCGACGGCAGATTCACGCTCGAAGCCGTGCTGACCCGCGCCCCGGATTACCCGATCGTCCAGCTCCACCTCGACGGCGCCAAGCTCGGCGATCCCATCGACCTCTACGACTACCCAGACGTCACCACCACCGGCGTCGTCGAACGCGGCCCGCTCGACCTCAAGGCTGGCGCCCACTCACTCACCCTCGAAATCACCGGCGCAAACCCCAATGCCGTAAAAAAGCACTTCGTCGGCATCGACTACCTCCGGCTGGTGCCCGCCAAGTAGCGCCGGAGCGAATCACTCTCGATTGGGAGCGAGGGGTTCGTCGAATATATGGCCTTCGAACAGCCCTCAATCTCCGACTCCACGCCGGGATTCCGCGCAGCGGGACTCTTCGGTCAGGGTTGGTTGGCTTTTACAGACGAGTTGTTCCCCCCAAGCGCCCCAAGACGGCGTGAGCGCCGTCTCTACATCGCCGCCCGCGCCTCTTATGCGCGCACTCGCCTCGCCGGGGCGGGGCACACCTGCCGGCACCGGGCGTGGTGCCAGCGCAACAGTTGCGTCTGGCGGCCGCGCGGATCTGGGCCTCCGCCGCCACGAACTTCTGCCTCGCCAAAGCGGGAGCCTCGGATACGGTTAGTTTAACGATGAAGCGCGAGCGCCCAGACCTAAAGGCAAAGCTCCACGAAGTTCCGCACAAGCCGGGCATCTACCTGATGAAAGACCGGCTCAACCGCGTGATCTACGTGGGGAAGGCGCGCGATCTGCGCAAGCGGCTGTCGAGTTATTTCATGCCGTCGCGGCGGCTGCGGGCGGACCTGAAGACGCGGGCATTGATCGACAGCATCTGGGACTTCGAGGTCCACCTGGTCCGCAACGAATCCGAGGCGCTGCTGCTGGAGGGCAAGCTCATCAAAGAATATCGCCCGAAATACAACGTCAGCTTCCGCGACGACAAGCGCTTCCTCCTCGTCCGCGTCCACCCGGACGACCCGTGGCCGCGCTTCCAGCTCACTCGCCTCAAGAAGGAGGACGGAGCGCGATACTTCGGGCCGTTCGCCCATTCCGGCGCGCTGCGCACGACGATCTCGTGGCTCAACCGCGAATTCGGGCTGCGCGCCTGCCGCCCCGCGCTGCCGGGGGAAAGCGATTACAAGCACTGCAGCAACGACATTATCAAAAACTGCGCGGCTCCGTGCATCGGCAAGGTGACGCGCGCCGAATATCTGGCGCGGGTCAAGCAGGCGTGCTCGTTTTTGGAAGGGCAATCGAAAGACATGATCGCCAAGCTGGAGGAAGAGATGGAGAAGGCGGCGCGGCGGCTGGACTTCGAGAAGGCGGCGGACCTGCGCGACATGCTGGCGGACCTGAAGACGACGCTGAAGCCGAAGCGGAAATTCAACCGCGGGCGCGGCGTGCCCAGCACGGTGAAACCGCTCGAAGACCTCGCCGAACTCGGGGAGGAACTCGGCTTGCCCGGACCGCCCCAGATCATGGAGTGCTTCGACATCTCGAACATCTCGACCACGCACTGCGTCGCCTCGATGGTCCGGTTCCGCGACGGCGCGCCGGACAACCAAAACTATCGCCGCTACCGGATCAAAACGGTGCGGGGGCAAAACGACTTCGCCAGCATGGCGGAGGTCGATCACCGACCGCTACGCCCGCATCCTGCTCGACGCCCGCGAGCGCGCAGGCGAGGACGCCGACGACCCAGGAAAGCCGAGCGAGGCGATCCGGCGCTATCGGCAAGGCTGATCGAGGACCGCGAGCGCGAGGAAATGGGCAGGTCCGCCCGCTTTGTCCGGCTGCCCGATCTGGTCATCGTGGACGGCGGGAAGACAGCTTTCCGCCGCGACCAAGCAACTCCAGCAGCTCGGGCTCTACGACCTGCCGATCATCGGCTTGGTAAAGGGCAGGAGGAGATCTTCCGCCCGGCAGCGAGCCGCTCGCTGCCACGACACCGGCGCGCTCCAGCTCCTCCAGCGCACATCCGCGACGGAGCGCACCGCTTTGCCGGCCACCACCAGCTGCTGAAGTGAAACGCCGCATCGGAAAGCATCCCTCGGCGACTGCCCCGGCATCTCGAAGCGCCGCAAGCAGGCGCTGCTCGAACCTTCGGCTCGGTCTCCCGCCTGCGCAAAGCCGAAGCCGATTCCATCGCCGAAGTGCCAGGGATCTCCGCCGATCTGAGTAAAACAGGATCGTCCGCTTCTAGAACGATCTTCGCCTTAGGCATAGCCACTCCCGCCATCACAATCCCAGCCTTTATCTCACCAAACCGATGCCCGCCAAACCAAAACGCACGTGGACCGAGAAGCTGCGACAGCGGGACCTGCCGAAGCCATTCGAGGTCGATGAGAGCCCCACCCGAAAAAGCTCGGCGGGCGGCACAGCATCATCAGCCCCGCTCGATGTGGACGCCGCCATGCGCAAGGTGCCGAAGGAAGAAGCTCGCCACGGTCGCCGAGGTCCGGAATTCGCTCGCGCAGACCTACGAGACCGAGATGGCATGCCCGCTGACCACCGGGATCTTCGCCTGGATCGCCGCGCACGCCGCTGAGGAGGCGCGCGCGGCGGGCAAGAAGCGGATCACGCCGTATTGGCGCACGCTGAAGTCGGGCGGCGAGATCAACCCGAAGTATCCCGGTGGCCCCGAGGGCGTCGCCGCTTTGCTAGAGGATGAAGGGCACGCGGTCGAGCAGCGCGGCAAGCGCTGGTTCGTGCGCGACTACGCGAAGGCGCTGGTCCGCTGGTAGTGCGCTACTGGCCGCTGACCCAGAGGCGGAGAAACAATTCGTCCCCGTCTCCGCCGATGGGGAGCGGCGCGCGCAGCGTCACCGTCTCGGTGCCGTCGCCATGGTCGATAACGGCGATGATCTCGGGATCGGCATCGTCATTCCACGCGTCCAGATCGATCCCCCACTGCAAGATGTAGGTCGCATCGAGCACCCGCTTGGTCCGGCGGAAGGTCAGCGTCAAATAGGTCTCGCCCTCCACATCGACGACGCCGGCGGTGGCCAGCGGGTCCGTGTCGGCGGCGGTGTGGTCGCGCCCGAAGATGTATTCCTCCCACAGCGTCAGCGCATCGCCATCTAGGTTTGCCGCCGGTCCGCTGACCGCCGGGTCGCCGCGTTCCTCATCGGTGAAATGGTAGCGCTGGAACGCCTCGAACGTCATCGAGACCTCGGCGAATTCCGCGTTGGGCGACCCGCCGAGCGCGGCGCTGATCCCCCAATTGGGAGCGGAATCATACGCGGTGTGGTCGGCGAGATCGCCGATGAACTCCAGCGAATAGCCGTCGCCATCCGTCGGGTTGAACCAGCCGTCGCGATATTCAAAATCGAGGATCACCTCGCCGCCCGCATCGACCAGTTGGAGCCGCTCACCCGCATTGTCGAGCTGCCCGAGGTAGGTGCCCGCCATCGGCAGCCCCGCGCCGTAGCGCAGGGCGAAGGCGGCTTCGTTCGCCACGACGAGGATCCGTTCGCCAGCGGCGATCACGGTCGCGGCCGGGAACGTGAAGCTGACGCCCTCGACAAACTGCGCGCCCGAAATGTCGAGCGGATCGGGACCGATGTTGACGAGTTCGATAAACTCGAAGTCCTCGGCGGTGACCTGCGGCAGCGCGAGCAATTCGTCGGCGGTCGGCTCAGCAGGATGATAGTGGAGCTCGGCGATGCGGAGGAATTGCTGGGCGAGCGTCGGCTGCGCGGGCGTGGTGAGCTGCGAGACTAGATTCGCGTCCTTGTCGGACAACGTGATCGTCTCGCCCCTCGCGGAGAGCTGCCCCTTGTAGGCGCTGACCACGATGTGCTTCTCGCCCCCGGTCGGGCTGGTCGCCCGCGCGCGGAACGAAGGCGCGTGCTTCGCCACGTAGATCGAGCCACTCGCCGGGATGACCGTGCCGCCGATAAACGTCATCTCCACGCCGCCGCCCAGCGACCAGCCGGAGATATCCACCGCATAGCTATTCGGGTTGTCGAGCCGGATAAATTCCTCGCTTTGACCGCCGGAGGGATTCACCTCGGCCGCGCCGATATTGACCGGCGGGTTGGCGGGCTGCTCGGGCGGGATCATCCTGCCGTTCTTGTCCGGCGCGAACTCCAAACCGTAGAGATAGGCGCGCCGGCGCTGAAAATATCCGCCCGTCGGGCCAAGATCCTCGTTGACCAAGCGTTCGACCGCCGTGCGCAAATCATCTTGGTTGCCCCATGACCCCCACTTCTGGAGATCGAGATCCGCATCGCTGACCGCCACCTCCGGCGGGTCAATCAGGTCCGCCATGGCGAGGATCTCCGCCTCGAACCGGCGCTCTTCGACCGGCGTGCCGGGCGGCTGGAGCAATTCGTCCATCAGGGTGCGGACGCGCCGCGCGTAGAGCTGGTAGATTTCCTCGGTCTGGTAGATGAATACTTTAAGCCGGTTGTTCACGCCGGGCGCGTAGAGGTCGTTCAACTCGCTGACTTGGCGGTCGGCATAGATATTGTCGTCGAAATAACCGGAGCCTCCCGTCCAGTTGTGCCCGAACGAAAGGTCGATATCCCAGGCGAGCCCCGCCCATTCGCCGCTTCCGTGGGTGTCCCGGTAGAGATAGTAATTTTTGTGCCCGTGGTCGCGCGCCCCGGTGAGGACCATCGAGGCGAAGTAGTTGATTGTCTCCGGGATGTTGACGTTGTCGTAGGCATAGCGCAGCCGGTCTTCCAGCGGGCGGGCGGTGTCCATGCCTTCCACGAATGCCTGCAGGTCGGCGGTCCCCTCCTCCTTGGTCGTCTTGCGCAGCGCGCCCGGCGGCGTCCAAGCATTTAGGGTATTATACATCTTGTAGAGCGCCCCTTCGGGATCGAACCCGATGCGCTCCATCCAGCGGTCGTCGCCATCCTCCACCATGTCGGAGGTGCCGAAAAACACGCCGTTGCGCTGCACCCGAACCGGGAAGGCGAACAACGTCGCCGCACCGCAATCGCCCACTGTTTTATAGGCGAGCCAGTTCCGGATCTTCGCTTTGTCGGCGTAGTTGGATAGCAGGTTGATGTCTTTGACGCGGCGCTCGCCTTCCTTCCAGCGGAAGCGGTCGCCTTTGTTGAAGTCGAGGTCATAGCTCTTCTTCCCGAAGCTGCGGGTCGATTGGCCGTGCTGATCGATCTGCACATTGTCGTAAAGTTGCCCGAGATAAAAGATCGCGCAGCGCGTCCCCGAGTCGGTGTTCGCGGCCGCTTCGTTTTCGATAAACTGGTGCAAAATGGTCAGCCGCGAGCTGTCCTCGTCCGGATTCTCCGCCACCGTGCCAAAGTATTGGGGCGAGTCGAGCGGATCGAGGAAGGCGGGGTTCTGCGACGTATTGCCGCCGGAATCCTCCGCCGAGACCCGCCACCGGATCATCTGCCCGTTGGCGAGTTTATCCGTCGTGATGACGGCGGTGTAGATGCCGTCGCCCGCCGCGGCATCGCCGCCCATCCCATCGTCGAGCATCGGCAGCGATTCCTCGGGATCGAACATGACCCGGTAGTGCAGGGTGACGGAAGCGATCGGGCTGACGGTCGGGAGCACCCGCGCTTCGATCGGGATCATGATCGTGTCGTTGACCGAAACCGACCCCGATCCTTCGTTGATTTTGATCGCGTAATTCGTGCCGTCGGACCCATCGGTATTGCCGCCGGGGACCGGACCGACATCGACCATAAAATCGAGCGTATCGCCGATCTGAAGCTCGACTTGTTCGGCGTAATTCGCGATGCCTCCGTTGGTCAACACGGCGTAGATCTCGGTGCCGTTGTGGAAGACCCGACCGGTCGTCCCATCCCCGCTGGCGCTGGCATTGTTGAAATAGCCTTCGACCGTATGCGTCCCCGCCACATCGCTGACCCACCGGCGGATCGCGTATTCCTCAGGTCCCGGGCTGACCGCGTCATTCGGATGCATCGCCGACGCGGTGATCGACGTCCACGGCGCGGCAGCCGCCGTGTTGCGATCCCAAAAACTGCCCGTCCACATCTGGGTGTTGATATTCCATGCCCCCTGCCCTGCCCCGCCCGCAAACCGGGTAAACTCCGATGTCTGGTAAACGCCGTCGCCCATCGCCGCCAGATCGGCGGACCGGTCGTAATACCCATATTCCCAGCCATCCTGCCCCTGGACGCCCGAAAATTCTACGGCGGCATCCGCCACCGTCACGACGGGTTCGATGATCGAATTGGTGACCGGGCGCGGCGCGGTCTCGGTGATCGAGGCAATCTGCGGACCGGGGTCATCGGTGCCTGCCGAGTTGAATTCGCCAGGCGTCGGCCCACGAAATAATTGATGTTCCCATTGTTCGCCGAATCGACGAACATCGCGGAAAGCTCGGCGGAGATCAGAAAATCCGAGCTGCCGATATTGTCGTTGAGACCATGGATGGCGAGCAATTCGCGCCTTCGCCCAAGACTCGGCGGAGCCAGAGAGATCGAAGTCGACGAAACTGACGGCTCGCCGCGTCTTCGTGCAGCGCAGAGGCAGCCGAAACGTAGCTTAGATTTCCGGGGTTGTTCGCCTCGGCGACGTTGAAGCCATTGATGAAGGCGGCGAAGCCGTCGTCGTATTTCATCCGCAGGGTCAGCCGCAGCACATTCGACCCCGGGGCGACGGTGAACGGAATCCGGAGGTAAACCGAGGTGCGGACATCATTTAAGGCGGTGTCGAGATCGCCGGAGACCGCACCGTTGCCCGCTGCGCCGAAATGCGGGTCATAGGTCGTGTTTTCATCATAGCCGATCCCCATATTCGCCAGCCCCCAAGTCGAATCATCGAATCCAAGATCACGCCAGACGCCGTCCACACTGCCGTCCACCGGAATGAGATAGCGGGCAGCCGCGCCCTCCGGGATCAGGACTTCGGTCCGCTGCTCCTGCCCCTTCCCGTAGGAAAGATCGGCAAACTGCTGCGGAAAGGGCGCATATTCGTCGGCGACTGTCGAGCCGTCCGGCGCGATCAACCCAAGGTATTCGCCGCTCCGGTTGAGGCTGAAATTCGTGTGCAGTTCCCGGTCCGGATCGCGGCGATCCTTCCCTGAGGCAAAGACGACCAGAAACTCCCCTGCCCCGAGCGTGATCGGCGGAAACGTCCACTTCGAAAGGTTGGCGGACGAGTCAGTCAGATGGTAGCCGCCCAGATTGACCTGGGTCGGACCGCTATTAAAGACTTCGATCCAATCGGACGAATCTCCGTCTTCATCAGCGATCCCATCTTGGTTCTGGGCTAGGAACTCGGAGATCAGAACCTCCGCCGACGAAGACTGGGTGACGGCGATCGCGGAAATGGACGCAAGGGCACACGCAACAGGGCGCAGCCAAGGAAGTAGGGGGCACTTCATCGGTTCTGGGGGCTTTGAGCTAGGGGTTAACAGTAGACTATAGCAACTCAGCCGAATCCCGTGAAGCGAATTCCTCACGAATTATATCACACCGATCGCGAAACAACGAAAGCGGGGGCGATCCTCGGAAGGACCGCCCCCGCTTTTTATTGCGCTCTATCTAGGGGGAACTCGAACTTCAAAAAACCTAGCGGCTTGGGCGGACGCCGCCCTCTGGCCGGGCGGGCGGGGCGGGCGGCTCCGCATCGCCGCCTTCGCCGTCTCTGGGAGGACGAGGTCCGACGGGCGGGCGGACGTGGCGCGGTCGCAGATGGGCGAGGAATTCCTCCTCGCTGATCGACCCGTCGTCATCAGAGTCAAGCCGGTCAAAGATCCGGGCGGCGACATCTTCCGGCAGATGCGAGACCGGACCGATGGCGGCGAATTCCTCTGCGCTAATCCCGCCGCTATCGTCCGTATCGGCGGCGGCGAATCGCTCCGAGCGCTTGGCTTCGATCCGCTCGCGCATCGCCTCGCGGGCGGCTTCGCGCTCTTCGTCGGAGATCTCGCCGTCACCGTCCGTGTCAATCCGGTCGCGGATTTCGTCGATACGGGCTTTGCGCGCCTCTTTGGCGGCTTGGCGCTCTTCCTCCGAGAGCTGACCGTCGCCATCGACGTCAAACTCGGCGAGGAATTCGGGGAGTTCCGCGATCCCGAGTTCGGGGCGGTCTGCTTTGGCTGCTGGCATCGCGAAAATCGCTGCCGCAGCAAGGATCAGGGTGAATTTAGGCTTCATTCGGGTGGATTGAGTTTGGATAAATTTTTAACCGTCACACTGAGTATGTGTTGGGAAAGACGACGTGGAAACCCACGGGTTACAAGATTTTCATTTTTTTTCGCGCCGGGTCAGGCGGCGCTATTTCGCCAGGTGGCGCTTGGCGAAGGCGACGTATTGCTGCCAATCGAAGTCAGTCACGTCGTGTTTGCCGGACCGGATGTGGTAGCCGATGCGCCCCGCGTTGGCCGGCTGGTCGATGGCGGGCATCGCCTTCGCCTCCAAGCCTTCGCCGGAGAGCAGCCTGAATACCGGGTCCGCCCCGGCGCAGGACAGGAACTCGCCATGCGGGTCCGCCCACTGGTCGCCCTCGGCGCTGGCGACGTAGAGCGGGCGCGGCGCGATCAGGGCGAGCAGCATGTGCTGGTCGAATTCGAGCGCCGCCTCGTTTTCGTTGTACTTTTGGAAGTTGTCGTTGAACCAGTGCGGGAACGACGTGTTGATCCGACCGACCGTCTCGCCAAACGCCCGCTTAGAAAGCGCGGCACCGCCGCAGCCAGAGTTGTTCGAGATGACGAGGGCGAACCGCTCGTCCGCCGCCCCGCCCCACAGCGACGTCTTGCCCAGCCGCGAGTGCCCCATGATGGCGACGCGCGCCGGATCGATCCCGAGCGGCTCCTCCTCCAGATAGTCGAGCACCCGGCTCAACCCCCACGCCCAGCCGGCGATCGATCCCCATTCGTCCGGCTTCGGTTTGGGAAAGGCGGCGTGGACCCCGTTCTCGAATCCGTCGTCGAAATCGGGATCCACATCGCCGTAGTAGGCGGTGACCAGCCTGAAGTTTACATCGACGATCCGCTCGACCGACCAGCGGCTCGCCTTGATGCCCCGGTCCGCCGCCGTCGCCTTGTGGTCGTCGCCCTCGCGCATCCAACTGCCGGTCAACAAGACGCGCTCGTCGCCGATCACCGTGTGGTTGCCGCTGAAATTATACAGCGAAAGCGGGCACCGCCCCGCCCGCCTTCGCCGGGGTGATGATCAAGAGCCGGACGCCGCAGCCCGCGAACTTGAGCAGCGGCTGCCGGACCGCCGCCTTCCCGCCGATCTCAAACGCCCACCACCTCGCTTTCCAGGTCCGCCGGGTCAAAGCCGGGCGCTTTGCCGAACATCTCGCGCTCGATCAGGGCAAAGATCTCCGCACGTCGCCCGGCCAGTCTTCCGCTGTCTCCACGCCTTTCAGCGGGTCGACCAGCGAATACTTTGGCACCTTGGCTTCGTCGTAGTTGGGACAAATTTTTCTGCCCATCGCGTTGGGGGCGAGTGAGGCGGCGGCGAGCGCGCCGCAGAGGAGCGGGATCGAGGCAGAGGGTTCATCGCAAGATAATTAGCGAGCGTGCCGATGATGGCAAAACGATCTTCCTCCCACCGCAAGCCGTGGACGCGGATCGACCTTCCCGGCAATTTTTATTCCAACGATTTTTCATTTCGGCAAGAGTCGCCAGATAGACGCTACGCCCCCACTCCGTATTTTGGGAGATTCAGCCCTGCGCGATTTCGCTTGCCCCTCGCAGCCGATGGGTTTGCATGGCAAAGCGGGTTCTCCCTGGGACCCCGAATCCTCGCCCAACTTTTAACAAAGACTTATGAGCCTCCTCACTGAAACCGCCGAATCCGCCCCCGCCGCCGTCCCCCAGGCAACACCCGAACCCACCAGCGAGGACCAGAACCGCCGCCGCCCTTGTCGAAGGGCATGGTCGGCTGAAAGCCGAGATCGGCAAGTTCATCGTCTGCCAGGAGGAGGTTATCGACCAGGCGCTCGTCGCGATCTCGCCGCTTTGCCCACTGCTTGCTAGAAGGCGTGCCCGGCTTGGCAAAGACGATGCTGGTCAAGACGCTCGCCGACGCGCTGCACCGCTTCCGCCGCATCCAGTTCACGCCAGACCTCATGCTTCTACGACATCACCGGCACCGAGATCATCCAGGAGGACCATGAGACCCCCTACCGCCGGAACCTCATCTTCCACAAGGGACCTATCTTCGCCCAGATGATCCTCGCCGACGAGATCAACCGGACGCCGCCCAAGACGTATACCGCGCTGCTCGAAGCGATGCAGGAACACCGCGTCACCGATTCGCCAGGACACGTTCCAGCTCGACGAGCCGTTCTTCGTGCTCGCCACGCAAAACCCGATCGAACAGGAAGGCACCTACCCGCTGCCCGAGGCGCAAAAAGACCGGTTCATCTTCCACATCAAGGTCCACTACCCGAGCCGCGAGGAAGAGCGCGAGGTCATCCGCCGGACGACCTCGTCCTTCAAAGCAGAGATTCAGGTCATGGATGGCGACGACATCCAGCGCGCGCAGGAAACGGTGCGCAAGGTGCCGGTCCCGGACCATGTCATGGACTACGTGCTCGACCTCGTCCGCGCCACCCGCCCGAAGGAAAGCGGAGCCACCGATTACGTGAAGCAGATGATCGACTGGGGAGCCACCCGCGCGCCTGCCAGCATTTCATCATCGCCGCCAAGGTCCGCGCCATCCTCAAGGGGCGCTTCCACACGACGATCGACGACATCGTCGCCCTCGCCCACCCGATCCTCCGCCACCGCCTCGTCCCGACCTTCAACGCCGAAGCCGAAGGCATCACCGTGGACGACATCATCGACCACCTCGTCGAATCCACCCGCGCGGCGAGGCGAACAGTGTATTAGGTCGAATGATTTGTTATTGGAGATTGGTTATTAGAGATTCGTTATTAGAGATTCGTTATTAGAGATTCGTTATCTGCGGCTCAAATAACAAATAACAAACAACAAACAACAAACCCATGCCCAAACTCACCGACATCGTCCCCTCCGGCGACCTTGCGAGGATCAAAAACCTCCAGCTTCTCGCCCGGACGGTAGTCGAGGGCTACTGCACCGGCTTGCACCAGAGCCCCGCACAAGGGGTTCAGCGTCGAGTTCAAGCAGCACCGCCCGTATGTGAAGGGCGATGAGATCAAGCGGATCGACTGGAAAGTCTTCGGGCGTTCGGACCGATTCTATATCCGGGAATACGAGGAGGAGACGAACCTGCGCTGCCACCTGATCGTCGATGTCAGCGCTCGATTGCCTACGAGGGCACCGGCGGCGTGAAGAAGTTCGAATTCGCCCGCCGGACCGCCGCCTGCCTCGCCTATCTGATGATGATGCAGGCGGACTCGGTCGGGCTGATGACGTTCGACACCAAGGTGCGCGAGTTTTTGCCGAACCGCTCGGTCCACAGCCACCTCGGCGTGCTGATCGACGCGCTGGACGCGGCGAAGCTCGGCGGCGAGACCGACATCGGCTCGGTGCTGACCAGCATCGTGCCGCGCATCCCGCGCCGCGGCTTGGTCGTCCTCGTCTCCGATTGCTTCGGCGACATCACCTGCTGATGAAGTCGCTCGCCCAGCTCCGGCACCGCGGGCACGAGGTCCTCGTCTTCCAGATCTGGGACCGGGACGAACTCGATTTCCCGTTCAAGCAATGGACCCGCTTTATTAATTTAGAGGACGAGGCGGACATGCACATGATCGACCCCGCCACGCTGCGCCGCGCCTATCTCAAAATCTGGAGAACTACCGCAACGAACTCAAAGCCGCCTGCCAGCGCAACCGCATCGACCTCATTCCATTCGTCACCGACCAAGCCTACACGGAGGCGCTAAGCTGGTATTCTGGCGCCCGGGCGCGGGCGAGAAGGCGGGGCAGATAGCCGGGTTATCCGATGATTTGTTAATAGCCCTCGCCCTGAACCCGCCTCGCCTGACAAATCCAATAACATTTAACAGATAACGAATTGACCTTCCTCAACCTAATCCTCCGGGAGGTGCCGCCGCATTCACCATCCTGCTGATCATCCACATCCTCAACAAGCGCCGCTACAAGACGGTGCACTGGGGGGCGGTGCATCTGCTGGAGGACATCATCAAGAAGAACAACCAGCGCATCCGCCTCGAGCAACTGCTCCTCCTCCTCATGCGGATCGCCATCCCGATCATCCTCGCGCTCTGCCTCGCGCGCCCGGTGCTGCGGGGCTTGCAGCAATTCATGGGCGACGAAAAGCTCTCGTCCGTCATCTTGCTCGACAATAGCTTTTCGATGCAGGCGGGCGCGGCGGCCGGGTCGAACTACAACCGGGCGCGGACCGAGATCGGCAAGATCGCCGAGACGATGCCGAAGGGGTCTGACACCTCGATCATCCTGATCGGCGGCGAGCCGAAGCCGATCTTCGACGACCCGACCACCGCGCTCGATGCGGTGCCGGACCGCCTCGCCTCGACCAAAGACGGCGGCGACCCCGCCCAGATCTCGGAGGCGCTCGGAGCCTCGGCCGGCGAGTTGGAGCGCATGGGGCACGCCGCGCGCGAAGTTGTCTTGGTCAGCGATTTCCAAGCCCGCGACTGGGCGGACGCCGAGGCCAGCGCACGCTCCGCCGCGTTGCGCCGGCTGGAGGAACTCCCGATCAAACCGACCATCACGCTCTTCCGCATCGCCGATGGCGAGCGCGAGAACGTCGCCATCGAATCGGTCGACGTCTCCGCCATCGTCCTCGGCGTCGGGCAGAAGGCGAGCCTGCGGGTGAATCTGCGCAACTACGGCAAGTCGGCGCACCCCGATTTGATGGTCAACATGAAGGTCGATGGCGAGCAGGCGCGCCAATCGCGGGTCAGCCTCGCCGCCGAAGGCACCGCGCAGGTGCTCTTCACGCACACCTTTGAAAAGCCGGGCACCCATACCATCGAGATCAACGCCGACGCCGACGCGCTGAAGGGCGACAACGAATTCTTCGCCGTCTTCCCGGTGTGGGATGAGGTGCCCGCCGTGCTCGTCAACGGGAAGCCGTCCAACGAACCGCTGGAGGGCGAGACCGATTTCCTCGAGATCGCGCTGCAGCCGTTCGGCGCGGCGAAGGCGAAGGACCTCAACGATCTGATCAAAACTCGCGTCATCCAGACCGGGCAGCTCAACGACGGCGAGCTGCGCCAGGCGCACGTCGCCGTCCTCGCCAATGCGGCGGACATCGGCGACCACCAGATCCGGCAGCTCGAAGAATTCGTCTATGACGGCGGCGGGCTGATCATCTTCGGCGGCGACAACTGCCGGCTCGATTGGTATAACGACAATTTTTTCAGCGGCGGCAACGGGCTGCTGCCGATGCCCTACGCCGGCTACGCCGGTCCGGGTGAAGGCGCGCGGGAAGGCGGCGCGCGCATCGTGAACCAACACTTCGAGCACCCCGCGCTAGCGTTTTTCAACGACCCGCGCAACGGCAAGCTCGGCGAGGCAGAATTCCGCCGCTGGCTGCGCATGGAGCCGACCGCCGCGCTCGGCAAGGCGCTCGCCGCCTCGCTCCAGCGCAAGACCTCGGTCCTCTGCCGGCTCGACACCGGCGACCCGCTGATCATCGAGCGCCAGATGGGCGACGGGCGCATCATCCAGTGCGCCATGCCCGCCGATGCCGATTGGACGAACCTGCCGCTCCAGCCATTCTACGTCCCGCTCATGCAGCGCCTCGTCACCTATCTCGCCGCCGCCGTCGACCCGCCGCGCAACCTCAGCGTCGATGGCTCGATCCAAGCCTTCCTCCCCCGCGAGCAAGACGGCAAGGAGGCGAAGCTCGCCGATCCCGCCGGCAAGGAACATATCTTGCAAGCCCGCGCCGAAGGCAGCCGCGCCAAGGTCGAATTCCCCGGTCCGCTCACGCCGGGCATCTACACGCTGACCGATTCGGCGGGCGCGGTCCAACATTTGCCGCCAACGTCTCCCGCGCCGAAAGTGAGATCTCGCTGCTCACCGACGAGCAGCTCGAAGCCGTCGCTAAGGAGATGGACGCCAAGGTCCGCAGCTTCGACGAATACGCCGCCCTCGACAAAGTCCGCCGCTTCGGGCAAGAAATCTGGAAACCGCTCCTCTGGGCGCTCCTCATCTTCCTCTTTGGCGAAATCCTCTTCCAGCAGTGGATCGCGAGGAGGGAGCTTCGGAGTTAGTTGTTATCCGTTATTGGTTATTAGTTATTAGTTATTAGTTATTTTTAATCGGTCATAACCCCAAAAATCCCCGCCCCAAATGCCTTCCGAAACCAGCCTGCGCCTCACCGGTGATTGGAATCCCTACCTCGGATCGGCCGCCGTGGTGCTCGCCGCGCTTACTCTGGTTCCTCTATCGGCGGGAGTCGAGATCGGCAACTTCGATGCGCTTGCTTGGCTCCTGCCCACCTTGCGCGCCGCCGCCGTGCTGCTCACCGTTTTGATCCTGATCGGACCGGTGCTCCACCACGCCAAGTCGATCCAGGAACTCGGCAGGCTCTTTGTGTTCGTCGATTCGTCCCAGTCGATGGACCTCGCCGACGAGGAGATGCCGCTGGCGCGCAAGGTCGCCGCCATGCACCAGAACGGCATGGTCAAGGACGAGACGCTGGACAAGGGCAAGGCGGCGCTCGCCTCGGTCGCCAAACTCGAATTCAAGGGCGCCGACATCGCGCGGACGCCTGCCGACGCCGTCGCGCTGATGACTTGCGCCAGGCGATCGGCTATGCGGAGAGCGCGGGCGAAGCGGTCGATGCCTACGAGGCGTTCCTCGGCTTGTCCGGCGATACCGCCACCGGGCGCGGCTCGCTGATCGCGGAGATTTGGACCGGCGACAAAGCGCGGCGCCTGATGGACACGCCCGACCGCGCCGCGCTCGACGACTTGCCCGCTCCCGACCGCACCAAGTCGGCGCCGCTCTTCGAATTCCCGAACACGACCGAGCAAGGCATCTTCGTCCGGCTGCGCGGCTACGTGCATCCGCCGGAGGACGGCAAGTATCGGTTCTGGATCGCCGGGGACGACGAGTGCAAACTCTTCCTCTCTGAGAACGAGGACGCCAAGAAAGCGCGGCGCATCGCGCAAGTCGGCGGCTGGACCGAGGTCCGCGCATGGAACACGGAGGGCAGCCAGAAGTCCTGACCTATTCGACCTGAAAGCCGGACAGCGGTATTACATCGAGGTGGCGCTGCGCGGCGATGGCGGCGACAATCACGTCGCCGTGGCATGGCAGCGCGAGGGCGGCGAATTCCGCTAAGTCCGATCCCCGGCGAATTTCTCTCCCCGCACGAAAACGCCGCCAAGGGTGCAAAGGGCGCGGCGGGCGGCAACCTCGCCGGCGGCGGCAAATCCACCGCCGAAGAAGCGCGCGCCGACCTCGCCGATGGAGCCCGCGATTTGGCAAAGAAAATCGGCGGCCACGAGGGCGGGCTGACCGACCCGTTCAAGATCCTCGACGAATTCAACACCATCGCCGACCACGCCGCCGGCCTGAAGGAACGCGTCCGCGAAGACATCGCCAGCGTGGCGGTCGCCGTCGGCAACGCCGCGGACGAAGAGCTGAAGAAGAAGTTTGCCGAATTTGACGCGATGACGCGCTGGGAGCGCACCCAGCGGCTGCTGCTCGGCGAAGGCGGCGCGTTGCCCAAGCTCGCCGAAGGCCACGACATCGAGCTGCTCGCCCTGCGCGGCGGCGACGCAAATTCGATCTGGTGGCAGCGCCGCGGCGGCAAGAAAACGTCCGGCGACCTGCCCGGCGAATTCGGGTTGCCCGCCGATGGCGACGGCACCGACCTCGCCGAGGCGATCAGCCGCGCGCTGGACGGGCAATCCGAGGGAGCCGGCGTCATCCTGATCTCCGACGGCCAACACAACACCGATTCCGCGCCCGGCGATGTCGCCGCGCTGCTCGGGCGCAACCGCGTGCCGATCTTCGCGATCGGGACCGGCACCGACAAGCCGACCGCCGACGTGAGCGTGATCTCGGTCACCGCCCCCGGCACCGTCTTTTCCGAGGACACGGTCAGCGGGCAACTGACGATCAACGACGAGATGAAGCCGGGCGTCGCCTACCGCGCATCGATCCACTACGGCGACGAAATGCTCTGGGAGAAAGACTTCAACACGACGAACGGATCGAAGCGGGTCTTCGACTACGAATTCCCGATCAAGAAGCTGGTCGAAGCCGCCGAGGCGGCGCGCGATCCGGAGAAGGGCGCGCTGCGCAATGTGCCGCTGGCTTTCAGCGTGAAAGTCGAACCCAAGGGCGGCGAGGAAGAGCTCGCGCAAATCGAGCACGTGACCGCCAACAACGAGCGCCCGATGTTCGTCCAGGCGGTGACCCAGAAGCGGAAGGTCTTGATCCTCGACGGCCGCCCGCGCTGGGAGATGCGCTACCTCAACAACCAGTTCGACCGCGACGAGCAGTGGGAGGCGACCGCGCTGCTGGATGCCATCTTCGACGGAAAGCGGGGCTGGCCGCGCGGCAAGGAAGGCGCCCTCTTCCCCGACAGCAAAGAGCTGCTCTTCACCTACGATCTTCTCGTCATCGGCGACCTGCCCGGCGACCTGCTCACCGACGAGGAACAGGAGTGGATCAAGGAATTCGCCGAGCGCCGGGGCGGCGGCATCGTCTTTGTCGATGGCCAGCGCGGGCACTTGCGCGACCTCGCCAAGGCGGGTGCCCCCAAGGCGGGCGACGCTGAGTCGACGCCGCGCGGCATGGCGGCGCTCTTCCCGGTCGAGTGGCTGCCCGGCGCGACCGGACCCGAGCGCGGCGAAGAATCGATGCCCGAAAAGCTCACCCTGACCAGCGACGGACTCGACCTCGCCGCCCTCCGCTTCGCCTCCAACGTGCAGGAGAATATCGACACCTGGGAAAAGCTGCGCCCGCCGCACTGGGTCGCCCGCTCCCGCCCGCTGCCCGGCACCATCGTGCTCGGCCGCGCCGAGACGAAAGGCGGCGATTCCTACCCGCTCTTCGCCTGGCGGCGCTTCGGAGCCGGGCGCGTCCTCTACTGCGGCTGCGACGAATTGTGGCGCTGGCGCTATGATGTCGCCGACCGCTACCACGCCAAGTTCTGGGCGCAGCTCGCCAACTGGATCGCCGAGCAGCCGTTCAGCGTCGCCGGCCGGGTCAGCATCGGCTCGGACAAGATGGTCTATCGCCCGGCGAGCCGCCGACCTGCGCGTGCGCCTGCGCGACGACAGCGGCAAGTTGGTCACCTCGGCAAACCTTACCGCCACCCTCTATCGCGACGGCAAAGATGTCGGCGAGATCGAACTCGAAGCCGACACGAACCAGGGCGGCGTCTTCCGCGCCCGCACCGGCGAGCTGCCGCCTGGCAAATACGAGATCGCCATCAAAGAAGACGCCACCTTCGGCGGCGAAGCCTTCCCCGAGCGCGCCGAATTCGTTGTCGAGCCCCCGTTTAGCGCCGAGATGACCCGGCTCTCGCTCAACCGCGAACTGCTCGAGAACGTCGCCCGCGCCAGCGGCGGCCAGTTCTTCCCCGAGGAAGAGATCGGCGGCATCCAAAACCTGCTCGACAGCATCGACAAAACCCGCGTCATCGAAAGCCAGACCAACCTCTGGTCCTCCTACTGGTGGTTCGGCGCCATCATCGCCTGCCTGACCGCCGAGTGGATCCTGCGCAAGCGGGCGGGCTATGTGTAGGGGTGCGGCGCCAGGATTCCATCAATCGCGTGTCGTTCGCCATGAAGTTTCTACTGTTGTTATTCGCCGTCTTGGTGAGCTCTCCCGCCCGGACACATGCCGATGTTGAGAATTCCCTAGGCAAATCTCCTGATGGGCGATTTGAACTGATCCTCACTGCCGTCTCGAAGAACGACTATGGAAGGGTGATCGTCCGCGACCTGACGAACGGCAACTCGGTCGAGACAGAGTCAGGTCAAGGCTACGGCTACTTCCCGTCTGGGGATGTCACCGCAATATGGAGGGATTCAAGCGACGCATTCGCTGTGACCATGCGTGGAACCAAGCGCACCTGGAACACCGATGTTTACATTCGCGATGGGGAGGCATGGCAGAAGCTGGATTTCCCGCCATACGTCGCGAACATTCTCGGGCGTCAAGGAGTCATCCAAAGTGGACGCAGTTTCCGGGAAGCATTTGGCGGTTTTGGGCGAGATAACCGATTTACACTACTCAGCCATATCGAGCCGGACTGGCACCAGCAGCAGGTGGCGAAAGAAACAGACTGGAAACCTACGACCCACACCGAATGGAAGATCGTCATAGAATTTTTCCATCGAATGCGCCCAAATTGCCACATCGTATGCATAGAACCCCTAAAGAAAGATAGCGAAGAACAGGGCAGGGAAGACCAACTTCCGATCGCTTCAAAGCCAAAGCCTGCAGATGGCGCTAAGCCCGATTCGGAACCCGGCGGACGCGCCCCTTAGACTCATTGCCAAAAACAATTGCGGGAATCGACTGCCCACAATGCGCTGTTTGGTTCTGGATTAGATGAGGTTGAGCGTCGCGCCGCAAGCCCCCTCCCAGGAGGGGAGATCGGATTCGCGACGCCCGGATTGGGCAGCCCCTTTGCCTTGCCAGTCATACCGGGTATCAAAATTAGGCGCAAATCTCTTTGGCAATCAGTCAAACAGGCGCAGGTGCGTAGTTTTTCCCTCTTGAACCGGGGATGCCCCCTTAATCCCGCAGATCAGCTTTCAAGAGACCGAGTTCGACTCGCCATCAGAATCCGGCGGGATCGTCTCGCTTTCAAACAGCTCTGGAATAAAGGAACGCCGCGAGATTCGGGGGATGACGCGGGGCAAAACCGCGCAATGGTGGTTCGGGCGCGACTGCCTGGCAGCACGCGCCCTATAGTGACACCACCACTTCTGCCAGCCCCCCCTCACCCCCCTCCGGCTTCTCCTAGTCAGCAACCTTGCCCGAGGCGATGAAGTGCTGGGTCGGCACCTGCCATTCGCGGTTGGGGGTGGCGATGAGGATGTCTTGCTCGCGGAAGCGGCCGGTCAATTCGGTGCCGCCGCTCAGGCGGACGGTGAATTCCGGGGACAGTTCGATTTCGCCCTCCTCGGTGCGGCGGATGCTGGCGATCTCGGCGGGGCGCAGCTCGGTTTCGGTCGATCCGGCGATGAGGTGGAGCGTGGGGTTGGCGATGGTGCCGGCGACGATGTTTTCGCCGCTGAGCAGGCAGGCGGGACCGGGCAAATCGTTGAGCGCCTCGGAGCCGAATTCGTCTTGGGGCGGGGCGGGCGGTTTGGCGTCGGCGGGCCATAGGGCGAGCAATTCAGTGGGCGGCACTTTGACCTCGCCGAAGGCGGACGATTGGATGGCGAGGTCGTCGCCGGCGATGAAGGCGGTCAGCATCGAGCCGTCGCGGAGGCGGAGTTTGTAGCGCGGGGTCGGCTGTTTGAGGTAGTGGAGCGCGGCGAGGTCGGCGAGCGGGATCTCGACGGATCCCCACGGGGTGATGGCGGACAGCTCGGCCCCGGCGGGCAGCGGCGCGGCGAGCGTGTCGCCGGAATGCAGGGCGAAGAACGCGCCGGCACCGGCGGGCGGGTCGCCGTCGCCCGGACCTTCGCTAAAGACGAGGTATTCGAGCTGGTCGGGTTTGAGCGTGATGTCCCAGCCCTCGCGGCTGGCCAGCTTTAACCCGCCGATCGCCACCGCGCCGGACAGGGCGGTGCCGTCGCGGAGCAGGGCGCGATGTTGCCGCGCGCGCCCGCCGCCGCCGGCCAGCAGCGCGATGTCGCCCAGCGGGATCTCGGCGGAGCCAAAGCGGGTCTCGACCGTGACGGAATCGCCCGCCGCCCGGCCGGTGAGCTGCGAGTCCTCGCTGACCCACAACACATCTTCGCTGCCGCGGGTCACGCCGATGCGCTCGGCCAGCGAGTCCACCGCGACGAGCCAGCCCGCCCGCGAGGTGCCGGTTTTTTCGTCCTCCGGTCGCGGCGCCGGGAAGTTCTTCACCGTTTCGGCCAGGTCGGCGGGGATGTTCGGCCGCACGAGCCGCCCGCGGTCAAAGAACATCCCGATCGCATCGCCCGCGCGGTCTTCGGCCAGGTCGTTGCTCACCCGCTGCTGGATCCAGGTGACCAGCCCGCCGCGCTCGCCGTCCGCCAGCTTGAGCTGGTAATCGATGATGAACGACTCCGCATCGCTTTCGCCAACCTTCGGGCGCAGCACCTCGCGCGAGGCGGCGACCACCGCGACCAGCGCATTGCCGTCCGCCAAAAACGCAGCCGCTCCCGCGCGTTCGCCGAATTGCCCGATCTCGAAGCTCTTTCCCTGCTCGTCCGCCCACTTGCCCACCGCGTCGGGAAAATCGGTGCCGTAGCCGATCTCCAGCTCCTGCTCGGCTCCGGTTTTGTTTTCAAAGAGATCGAAATACCGCGCCGCGCCGCGCGCCTTGTCGATATAGATGTCGCGGGTCACGAGGATGCCGTCGATCTCCGCCTCCAGCTTGAGCCGCGTCCCGGCGTAGTCCATCCACGCCTTGTCGGCGGCGAATTCCTTTCCGCCGACCCGCAGCTTCATCGCGGTGACGAAGCAGCCCGAGCCACGCTCCAGCCTCCCGCTGTTCGACAATGCCCAGCGGACGCCGCGGTCGTCGATGAATTCGAGAAAGCGCTTCGGCACCGGATCGACCGCCTCGAATGCGGGGACCGCCACCGCCGGTCCTGCGGACACGCTGTTGGCGTCGGCATCGCTTTTCGCCGGAGCCTCGGGCGGTTTGGCGGCGTCGCCCGCCTCGCCCGCGCCGTCTTGGGCGACCGAGTGGGCGGGGGTCCAAGCGGAGGCCGCCAGCGCGGCGGCGGCGATGAATCGGGAAAGGCGGGAGCTAACCATAGGCGCTAGAGTAACGGAGATGCGCGCTTTGCCAAGGAATTGCGCGCCCGGAGACCAAGGCACCGCGCGCGCCCATACCGCCAAGGTTTGCCTAGCCAGACGGGGATGAGTGGTTGCCGACAGGCGATCTGCTTCCAGACCAAACCAAGGCAAATCCTTCTTTTCCCTTCTTTCGCCTCTTTGCGGCAAATAATCCCGGCGGCGAGCCAGGTTTAATGACGGCCGAAAAACGGATCGACGCGGACGAAGATGCGGCGCATCGGGTCGCGGGAATCGGGTGCCGCAGGCGCGCTTGGATCGCGGGGACGCAGGAGCTGCCAGCCGTCGAAGAGCTGGTCCTGCCTCGCCTCGGCGTGGACGCGGCGGCGCTCCATCTCGCCGGCGAAAAACACGAAGGCGGCAAGCGCGACAAGGAAGAGCTGCAGGTTGAACAGCGCGAACAACCCGATGGCGACGGCGATGAACTTGCCGACGCGCGCCGCGATGTCGGTGGCGACCGGATACGGCCGGCGCATGGCAAGGATGGCGCGGAGGACGCGTCCGCCGTCCATTGGGAAGGCGGGCAACAGGTTGAATAGCACGAGCGAGATGTTGATCACGAACAAGGCGGGGATCAGCCCGAGTTGCCCCGTCGCCGCCAGTTCGAGGTGAAATGCCGAATTCGACAGCAGCAAGAAAATGCCGAGCAGCCCGGCGATGCCGACGTTGACCGCCGGCCCGGCGAGGGCGACGACCAGTTCGTGCTTCGGCGTCTTCGGCATCCGATCCAGCTCCGCCACGCCGCCGATCGGCAGCAGCGTGATCCGCCGCGTCCCGATCTTATAAAGCCGGGCTGCCAGGCTGTTACCAAGCTCGTGCAGCACCACGCAGGAAGACCCCGGCGATCAGGGCAAGCGAATACAAAACGGAGTCGATCCCGCCGCCGCCCAACGCGCCTAAGAAAACAACCCAGGCGATCAGGAGCCAGAAGGTCCAGTGGAGGAAGATGCCGATCCAAAAGCGATCCAAGGCGAATAGTTTTCATGATGTTCTCAAAGGGTAGCGCCATCCAACGCAAGATTTGTTCCCACGCCGCCCGAGATCCGCATCCGCCTTGCTCAACGCATTGTGCGCAGATCGGCGCGGGATCCCGCAATTCGCCGCCGCGCCACGCTGGCACAAGTGCGCCGATCCGGCGCGAGGTGCCCCCGATTTAATCAGGGGAAATTCCGATGAGGAAACGGAGGCAGAGTTTCAACGCAAACTTTACCTCAAGCCAGAAGAACCCCGTTAGAAATCCCGGAAGAAGGGCAGCCATCGAGAGGACCAGTGCAACGCCCACCCAAATGTGGTTCCCAAGCCACCAACCAAATCCGGCCGCTAGGGAGGCAAAAAAGATCCCCAGCATCACCCGTAGCCCAATCTCCATCGCTTCTCCCGCATCCTCGACACGTGACCAGAATGTCTTTCCTCTCGGCTTTTCAGGGGGGCTTGCATTCTCATTCAAAAATTGGAATTCTCCATGGTGCCACTCGCCCTCCACTCAAATCTTGTCAATTCCAGGTTTATCAGCCATTGCCTCATCTTGGACAAAACAAACGATTCGTCACCATCCGCCCTAACCTCCAGAACCGGGACCGTCCGAGCCGCCGATCAGCGGGCATCGACGCCCATGTGCCATTCGGGGAACGGATCGTGAAAGATCTCCATCCAGCGGTCTTTGTCGGAGGCGAACTCCTCTGGGGTGAGCAGCGCCCCATCTAACATGGCGGTCAATTCATCCTGATCCATCCCCGAGCCAATCAAGACGATCTCTTGCCGGCAGTCGCCGTTCGGCTCTCTCCAGGCGTGTTCGATTTCGGCGAGGCGGGCGGCATCTTGGGGCCAGTGCTCTTTCGGCACGGCCGCCCAAAAGTATCCGAGGCAATGGTTCTGGCACATCGCCCCTGCCTGGGACCAGAATCCGGCCATCCTCAACCGCGTGGCCAGCCAGAACAAGCCCTTGGACCGAATCACCCCCGGCCATTCCTGCTGGAAAAGGTCGTAGAGCCGCTGGGGATGAAACGGGATCCGGCGCTCATAGACGAAATTCGAGATGCCGTATTCCTCGCTTTCAGGGGTATGCTCGATCAGCGAGTCCAACCATCCCGGCGTGCTCTCCGCCTCTTCCATCTGAAACAATCTGGTCCCGAGCACCGAATCCAATCGGACGGTCGAGTTGGTCGTTTCGTAGATTTTCGCCTTTGGGTTTAGTGCCCGGACCATGCCGTGGATTTGGCGTCGCTGCTCGTCGGAGATCAGTCGATCTTGTTGATCAGAATCACGTTGGCAAATTCGACTGGATCGACTAGCAGATCGACGATCGCCCGCTCGTCTTCTTCGCCGAGGGACTCGCCCCGCTCCTTCAGTTGCTCCACGCTTTCGTAGTCCCGGAGGAAATTGAGCGAGTCCACCACGGTCACCATCGTATCGATCTCGGCGATATCGCCAAGGGACTGTACTCTGATTCATCCCGAAAGGTGAAGGTCTCGGCAACCGGCATCGGCTCGCTTATGCCGGTCGACTCGATCACCAGATGGTCGGAATCGCCCTCGCGAGCCAATTCTTCCGACCTCGATCAGCAGGTCTTCCTCAGCGTGCAGCAGATGCAGCCGTTGGTCATCTCGACCATCTTTTCCTCAGCATGGGAGAGAGGTCTCCCCGAGCGCAAGAGGGTCGCATCGATGTTGACCTCGCTCATGTCATTGACGATGACGGCGACCTTCCTTCCATCGCGGTTTTCTAGGATAGACTTGAGCAAGGTCGTCTTGCCAGCGCCGAGAAACCCAGAGAGGACGGTCACCGGCAGTTTTGGGGACATCGTAGTTTGCTGATTCATCAATGCTTTGAGGATTAGATTTTGGTCAGTTGGCTTGTCTATCACTAGGAATGGTCGGTTCGCCGTATGCAGGTCGCGCGGCGCGCCGAATGCGGGCGATCTGCGAAATCCGGCAGCCACCGCAACCCATAGAGGGCGGGCAGCCACCGCCGGGCTTTCAGCCGGCAAAACGCCTGAAAACACGACTCCCGGTAGGCATCTCCCATAGTTTCCGATACCCACCGCTCATAGGCGACCCACCAGCGGACGAAGCGGAGGCTGGCTTCGAAGCTCTCCACAGAGGTGGGCGGCCCGATCAGGCCCGGCGGATACGTTCCCGCCTCCGCAGGGGGAGTCGATCCTCGATAGGCGTGGCAGGCTCCCGCATTTCGGATGTAAAGCATGCCGCAAGTATCAAAGCCGAAGTATCCTGCGTGATTCCCGTGAAGTTCAACGATCCCTCCCGCCAGGCGAATCCGATACTGGCTCGTCCCAAACTCAGTCTTCTTGGCGTATCGTTCAAACCCATAGGCGATCAAAAGGTTTCCGCACGACTGCATGACGTCCCGCCCCCAGAAGAACATCTGCTGGTCAAGCGCCTTGGCCAGATCGCGAAGCAACCTCCGCCGTTGAGGCAGCGGCAGGTCGCGTCGGGACATGAGAGACAGATCCATAACGCAATTAAATTGCATTATAAATTAATGCAAATTATTTGCGATAAATCACTCGAATTGGTTGTGACATCCCCCCGATTGCTCTTGACCCGCCCGCACGAATTCCCCGAAAGTAAGTCAACCCCCTTCCGAAAGAGCCTATGCCCCGAAAAATGCCCCTCCGTTCGGGGATCGTTTCTGCGATCCTTGCCGCCGCCGCTTTGGTAAGCCCGCCATCCACCCGCGCCTACCAGGTTGTTTTTACCGAGGTGATGTATCACCCGCCGGGGGCGGAGCCGGAGTTCATCGAGCTTTTCAATGCGACCTCGACGCCGCTGGACATCGCGGAGTGGCGGTTTGTGGAGGGGATCGATTACACGTTTCCGGCGTTCGATGCGGGGGACAGCGGGGCGCATATTTTGAAGCCGAAGGAGCGCATCCTGATCTCGTCTGCGGATCCGGCGGCGACGCGGGCGGCGTATGGGTTGGGCGCGGCGGTGCGGGTCTTCGGGCCGTGGCAGGGAAACCTGGCCAACGGCGGGGAGACGATCAAGTTGACCGACAAAAACGGGGTCGGCATGGCGACGCTGAGCTACGGGGACGGCAGCGAGGGCAAATGGCCGGCGGCGGCGGACGGGGCCGGGCACACGCTGGCGATCAAAGATTGGGACCGCAAGCCGGACGACTACCGGAATTGGCACCAGAGCGCCGAGCGGCTGGGCACGCCGGGCGCGGAGGCGTCGCCCGATCCGGAGTCACCCGCGCCGAACCCATCGCTGCCGCTGGGCGTCGAATCGACTTACATCAACTACGCGGACACGTGGTCGTTTCGCGACGACAACACCGACGTGCTGACCAACGAGCCGACCTGGAACCAGCTCGGGTTTTCGCCCGGCGGCGCGTGGAAGAGCGGGCGCGGCATCTTCGGGTTCGAGACGACGACCGGCGGGATCCCGGCGGAGGGTCTGCCGCTCACGCCGATCACAGACAGCGCGGCGGGCGACAACCACATGACCTACTATTTCCGGAAAGAATTCACCTTCACCGGTTCGCCGCTGGGCGCGACCTTTAGCCTGGATCTGGTCAACGACGACGGCGTCACGCTTTTCCTCAATGGCACCGAGATCGGGCGGATCGGCGTCGCCACCGGGGCGATCAACTGGAAGACGACGGCGAGCCGGACGGTCGGCGATGCGACGGAGGAGATCGACGTGCTCAATTCGGGCAACGCCTCGGCGGACTTCGCCTCGCTGCTGGTCAGCGGCACCAACGTCTTGGCCGCCGTGGTCCACCAGACGAACAACACCAGCTCTGACTGCGTCTTCGGCGCGCGGCTCAAGATCACGCCGGACCTGCCCTCGCCGGTCGAGTTCAACGAAATCCTCTCCGGCGTGCCCGGCGGCGGCTTCGTCGAGTTCTTCAACCCCGGCGGCTCCCCGGTGGATCTGCAAGGCTACTACCTGAGCGACAGCGCCGGGAACCTAGCGAAGTTCCGGATCGAGACCCCGCTGGTCGTCCCGGCCGGCGGCGTGGCATCGGTCGGCTTCGCGGCGGCAGGGTTGACGCCCGGCGGCGAGATCTACCTGACCGATCCCGATGGGACGACTGCGCTTCGCGGCGTGACCGACACCTCGATCGGCGGGCGCTCGATCGGGCGCAAGCCGGACGGCGGCGCGGGCTGGTTCCTGTTCCTCGACCCGACGCCGGACGCTACCGAACCAAAGCATCGCCGACGTGGAAAGAATCCGCTCAAGCTGAGCGAGGTCCACTTTGCCGGGACGGATGTCGATTGGGTCGAGATCTACAACGACTCCGCCATCGCGCAGACGACGGCCGGCTTATTCCTCGCCACCGAGCGGGACTTTAGCGACAAGGTGGCGCTGGGCGGACCGGTGCCGGCGCATGGCTACGCGACCTGGGCGGTCAACTTCGAGCCGCGCGGCGGAGACTTCGCGCTCTACCTGATCGATGGGAGCAACCGCGTGCTGGCCGCCCGCGTGCTGGAGCAGCGCGCCGGGCTGGAGTCGCTGCAAACCTACCCCGCCGGCTCCGATGACTGGTTCGCCTCCGCCGCCGCCAGCCAAGGCTCCGCCAACGATCCGGCGCGGCACGATGAGATTGTCATCAACGAGGTGATGTATGACCCGCCGTCGCGGGAATCCGACGCCGAATTCATCGAGATCTACAACCGGAGCGGCTCGCCTGTCAGCCTGGCGGGCTGGCGCATCACCGACGGCGTCGATTTCGTCTTCCCCGCCGGGACGACTATCCCCGGCAACGGCTTTATCGTGGTCGGCAAAAACCGCGCGCACCTGCAATCGCTCTACGGCGGCGGCATCACGATCCTCGGGGACTTCGGCGGCTCGCTCTCCAACGACGGCGAATTGATCCGGCTGGCCGACGACCTGGGCAACACTGCGGACGCGGTCGATTACCTGCCGTCCGGCGACTGGCCGGAACTGGCGGATGGCGACGGATCGAGCATGGAGCTGCGCCACCCGGACATGGACAATGCCTCGCCCAGCGCGTGGCGCGACAGCGACGAGAGCAACAAGGCGTCGATGCAGAACTTCACCTACACCGCGCCGTTCGAGGCGGCGACCTGGCTGCCGACCACGACCAACCAGGAACTCTACGCCCACCTCGTCGGCGATTCCCACATCGTCATGGCCAACGTCTCGCTCAAGCTCAACAACAGCGGCGCGAACCTCGTGCTCAATCCGGGCGTCATGTCGCCGACCAACAGCAGCGCGCTCGGCTGGGTCTGCCAGGGCACGCACTGGGCGAGTTTCATGGACGGCGGGCAACTGCATCTCATCGCGGATGGCCACGGCGACAACAAAGCGAACCACGCGGAGGTCGATCTCGCCAACCTGGCGTTCAACGCGAGCTACACGCTGAGCTTTGACGCCAAGTGGGTGTCCGGGAAGCCGCGGCTGGTCATGCAGACGATCGACCACGGGTTCGGCACCAGCTTTTACATCCCGATCCCGGACAACCTCGGCACGCCCGGCGCGCCGAACTCCACGCTGCTGGCGACGCCCGCGCCCGCCGTCACCCAAGTGCTCCACAGCCCGGCGGTGCCCACCTCCGCCGACCCGGTCATCGTGACCGCGCACGTTTCGTCGCAAGAGGCGATCGCCGGCGCTGGACGTCGTCCACCGGCTCGACACGGCGGGCGGCAATGGCGCGTGGCTGCGCACGCCGATGAACGACAGCGGGACCGGCGGCGACGAAACGGCGGACGACGGCATCTACTCCGCCGCGATCACCCAATACACCGGCCAGGCGAACATCGTGCAGTTCTATGTCGAGGCGAGTTCGGCGGGCGGCAGTATTACGCAGTTGCCGAAGCTCGGACCGGCGCGCCCCGCCATGTGGATCGTCGATAACCGGGCGATGCCCGCGCAGCTCTTGCGCGAGCGCTTCATCCTCTCGCAGTATGACCGCAATGCGATGACCGGCACGGGGAACACCGCGACCTACAATTACAACTTCCCGCGCATGTCGAACCACTTCTTCAACTGCACGGTCATCATCAATGAAGAGAAGGTGCTCTACAACGGCGAGATCCGGAAGAGCGGCAGCCCGTTCACCCGCGACGGCGACAGCAACTTGTGGCACGGCAAGTGGAAGCTGCCCGCCGACCGATACTTCCGCGAGCGCCGCCGCAGCGTGATCGACCCGTCTGGGGTCAACGGCGAGAGCAGCGGCACGCCGCGCTTTTACGACGACCGGATCGCCCGCTATTTTCTCTATGTGATGGGGCATCCGACCAACGAATTCGAATACGTCCACCAGGTCATCAACGGCGATGGCTTTAAGCTGCGAGAGAACCACGAGCCGATCGCCAACGACTTCATGAACCGGAACTGGGAGGACGGGTCGGCGGGCACGCTGCTGCGCATCGACGACGAATGGCGGTTCACCGATGACGGCGGCGATGCGCGAAGCAGCCGGAACGCCGACTGGAGCTACAAAAACAGCGACAACCCGACCCGCGACCAGAGCGAGTGGATCATGCGCAGCCGGGAGGCGGAGAACGACTACAGCACGTTCATCGAATGGGTCCGCGCGGTCGGCACCAACAACTTCGACGAACAGATGATCAACCGGATGGGCAACCGCGATCTGCTTTGCATCAACGCCGCCGTCCGCGGCTACGATGCGGACTGGGACACGATCACGCTCAACCGCGGCAAGAACGCGTATTTCTATCGCCCGAAGGACGGGTCCGGCTGGATGCTCTGCCACTGGGATGGCGACCGCGTCTTCGGCAATGCCAACGAAACGGTGGTCGGCACGCTGCCCGGCATCCGCAATTATTTCGACAAGCCCTACATCCGCCGCCACCTGAATTACTACTTCCTCGAGCTGATGGACACGCACACCAGCGGGTCGGCGCGGACCGAGGCGTGGATGCAGGCGGAGATCGCCGCGACCGAAGGCACCGGCATCCCGGCGGCGGCGGAGATGGATGTTTACCGCAACTGGTTCACCGCCCGGCGCGCGGCGGTCAACAACTTCATCAACTCCGGCGTCGGGGCAGGTTCCCTCAACGCTGCCTTCACCATCACGACAGGCAACGCGGCGACCTCCGCCAATACGCTGACGCTCTCCGGCAACGCGCCCGCCGATGTCTTCGCCGTCCGCATCAACGGCCAGCCGGCGGCGGACCTCACCTGGACCAGCACGACCGGCTGGACTCTCTCGAACATCCTCCTGCAGTCGGGCCAAAATACATTCACCGTGCAGGGCGTGGACCGCTTCGGCTCCGTGCTCGAATCCTCGACTTTCTCGATCGCCAAAAACGGAAACGCGCCGCCGGTCATGGCGCTCGACGCCTCCTCGTTCCGCGCCCCGTTCGGCGAGCCAGTCGATCTCGACGCCTCCGCGTCGTTCGATCCCGACGGCACGCCGCTCTCGTTTGCGTGGACGCCGCCGCCGGGCTTGGCGTCATTCGCCAACGGGACGCCGGACACGGCGACCGCCGCGTTCGCCGCGCCGGGCTGGTATGACTTCGCGGTCCAGGGCACGGACGGCGGCAGCGGGCAAAGCGCGGTCACCCGCGAGGTCGCGGTGTATTCGGGGGACGGGCTTTCGACCTTCGGCGGCTCAAAGCTCGAACCCTTCTGGCAGCTCAACGCGATCGAACTGCGGGACAACTCGCCCTCCGGTGCCTGGTATTCGCTCAACGAAACCGAGGGGCGGCTCACCGTCCACGTCCTCGGCGACGCGCCGAAGCCGGTCTCGTCAGCCGCCAGCCTGCCGACGCTGACCCGCGCGCTGCCCGAGACCGGCGACTGGTCGCTGGAGACCGAGGTGCGGATGGAGGCGCCGCTTTTCGCCGATGCGGAAGCCGGCATCGTCTTCGACGTGGTGGAGGGAGCCTTCCCCGCCCGCTATGTTTTCGCATTGAACGACGGCGAAGACCTAGTCGTGCGGCGCTCGAACGTCCTCGGCGGCTTCGCCGATGTCTTCACCCAAGATCTCGGCGCGCCGCTCGACGTCCGCCTCCGCGCCCGCCGCGATGGGGCGATGCTCCGGTTCTACCGCCAAGGCGAACCCGGCGAGTGGATCGAAGTTTACAGCCGCAGCATCAACGCGGCGACCACCGCCTCGGCGGGCGGCCTCTACGCCTCGACCGCCAATGCGCAGGACGTGCGCGTCAGCTTCGACTACGCGCTGCTCATCGATCCGGGCAGCGCCACCGACATCGGCAGCGTGCTGCGCATCACCGAGATCATGTATGACCAGGCGAGCGGCGTCGAGTTCATCGAGCTTCAGAATATCGGGGCGGTGCCGATCAACCTCGGCGGCGTCCGCTTTGAGGAAGGCAATCCGTTCGGCGAATTCACGTTCCCCGACCTGGTGCTCGGACCCGGCGAATTCGTCATCGTAACGAACGACCTCGCCGCCTTCGAGGCGCAATACGGCAGCGGCTTGAATGTCGCCGGCCAATGGTCGGGCGGATCGTTGAGCAACGGCGGCGAGCGCATCGTGGTGCTCGATCCGGCGGGCAATCCGATCATCGACTTTTCCTACGATGACGAAGGCGGCTGGCCGGCGTTCGCCGATGGGATCGGCGCGTCGCTGGTCAACACGAACCTGGCCGGCGATCCGGGCGACCCGGAAAATTGGGCGGGCAGCGCGGACTACGGCGGCACGCCGGGCGCGGGCGGGCTGGGCGGCGCGCGCGATGTCGTCGTCAACGAAGTCCTCACCCACACCGATTTGCCGCAGGTCGATTTCATCGAGCTGCACAACATGACCGGGGCGCCAATCGACCTCGGCGGCTGGTATCTGTCTGACTCCGCCGCGAACCTCAAGAAGTTCCAGATCCCCGGCGGGACGATGATCGCGGCGGGTTCCTACGCGGTCTTCGACGAGGACACGCTCGGGTTCGCGCTCGATTCCGCCCATGGCGACGAGGTCTATCTCAGCGCGGCGGATGGCTCCGGCGCGATCACCCGGTTTGCCGATGCGGTGGCATTCGGCGCGGCGTTCAACGGCGAGAGCCTCGGGCGCTGGCCGGACGCGACCGGCGATCTCTACCCGATGCTCGCCGTGACCGAAGGCTCCGCCAACGCGGGTCCGCGCATCGGTCCGGTCGTCATCAGCGAGGTCCACTACCATCCGCAGAGCGGCGACGAGTCGCACGAATTTATCGAGATCTACAACCCGACCGCCGCCGCGGTGGACCTCACGAATTGGCAGTTGCGCGGCGGGGCGGATTTCGATTTCGCGCCGGGCACGATGCTCGGCTCCGGCGAAGCGCTGGTCGTCGTCCCGTTCGACCCCGCCGACAGCGTGGCGCGCGCCGCCTTTGAAAACGCCTACGGGATCGGCGGCGCGGGCGTCCAGATCGTGGGCGGCTATGCGCCGGACCAACTCGCCAACGGCGGCGAATCCGTGCGGCTCGAACGCCCCGACGACCCGCCCGCCGACGAACCCGGTTTCTTCCCGCATGTCACCGAAGACGCGGTCGCCTACGGGGACGCCGCGCCTTGGCCCGACTCGGCAGACGGCGGCGGCGATTCGCTCCACCGGGGCAATGCCAATCTCTTCGGTCCGCTCGCCGATTCGTGGGCGGCCGCCGCGCCGACGCCCGGCAACGCCCAGTTCGCCTCCAGCTACGCCGCCTGGGCGGCGACCTGGTTTTTGGCACCCGGGGACCAAGGCGAAAACGAAGACCCGGATAAAGACGGCAAGGTCAATCTCATCGAATACGCCTTCGGCTGTAACCCGACCCAGCCGGACCTCCTGCCGATCGCGCCGAGCCTCGACGCCGGCGAGTTTTCGATCACCTATCCGGCGGACACCGCGCTCGCCGACATCGCATTCGGCGCGCGCAGCTCGACCGACCTCAATGGCTGGAGCGCCGCCGGTGTTGACGAGTCAGTCGTCGGCTCGACCGGGTTCATGCAGACGATCCGCGCCAGCGTGCCGGCCGGTGACGCCGGGTTCCTGCAGGTTGAGATCCGCAAGACTTCGCCTTAGACGGAACGAAGAGAAGTGCCGCGATCGGGCGGCGCGCGCCCAGCGGTGCCCGGGACGCACCGCAAGACATGAGGGCTGCGCAATGGGAATGGTATTGCGCAATCCGGGCATCGCGAATCCAACCTCCCCTCCTGGGAGGGGTCGGGGGTGGGTCAGCGAGCATCGGACGACCTCGGCGGGATCGATCCCGCCAGGTGCCAATCCTTTTTCAATTCGCGGTTTCGAAGGGAAAACTCCTCATCGACCCAACCCAAAATCCCCTCCCAGGAGGGACTTGCGGCGCGACGCCCAGCCTCATCTGAACCGGGGTCATGTGATGGAGCGAAAGCAACCGGCCGCCCGACCAAACCACCCGCAGACGCGGTTTCGCGCTTTTCTGATGGCGAGCCGCTGCTAGGCTCCGGCGTTCTCACCATGCCCGACACCCCATCGCCCCTCCACTTGCGCGGACTCGTCGCCGCCGCTTTCACCCCGCTCAACGCGGATGCCCAGCCCGATCTCGACCGCATCCCGGCGGTCGTCGATCACCTCGCCGGCCACGGCATCGCCGGCATCTACGTGCTCGGCACGACCGGCGAAGGCCCGTCGTTCACCGAGGCGGAGCGCCGCACCGTGGCGGAAGCCTATGTGGCGGCGGCGAAGGCGCGCGGCATCCCCAGCCTGATCCAGGTCGGGTCCGAAAGCATCGGCGCGGCGCGCGGCTTGGCAGAGCACGCCCAATCGGTCGGGGCAGACGCGATCTCCGCCGTGCCGCCGACCGACTTCAAACCGGATTCGGCGGCGCATCTCGTCGAGATCATCGCGGGCATCGCGGCGGGCGCGCCCGACCTTCCATTTTACTACTACCACATCCCGGCGCTCTCGAAGATCGAAGTCGATCCGGTCGAACTCGCGAAGCTCGGCGCCGAGGCGATCCCGAATTTCGCGGGCATCAAATTTTCGGAGATCCGGTTCTTTTTGCTGCAGCCGATGCAAGCCGCCGCGCCGGATTGCGAGTTCCTCTCCGGGAGCGACGAATGCTATCTGATGACGCTGGCGCAGGGCTGGCAGAGCGCCATCGGCAGCACCTATAATTTCTCCGCGCCGCTCTATCGCCGGGTCGAGGACGCCTTTGCCGCCGGGGATTGGGAGGCGGCGCGCCTCTGGCAGCACCGCGCGCAGAGGGTCATCGACGCGCTGTTTGCCGAATGCGGCCGCGCGGGCTTGAAGACGATGATGAAGATGGTCGGCGTCGATTGCGGTCCCGCCCGGCTGCCGCAGCGCCAGCCCACGCCCGCGCAAGAAGCCGCCCTCCGCGCGCGGCTTGAGTCGATGGGCTTCTACGATTGGATGGGGATCGACTCGCCCTCATAGCGGCACGCCCCGCGCGCCGCGAACCTTTGCTCTTTACGACATGAAACCCCGATCAATTCTCTCGCTCGCCGCCGCCGCCCTAACATTCCTCCCACCGCTGCCCTCGCCAGGCGGGGCGGTCGATTGGTCAACGCTGCCGCCCCTGCCGGACGACCACGGCTTCGCCGGTCCATATGCCGGGATGAGCGGCGGCGCGCTGGTCGTGGCGGGCGGCGCGAACTTCCCGGACGGGCTGCCGTGGGACGGCGGCACCAAGGTCTGGCACGACCGCGTTTTTGCGCTGGAGAATCCTGGTGCGGATGGGTCGGCGTGGCGCGTGCTAGAGCAGCGGCTCCCCCACCCTGTCGGCTACGGCGTTTCGATCACGCTGCCGGAGCGCGACGCGATGATCTGGATCGGCGGCAACGACGCGGCGCAATGTTTCGCCGATGCCTGGGAGGTCACCTATCGCGATGGCTCCATCGCCTTCACCGATCTGCCGCCCCTGCCGCTGCCCGCCGCGATGGCCTGCGGTGCCGCCATCGGCAACACGATCTACGTGGCGGGCGGCGCGCCGGACAACACGAACGACCGCGCGCTAAAACAATTCGTCCGCCTCGACCTCTCCGCGCCGAAGGCGGAGCAGAAGTGGGAGCCGCTGCCCTGGCCGGACGGAGCCGCCGGCCGCATCCTCGCCGTCGCCGGCGCGCTGGGCGGCAAGTTCTACCTGATCGGCGGCGCGGACCTCGGGTCGGACGACTGGCCGGACAAGCGCGCCTACCTGAGCGACGCCTGGCGGTTTGATCCGGCGGCGGCTGCCTGGGAGCGGCTCGCCGACATCCGTTACGAGGATCCGGCGCGCGGGGCGGTCACGCAGCTCGCCGCCGCGCCCACGCCTGCCCTGCCAGCGGGGCAAAGCCATCTCCTCATCTTTGGCGGAGGAGCCTATCGCGCGTTCACCGAAGACCCGGCGGTCAAAGATCGCGGCGTCGATCACCCCGGCTTTCCGCCGCCCATCGTCGCCTACCACGCGATCACCGACTCCTGGGCGGTCCAGGGCGCGATGCCGACCGGCGGCGGCGCCTTCGCCCCGGTGACGACGCCGCTCGTGCCGTGGAACGGCGGCGCGGTGATCCCGTCTGGCGAGATCAAGCCCGGCATCCGCACGACCGCCGCGATCGTCGCGAACCCGCAGCCGCTGCGCACCGGATTCGGGGCGCTGAACTGGGTCATCCTCGCCGCCTACCTGCTCGGCATGGTCGGCGTCGGGTTTTGGTTCGCGCGCCGGGAGAAGAGCACCGACGACTACTTCCG
Organism: Verrucomicrobiales bacterium; assembly: GCA_041395145.1. Classification (GTDB taxonomy): domain Bacteria; phylum Verrucomicrobiota; class Verrucomicrobiia; order Verrucomicrobiales; family DEV007; genus JAWLBD01. Next base: position 68,155 of record JAWLBD010000005.1, on the reverse strand, counting down.
CGGCGGCGGGCGCGTCCCGTGGCCGGTCGCCGGACTGAGCATCTTCGCCACGATGCTCAGCGCGATCACGTTCATGTCGATCCCGGCGAAGTCTTACGCCGACGACTGTGCGACCTACATCGGGCAGCTCACCATGCTCGCCGTCGTGCCGCTCGTCATCTTCTTCTACCTGCCGTATTTCCGCCGCCTCAACATCACGACCGCCTACGAATACCTGGAGCAGCGGTTCAGCGTCGAGGCGCGGACCTTCGCCAGCGCGTCGTTCATCCTCTTCCACCTCGGTCGCGTCGCCATCGTTCTCTTCCTCCCGGCCATCGCCTTGGCGCAGGTCAGCGAGCTCAACGTCTATGCCTGCATCATCGTCATCGGGCTGCTCTGCATCCTCTACACCGCCGTCGGCGGCATCGAGGCCGTCGTTTGGACCGATGCCGTCCAAGCCGTCGTCCTGCTCGGCGGCGCCGCGCTCTGCCTCGCCCTCGCCGTCCACGGGGCCGGCGGCATCGGCGAAGTCTGGTCCGTCGCCCGCGACAACCACAAACTGCTCGGCTCGCTCGACTGGGCATCGCTCGACGTCGAAAAAGGCACCCGCTCCGGCTTCGTCCTGCTCATCGCCTTCTTCGTCCTCACCCTGATCCCCTACACGTCGGGTCAAGACGTCGTCCAGCGCTACGTCACGGTGAAAGACGAAGCCGCCGCGCGGCGCTCGCTGTGGACGACGATGGTGATGTCGGTCTTCGGCTCGATGCTCTTCTTCGGGCTCGGCGTCGCGCTCTACGCCTTCTACAAAGCGAATCCCGCCAACCTTGATCCAGCCATGGCGCAGAACGACGGGATCCTCCCGTTCTTCGTCCTGCGCCAACTGCCCGCCGGCGTCTCCGGCATCATCATCGCCGCCATCTTCGCCGCCGCCCAATCCACCATCTCCAGCAGCCTCAACAGCGTGGCCGCCGCCTGGGTCACCGATTTCCACAAGCGCCTCCTCGGCGGCGGGTCGGACGAACATCGCAGCCTCGCCGTCGCCCGCATCGTGGTGGTTTTGTTAGGCTTGTTCGGCATCGGCGCCGCCTGCTGGATCGCCGCGTCCGGAGCCAAGCAGGTCTTCGACCAATACCAATATGTCATCGGCTTGACCGCCGGATCGCTCGGCGGTCTCTTCGCCCTCGGCGTCTTCACCAAACGCGCAAACGCCACCGGAGCCATCGCCGGAGCCGCCGCCGGCATCCTCGCCGCCTTCTCCGCCAAACAATTCTCCACGCTCGACGGCTATCTCTACGGCGTCTGCGGCTTCGGTGCCTGCGTGCTCGTCGGCTACCTCGTCAGCCTCGCGGATCCCAACCCGGCGAAAACGCCGCCTGCCGAGTAGCGCCGCCCCCCGGCCGGGCACCCTATCATTTCTATCCCTAAACCTTCGCAACGACTTTGATCCATGCCCGGAAATCCATCCCACGATTCTTCGTCCGTGTCGTTTTCGCTGTGCATCGTGTTCGCGCGGGATCAGCCTCGGGTGCCGCCGCCAAAACATGACAACCCGTCCCACAGGTCGGTCATTCAAGCAGCCCTTCGGGTAGGATCGCTCATCGATTTGAGAATGGCCGGCTGAATTCCGGAGCTGGACTGAACTCGCGAAGCGTTCGCAAGCCGTCTTCAATCGAGTCTTTGGCGCCCTCGGGAACCTCTCAAATCGGTCGTCGCCATTGATGCCCCCATTCTTCCGAGCTTCCCAGCGAAGCTTCTAGATCGGCCGGCGGGCGCGGCAAAATGCCGGTTTGGCCGCGCGCCGCTGGACATTGGCAGCGCCCACCGTAACTTTGGCGGTGACTCCCTCGACCAAATATTTCCTCATTGCATTCGCGATCGGCGCCTGCGCCTTGATCCCGGCCCTCCGCCATTACTACCGGCGGAATCCGCACCCGAAGATGCGTCCGCGCTTTGGCGAGATGGTGCTCGTCTCGCTTCTCGGATTCGGCTTGGTCGGCGGGACATCATTCATGCTGACCTCGCTGTTCACGGATGCCGACGACATGCTCACCGGCATCGAAAAAGGCGGCATGGACCATGGGACCAAAGGTGCGCCCAGCCAGAAGGAGAAAGAGAAGGCGGCGAAAAAATCGGCGGCACAAGGGGACGACTAGCCGATCGGCGCTGGAGAGAGCCGGGATCGGTATTAGGATTGGCGCGACTCGCCCATGCCCTCGCGCCCGCCAATCATTTCGCCGATCTTCGCCGCCATCCTGGCAGCGATCGCGTTCTTAGCGTTGGCTCCGCCCTCGCGCGCAGAGTGGCGCACGTTTGTCTATCGCGGGCGGACCTACGTCTATGCCGAGGACGTCGCCGCCTTCTACCGGATGAAATATGCGCGGGACGGCAAAGCGCTCCGCTTTTCCACCGAGGGGCTGGAGATCAAAGCGGTGATCGGCAGCAAAGAACTTTGGATCAACGGCACCAAATTCTACCTGAGCTACCCGGTCGTCACCATGCAGGCCGGACCGGTCATCTCCGCGTTCGACCTCAGCCACCTGATCGATGCGGTCATCCGGCCATCGACCCGGCGGCGCCCCATCGAGTTGAAGCGCGTGATCATCGACGCCGCGCACGGCGGCACCGACCCGGGGCGCGAGGCGCAGGGTGAAAAAGAGAAGGACCTGACCCTGGCCATCGCCAAGGCGCTGGCCGAGCGCGTCCGCCAGATGGGGCTCGAGCCGGTCCTCGTCCGCGACGCCGACCTCTACCTCGACCCCGCCGACCGCGCGGCGCTGGCCAACGTCGGCGACGAGGGTGCCTGCCTCATCTCGATCGACCTCAACTACTCCGAATCGAAGTCATCGAGCGGCATCGAAACCTACGCGCTGCCGCCGAGCGGGACGCCGGCGACCTATGATGACGACGGCGCCAAGGTCGACCGCCAGATCTACCTCGGCAACGTCTCGGACGCCGAAAACATCGCGCTTGCCACCTCGGTGCACAGCTCGGTCGCCGCCAGCACCAAGATGGACGACCTCGGCATCAAGCGCGCCCGCTTCCCGCTGCTCAAGCGCGTCAACGTCCCGGCGATCCTCCTGCGCCCCGGCTTCATGAGCCACCCGGCGGAGGGCGAGAAACTGGCGGACCCCGCCTTCCACGACCAGATCGCGGCGGCGGTGGCGGCGGGGATCGGGCGGTTCGCCAAAGCGATGCGCCGCGGCTCGCTCCAGCCGCCCAAGCAAGCGCTCAAGATCGCCGATGCCACCGGCGCGCCGACCGCCGATGGCGTGAAAGCCGAACTCGCCATCGAAGTGGTGGGCGGCGCGGCAATCGACCCCGCAAAAGTCGACCTTCAGGTCTTTGGATTCGACCTCGTCAACGGCGAACAGATCGACCTCACCTACGCCGATCCGCCCGCCATCACCTGGAAATCGGTGCTCCCCGATTGGAAAGCGACCCCGAAGGAGCTTCTCGATTTCCAATTCAAGCTGCCCACACCCGATCAAAAACTGGTCGAAGACTTCGGGTCGCGCCGGTTTTTCGGCTATGTCGTCCGCCTCATCTATGATGGCGAATTGCAAGATATGACCGCCAGCCAACCGAATCTCGACCGCGGATTGCACCATTTCGCGCCCGCCTTTCCACGCTAGGCGCGTTAAAAATACAGGTGACTCAGGATGAGCAGGTTACGCGCAATTATGGCGGTCCAATCTTTCCCCTTGCAACGGGTAAACTCCGTGGATTAGTGTCAAATTTAATTTTACGAAACGTAAGAATGACCCCAGATCGATCCCCGGACAATGATGGGGGGCTTCGTTACGCCATAACCCCCACAGGGCGAGAAGCCTATCGCGATTCTCCGCCCGGCAAAATTTCCCATTTTTCTCATCCACTTTCAAATCACCAGCATTTTCTAAAGAATGTTCGCAAAACTTTTTGGACTCTTTTCGAATGACATCGGCATCGACCTTGGCACCGCAAACACCCTCGTTAACGTCAAAGATCACGGCATCGTCTTGCGCGAGCCGTCGGTCGTGGCGGTGAAGGCGGGGACGAGCGAGGTGCTGGCGGTCGGGGACGACGCGAAGCGCATGCTCGGGCGGACGCCCGGGAACATCGTGGCGATCCGCCCGCTGAAGGACGGCGTGATCGCCGACTTTGAGGTGACCGAAGCGATGCTCCGGCACTTTATCCGCAAGGTCCACAACCGGCGCGGCATGGTCCGCCCGCGGGTGGTGGTCGCCGTCCCCTCCGGCATTACAGAGGTGGAAAAGCGCGCGGTGAAAGAAAGCGCGCAGCAGGCGGGAGCGCGCGAGGTTTACCTGATCGAAGAGCCGATGGCAGCGGCGATCGGGGTGGGCATGCCGGTGCAGGACGCCTCTGGCAACATGATCGTGGACATCGGCGGCGGCACCACGGAAGTGGCGCTGATCTCGCTGTCGGGCATCGTCTATTCGCGCAGCGTGCGGGTGGCGGGCGACGAATTGGACGAGGCGATCGTCCAGTATATGAAGCGCGCGTATAACCTGATGATCGGCGAGCGGACGGCGGAGGATATCAAGATCCGTGTCGGCTCCGCCTACCCGCTGGGCAAGGAGACGACCATGGAGGTGAAAGGCCGGGACCTGGTCGCCGGCCTGCCCAAGACGATCACGATCACGTCTCAGGAGGTTCGCGAGGCGATGGTCGAGCCGCTCAATACGATTATCGATTCGGTCCGCGTGACGCTGGAGCGCTGCCCGCCGGAACTGTCCGCCGACCTGGTGGACCGGGGCTTGGTGCTGGCCGGCGGCGGGGCGTTGCTCCGCGGCTTGGACAAATTGCTGTCGGAGGAGACCGGGCTGCCGGTCCATGTCGCCGACGATCCGCTCTCCGCCGTGGCCGAGGGCGCGGGCAAGGTGCTCCAAGAGCTGTCCTTCCTCCGAAAAGTGACCAGCGCCGAAGCCTGAGCCAACCGACGAAGCCACCCCGGATCGAAATCACCCCTCCGCTCCCTTAAGATGTCCCGCCCGGCGAATAGATCAGACGCCCCGGCGGGAGAGGCGGCGGCAGTCGCGACCGGGACAACACGCCAGAAGTCGACCGATAGGAGGCCGCCGCGATGAAAAAGCTCAACCTGCTCGCCCTGCTCATCTTCCTCGGATTTTTGGTCTGGGTTTTCATGTTCGACACGCCGACGACCCAGGCAATCCAGAGCAAGATCCTCGGCATCTTTTCGCCGTTCATCAAAGGAGGCGGGGCAGTCGCCGAAGCAGTTGGGGGCGAGGAGCAGCAGTCCCCGGAGGAGCTCGCCGCCCTGAATGTGCAGCTCAGGCGGGAGATCGGCGAATTGCGCATCCGCACCCAGGAGATGGAGCTTATCAAGGGGGAAAACCGGGATCTGCGGACGGCGCTCGAGTTTACCCGGCGCTCAGAGTTCGCCCTCATCCCTGCTGAGGTGATCAGCCGCGGGGCATCGACCTGGTGGAGCACGCTGACGATCGACAAGGGATCGAACGAAGGCGTGCCGGTCGGCAGCCCGGTGCTGACCGACATCGGATTGGTCGGCAAGACAATCACCGTAGATGGCGACATCACCACCGTGCTGCTGCTGACCGATGAGAAATGCCGGGTCGCTGCGCGTGTGCAAGGCACCCGCGAGCAAGGGATCCTGATGGGGCAGCGCGGCTCGGCGGACGCGACGCCCGATCTCGCCCTGCGCTATCTTTCGGTCAACGCGAACTTGGAAGTCGGGGCGAAAGTCTACAGCCAGGGCGGCGGCGTCTTCCCGCCCGGCATCCCGCTGGGCGAGGTCAAGTCGTTCAAGTCGGGCGATTTCGACGGGACCGCCGTGGTTCTCCCGGCGGTCGATTTTAGCTCGCTGAAATACGTCTTCGTGCTCAAACCGATCCGGGAGGATGCCCCGGAAATCGAAGAGGCGGTTCCAGCCACCGCCGCCGCTGCGGGAGGGGTGGCGGAGCATGAGCAGCATCCTCTATGTCTTTATCATGGGTGGCGTCCTGTTTACCTCGCTGGTAGCCCAGCAGTTTATCCCGCCGATCCCATGGGCATACAACGCGACTTTCTTCCTCGTCCCGGTGGTCTTTTTCGGGGCGGCGGTCACGGTCCCCTACCCGGTCATGCTGTTCTTTGCCTTCGGCACCGGATTTCTCTGGGACGGGCTCACGCTCCCGCTGGTCGATGACCTGGATGTCGGCACGGCGGTCGGCCAGAGCCTGCAGGGCAGCGACTTGCCGTTTGGCTATTCGATCTTCCTCTATGCGCTGATGGGGTCTCTCATGCAGGGCATCCGGCCGCTCTTCCGGCGCGGGCGCTGGGAATTGCCCGTCCTGATGACCGGGGTCGCCACCGCGCTCCTGCTCGCCTTCGAATACCTGTTCATCAACTTCCGCAGCTTCCACATCGGCGGCCTCCGCTACGAGAACGCCATCGCGTGGAAGATCGCCACGACCGCGCTGCTCTCGATGCTCGCCGCCCCGGTCGTTTTCTTCTCGTTCTACCGGCTCGCCCGCGCGGTGGGCTACCAAATCCGCTACGACGGACTCAGGCGCTAACCCCGAAACCGTAACCTCCAACCGAATGCTACCGCCATGATGTTCCGCTATCGCCTGCGCCTCCAGCTTTTCACCCTCCTCCTGTTCGGCGGGTTCGCCGCCCTCGTCCTCCGCCTCTGGGCGGTCCAGATCGAGGACCACGAGAAATACGTCCGCCTCGTGCCCGGCACCAGCGAGGTCACCATCCGCGTGCCCGGCACCCGCGGCGAGATCAAAGACCGCAACGGCGTCACCCTGGTGACCAACAAGATCAACTACGAGGTCGTCTTCAACCTCGAAGATATCGTCGCCGAGTATCGGCGGGAGAAGGAGGCTGAGGCAAAGCGCGAAGGGGTGAAGTTTAAGATGCCGATGACCAGCTACACCATCCGGGAGAATGGGCAGCCGCGCTATAAGGAGCATTACGATGTGCCCGCCATCCTCGACGAATTCGTGATGCCCCGCCTGCAGGCGCTCGGGATCTGGGTGGAGTGGCGGAGCAACGCGGTCAACACCCACTGGCGCACCTACAAGGGGCTCGTGCCCTTTGTCTATCGCGATAAGCTTAGCTACGAGGAATTCGCGCGGGTCGCGGAACACGACCTCGACCTGCCGGGCGTAAGCATCAATGCCCGCCCGATCCGGGAATACCTGTTTGACTCGCTCGCCTGCCACATCCTCGGCTATGTCGCCAAGCCAGACATCGACAAGGTCGCCCTCGATGAGCAGCGTCGGTTCAACCACTATGTGCCAGACGAATTCGGCGTCGCCGGCATCGAGAAATCGATGGATCTCACGCTGCGCGGCAAGGAGGGCAAGCGCACGATGCTCAAGGACGAAAAGGGGATCATCCAGGGCGAGATCAGCTATGAGCCGCCCGTCAAAGGATCCGATATCTTTTTGACCATCGACGCGCGCATCCAATCGATCGCCGAAGACGCGCTACGCGACGCCAATGGCGGCGTCGGCTTCGGGCGCGCCGCCGCCGTGGTCGTCGACCCGAAGACCGGGGACATCCTCGCCATGGCCTCGGTCCCGTCGTTTAACCCGAACCGCTTCATCCCAAGCATCAGCAAAGAGGAGTGGGCCCAGTACACGGGCAACCCGGTCAAGCCCCTGGTCAACCTGGCCACGCGGAGTTTCCCGCCGGGATCGACCTTCAAGATCCCGGTCTCCTTCGCCGGGATGCTGGCTGGCATCGACGGGATCCCCCAGTATTGCGCGGGGACGACAACGTTCGTCAAGCGCCCGATCAAATGCTGGATCGCCGACAAGGGCGGCTCGCACGGCTCCCTCGGCTTGAGCGAGGCGATCATGCGCTCGTGCAACTGCTTCTTCTATCAATACGGGAACAAGGCGGGCATCAAAAACATCAAGCAGGTCGCCGAATTCTTTAACCTCGGCAAGCCCACCGGGATCGAGCTGGAAAACGAGCTCGGCGGCATCGTGCCAGACCCGGACTGGAAACAGTTGAACTGGAACCTGCCGTGGTCCGCCGACGACACAGCCTACGTCTCGATCGGGCAGAGCGCGTGCGAGGCGACGCCGCTGCAGATGGCGTATGTCGCCTCGGTGGTCGCCAATGGCGGCAAGTGCTGGAAACCGCAGCTCGTCGACAAGACGGTCGAGTTTGACGGCACCAACCAAGTCGCCAAGCTCAACCCGTCCGAGCTGCGCTACGACCTGACGTTAGAAGGCATCTCGCCCGAGCAGGTCGAGCGCGTCCGCCGCGGGATGTGGCGCGTGGTCAACGACCTCGGAGGTACCGCCAAGCGCGCCAAGAGCGAGCAATACGAAGTCGCCGGCAAAACCGGGACCGCCCAGCGCTGGCGCTGGGATGACGAGTTGAAACAAAACGTGAAGGACAACATCTCGTGGTTCATCACCTTCGCCCCCTACGACAACCCGCTCTACGCCGTCTGCGTGATGGTCCAGAACGGTAAGTCCGGCGGCGGCGTCGCCTCGCCGGTCGCCGCCCGCATTCTCGAGCAATCGATCGCCTACTCCCAGGGCTATGATGTGCGCGTCGAGCCGGTCCAGGAGGTGGCCGGAAATTTCCTTTACACCGAAGCGACGACCTACGATGAAGGCGATCCCGCCGCCGCGTTCCTCGCCGCCGCCGAAGACGACGACGCCGACACCGGAGCCGTCGCCGAGGATGCCATCCCGAAACCGAAGGCAGTGCCTCGCGCCGTCCCCGCCGTCGCCGCACCCACCGTGCGCGAGGAGGCGGACCGGCGCGGCTCGCAAGCCCCCGACGTCCAACCCATCGAAGACCAAAAATTCGAGAGGCGCGACAGTGGAGCCGATGACGAAGACCGCCCGAGGAACAGATTGTTCCGCCGCCGGTAAGCCAACACAGCTCGCCCGCCCCTTTCGCCCCCCCAGAAACCCCTCAATCCACTTTTATATGGTAAAATCAATCGTGAATCGGCTGAAGCGCGTCTTCGCCGGCAAATCAGACATCCGCCAAGGGACCAAAGTCGTGGTCAACTGCGAAAAGCTGGAGCGCCGCGTGGCGGTCCTCGAAAACGGAACCTTGGAGGAATACACCATCGAGCGCGATGGCGACCGGAATATCGTCGGCTCGATCTTCAAAGGAAAGGTCAAAAACATCGAGCCGGGCCTCAAGGCCATGTTCGTGGACATCGGCTTTGAGAAGAATGCGTTCCTCCATTTCTGGGATGCGATCCCCGCCGCGCTCGACAACGGGCTGGAGGAGATCCAGCGCCACACCGGCAAGGCGAAGCCGAAGCGGATCACCGCCAAAGACATCCCGAACATCTACCCGGTCGGCTCCGAGGTCATGGTGCAGGTGACCAAAGGTCCCATCGGCAACAAGGGTCCGCGCGTCACCACCAACATCTCACTGCCGGGCCGCTTCATGGTCCTCATGCCGCTGCACGAGCAATTCGGGATCTCCCGGAAGATCGACGACCGCAAGGAGCGCGAGCGCCTCCGCAAGATCATGGCGCGCCTCAGCGTGCCGGAGGGGATGGGCCTGATCATGCGCACGGTCTGCACCGGCCAGCGCTCCCGCTTCTTCGTCCGCGACCTCAGCATCCTGCTCGAACAATGGGAGCACATCGCCCACGTCCGCGACACGCAGCCCGCCCCGGCGCTCTGCTTCCAGGAACCCGACCTGATCGAGCGGACGATGCGCGACTTCCTGACCGAAGAGGTGGACGAGGTCATCTGCGACGACCAGGCGACGGTCGATCGGATGAAGGAACTCGTCTCGGTCATCTCGAAGCGCTCTACCCGCGCCATCACCTTTTTCAAAGCGCCGAGCCGATCTTCGAGAAGCTGGGCGTCCAGCGGCAGATCGACAATGCGTTCTACCGCCAGGTCTGGCTGCCCTGCGGCGGCTACATCGTGATCGACGAGACCGAGGCGCTCATCTCGGTCGACGTCAACACCGGTCGCAACAAGGGGTCGAAGAACGTCGATAAGATGATCCTCGAAACGAACCTCGAAGCCGCCGAAGAAGTCTCCCGCCAGCTCCGGCTGCGCAACATCGGCGGGACTTCATCGTGGTTGACTTCATCGACATGAAAAGCGGTCGAGACCGCCAGGAGGTCTACCGCCTCATGCGCGAGCGGGTGAAGCGCGACAAGGCGAAAACCCAAGTGCTCGCGATCTCCCAGCTCGGGCTGATGGAAATGACGCGCCAGCGGCTCAACGAAAGCCTGAGCACCTCGGTCTTTGACGACTGCCCCTACTGCACCGGGCGCGGCAAGATCAAATCGACCATGACGATGAGCGTCGAACTCCAGCGCCGGATCAACACGATCCTCCAGCAGTATCCGGATTCCCAGCATGACCTCCTCATAGTGGTCAACCCCGAAGTCATGCAGCGCCTCCGCACCGAAGACGAACAATTGCTCGCCGACCTAGAGCGCCGCCACCACGGCCGCCTCACCTTCCGCAGCGACCCGACCTTCCACCGCGAACAAGTCACCATCGCCAACGCGACGACCGGCGAGGAAATCAAGGTGTAGCCTTCTCCGACACCTCGCCCCCTCCCTCGCTCGCGGCGTCCGCAGGATTTTCCGCCGGCGTTGGAGCCACTTTCGCCAGCACGCAGCGGAACCCGAATTGCCCTCCGTCGGTGCGCGCCTCGGGATCGGCGGCGTTGCGGAATGAGGAGAGCAGGGTTTCCTGCTCCCAGCTCGCATGGCTGGCCCCGCGGAGGACGCCGAAGGTTTGGAATTTTTTATTCGCGCCGCCGAAGTCGTCGGAAACCCATTCCCACGCGTTGCCGCCTAGGTCGTGGATGCCGAAGGCGTTCGGCTGGGAGCGACCGACCGGCGAGGTGAAGGCGTGCCCGTCGTCGTAGCCGTATTGCCCGAGGCTGCGCTCGGCGGGCTGCTTGAGCGTGGCGGCGGCGGTCGCGTCGAAGAAATTGCCTGAGCCGCCGGGCGGCGGCCAGAGTCCCCTGCCCCACGGATAGGCGTTCTTGATCAGGATCTGGCGGTCGGCGGGCGCGCCGGGGCGCTCGGGCGGCAGATTGACCAAGGCGCTCCACTCGAGATCCGAGGGTAGCCGGTAGGCGACATCGGCGGGGATGAGACCGGCGGCGCGTTCCTTTTGGGTGAGCCAGTCGCAAAACGCGATCGCCTCGGAGCGGGTGACGCCGACGGCCGGATGGTCGCCGCCCTGCTCGAACGGCGGCGGCGGGATCTCGCGCTTGGATTCCGCCGCGAACGCCGCCATGTCGGAGACCCGCGTTTCATAGGCGGCCACCATGATGTCGCGGACCGGGACGTAGGGCACGCCGAGGCTGTTGCTGTCCCACGTTTCGCCAAAGATCACCTCGCCGCTGGGCTCCAGCGTCACATCGAAGGGCAGCTCCTTGCCCGCCTGCACCTCGCCGCTGACCTTCGCCGTGCGATAGCCGCTCTTGCGGACCTCGAAATCTGCCGGTCCGACCAAGACCTTGGGCAGATCCAGCGGCGTCATGCCGACCGACTCCCCCTTGAACCAAACCTCCGCGCCATCGGGCACCGAAGTGATCCACACGTTCCCGTATTCACGCTTCTTCAGGCAGGCGCGAAAGATAACCAGCGGGTTTTCCTCGCCGCTGTCCAGCGACTCCTGCCCCGGCAACCCATCGACTTTCTCCCAAGTGTAAAAATGGTCGGGCGAAATATAGCCTTCGGTGCGGTCGCGCTCGGTCAGCCACTCGCAGAATTGGTCCGCATCTTCTTTCGGCACGGCGGCGAGCGAGAGCAGGTTGCCGTTCGCGTCGCGGTGATCGAGGAAACCGCCCACGAAGAACGGGTCGGTCATCGCATTGATATAGGACTCGAACTTGCCGTCGTATTCGACCGGCTCGATGGCGATGTGGTGCCGGTCCTCGGGCCGGAATTTCATCCCGAGGCTATTCTCCCAGTAGCGGCCGGGGATCGGCTGCCGCCACCGCTCCAGCGTCACCATCATCGGCGTCTCCTTGCCCGCCTCGACCTCGACCGTCTGCTCCGCGTCGCGGTAGCCCGTCTTGCGGAAGAGCAACGTCACATCGCCGGGCAGAAGGTCGCCCACCAGGCAGGGCGTGACATCCAGCGTCATGCCGCCGATAACCACGTCCACGCCGGACGGTTTGCTTTCAATGCGGAGGCTGCCGCGCGGATCGTCGGGCTCGGAATTCGCCGCGGCCTCGACCTTGCCGATCTCGGCGGCGAGCGCATTGGCGGCGGCGGCGGCGGCGGTGCCCTCCGACGGGCTGCGCGCCAGCACGATGATCGCCGCCGCCATCGCACTCAGCGCGGGCAGGCGCAGCAGCGGGGCGAGCAGCGGCTTCGGTTTGATCCCGCCGCGCACCGCCCGCAGCGCCTCGGCGAATTCCGCCGCCGAGCGGAAGCGCTTGCGCGGGTTAGGCGCGTATACCTTGCAGATCACCGTGTTCAGCTCGCGCCAGCGCTCGCGGTCTTTTTTCGATCCCGGCACGTGGCTGGGCAGCTCGGGAATTCGAGCCGGTCTTTGCCGGTCGCCATTTCATAGAGCACCATGCCGAGGCTGTAGATGTCGGCGCGGGTCGATCCCGGTCCCTCCGGCGGGACAAAGCCCTCCGTGCCGACAAACGTGCGCTGCCCGCTTTCGGCGACCAATCCGATGTCCGCCAGCTTCGCCCCGCCGCCGACGAAGATGATGTTCGACGGTTTGATGTCCCGGTGACAGCCCGTGCGAATGCAGGTGCGCCAGCGCCTCGGCGATCGACACGCCAAAATCGAGCGTCTTTTTGATCGGCACCCGACCGTGGAAGTTCATCTCCATCCGCAGCGTGTTCGGCACATAAAGGTCGGGGTCGACCTCCGCCAACTCGCCCTGCCCGTCCGCCAGCTCCATGACATAGTAATAGAACCCCTGCTCGTCATTTCGCCCGACATGCAAGATGTGGACTAGTCCGGGGTGGCTGCGCGAAATCGGCTCGAACTTCTTGATCCCCTCGAACTCGCGCTCAAACGTCCGCTCCAGCTCGAAGTCATCCCGCCAGACCACCTTGATCGCCCGGTAGGAGCCGGTCAGGCTGCGCGCCAGCCACACCTCCCCGTATGACCCACCGCCGATCGGGTGGATCATCTCATGGTCCGGAATCAGCGGCGCCGGATGGCGCGGCTCCGCCGTGTGGGTCCGGGTCGGGGTCGTGGATTTTGTGTGTGGCAAGGAATTCCTGTAATTATCGGAGTTTTCGCATTTCCCGTCTAGCAGATTCTCTGGCGCTGCCACCCGATTTTCGTCCGCCGCGACCACCGCGAATCGCCTCAGTCATCCCAGCCGCCGCGCTGGAGCCGCTGCTTGTCCCGGCGGCGGTCGGCGCGGTGTTGGAGCTGGCGCTTTTGCTTGGGCGTGAGCGGATCTTCTTCGTCGCGCTTGAGGTTGCCGCCCGCCATGAGGCAGCCCAGCGGCGTAATCTCGGCGGCGACCGAGGCGAGCCCGAAGGCGGCGATTTGTTTCCTGACCACAGCGGCGGGTTTGTAGCCGCCCGGTCCCTCGGTGATGTCCGGCTTGCCGCTGAACCAACGGACGTCGATGCCCCTAGTCTGCCGGTCAAGGTCGCGGCGCATCGCGTCAAAATCGATCTTTCCGCCCTGGCGGTATCGCTTGAACGTGGCGCGTCGCGAGCGGTTGCGCCCGGCGCCGTGCGGGCTAAACGACAGGAAATCGGCGTTGTCCGCGCCGATGGTTAGCAGGATCGGCTCCGCCATGTTGAGCGGGATTAAACCGAGCAGCGGCCGCCCATCCTCGCCACGCCACGCGGGCGTCGCGCCTTTGCCATGGAGAAATCGGTCGCCGCGCCGCCAGACGAAATTGTGCTCGCAGCCGAAGCCCCAGAGCGGCTCGGCTTGGATCGAATCTGCGAGCAGGTCGTGGATGCACCGGTGGTTGGCGCGCGCCCAGCGGCCCGCGTATTGCAGCGCCTCCCAGTACGCCTCGCCCTCGGCAGAATCAGCGGGCAGCCAAGCGGCTTCTTCCGGGATGCCCTGGCCCGCGCGGCGCACATGTTTTTCGGCGGCATTTTGCCCGCGTTTGAAAAGGTGTGCGCCGAGACCGCGCGACCCGTGGTGGGTGACCAGCGCGTAGTATTCCTGGTCCGGGCGCAGCGCCTGCGCATCGCCGCCATAGCCGGCATGGCGTCGAGCGCGGCGGCGCCGCTTTGCCCGAGCGCCAGCCTGCCCAGATAGGCGAAGTGGTTGCCGTCGCCTTGATCGGCGAGGTGCATCGCGGCATGGCGCTGCAATCCGGTGAGAAATGGATTGTCCCAGACCGGCTCATCCAAAACCGGATGGTAGATCCGCTCGCCCTCCGCCCTGCCGCCGGGTCCAAACCGCGTCACGCCCATCAGCGCATCGAGGATCGCCGACGGTTCCGCGCCCGCCTCAAAGACGGTGCAATAGACCGAGCAGCAGATGTCTGAACCATGCGCCGACGGCACGAGCGCGCCCTCCGCCGCGAACACGCCGCCGACCGGGATCGCCGCCTGCGCCTTGCCCGCCGGACACGCATCCGGCATCAGCGCGCCCGCTGCGGCGACCGGGCTGCGGAGCAATTCGCGGATCTGCCGACGCGACGCGCCGAGGTTTTGCTCCTCCTCCGGCGTCTCCGCAGCGATCGCCTCCGCCAGCGGGGCGGGATCGTCGCGCATCGACACGCGGTCATCCGCGCCGCCGACCGCACGCGCGGCGAGCTTGATCAGGTATTTCGGATCGGCGATGCCGCGTTCTCTTGCCAGCGACAAAGCGTGCGCCAGCGCCCGGTCCAACCGCTCCCCCGGCTGCCAGCCCGCCTCGATAAAGTCATCCTCAGTGATCATATTGTTTCGCAATCGGCTTATATTATCCGGGAGGGCGGCGAAATGGCAAGTCCCAGAAAGGGGAAATAGGGAATTGATTCGTAAGTTCGAAATAAGCTATAACCTCATTCATGAGCCAAAGATATCCCCTTCGCTGGTCGCTGATCGCCGCCGCCGCCATCTTCAGCCAAACCGGTACGCCAGCCGCAACGGTCCAAGGCCAGATCACCGATGCGGGAACCGGGCTGCCGCTCGAAGGCGCGCGAGTCGAGATCGATGTCTCGCCGCCGGACGGCACGCCGGAATTCACCGGCACCTCTGACCTGTTCGGCTTCTACACGGTCGGTGACCTCTCCGCCGGGGCGTCGGTCCGGCTGACCGCCTCGCGCGGCGGCTATGTCGCCGTCGAGCGGGACGCGACGCTTTCAGCCGACGCATCGACCGAAAACTTTGCATTAACGCGGGATGGCGGGCCAGAGCCGATCGATATCTATGTTACGGTGGTCGATGC
The DNA here is from genome assembly GCA_041395145.1 of Verrucomicrobiales bacterium. Classification (GTDB taxonomy): domain Bacteria; phylum Verrucomicrobiota; class Verrucomicrobiia; order Verrucomicrobiales; family DEV007; genus JAWLBD01. The sequence goes on along the minus strand of JAWLBD010000005.1, from coordinate 52,857 downwards.
CTCCTCGGGCTTCCCGCTGCTCGGCATCCCGGTGCAGGCGCGCTGGTTCGCGGGATCGGGCGGAACGGTGCCGGACGATACATTTACCCTGACGACGGACGGCGATGGCGCGATCACGTTCTTTGGGATGCCGAGCGGTTTCTACGACTTTGCGTTCAACGACGGCGGTCGCCCGGGCTGGGAACGCTTTCCAAAATCGGGCGGATTCTCGGCGCGGCAGGCGATCTCGTCGCCGCACGCGGTGAACCTCCAGCTCAAGCACATCCCGCAGGCGATCAAGGTTTCGGTCACCGGATGCGATCCGCGCACGGAGGAAGAGGGACCGCTGGAAAACGTGTGGGTCGAGCTGGCGGGCGTCAGCCCGGACGACCACGACGTGATCATCATCCCGCCCCGCGAGGGACCGACCAACGAGTTCGGCGAGATCACGTTCTTCAACCTGGCGCCGCTCCACTGGCGCGTGCGCACCAAAAAGATGGGGCACGTCCAAGCGGAGGCGTATCTCGTGCCCGACGCCAGCGACAACATCCCGGGCCGGCAACCCGGCGGTGCCTTCCCCATCCACGTTGACCTCGAGCCGACCTCGCTGACCGTCACCCTGACCAGCCTCTACGACGACCTCGGCTACGACTTCTATGAGGGGATCGAGGTGACGCTGGAGGGTTTGGAGGAATCGGAGACGGAGGGGATTTTTCGGCAAGTGGATACGGGCAATGCGAGTTCGGAGCGATTCTTCGACAAGCTAATGCCGGGGCGCTACACGCTGCGCGTCAACGACCAGTACGAGCCGGACGACCCCGAAACCGAACCCGCCCCGCATTTCATCGCCGAGACCACCGTCGAAATCATCGAGGGCGAGGCGACCGAGTTTGACTTTCCGCTCGACGTGCGCCCGGCGGTGATCCGCGCCCGCCTCTATGCCTCGGACACGCTGGCATCGATGGATACCGATGGCGAGAACGACCCGGCGCTGCGCCGCCCGATCTACGCGCCGATGGAGGTGCCCGACCTGCAGATCGGCATCGCGGGCGAAGTCGTCGAGAAGCCGACCGATGCCGACGGCTATGCGACCTTCGTCGTCTCATCCGGGCTACTATGGATTCGCCGTGCCCAGCCTGACCGATTACTACGGCTCCCACCTGCTCTCCCAGCACGACTTGGAAACCGAGGAGCGCCGGCAGGGCTAGGCCGCCTAGAGCGGAATCCCGACGCCTGCGCCCCAGGGCGGGGACGAGGGCGAGCCGATGGTCATCAACTCCGACCGCGAATACCGGATCGATCTTTATGCGAACAAAAAGGAGGTCACCTTCTACCTGCCGATCGTCACGGTCGCCGGCGTCCCGACCGCCCAGATCGTGCAAGGCATCCCGGAGGGCGCATCGGTGCAATGCGCGGAGTTCGACGAATTGCTCGCCTCGCCCCCGACGTTTACGCTGACAGCGACGGCGGGCGGCGGAGGATCGATCGCGGGAAATGTCCTGCGGCAGGGACCGTTGATGGTCGCCGAATTTCCGGGCGTGACGCCGGGCACCTGGCAGTGGTCGGGCACCCATCCGCGCTTCGACCTGACCTCGCCGGAGTTCATCCCCGGCGGCGACACCTCGACCCTCGTCGTCCCGGAGTAAGCCTGACTTTCCCGGCGGCGACTTCCCCAGCGGCGGCGGCGGCGGCTTCTCGCTCTACGATCCGATCCTGCCCTACCAGCAGTGGCCGACCTTTGCGCCCTGCCAGGCAGAGTATATCGAAAAGGGCGTGATCACGATCGAGCGCCAGATCTGGGACGAGGAAAACGAGGATCCGCCGAAGTATGTGGACGGCAGCACGACTGAAGACGCGACGTTTTCGTTTGTCCGCCCCGGCTATGCGGGCGGCGCGTTGTTCTGCGATGCGAAGCGCCCGGCGGGATCGTTTGATTTTTGGATCGCGGAGAGCGGCGGCTGGTTCACCGGCTCGGTCAGCGGCTCCGGATCGCAGACACTGACGATATTCTATGGCGGTCCGTCGAACAACATCGTCGAGGACGCCGGAGCCGCAGGCGGCGGCGACCGTCACGCTCAAGGCGGTGAGCCGCGAGGCTCCGGATGCCGAAATTGATGGCGTTCAGTTTACGCTCGGTCAGGCGGGCGGCACGACGGCGACGTTTGGCTCCGGCACGGTCAACGTCCCATCGCAGTTCGACAGTGCCATATCCAGATTCTCGAAGCCAACGACCCGAGCGGCAAATGGGTGTGGGTCGATTCGATCAAGACGACCTCCGGAGCCTACAGCCAGAACGTCCTGCTCGTCGCCGAGATGGCGCTGCGCGATCAATATTCAAGTGACCGTCAAAGTGAACAACGCGGCGCAGGAGCCGATCCCCGGCGCGAAGGTCCGGCTCAAAGAACGGTTCGGCGACGCCCGGTTCCCGGTCGGCATCACCGACGACAGCGAGCCACTTCGCGTTCCCGCCCGCCGAGGAGACGCCCGCCTTCTACGTCGATGTCAGTGCGCCGGGCTTCATCCCAAAGCGCATGCGTTTTGCCGTGAACGACCCGCAGATCACCGGCGAGCCACAGCGGTCAGCTCAACCTCCCGATTTCCCTCGACCCGCTACCGGAGCCAACCCTTGAAGCGGCGATCGACCGGTTCGGCTTGTTCGTCGCGCACCTGTCCTATGCCAGCAATGCGAGCCTGTCCGACTATCTCCGGGCAGAGGACGAATTGACCGCGACGTGGACCGCGACCGCCACGCCGCCCGCCTCGCCCGCGACCTACGACGAGATCCCATTCGACAACCCGGACGGGACGCCCGGCGAGCCAGAGCAGAAGACGCCTCGAAGACGAGATCGTGCTGATCGCCGCGGTCGATCCGCGCCTCTTCCAGATGAATACCTCCGAGGAGGCAGGCAACGGAGCGGAAGGCGCGCCGGAGGCAGGGGAATTCGCCTACCATCCCGATCCCAATCCGAACAAAGTGCTCGCCCGGCGGAAGTGGTGGGATTCGGTCACCTCGCAGCAATTCGAAAATGCCGAAGGTCAGGCGCTGCCGGGCTATCACGTCCTCTTCTCGCTGGTAACGACAACATCGAAGACCAGCCCGGCGGCGCCAAGCAGGCGACCGGCGAAGTCAAACTCTGGGCGATCCCGCCCGGCATCTTCGAGCCGGTCATCGTCGCCGAGACCAAGCACGGCGCGGTCGGCATCAAGCAGATCAAATACGAGGGCGCAGACGCCGGGAAGACGCTGCGCAGCCTCCGCCCGCCGCAGTGGATCGCCACCATCGCCGAGATCCTCGCGCTGACGACCAAGTTCTCCGGCTCCCGGCGCTCCAGGGGCGCAGTTGCGGGAGCGCCTCCAATCCAAGATGCTCTCGGGACGCTTTATCCCCAAGCGCCTGAGCAAGGCGGAGATCAAGGAGACCGACGGATACCTCAGCTACGAATACGATGTGAACGCGATCTGGAAGGAAGGTCCGGAAGCCCCGGGATCGGGCATCATCGGATTGATCTCCGGTCACATCGGCGGCGTGATGGAATGCGGCGTCAACGTCAAGGTCGATGGCAAAGATGGCAAGGTGACGGTCGAGGCGCGCGGCGAGGCGACCAAAGACAAGGCGGCGACCGCCAGCGCGAGTAACCTGAACGCCACTGAGTTTGAGCGAAATCGATTCAAGCCGCGCGGTCTCTCCGCCGCCGACAAGCGCCGCCTCACGCTCAGCGCCCAGGTGACCGGCTCCGCCAACACGATCCGCTCCGAGGTTTTCGACGCGCACCTCTTCCCGCTCGAAACCATGGTCCGGCAGCGCTTCTTCTTCGGCGCGCTGACCGAGGCACGCTACAACCTGAAACCCTACGCCAAGCACGTGCCCTATGTGGGACCAGTCATCCGCGTGCATCGACAAGATCGACAAAGACTTCGTGAAAATCGACGCGGTCGGGCGCGTCGGCATCGGGCTGGAGTCGCTCTCGACCTGGACGACCAAGCAGACCAAGCCGCCCGGCGGGGTTCGGTGGTCGGCGGAGCCTACCCGCATCCGGAGCTCGGGCATGTGTTAGGCGGATCGCAGGAGCGCCCGGCGACAGTCCCGTGACCGAGTTCTCGCAAGACTTCGGCATCTGCATGAACATCGGACTCGGCGCAGAACTCAGCCTCGGCACGGTGGCGGGCGGATCGCTCTTCGTCTCGCTCCAAGGTCAGGAGTGCACGATCCCGGTCGCAGGGGGAGTCAACCGCCCCGCCATGAACTTCGTCTTCGGTGGTGCCAATGGCTGGTACCGACCATCGAGAAGATCTCCGGCAACATGAACATCTCGTTGACCTTGTTCCTCGACGTCTGGGTGACCCGGCTGAAGAAAACGTATTCCTACGACTTCCTGGAGTTCCAATACCAATACGGCACCGAGTCCGAACTCACCGTCGCGCCGATCACGATTACCCAAAGCAGCAGCTCGCTCCTCGAAGCAGATCCGCCCGAATTCCGCAGCACCTCGCCGCAGTTGATCGCCGCGCTGCTCGGTGGCTAGAACCAGCCGGATCGCCGCCGGATCGCCGGATGCGATGGTCTTCACCGATATCGACGGCGCGACCGGCGAGATGGTATTGAAGACCGCGGCGCGGGCGGATGCCAACAACTGGGGCACGCCGGTCGAGATCGCCCGCGGCGACGCGATCGTGGCAGCCGACATCTCCCGCATTTCGGATGGCTCGCTGCTCGCGGCGTGGGTCGAAATCGGCGCGGCTGACCTCGCCAATCCGACGGCTCCCTCGATGATCAAAAGCGCGCGCAGCACCGACGGCGGCGCGACGTGGTCGGCTCCCGCCGAGGTGGCGTCGCTCGACCGGGTGGCGGACCGCCTGTTCCTCGAAAGCTCCGGGGCGCTGAATGCGCTGATCTTTTGCACTGCCGAAGGCGGTCCGTCCTCGGAGCTTCGCACCGTATCCGGGGCGACCTTCACGCCCGTCGGCGGCTGGGCGGCAGCCCGCAGAATTGGTCCCGATGCAGGACATCGCCGCGCTCGATGCGGCGGGCTGCGGCGGCTCGGTGTCGTTCGCCTTCGTGACCGGCGGCGGCGAGCTGAAGGCATCGACGTGGAGCGGCGGCGCCCCGGGCGCGATCGGCAGCGGACCGGCAGAGGCGAAGGCATTTGCTCGGTCGCCGATGCTTGGCGGGCTTTGTGTGATCGCCTCCGCCCCGGCGGCGGGCGGCGTGCAGACGCATCTGTTGGTCGGCGGCAATCTTTCCCCGACCGGCACCCACTTCCCCGATGAAGGCGTCGTCGATCTGATCATGGCTCCGGTCGGCGGCAGCCCCGCGCAGGTCCTTCTCGCCTGGGGCGACGAATTGACCGGCGCGCTGCGCTACGGCATGGCCGGCGCGTTCGGCACGCCTGCCGCTACCGGTCCGTTCGATCTCGCCGCGAGTCCCGGCGGGCGCTACACGCCGGTCGAAGCAACGATGTCCCCCGCCGACCACGCCACGATCATCGCCCGCTTCACCAATCCCGGCGCGCCGCCCGAGCTTCGCCAATTCGTCGTCGCCCGCGCCTCGGTACCCGCGTTCGACAACCGCGACGGCGACACGCTGGGCGACCGCGATGAACTGCATCGTCGATGCCGATCCCAGCGACGACATCCGCTGGATCGACGATGTGTTGCCCGGCGCAGACTTCGACATGGACGGCGTGAGCAACGAGATGAGATCGCCGCGTAGGCACCGATCCGACCGACCCGACCGACCGACCGGTGCCCGCAGGCGTCACCGTCGCCGCCACTGCTGCCGACCGCCCAAGAATTCGGGCTGCTCCCCGGGCAGTTTCAGATCACGCGCTCCGACTCGGCGTACTCGCGCTCGACGTTCACTTCTCGCTCGGCGGCGATGCGGGCGAAGCGCCGACTTCGCGCTATCCGCGCCGTCCCCGATCCACTTCGAGCCGGGCGAATCGACCCGCACCGTCGAGGTCATCCCGGTGAGCGATTCGATACCCGAAGGTCCGGAATTCGTAACGCTCACCATCACGCCCGATGCCGCCTACACGGTGGGCACGCCCAACGCCGCGCAAGTCGGAATCGCGGATCGCCCGAGCGACGAATGGCGGCTCGTCTTTTCCCCGGCAATCCGGCAGGCGTCGATTTCACGGGCGACACCGACGGCGACGGCATCAGCGAACTCGCCGAGTTCGGCTTGGCGCTCGACCCGAACAACCCGGACGCCAACGGCTTGCCCACCTACGGCATGACCGACGACGGGCAATTCCTCACCCTGACCTACACCCGCCCGATCTACGCCGATGTCACCTACGACGTCCAAGTCGGCACCAACCTCGCGGATTGGGACAGTGGACCGGGCGTTACCGCGCAGGTCAGCAGCGTGGAAAATGGCGACGGCACCCGTACCATCACCGTCCGCAGCCTCACCCCGATCAGCGCGGTTCCCGCGCAACAGATGCGGCTGTGCATCACCCGGTTTTAGGCATCCACCTCGCGCGGCGTAAAGCCGACGCTCTTGCCGCCTGCGGGGAAGGTTTCGAAGCGCCTCGCAGGTTCGCAAATCCCAAGCATCGGTGCCGGACTCACCAAGAAGACTACAGGAGTGCCTTCTCAACATCGCAACCCGCGCCTCCCATACGCGCACACACCCCGGCGACGCATCCCAAAAAGCGCGACGGCTCGCCGCCGCCGATCAAGACGGTGTCTTTGACGGCGACCTCGCGCTGCGGGATTGCGTCGACGAGCGGGTGATCGGAGATGACGCCCTCGCAGCGGCGGGCGGAGGCTTCCGCTCGCATCACCCAGCCTTGAAAGACTGGGCTACAGATCCACCGCCGCTACGCGGCGAGGCGCAAGCGAGACAGGAGACCCGAGGCATTGCCCTAGGCTAAGGTATCGCGCCTTTTCAGAGCTAGCGAAGCACACGGCACCCTCCGGATTCGCCCCGGCGACCAAACGCATAAGGCGAGCCGCTGCCCGCCACCGCCGAACTTTTGGGGAAATGTCGCTGCCTTCCGCCTCCGGCGACCGCACACAGAACGGCGCGACTCCCGGCGGCAGGCAGCCCGATGCCGAAAGCGGCGGCGGTTTGCCCGGCGGCTACGAGAGCCTCGACTGAGACAAGGACGGGCTGGCCAACATCTTCGAGCGCCAATACGCGCAGCAGCCCACCGGCTTGACTGCAACAACTGATGTCGATGGGATGGCGCCGGGCGAAAGCTAACCGCTCAATCGCCGGAGTGCGCCGCGTTGGCGAAAAAGACCCTGGCGCTTTCCGCGATGCCGTAGGCGACATCGGAGATACTGAGCCCTTCGGTCTTGACCTTCATGTCGGCGGCGGCGGCGTAGAGCGGGTCGCGCTTGGCCATCAGGTCGTGGATCGTCTTGCGCGGGTTTGGGGTGTGGAGCAGCGGGCGGTCGCGGTTGCGCGAGACGCGGCGGTAGATTTCGTCCTCGCCGACGGCGAGCCAGACGATGTAGCCGAGGCGGCGGAGCAGCGGCGCGTTTTCCTCCCGCGTCACGATGCCGCCGCCGGTCGAGATGACCTGGCCTTCGGTGCCGTCCAGCGCGACGAGTGTCGCCGTCTCCCGGCGGCGGAAGCCATCCTCGCCCTCGCGCTCGAAGATTTTGGTGATGGGCGCGCGCGCCTCGGCGGCGACCAGCTCATCGGTATCGGCAAAGCGGAACCCTAGGGTGCTGGCGAGGGATCGTCCGATGGTCGATTTGCCGCACCCCATGAATCCGATCAGGATGATGTTGCGCAGGCGAGGCGGTTCCATGACAGATGAGGGTGGATCCACCTATAAGGCGGCGCGCCGCTTTGTAAACGCGCGAAACCTGCGCCGGACGCCCCACCCTAACACAACCACCAATCACCGCCCTACCCGATGATCACCGAACTCGCCCGCACCGACACGCCCGAGGCGCTGAAAGAAGCCGCCGCGCGCGCCGCCGAACTGCTGCGCGCCGGGGAGGTCGTCGCCCTGCCGACCGAGACCGTTTACGGGCTGGGGGCGGATGCGCGGAACGAGGCGGCACTGGCCAAAGTGTTCGCCGCCAAGGAACGCCCGCACTTTGACCCGCTGATCGTCCACCTGCCCAGCGCGCGGATGCTGCCGGAGGTCGCCGAGGTGCCCGGGGAGATCGCCAAAGAGATCGCGCGGCTGACCGAGACGTTCTGGCCCGGCCCGCTCTCGATCCTGCTGCCGCGCCGGGCGGACGCCATCCCGGACATCGCTACGGCGGGGCTGCCCAACGTGGTCGTGCGGGTGAGCGAGGACCCGACGTTCCGGCGGATCGCCAAAGCCTTCGGCGGACCGATCGCCGCGCCGAGCGCCAACCGGTTCGGGCGGATCAGCCCGACCTCGGCGGCGGCGGTCGAGGCGGAACTCGGCGGCCGCATCCCGCTGATCGTGGATGGCGGCGCCTGCTCGCGCGGCTTGGAATCGACGATCATCGCCGTCTCGCCGCCGCCCGCGCCGAACAAAAAGCCGATCATCACGATCCTGCGCCCCGGTCCGGTCACCCGCGACGAGTTGAAAAAATTCGGCAAGGTCGAGGACGGGCGGGTGCACGCCGGGAAGCCGGAGACGCCGGGGCAACTGCCCAGCCACTACGCGCCGCGCACGCCGCTGCGCATCGTCGAGGATCCGGCCGCGTTTTTGCCGGAGCCGGGCAAGCGCTACGCCCTGCTGTCGTTCAAAGGCGAGGATGAAGCGTATCTCAATCTGGCGGCGTTCGACCAGGTCGCCCTCCTCAGCCCGGGGGCGGGCAAGATGCCCGAGGCGGCGATCCGGTTTTTCTTCCTCCTGCGCCAGCTCGACGAATGCGGCGCGGACGAGATCCTCGCCGAACCAATCCCCGAGCGCGGTTTGGGCATCGCGATGATGGATCGCCTGCGGCGCGCGGCGGCGGGCAGCGGCTCAGAGTAACCTTTCGCAACCCGATGAAACCCAACCTGATCGCCCTCCACGCCCTCTTCCTCGCCGCCGGCATTGCCTCCGCCGATGACACCGCAAAGCGCTATGCGTTTTTCATCACCGGCGATCCGCAATATCTGGCGGAAAAGTCGGCTTCGCCCGAATCGCTCGACCGGTATTCGGCAGAGGCGAACCGGCGGTTTATCGAGCGGCTCCGCGCGCTGCCCGGGTCTGAGATCCCGGCGCAGTTCGGCGGCGGCACCGTCTCTGCCGACATCCTCGGCGTCATCGTGGCGGGCGACCTGATCGACAGTTGCGACAAGTCGGGCGGCGTTTTCCCTGCCATGCAGCGCTTTGAGTGGAACCACTACGTCCGCGACTATGGGCTGAAAGGCGGCGACGGAAAGCTGCCGTGGCCGGTCTATGAATTGCACGGCAACCATGACGGACCGCAGGGCGATACGTTCGTGATCGACGTGATCGTCGCGCGCAACAAGGAACGCCCCAAGGTCGGGCATGTGTCGGCCAACGGGCTTCACTACTCGTGGGACTGCGGACCGCTGCACGGCGTGGCGCTCGGCATGTTCGCCGGTGAGGGCGACGCTAGGCGCGACGGCCACCACTATGCGCCGCGGGAAAGCCTCGCCTTTCTCCGCGAAGACCTCGCCAAGCGGGTCGGCGATTCCGGGCGGCCGGTGGTTGTCGCCTTCCATCTGCATCCGAACGGACCGGAGTTTGACTGGCCCGCTGAAGACCTCGCCGCCTTCTGGCAGGCGATGCATGGCTACAATGTGATCGCCTTGATCCACGGCCACACGCACGGGTCGCCGCCGAGCAAAACGATGTGGGACGGCAAGAAGTTCGCCGCCGACCTGCCCGGCGGCATCCCGGTTCTCAACCCCGACGACTCCGGCGCCGCCAAGGAAGATCCGCGCGCCCCGGGCCAAGGCGTCGGCTTCGCCCACGGTTTTCTTTACGCCGAATTGATCGACGCGCCCGGGAGCCGCGAGGACCGCTTTGTCGTCCGGTCGTATTTTACCAAAGACAACTGGGAAACCCACGGCTGGGGCACGCGCTGGGAGATGCCGGTCGCCCTCGGCGAGCCGCGCTGATGGCGGTGCCTCGAGGGCTAGTGGCGCAACAGCCAGAATCCAAGGGCTGGATTTACGACACCCTTTCGCACGCGGCCTCGCAAACCGACGCCTGACCATCGGCGAGAATGCCATGCTTCTAACAAGATTCTCCCAAGAACTTAGCGGGAAGGCTTTAGGGGTGACATGTCGAGGCCGCCGCAGAAGAAGAAGAAGAGGATGCAGACGCGGTAGCTCTCGAAGTAGTGGAAGCCCCGGGCGGCGGATTTGATGGATTGGATGCGGCTGTTGATGCCCTCGCTGGCGGCGTTGGTGATGTGGTGGGCGCACCAGTTGGGCAGCTCGGGGAGGTGGCGCTTGAGCATCTTGGCCTTCTTCTTGACCGGCTCAAGCTGCGGGCGGACCGCCCAGGCATACCACTGGGCGAAGTATCCGGCGGCGTCCTCCCGGCTGTGGCGCGGCTCCCAGAACCAGCGGAAGCACTCTTTGATCGACCAGGCGCGACCGGTCTTCAGCGCCGAATCCTTCAGCGCCGCGAAGGCGGGCCACGCCTCCCCGGAGACGCCCTCCTCGTCGCGCAGCCAGTCCGGGCGGCGTTGATGAACGGCCGCCACATGTCCAGGGCGATGGCCTCGACCTCCCGGCGCTGGGTCTCGCCCAGCGCGCCGAAGAGCCTCGCGGCGCTCTCCCCGCAGCGGCCTTCTACGACCTCGATGACCCGCCCGGCGCCCAGGTCGTTGAGCACGGAGACCTAGCGGTGCCCGCTGCGGAAGCTCTTCTCGTCCACGCCGAGGTGCGCGACGGTCCCCCTCCCCGCGCCGCTCCAGCCCCCTGCCCCTAAAAACCATCCGCTGGTTTGCGCATCCATCTCTTCCGCCCGACCTCCAGGGAGCAGGCCCGCGCCCAGCCAAGGTTCCATTTCGCCACTTTGTGAGCCGGATTTTTAGGCGCCGACTTCAGTGTAGCAATCGCCCAAGGCCACTCGTTTACGGGCGCAATTTCGCCGCTCCTTAAACCGCCTCGGCTTCCGGCGAGACGTAACCCATCGCCGCCCAGAGGCTTTCGCGGACGTGTTTGATCGGGACGTCCACCCGGTTGCGGCGGTCGAAAAAGGCGACCGACCAGTAGCCGGCGTTCTCGATGTGCTCGAGGGCGCGGAGGAACGAATCGCCGGCGCGCTGCGGCGTGTGGGCGTCGCTGCCGATGATGACCGGGATCTCTCGCTCGCACATCAATTCGAGAAATTCTGGTCCGGGGTTGACCTCGGGATACGCCTTTTTCCGGCCGGAAGTATTTAGCTCCATTGCCACGCCGGTGCCGGCGATCCGGTCGAGGCACGGTTCGACGAGGTGGCGGACGCGGTCGAACGACCAGGCGTCCGGCTCGAAGTTTTTGATCAGATCCGGGTGGGCCAGCGTGTCGAACAACCCGCTTTCCGCCGCGGCGGCGAGGTGGTCAAAGTAGGTCGCATAGAACCGGTCGAGATCGTTTTGCCAGTATTTCTCGATGTATTCCGGACCGAAATAATGGACCGAGCCGAGCACGTGATGGAGCGGCGCTTTCGCGTGGAGATCGGCGAGCCAGCCCTCCATGCCGGGGAAGAAATCGCTTTCCAGGCCGACCTTGACCTCGAAGAGCGGATCGTCCCGATAGGCTTTCGTCGCGCGGGCGACCAGATCGAGGTAATCGGGGAATTCGTCTGGCGTCATCCGGACGCGCCCGAACCATCCGTCTGGCATCGGGCTGTGGCAGGTGAAAACGATGCCGCGCAACCCGGCTGCCTTGGCGATCTCCGCATATGCTTCGGGCTCGCCTTCCGCATGGCGGCAAAGCGGCGTGTGCATGTGGGAATCGTAGTAGATCGGCTGGGGCGGCATTCTCTCTTTGGCGTGGCCCGTCGAGGCGGGCTAAGGATTTGGGGGCGCGCAATCTGGGGGCGGACAGTGTTTTGATCAAGCCTGAATTTGAACCATTGGCATCCCGGTGATTTCCCATAATTTCCCGGCACTTTCCGCCGTTTCATCGACCGATGCCATTCACCCCATTCCATTTCGGTCTCGCCGCACTGCCCGGGGGGGCGATCTCGCGCTGGTGCAGCTTCCGCCTCTTCTGTTTCGCCAATGCCGCCATCGATGTCGAGGCGCTCTACCGGCTGCCGCTCGGTCTCTACCCGTATCACCACTGGTGCCATACCTACCTGATCGGACCGGCGCTCTGCGCGGCGCTGGCGATCCCGGTCGCCCGCTCTGCCGGTGGGCGTCGCACTGGTGGAACCGAAATGCCAGTGGCTCGCGGCTCGAATCGATCCGGCTGAACGAATCGATCGCCACCCTGCCCGCGCTGGTCGGCGCGGTCGTTGGCGGGGCGTCCCACGTCTTCCTCGATTCGATCATGCACGATGATATCCGCCCGCTCTGGCCGTTTTCCGGGGAAAACGCCGCCTACGGCTTGATCGGGACTGGCGCGCTCCATGGGCTGATGATCGGGATGGGTATCGCCGGGCTGGCGCTCTTCCTGCGGCGCTGCCGCCGATGAAGGGCGGAGCGGGCGCTACTCCCCCATCCCCGCCGCCCAAGGCGGCTGGTTGCCTTGGATTTGATAGGCCATCACTCGCCCGAGCTCCGCGCCGGTCTTGCTGTCGAAAAGCTGCACGGTCGCCGGACCGTGACCGCCGCGGGATTTCACGACGAGGCGTTCCTGTTCTTGGATGAAGCGGGTTTCTTCGACGAATGGCGAAGCGGTCTGGGCGACTGCGAGCACGCGGTTGCCCTCCTTGATCGTCACCGCGCCAGGACCATTGACCGCCGTCAGCGGCTGGCTGAATCCTGCGCCGCCACCGGGTTTGATCCCCTGGTTGTAGCCGATCTCATACCCGCGGTTGAACTCCGCTGTCTGGGACGGGACAAGCCGCCCGTAATGCCGGCTGGGCGTGCGGGAAAGCCCGGTGCCACCGTCTTCGCGGCCCCGATATATCCCGAGGTTGAACGCGCTTTCGCCCCCCGCTCCGGCAGCGCCGTCCGGTCGGTCGCCAGCCGGATCGCCTCCGGTTGAGGCGCAGCCGGTGAGTGCGCCGAGCGCGGCAGCGGCGAGGAGGCTAAGGAGGGAGAGAGATCGGAGGTTCATCGGGTTGGGAGGGCTAATAACCTGAACGTGCGGCGAGGCGGTTCGCTTTCACGCAGGGCGCTCGGCCCGACGGTTGAAGGCGAGGCAGTCCTCGAACCGGACGCCGCTGCCGCCGAAGATGTCCAAAGCGCTGCCGATGGTCACATCGACGCTCCCGCCGCTGAGCCGATCCACCAGCTCGAGGTCGGCGATCGAGCGTGCGCCGCCCGCGTAGGTGATCGGGTGGCCGGTCCGGCTCCCCCACCCGCCAAGCGTCTCGACGAGCGCCTCGTCGATGCCGCCGCATTTGCCCTCGACATCGGCGGCGTGGATCAGGAATTCGGTGCAGCTCGCGGCGAGGTCATCGAGCGCCTGCTCCCCGATGCGCAGGCTGGTCGGCGTCTGCCATTTGTCCATCGCCACGACCCATCCGCCGCCCGGCGCGGCGCGGCAGCTCAGGTCGATGACGAGGCGGTCCGCCCCGGCGGCGCGGGCGATCTCGGCGAGGCGATCCGGCAGGAATTCGCCGCCCGGCGAGAAAAGCCACGAGGTCACAATGACGTGGCTGGCACCCGCCTCGAGCCAAGTTTCGGCGTTCCGGGCGCCGATCCCGCCGCCGACCTGCAGCCCGCCCGGCCAGGCGGCGAGCGCCTCCCTTGCGGCAGCGCCATTGCCGGGACCGAGCATGATGACGTGCCCGCCTTCGGCGCCGCCCTGCCGGTAGAGGTCGGCGAACCACCCCGGCGGGCGGTCGCTGACAAAATTGGTCTGCACGCCCCCGGCGCTGCCCAGCGTGCCGCCGACGATCTGCTTCACCTGGCCGCCGTGGAGGTCGATGCAGGGGCGAAAGCGGGTCATAAGGATGTAAGATGAGGCGTTTTTGGGTTCGGGCGAGATCTGTCGCCCAATTTCGCCAGCGGAAAACTAGATTCTGGCAAAATGAAGCGGGGCACCCGAAACCGGGTGCCCCGCAGGAACCAGATGAAACCAAAGTGGGGCGGCGCTAGCCGGCGGTCGCGGCGTCGGCCCCTTTGTGGCCGAGCTGCTTGACGGTGCGGTTGAGTTGCTCGAACTCGATCGGCTTTTTCAAAACCGTGACCGGACCGCTGGCGAGAATTTTCGAGAGGATCTCGCTATCCGGGTAGCCGGTGATGATGACGATCGGCAGGTCTGGGTGGATCGTCTTGAGCTTTTGGTAGAGTTCGTCGCCGCCGATGTCGGGCAGCTTCAGGTCGAGGAAAACGAGGTCGAATCCCTGCTTTTCCGCGTGGGCGATCGCCTCGGCACCCGTGCCGACCACGATGCGCCCGAAGCCCGCTTTTTTGAGGAAACTCTTGAAAAGCGACTGGAGCGCGGGGTCGTCGTCCACCACCAAGACGGTGGGCTGGCCGCTCTCGCGCTCGTTTTGCAAGACATCGCGATCCAGCAGGCTGCGTTTGATCCGCCAGCGCCCGCCGATCTGAATCGCCGGAAGCTGCCCCCGCTGGACGAGGTAATAGACGGTCGGAAGAGGTATCCGAAGATATTCGGATGTCTCTTTCACCGTCATGAGTTCGGGTGGTCCTTCAGTTGCCATGGTCTCTCTTGTTGTTTGCGGGGTTGGGAAAAATCTCAGCAGGGGGATGGATCTTTAAGGCGAGGGAAGTAACGCTCTAATTTCTATTATTATTAGAACACTTTGCCGCGCCGTGCAAGTGGATTGTTGCGATACCTTCCAATAAATGCAAGAGAATTTCAGAATTGAAACTAATTTTTCTGAAAACCCCTCAAAATCGGGCGATTTTTCGACTGTGGATAGGGTTTCATAGGCTCTGTAAGGTTCCTTGCCTTCCAGAACAAACGCAGGAAATAAAGGTCGGAGCGGCTAAAAATTCAAGCAGTCTTAGAATCCCTCGCGGATTTGAGAGGCACTCCACCGTTCGCGTTGGGGGGGCTGGTCGGTGCCTTTGCGATGGAATGAGAGCAGATCACTCCCCAAATCCGTTGCCAAACGCCAATTGCCCCATACCAGATACTGCCGACAATTCCCTCTCTGGACACCCCACCCTATGCCCGTCATCGAATTCACCAAAGGTCCGCTCCAGCCCAAGCGGTTCGAGCTCGACGAAAACGGCGTGACCTTCGGGCGCGCTTACGAGACCGACATCCAGATCGCCTCGGACACGCGGGTTTCCAGCCAGCATGCGATGATCAAATTCGAAAAGGGGCAGTGGTGGCTCTATGACTTGGGCAGTTCGAACGGCACGGCGGTGAACGGTCAGCGGGTCGAGGCAGCGGTGCTCCAGCCCGGCGATGTCGTGGCGCTCGGGGATAGCCGGTTCACCTATCAGAGCGACGGGCACCCGCCGCGCCCGCCCGGCGCGAAGCGAAGTCGACGACCGTCTCGACCGAGGGGCGGGATTTTCAGATCGCGGGGGACGATGCCGATCTCGTCCGCGCACTGAATGAAGCCTACGAAAAGATGCGCGGGCAGCTTGGCAGGGTAGTCGTCGGGCAAAGCGAGGTCATCGAGCAGATGCTCATCGCCATCTTCTGCCGCGCCCACGCGCTGCTCATGGGCGTCCCTGGGCTGGCCAAAAACGCTGCTCGTCAGCACGCTGAGCCACGTCTTGGACCTCAGCTTCCGCCGCATCCAATTCACGCCCGACCTGATGCCGTGAAGGACATCACCGGCACCGACGTCCTCTACGAAGACCCGACCACCGGCGAGCGCAGCTCCGGTTCGTCAAAGGACCGATCTTTGCCAACATGCTGCTGGCGGACGAGATCAACCGGACGCCGCCGAAGACCCAGGCAGCCCTCCTCGAAGCGATGCAGGAACACCATGTCACCGTCGGCGAGCGCACCTATCACCTGCCGGAGCCGTTCTTCGTGCTCGCCACCCAGAACCCGATCGAGCAGGAGGGCACCTACCCGCTGCCCGAGGCGCAGCTCGACCGATTCCTTTTCAACATCCTCGTCGATTACCCGAGCGAGGAGGAAGAGCAGCAGATCATCAAGCAGGTCACCGGCACCTACAAAGCAGAGATCGAGATGGCGCTGACCGCCGACGACGTGCTCAAGCTCCAGCAGGTCGTCCGCCGCGTGCCCGCCGCCGACCACGTCATCGCCTACGCCGCGACGCTCGCCCGCGCCACCCGCCCGAAATCCACTGACGCGCCCGAATTCGTCCGCGAGATGGTGAGCTGGGGCGCGGGACCGCGCGCCGGCATCAGCCTCGTCACCGCCGCGAAAGCCCGCGCCATCCTGCAAGGTCGCTACCACGCGACCACCCGCGATGTGGCGCCATCGCCAAGCCCGTCCTCCGCCACCGCGTGATGACCACCTTCCAGGCCGAAGCCGCCGGGGTGACCAGCGACGAAATCATCGCGATGCTCATCCAGCACGTCGAAAAGCAGAGCGGCGTGCGGCTCGACGCGTAAGGACGCCGGCGGGGGAGGTCAAAACGCCAGGCTACTGCGCCTTTAGATAAAGCTCCGCCAGTTCGTCGCGGCGGGATTTGCTCAGCAGACCGGCGCTTTGGAAGCGGCCCAGCATGTTGTAGGCAGGGGTGTCGAGCCCGGCGGGGATCATCGCGGGTCCGCCGTCTGGCATGAGCGAAATATTGGCGATCTGATAGCGGAGCTCCGGGGCGACGACCGGGGAGACCTGGTAGCCGACGACTAGATCCCGGCCGGCAAAAGACCCCTCGGAAATCTCTGGCGCGCGCCCGGATTCGAGCCGCAGCAGATTGTCTCCGGCGAGGCTAAATGCCCCGAACTTCTTGGCCAGCGCGTAGTTGTCCTCGACCGCCGATTGGAGCAGCTCGCAGTGCTTTTGGATGAAATTCCGCTTCTGCGCGGCTTCGAGGACCAGCGTGCTGACGCTATCGCCACTCTCCTGCGCCCGATGCAGGGCGTTGAGCATCATGAAGTAATTCGAGGCAAATTGATCGTCCACCGATTTGCTCGCCCGGCGGTCGGATTCGATGCCGAGAAAAACCGAAATCTGGTCCACACGCGCCGCGTGCGCCTTTTCTCTTGGCTTTTCTTAAACCAAAACCAGCCGCCCACCGCCAGTAGGACCACCAAAACAATTCGCCAAAAATTATCCGAGATCATGCTCTAGGGTTGTTAAATGTTACGATTTCCTTAGGTGGAAACGCCATGGCGTCAAGCCGCTAAACCCGATTGGGCGGAGAAAGTAGCGCCGCGGAAAAGCAGGGGAGAGGCGCAGACTTACCCTTCATTCGCCAGCGCGCCTTTTGATGCGCCTTCCCGAACTCGATGAAATCGACTTCGCCCGCCCGCGCCACGATCCGCCACCATAAACCAGCTACCGATACGCCGCCAAATAGCCTAGGGCGCGGAGCCGCGCGATGACCTCGTAAGCAGCCTCGGCGGGTGTGACCTCGCCGGTTTGAATCGTGATCTCGGCGTCTTCCGGTTCTTCGTAGGGATCGGAAATGCCGGTGGTTCTTTGATCAAGCCGGCGCGGGCTTTGGCGTAGAGACCTTTGCGGTCGCGCGCCTCGCACACCTCCAGCGGGGTGGCGATGTGGGCGAGGAGGAAGCCGCCGGACGGCTCGATCAGGGCGCGGACCTGTTTCCGGATCGCGTCGTAGGGGGCGATCGGGCAGCAGATGGCGATGCCGCCATGCTTGGTGATCTCTTTGGCGACGTAGCCGATGCGCAGGATGTTCAGATTGCGGTGCTCTTTGGAAAAGCCGAGTTCGGACGAAAGGTTGCGGCGCACCAGATCGCCATCGAGCAGGGTGACGCGGCGGCCGCCGATCTCGCGCAGGCGCAGAGCAAGGCGCGGGCGACGGTCGATTTGCCGGAGCCGGACAGCCCGGTGAAAAAGACGGTGAACCCTTGTGCGGAACGGGGCGGGAAGCCGTCGCGCAACACGGCGGCGACCGCGGTACGTCGCCTCCGCGCCTTGGTCGGCGGGCAGTTCGGCGACCGATCGCGCCGCAGCGCGCCGCGACTTCGGCGGCGAGCGCCGGGTCATCGATCCGCGCGGGCAGCGCGGCGAGGGTTGCCGATCCGGGCGGGAATTCGGCGAGCGCGGCGCGCCAGCAGCGCAGGTGGACGAACGGCAGCTCGTCGTCCGGCTCCGCCGCCGGGGCGCAGCCGAGCAGCAGCAGGTGGTGCGCGCCCTCCGCTGCCGCCCGCGCTTTGAGAAAATCGATGCCGCCCCGCAGGAGCGGCGCGTCTAGGATCGCGGCGACCGCATTGCCCGCCGGCAGCCGCCCGCGGATCGCCGCCGCCGTCCCGCGCAGGTCGCCCGCATCGTAATGCGCCGGCAGTTCGACGCCGACCAGCCGCCGCAGCGGCGATTCGGCACCGGCCGCCGCCCCTGCATCGAACTGGGCGGCGGCGAGCATCGTGCCCTCCGGATCGCGCAGCGCCAGCCAACCGCCGGCAGGCATCGGCTCGGGCGGGGCAAAGCGGAGCCGGAGCAGCCCATCGCCTTGCCATCGGTCGGACGGCTCGGCGAAGCCGCCCAGCAAAAGCTCCAATGCGCCCAGCGCCGCGCCTCCCACCGCCGCCGACGGCCACGCCTGCGATGCGGCCTTGATCTCAACGGCCGCCGCCGCATCGGCAAATGAAACGCCGTCTGGGAGATTGGTGAGGGGGGGCATGGGGTTTGTTTGTTATTTGTTATTTGTTATTGGAGATTGGTTATTTGTTATTTGTCAATTGTTGTTGGAGATTTGCGATTAAAGATTCGTGTTTTGAATTGGGTGGGCTTGCGTTGCTTCGCCCGTTTTCACTAAACCAATAACCAATAACCAATCTCCAATAACAAATAACCAATCACCAATAACAACCAATCACCCCCTCGCCTGAAACGACGAATTCGCCGCCAGCGCCTCCCAGTGTTTCCGCTCATCGTCGGAGATTGATTCGGGGACGGCGATGCGGGCGACGGCGAAGAGGTTGCCGAAGCCGCCTTTGCCGTCGGGCAGCCCCTGGCCGCGCAGGCGGAATTCGGTGCCGCCGGAGGTGCCGGGCGGGATTTTCAGCTTGGCGGTGCCGTGGAGCGTTTTGATTTTGACTTCGGCACCGAGGACGGCTTCCCATGGCGCGAGGTCGAGGTCGTGGAGGAGGTCGGAGCCGCTGACGCGGAATTCGGGGTGGCGTTCGAGGCGGACGCGCAGGTAGAGGTCGCCGGGTGCGCCGCCGCCGACCCCGGGGCTGCCGAGTCCGGCGCAGCGGATGCTCTGCCCTTCGCGGATGCCCTTGGGCACCTTGACGCGGGCGGTCTTGCGCGCGCCGTCCGCGCCTTGCAGGGTGAGCGTGCGCTCGGATACGTGCATACATTCCTCCAAGGTGACGAGGAGGTCGGCTTCGACATCGGCTCCCTTGCGCGGACCGCGGGCCTGCGCCGCGCCGGGGAATCCGCCAAACCCGCCGCCCGCCGAGGCGGCGCGCCCGCGACCGCCGAATAGCGACTCGAAGAAATCCGAAAACCCGGTGCCGCCGAAGTGATATTCGTAGGCACCGCCTTGCCCGCCGCCGAAGTCAAAGCCGCCGGGAAAGCCCTCGAACCCGCCGCCGGGCGGCGGGCGGAACTCCGCGCCGTGCTTCCAGTTCGCGCCCAGCGCGTCGTATTTCGACCGCTTGTCCGGGTCGGAGAGCACCTCGTAGGCTTCGTTGATCTCCTTGAATTTCTCCTCGGCGCTCGCTTTGTCCTCCGCCACGTCAGGGTGATACTTCCGCGCCAGCTTGCGGAAGGCTTTGCGGATCTCATCTTGGGAGGAGGAGCGCTGGACGCCCAGCACCTCATAGTAATCGCGGAATTCGACGGCCATAGGGGGCGACCAGTTTCCGATAGGTGGGGGAGGATTCAAGCGCCGGTTGCATTTCGCCGGATGACCCGCCAGCGATCTAGCTTCCCATGCAAAGCGAGCGCGTATGGGCGGCAAACCGCGAGCGGTGCCCGCTCCGCCGCTATCTGGACAAAGCGCGAACCTCTGGCCTCCAGACTTAGCTAGGCGCCGGCTTGTCCGCCAGCCGCTGGGTTTTCTGGAGGCGGATCGGATTCGGCGGGTCGGCGCGCCGAGAGGTGGTCGCAGATGACTCCGCCGTGGAGCCAGACCGAGTAGCCGCGCCTGTGGACCTCCGCGCAGATATAGCTGTCGGGACCGAGGACCCCGCCCATGCTTTCGCCGCGGATCGGAAAGAAATCCCAGAACAGGTCGCCGCGGATAAGCAGGCAGCCGGCACCTGCCATCCCAACCCGAATGATATCGTTAGTCTCTAGCTCGTCGATTCGGACACGCTTTTCCCACCCTAGCATGGAGCGACCCGCCACGAGAAACCCGCGATTGGTCGCGGATTCATAAGATCCGCTGATCGCGCCGGGCCGTTCCCCAGCGGTTTCGAGTTCCGCGAATGCGGCGGCGAGTTTGGGCAGGCAGTCCGGCGGCGGGATGGTGTCGTCAACAAGGAGGAAGACAAACGCCTCGTTTTTCCCGGAGGCGAACAAGGCGGAGTTGTAGGCGTCTGCGACATTCCAGTGGCGCTCCGGATTATGCCGGGGTGGGACCGGCGCGGGATTCCGCCGGATATGGAGGTGCGCCCGCTCGAAGTTCCCGCATTCGGAGAGGGCGATGGCGCAATCTCTGAGCCGTGCGGAGAAGGCGGGATCGCCGCTGTTGTCGAAAAGATAGAGGCGGGATCGCGGCGGAAAGCTCGCGCTTTCTAGCCAGCGGTGCCAGGGATCCACGGCTTCTTCGCGCCCGATCAGGGGCGAGGTGATCGCAGGCTCGCCTCCCACGGATCGGCGGGGATCGGGTCGGTCGCCGGGCGCGGCGCGGGCGCATCAATCCCCATCACCTCGCAGAAACTCACGTCCTCACCGACGAAGGTAGCGGCGCGGCGGCGGCCAATCGTTTCGCCCCGCTGCCAGATGGCGGAGGCGTCCCCTATGTGCTGGGTCGGGCTGGGGCTGTGGAGGAAGTAGGGAGTCCAGCGGCGGCACCACTGTTAAGACGATTACATCGATGTTGCGTAGTAACGCCAGCCGGTCCGCGGTTGCGGTGGTTGACCGCCAAGGCGCTGCGGAGCAGGGCGCGCGCCGCCGTATTCGGGATCGCGTATGCTTGCGCACCCCAGGCGATCGTCTCGGATTTCCCGGTTCTGGAAAATCCGGGCACGCCCGGATCCTGGTGGGAGGCTGTGTGGAGCGAGACGATCCGGAGGCGCCCGGCGAGTAGAGGGAGTGTTCGAGGTAGGCGCGGAGGTCTTTCGCATAGAGGACATCGTCTTGGCAGAGCAGATAGGCATCCGCCCAAGGGTAGCGGAGCGCGAGTTCCTGGAGCGCGAGCAGCCAGTTCGGCCACGCCCCGAGCGGGGCGGGGCGCTGGACGAGGCGGTGCGGCTCCAGCCAGTCGGGGAGCGGCGATCCGGGTTCGGCAAAGACGAGGGCATCCGGTAGCCGGCGCTGGCGAGGCTGCGGAGGGATCTCGCCAAGGTCGGCTCCGCCCGCGGCGCGGCGTCACGCCCGCCGCCCACGCCAGCGTGACCCGGCGGGCGCGGGCGGCAGGGCAGGCGCGGCTCATGGTCTGGGCAGAGCGGCGGGCGCGGGAGCGTCGTCTCGGAATGGAGTTCGTGGAAGCAGGCGCAGCGCCGGTTCTGCGGGTACAGCCTTCGCCCGGGAGGGTGCCCGCGTGGCGATCGGGCGACCGAGGTAAAAACAAGGATCCCGGCGGCCGTGCCCGACCGCCCGCAGGTCGGGTTGCCCCCCGGCCGGATCGAGATGTTGCGCCGCCCAAAGCAAAGTGGCCCTCCAACGTTCGCCATCTCGCCTGTGCCTTCGCCATCCCCGCCTTCGCTCGCTCGTTCGAGGAGTCTCTGGCAGGAGAGGTAGATGACAGAGGCGGCGATCGGGTTCGGTCGGGCAGGGTCCGGAAACGGCGGCCGCCGAAGGCAGGCGCAGCAGGTGGCTCGGTTGATGCCAACGATGGCGGGGTCGAGCACCCCGGTCGCTAGTGCCGCAAGACCGCAATCGGCTAACTCGATCCCTCCGCAAGGCGGAGGGTCCGCGAGACGGGCAGGCTTCAGGCTCGGCGGGGCGTTGGGGCGGCGATTGGCTCACATCTATCGCATTCGAGTAGGGGCGTCAGGCGAACCCCCTCGATCGGGTCGATGGCGAGCCGCGTGGGCGGCCTCGAGCCATTAGTGTCTTGGCGACCTTCTCGGACGATGTTTGATTTTCGATTTTGGGCGGCGGGCAGCAGAGTGCAATGTGGATCGCGCCGTGGGGATTGATGATGGTCCTTGCCGCGCTGAGTGGTTGTGGAGTTCGGTAGAGATTTCGACAGAGGCGGGGCGGTGCCGGGGGTGAGATGTTGGAAAGGAACAGGTCGCGCCATACGCGATGAATCTTCTGGGTGCCGTTGTAGGCGTAGTAGGAGAATCCATGGGGGCAGTTTGGCGCGAAGATTCGCTCTGCCGCCGCCTCCGAGTAGGTTTTCACCGCAGCCGAACGGTCTCTTTTCGGGGAGGCGGTTCGTGATCACCGATCGTGATGCCCAGCTTTTGGATAGTTACTTTCATTGGTTGGCGGGTTGTTGTTGTCGGTGGATGTCGGTCTGAATGTCGATCGCATCGCCATCTATAGAATCGTCCTAGCCAAGCGAATGCTGGTGAGGTGCAGCCGGGCCTTGCTCGGGTAGATCGACCTATCCCGGTAGGCGGAGCGGAACAGATTGGCAGGCATGGTTTCCCATAAGCCACGGACGAGGGCGGATGAGGGCGGGGCAGCCATCTCGCCGGGCAGGAGGATTTCGGCGATGAGCGATTTGCCAAGCTTTGGTTTCGGGTCTCCCTCGTAACGTTCGAAGACGCCTTCAACGAGGTTCTGGACGCCGCCGAGCATTTCGAACATCCCGAAGCCGTTGGGCATCTTGGTGCCCGGCGGGCGCATCCCGCCGCCATAATCCGAAATGCAGGCATAGTTTGGCAGCAGCCGCTCGGAGTAGCCGTAGGGGCGGGGGGCGGAGGAGCCGCCCCGGCAGGCATACTCCCATTCCGCCTCGGTGGGAAAGCGATAGCCGCCAAGGGACTCGAGATTTTCCTTGGGCGCTGGCTCCGCCCCTGCGGTGTAGCACCACTGGTCTTCGGGCAGGCCAGCGATCTTTGAGGCGGCGTTGCACAGCCGCCGCGCGGCGAAGAGCGTAAACTCCCGGACCGGCAGTTCGGAATCCGCCCCCTCCATCAGATGGAGGAAATCGTCGGGCAGTAGGCTGACCGCCTGATTTTTGGTCAGCGTCTTGGTGGCGATGGCGAAGCTATAGGGGATCTCTGCGCGGTGCAGAAACTCCATGTCGGTCCGCCATGGCTCCGCCTCCGGCGATCCCATCTGGAACTCGATGGGGCCGGCGAAGGTGGCAAAGGCGATGCCGGTCGCCGGATCGGTCTCCCAGCCGGGGGCACCGGCGGCGGGCGGCGGCGAGGGGCCGCTGCGGGGCACTAGCGGGTCGATACGCTCGCCCCAGGCGCGCAGCAGCCATTCGGCGGCGGAATGGACCTCCGCCTCGGGCGCGGTGGCGAGAAATGATCGGGCGGCAGCCACGATTTCCGCCTGGAGGGCATCCTCTACCCGGGCGGGTTGGTAGTTGCCGAGCGCGAGGAGCAGCGCGGCCGTTTTCGAGGGCGAATCCGCCTCGCGAGCAGGGCGGCGGGGATCGCCGGGGCGATCTCGAATTCGGAGAAGGCGTGGATGATAAAGGTGCGGAGGCGCGGGTCGCCCCAGTCCGGTCTCTCCAGCAGCGGGCGAACCGGATCTGGCTCCGCGCAGCGGAGCATGAGGGCGGCGGCGCGCGCCTTTCGCTCGGCCGCCGCATCGAGCTCGATTTGGGAGGCGGGATCGCGGGCCGGCTCCGCGAGGATCGCCGCGAGCGGCGGCACCGCGTCCGCCCCACAGGCGACCAGCCCATCGGCGAGCGGCTGAAACTGGGCGGGGAGCGCCTCGGCCGCCAGCGCCGCCAGCGCCCCGGCGTCCCCCGCGTGGAAGTGGGCGAGGATCTGGGCGGCGCTCGCCCCGGAGGGCAGTGCCGCCTCCCCAGTGAAAACCTGGCGGACCGGGGCATCGATCCTCCCTGCGACGGGATGGAAGGCGGGTGCCCATCTGATGGCGCGGGCGATGCCGCCGCTGCAGGCGACGCGGGCGACCGCTGGCCCGATCTGGTCCCAGATCGGCTCCTCCGGCAACGTCGCCGCCAGCAGGGCGGCGGCGCGCATCCGCATCTCAGGGGCGCTCGCCGGATTGTTGCAAAGTTGGATGGCGCGGCTGGCGATGCCGGCGGGCACCGATTCGGGCGACAAGGCGATGCCGGTTTGGATCGCGGCGGCCTGCCCGGCGTCCGGCGCGCCTTCGCCGTCCATGAGCATGATCTCGCAGAGGATCGGGACGGCGCCGGGGTCTTCCGCCGCTAGGGCGAGCGCCGCATTGATCCGCTGCTGGGTCGGGGCGCCGGGGTCGCAGGCGACCGCCTCCAGCTCGCCGGCGATCCTGGGCAGGCGGGAGCCGATCTCGGCGATGATGTAGGGCGCGGCGGGCTGACCCGCCGCGAGCAGGCGCGCCTTGAGCGCCTCTAGTTCCACCGACTTGGCGATCTCCCGGCTCAGCGCCCAGACCAATCCGAGCGCGATGGTCGCGGCGGCGGCGGTGATCGCCGCCGGGTGGCGCCGCGCGAATTTGCGCGTCCGGTAGATCGCGCTCGGCGGACCCGCCTTGACCGGCATCCCCTGCGCATAGCGCTCCAGGTCATCGGCGAATTCGCGGGCGCTCTGGTAGCGGCGTTCGCGGTCCTTCGCCAGCGCCCGCATCGTGATCCAATCGAGATCGCCCTTCAGCTTGCGCGGCGGCAGCGGCGGCTCCGGACCTTCGGCGCTGCCGGTTGACCGGGCGCTGGTGGAGGGCGGCGGCGTGTCGGATTCGCAGATATGGCGCAGCGCGGCGGCGAACCCAATCTGCCGCAATTCCTCGGTGGTGACCGGCGGCCGCCCGGCGAGCAGCTCGTAAAGGATCGTCCCGAGCGAGTAAACATCGGACCGCACATCGGCATCCCGCCCGCCGGACCCCGCTTGCTCCGGGCTCATGTAGATCGGCGTCCCGATGATCTGGAAGGATAGCGTTAGGGCGGATTCGCTCGCCAGCAGCGGCTCGGTCGCCTTGGCGATCCCAAAATCGATCACCACCGGGTGCGGCTTGCCTTCCCGCTCGGTGATCATGATGTTGCTCGGCTTGAGATCGCGGTGGATCACGCCGCGCTGGTGGGCGTGGTCGACCGCGGAGCAGACCTGCCGGAATAGGCGGAGCAGCTCGCCGATCGGGAGATGCTTCTTCGCGCAGTAGGTATTGATCGCCTCGCCATCCACCAGCTCCATCGCAAAATACGGCTGCCCCGCCGCGGATTCCCCCGCATCGAAGACCCGGCAGATCGACGGGTGGTCCATCCGCGCCAGCGCCTGCCGTTCGAGCTCGAACCGGTCGAGCAGCCGCTGGCTGTCCGCCATCCCGCGCTTCAGGACCTTCAGCGCGACATGCCGCCGGATCGGCGCGGTTTGCAGCGCCAGATACACGATGCCGAACCCGCCTTCCCCCAACGTTTTGATCGCCCGGTAGGGACCATAGACGGATTCCTCCCCGCGCTCCCCGCCCGCGCTGCTCCCGCTCCCAACGTCGGCATCGGCTTCGGCGGCCGTCGTCACGGCTCCATCGGGAGCGGCGGGCGCCGCGCCCTCTGCCTCGCCTTCGTCGAAGGCATCCTGCAGGGCGCAGCTCGGGCAGATCGTCCCGGTGATCGGCCTGCCGCATTTTTGGCAGGTCTTGCCTTGGCTATTCATGGATTTGGATTCTGGCGCAGAAGTGGCCGCCGCCACAAGAACTGATATGCAAAAATCGGTTTTTAATTACAGAGATCTCGATTTTTTCTCGCAATCTCGCCGCCGAACAGGCATTCTCAGCGCAGATTTTATTTAGCTTTGGCAAACTTCCCACCAACCGAATGGACCCAGATCTTGGGCGCGATCTCCTCGGGCGGCACCATCGATCAGGGGCGGATCGAGCGGATCTGCGACGGCTACTACCGCCCGATCGCCGCCTACATCAATTCGATCTGCCCCGGCTATCACGACGCGCAGGACCTGACCCAGGAATTCATGGCCGGGCTGTCGCGGGGACTCTATGTGGGCAAGGCGGACCCGAGCGCGGGGCGGTTCCGCGCCTTCCTCTGCCAGTGCGCCCTCAACTTCGCCCGCGCCGAGTGGCGAAAGCGCTCGGCGATCAAGCGCGGCGGCGATTCCCCCCACATCGAGTTTGACGACGAGCGTTGTGCGGCGGCAGTCCTTCCCGCCACCGAGGAATTTGACCGCGCGTGGGTGGAGGTCGTGGTGGAGCGGACCCTCGAATCGCTGCGCGGTTCGTTCGAGAAGCGCGAGAAAGGGCGCGTGGTGGAATGCTTGATCGAGGGCTCGGGTGGAGCGGATCGCTCCGGTCGACCGCCGAGTTGACCGCCGCCGCAGGGATGACACCCAGAGCCTTTGCCACCGCCCTGCACCGGTTCCGCCGCGCCTTCCGCCAATCCATCCGCGACGAGGTCCGCCGCCTCGTCTCCACCGAGGACGAACTCGAGGAGGAGATCGGCTATTACCTCCGCCTCGCCTCCTCGCAGCCGCCCGCGATGCCGGTCGCCGAGGGCTAGGCATTGATTAGAATTCCGGCAGCGGATCCGGCGATGATGCTTGGCTTGATGGCGGATCCGACACCGGATCGGTAGCGAAAGTGTTGCCAGCCAATGCTGGTGCCGCAGCGGGAAAACGCCTATTCCGGTGCCATGAAATTAGTTAACCTTTCCGAATCAATCCCCGCGTTGGCACGGGTGCCCGGAGCCGCGCCAGCCGCCGAGCGGCTGCTTTCGCTGGACCGGCTCAATGTGCTCGCGGCAGATGCGGGGGAGGGCGGCGGGGGCGCATTTCTGGATCGCTGCCTTGCGGCGCTAGACCTGCGCTGCCGGATCACGGAAGGGGAAGCTGCGAGGATTCCGGCGGCCGGTCCGGCGATTGCGGTGAGCAACCATCCGTTCGGCGGGGCGGACGCGCTGATCCTGCTGGACTTGCTGACCCGCCGCCGGGCGGACGCCAAGGTGATGGCCAACTCGCTGCTCGGCCGGGTGGAGCCGCTCCGGGACAGGCTGATTTTTGTCGATCCCTTCGGCGGATCGGCGGCGCGGCGGGCGAATGCCGGCGGGTTGCGCGCGGCGCTGGACCATGTGCGCTCGGGCGGGCTGCTCGGCATCTTTCCGGCGGGAGAGGTCTCGCACCTCAACCTGCGGCACCTGCGGGTCGAGGAATCCGCTTGGTCGGAACACCTCGGCTGGCTGGTCGAGCGAACCGGCGCGTCGGTAGTGCCCCTCCATTTCACCGGCCGCAATAGCTGGCTGTTCCAGGCGGCCGGGATGCTGCACCCGCTGGCGCGCACCGCCTTGCTGCCCCGCGAAATGTTTTCCCGCGCCGGATCGGAGGTCTGCCTCGCGATCGGCGAGCCGATCCCCGCCGCGCGCCTGCGCAAGTTCGGCGGCGATGCGGCAGCGATCACCGCCCACCTGCGCGGCCGGCTCGATCTGCTCGCCGCCCGCCACCGCCCAGCTCGCCAAGCGATGCGCCCTCCGCCAATGGCCGCCGCGAAGCGAAAGGAATCTGCCCCCGTGCCGGTCGCCGGCCCCGGCGACCCGGAGGAGATCGCCGAAGAGATCGGCGACCTGCCCGCCTCTGCGCTCCTCTTTCGCCAGGGCGACTATGCCGGCTACTGCGCCCACGCCGGCGATATCCCGGAGGTTCTGCGCGAAATTGGGCGGCTGCGGGAGATCACGTTTCGCGCCGTCGGCGAAGGCACCGGCCGCGAGATCGACCTCGACCGGTTCGACGCCACCTACCGGCACCTCATCCTGTGGAACGACAAGGAGCAAGAGATCGTCGGAGCCTACCGCGCCGGGCTTTCGGACGAGCTGCTCCTGCGCGGCGGCGAATCCGCCTTCTACTCCTCGACGCTCTTCAAGTTTCAGCGCGGCTTCCTCGCGCGGCTCGATCCGGCGATCGAACTCGGGCGCTCGTTCATCGTCGCCAAATACCAGCGGCAGCCGCAGTCGCTGCTGTTGCTGTGGAAAGCCATCGGGCATTTCGTCGCCGCCCACCCGTGGTATCGCCACCTCTTCGGACCGGTCAGCATCAGCCAGAGCTACGGCGACTTCTCGCGCAGCCTCCTCGTCTCGTTCCTGCGCCAGCATTGCGCCGACGCCGGTCTCTCTTCGCTGGTCCGCCCGATCAATCCGTTCAAGCAGGCGCGCCGCCCCGCCTCCGCAGAGGCGATGCGCGAAGCCTGCCAGTCCGGCGCGCTCGACGACCTGGGCGAGTGGATCGCCGCCGCCGAGCAGGACGGCAAAGGCGTCCCGATCCTCCTCAAGCAATACCTGCGGCTCGGGGCCCGCGTCCTCCAGTTCAACATCGATGCCCAATTCTCCAACGTGCTCGACGGGCTGGTCGCCATCGATCTCCCCGAAACCGACCCCAAGGTGCTCGCGCGCTACATGACCGCGCCCGGCGTCGAGGCGTTCCGCGCGTTCCATCGGGGCACCGGGGAGGCGAGAGGCCGCGAATAATCGGAGTATGGCAGAACGACCTCGGGGGAATCGGATCACGGCAGGCTAAGCCTTACGATGCGCACAAAGAACGGCGGCGCTGACGGGCGGGCGACCTCGGCGGAGGTTGTTGCGCTTTCAGCGATGATTTCGGCGGAGGCATTCGCCCATGCCTGCAGGTTGCCGGAAGCCTGGACGCGATAGCGCGCGCCCGCGATGCTCTTCCAGCCGATTTCGAGCGAATCGCGCCGGAGGTTGCCGGTCAAGGCGGTGATGCCGCCCGCCTGAGAATACGTTTCTCGGCGGATTTCACCCCTGCTGCCGGACCGTCAAGCGCCCCTCTGCACCCGCCTTCCTATGCCGGTCAGATGCCGCTGCCGCCAGCCGAATCCGCCGCGAATCCTCGCCCCGGAGAGCGCGGAGAAACGGGATTTTTTGGTTTGCAAAGGCTCGGGAAGGTCGCTATTTACGCGTCCCTAATTAACCAAACACAACGCACCCCAACCTTTTCCCAGCAATGTCCGACGAATCCATCGAAGCAAAGGTCAAATCGATCATCGTTGAGCAACTCAGCGTGACCGAAGACCAGGTCGTCCCCGAAGCCAAATTCATCGAGGACCTCGGAGCCGACTCGCTCGATACCGTCGAGATCGTCATGGCGTTCGAAGACGCCTTCGGCATCCAGGTGTCCGACGAGGACTCCGAGAAGCTCCAGACGGTCGGCGACGTGATCACCTACGTGAAGGAGAAGAAGGGCGAGTAAGCCTGCTCCGACCAACGATAATCCCGTTTTTTGCAAAGCCGCCCCTCTATGACGGGGCGGCTTTTGTCATTCCCAGCGGTCGGCTGCCGCGAAAAACATTTGCGCCCGCACGCCGCGCCCGATAACTCATCCCCCACCCCGCCTTAATCCCAACCGAATTCCGTCCCCATGGAAAGGTCGCTTCTCCCAGCCCACCAGCTCACTGTCCAGCGCTACGGCGAAAGCATCAGCTTTGACTGGCGCCTCTATCGCCACGACATCCGCGGTCGATCGCCCACGCCGAGGGGCTGCACAAGATCGGCATCCTGACGAAAAAAGAGCTTACCGCGATCAAAAGGGGCTGAAGGCGATCGGGAAGGAGATCGACGCCGCATGAGTTTGAGTTCCGCGAGGACCTCGAAGACATCCACATGAACATCGAGGCGGAGCTGACCGGCGATCGGCGCGCTTGGCGCAAAGCTGCACACCGCCCGCAGCCGCAACGACCAGGTCGCCACCGACGTGCGCCTCTATTGCCGCGATGAAATCGACGCGATCGCCGCGGCGGTCCGCGGATGCAGCGCGCTTTGGTCGGATGCGGGCTGCGGCACCCGAAGGCGGTGCTCCCCGGCTACACCCACCTCCAGCGCGCTTCAGCCGGTCCTCTTCTACCACCACCTGCTCGCCTATGTCGAGATGCTCGACCGGGACGCCGGGCGCCCGCCGGCAGCGCGGGCGCGGCTGGATTCCATGCCGCTGGGCAGCGGCGCGCTTACCGGATCAACGATCCAGATCGACCGCCCGTTCGTCGCCTCCAGCTCGGGTTCTCCGCCGTCACCCGCAATAGCATGGACGCGGTCAGCGACCGCGATTTCATCGCCGAGATCCTCTTCGCCCTCTCGCTCCTCGGCGTCCACCTCTCCCGCCTGTCGGAGGACATCATCCTGTGGGCTAGCGCCGAGTTCGCCTTCATCAAACTAAGCGACGCCCACACGACCGGCTCCAGCCTGATGCCGCAGAAGAAAAACCCGGACGTCGCCGAACTGACCCGCGGCAAATCGGGGCGGCTCATCGGCAACCTCGTCACCCTGCTCACCACGATGAAAGGGCTGCCGATGACCTACAACCGCGACCTGCAGGAGGATAAGGAACCCCTCTTCGATTCGATCGACACCGCCAAGCTCGCCCTCGCCGTCTTCACCGAAATGATCGACGGCATGGCGGCCGACGAACCAAAAATGCGCGCCGCCGCCGCCGATCCCTTCCTCCTCGCCACCGATCTCGCCGACTACCTGGTCAAGCGCGGCGTCCCGTTCCGCCAGGCGCACGAAGTCATCGGAAAGCTCACCGCCTTCTCGCTGCAAAGCGGGCTGCCCTTCGGCGAAATCCCGCTCCAGACCTACCAAGAATTCAGCGACGCCTTCGCCGATGACGTCTTCGCCTGCCTCAACCTAGAGTCCGCCCTCAACGCCCGCCAAGCCATCGGAGCCCCAAACCCAACCGCCGTCGCCCGCGAATTGAAGCGCTGGAAAAAGGCGCTATCCCGATGATCGACCGAAAGATCGCGGCTCAAAGATGGCCTCAGACTTGAAGACCGGGGGCGGTCACTTCGAGCGGAACGCCATCAGCCGGTCGAGTCCGGTTCGTAGCCACGCCCGCCGCCTGCGGGACCATTTGCCGCCGGGCGGTCGATTGGGGTGGCGGCGGGAGCGGCTGGACGTATTCTTTTGGGATGACGCCCTATCCGATCATTGCCATCCTCTGCGCGGCGGTCGCCGTTTCGGCATGCTCCGCCAAAGACGCCGACAGCCTCGCGATCGCGTCCTACAATATCCGCCACGGCGCCGGCATGGCGACCGACGAAGTCGACCTCGGGCGCGCGGAAAAAGCCATCAAGTCGCTCGCCCCCGATCTTATCGCGCTCCAGGAAATCGACAACCGATGCGCCCGCAGCGGCGGCGTGGACCAGGCGGCTGAATTGGGCAAACGCCTTGGGATGCATCACGCGTTTGGCAAGTTCATGGACTTCGAAGGCGGCGGATACGGGCTGGCCGCCCTCTCTCGCTATCCGATCGCCGAGACGCATGTGCACCGCCTGCCGGATGGCGCGGAACCCCGCTGCGCGCTGGAGATCGTCGTCGAGATCCCGGAGTTCGGGAAATGCTCGTTCGTCTCGATCCACAACGATTGGACGGACGACGCGATCCGCGAGAAGCAGGTTGCCGCCTTGCTCAAGGCGCTGGCCGACCGCGCGCATCCGGTCATCCTGGCCGGGGATTTCAACGCGGGACGCGGCGAGGCGTCGATGAAGCCATTCGCCGCCGCGCCGTGGACCAACCTGCCGAAAGAAGGTCCGGCCAAGACCTGGCCGGCGGACAACCCGAAGGTCGAGATCGACCACCTGATCGTGCGCGGCTTCGAAGGATTGAACGAAACGGCTTGCCAGGTCGTCGCAGAGAAGGCGGCGTCGGACCACCGCCCGGTGGCAGCATCACTCCCGCTTTCAAAACCAACCCCTATCCCATGAAGTCCACCCTCGCCCTCTTTGCCGCCGCCGCGCTGGCGGCATCCGCCTTGTTCGCCCAAGACGATGCGCCCGACCAAGATGAATCCAAGCCTTTCTACCGGCCGTGGGAGCACACGGTCGAACGGCTTCCTGCCACCAAAGATCCTGGCGATCTTCTCGCCGTGCTTGGTCGCGAAGGCTGGGAGTTGGTTACGGTCCTCCAAGTCGCGGGATCGGACCAACTCACCTATTTCTTCAAGAGGCAGGCCGTTTCTGGGGATACGCGCCGCCGCCGGGTCGTCCTGCCTCCGCAATCGGGGGCAGCGCCAGAGCCTCCGCTAAACTAGCAGATCGCGATTTCGCGCCTCCCCTGAGCCGATGTCCCGAAGGGATCGTCGCCTTTTCTCGAGAGTGCGTTCGAAAACCTATATCCATTGAATAATCGTAGCTAGAACGCAAAAGGAACGAAACCTGGAGTCGAGCTTTCATACGGCTAGTCGCCACGGCGCGAAACTCTTTTATTTTTTGAAAGAAGTTCTCGACGCGGTGGCGTTTTTTAATTTCCTTGTTGTATTTCGCCGGGTTCTTCCGGTTCGCTTTTGGGGTATGCAAGCCCCAGGTTGCTTTCCTCGAGCAGCGCCCGAAACGCATCCGTGTCGTAAGGCCTTGTTGGCGAGAATGGTCCGATCGGTGAGCCTTTCCACGAGCCTCCCCGGCAAGCAGGCTGTCGTGGGTGGTCCTGGCCGACAGGATGATCCTTGATGGGGTACCGGCATCGACAATCGCATGCACCTTCGTGTTCGCCCCGCCCCGGGTCCTCGCGATGTATTGATTATCAGCGCATTGCCTGTGGCAAAGACCGTGCTTGTGGACCTTTGCGCAAGTCGAATCAATCCCGAATAGCTTCCCCCAGCTCCCTCGCTACTTTGCCAGGATGCGATCCCACAAGCCGCTATCGCCCAAAGCTTCCACCACCCATAGATTGTCGTGTAGGGGCGAAAATGGAGAGCGAGCGCCAGGAGCACCCTCCCTTAACCGGTATAAAATGGCGGACAGGATCGTGTCCAGATCGCACCGGGGTCGCCCGCAGCAAGAATCATTCCAGCCACTTTCGCTTTCCGCATTAAGTTAATTTTTTTAGCCGTTCGACACGGCGCCGATCAGTTTCGGATGGGGTATATCTTAGACATGAGTTAACAATATCACAAAACCACCCCAGATCCAACGAAAAAGCAGTTTTCGAACGCACCCTAGCGTAGTACAGTAAACATCTAGAAGGCTTTCTCAAGCGTGGTCAGTCGACGAGAAAGCCGTCCACAAATCATTCTGCACAGTGCGGCAAATCTCATGGGCGTCCAGAGGCTTCGGCAGCAAATGAAAAGGTGAGGATCCCATTCGGAAGCTAGGACCGATGGAAGCCTATAAATCTCTGGACGGCTCGTTTCCAATAAAATACGCGGGCTGGGACTCGAACCCAGGACCAATTGGTTAAAAGCCAACTGCTCTACCGACTGAGCTACCCGCGCGTTTTTGGCTTGGGGCGGATTTACGCCTGTCAGCCGAAGGGTCGGGTTACTACTCGCTTGGGGCGGGATCGCAAGCGAAAGTTCTCGAAATTTTTCGGATTTTCTTCGGGGCTTGCAATCGTGGCGGAGGGTGGCGACTATCCCCGGAATGGATCTGACCGATATTTTTTCCAAATTCCACGCCACGCGGCATGTCGCGGCGGCGGCGATCTGGCTGCTGGCACTCGGCGCTGCCGGGGCGGGGGAGCCATTTCGGGACGGCTTTGACGAGGCGGCGGTCGGCGAGGAGCCGGACGGGCTTTTTGTGGTGAGCGGCACGCCGGTGGCGGCGGAGGTCGCGGGCAATAAGGTGCTGGAGGTGAAGGCGGAGCCGCTGGAGGAAACCGGGGCGCTGGCCGGGCCGACGGTGAAGGGCGCGGGCGCGGTGGAGGCGCGGTTTTGGGCGGAGAAGAAGCGGCGCAGCTCGCCGCGCTTTGGCGTCGGGATGCACGGCACCTCGGGCTATCGGCTGCGGGTCGTGCCGGCGCGCAAGAAGCTGGAGGTGGTGAAGGGCGACGAGGTGGTGGCGGAGGCGGACTTCGACTGGAAGGCGGGAGCCTGGTGCCACCTGCGATTTGAGATCGCGTCCGGCGGCGAGGGCAAGGTCGCTTTGAAAGGCTATGCGTGGGCGGAGGGCAGCGAGGCTCCGGAAAAGCCGACAGTTTCGGCGGAGGCGGAAGGCGAGCCGGCGACCGGTAAGGCATCGGTCTGGGCGACGCCCTACGCGGGGCTGCCGATCTACATCGATGACATATCGGTGCGGCAGGGCTGAACCCGAACCGCCTCAAAATCCTATGAGCGACGATCCCGAGACGATCCGCGAGCGGTTGCCGAGCTTCTTTCAGAAGCGGGTCTGCTGGTCGGCGCTGACTGCGCTGGCGATGGTGCTGATCGGCGCGGTGATGGTCGGCGTGGTGTATCTGTTTAGCTGGGTGCTGGGGCAGCTCCAGCCGGTGCTGGTGCCGATCGC
This sequence comes from Verrucomicrobiales bacterium, assembly GCA_041395145.1. GTDB lineage: Bacteria > Verrucomicrobiota > Verrucomicrobiia > Verrucomicrobiales > DEV007 > JAWLBD01. Next base: position 18,366 of record JAWLBD010000005.1, on the reverse strand, counting down.
GGTGGCGGGGATCATCGCCTATCTGCTGGACCCGCTGATCGAGCGGATGGTGAAGCGGGGCGCGCCGCGGGACCGGGCGATGATGATCGTGTTCGTCGCCTTCCTCGTCGCCGTCGTCGCGCTGGCGGTCATCGTCATCGTCCCGAGCGTGGGGACGGCGGGCAACCTCTACGATCGGCGCGAGGAGATCCAGGACTCGGTGACGGCGAGCGTGCAGGGCGCGGCGGAATCGCTGCAGGCGCGCTTTGGCGAATACGCGGTGGTGCAGTCCTCGCTCGAATGGTTTCGCGGCGACGGCTTTTCCAACTGGCTGAAGGAAAATGGCGGCGAGATCGGCACGAAGATCTGGGTCGCTTTCAGCTACATGTTCCAGGGCGCGCTCGGCTTTTTCGGCTACATGATCGGGCTCTTCCTCGTCCCGGTTTACCTCTATTATTTTTTGAAGGAAAGCGCCTCGATCCAGGCGAGCTGGTCGGACTATCTGCCGATCAAGGCGTCGCGGTTCAAGGACGAGGTGGTGGAGACGCTGAGCGAGATCAACGGCTACCTGATCTCATTCTTCCGCGGGCAGATGCTGGTCAGCATGATCGACGGCGCGTTGATCGGGATCACCCTGATGATCATGGGGCTGCCCTACGCTTTGCTGATCGGCGTGTTTGTCGCGCTGCTCGGCTTGATCCCGTATATCGGGAACCTGATGTGCCTGATCCCCGCGCTCATCATTTCGCTGGTCCACTTCAGCGCGCCCGACCACCAGTGGGGCTGGCTGCCGCAAGTCTGGGCGTATCCGGTGATCGTCGTCGTCATCTTCATCGTCGTGCAGCAGATCAACGGGCTGGTCACCGCGCCGAAGATCGTGGGCGACTCGGTCGGGCTGCATCCGCTCACCGTCATTTTCTCGGTCCTGTTCTGGTCGCTGCTCCTCGGCGGATTTCTCGGCGCGCTGTTGGCGGTGCCGCTGACGGCGGCGATCAAGGTGCTCTTCCGCCGCTACGTCTGGGAGCGCAAGGTGAAGCCGGGCTTGCCGGTCGGGGAGGCGGCGGTCGCCGCCGCTGCTGAAAACGGAGCCGCCGCCGGGCCAGAAGCGCCCCGCGCGTAGTCTTCCGCCTTGATCGCCCCATGGCAGGCACTAGTCTGCGCCCATCCCTCTATGATCCAGACCATCGGACTAGTCGCCCATCCGGGCAAGCCGGGCGCCGCGATCGCCGTGCGCACCCTCGTGGACCTGCTCGGCTGCGCGGGCGTGGCGACCGTTATGGAGGCGCAGACGGCGCGCCTGGTCGGGGCGTCGGGCGGGCGGCCGCTGCCGGACGTCGCCGCCTCCACCGACCTGATCATCGTGCTGGGCGGGGACGGCACGCTGCTGCACACGGTCCGCCAGATCGGCGGCGCGATGCCGCCGCTCTGCGCGATCAATATCGGGACGCTCGGGTTCCTGACCTGCGGCACGATGGATGACGCCCGCCTGATCCTCGAAGCGATCCTCGCCAGCGAGTATCGCCTTAGCCCGCGCAGCATGGTGGAGGCGGTCGTGCTGGATGAATCCGGCGCGGAGAAGGCGCGGCGCTTCGGGCTGAACGAGGCGAACATCTCGCGCGGCGCGGTCTCCCGCAGCGTCCACCTGGAGGTCCGCATCGACGCCCAGCGGATCAACACGTTTTCCGGCGACGGCTTGATCATCGCCACGCCGACCGGATCGACTGCCTACTCGCTCTCGGCGGGCGGTCCGATCATCGATCCGGAGAGCGGCGAGCTGGCGCTCACCCCGGTGTGCCCGCACGCCCTGTCCAGCCGCCCGCTGATCGTGCCCGACAGCGCGAAGATCGAGGTCGTGCCGGAGACCGGGCGGGAGGGCGTCGTGCTCACGCTCGACTGGCAGCAAACCGAGCCGGTGCCGGAGGGCGGGAGCATCTTGGTCCATCGCGCGGGCTTCGACCTGCCGCTTGTCATGCTGGGCGACCAAGACTTTTATGGCATCCTAGAGCACAAGCTAGGCTGGCACGGCTCCAGCATCCAATCCAAATCCGCCCCGAAACCATGACCGTCGAATCCGCCGGGATCGCCTACGTTTCAGAACCCACCTCGCTCCAGCTCGACGCGGACGCCCCGCTGCCGGAGGGCTTGGCGGAAAAGACGCGCGGCGTGGAAACGCCGAAGTTCGTGATCGGCTGGCGGGAGTGGCTCGCCCTGCCGGACCTCGGCATCCTGGGGATCAAGGCGAAGGTCGATACCGGGGCGCGGACCTCCGCCTTGCACACCCACGACTACCGGGTCTTCCAGCGCGAGGGCGAGGACTGGGTCCGGTTTCACCTGCACCCGCTGCGGCGGCGGCAGAAGCTCGAACTCGAATGCGAGGCGCGCGTCATCGACTACCGCGAGGTCAAAGACTCCGGCGGGCACATCGAGCGCCGGCCATTTATCCGCGCCCGCGCCACGATCGGCGGCTTTTCGTGGGAGATTGACCTCAGCCTGACCAACCGGGAGGGCATGAAGTTCCGGATGCTGCTCGGGCGGGTCGCGGTCGCCGGTCTCTTCATCGTCGATCCCGCCTGTTCCTACCTGATGGGCAAGAGCCTCGCCGGTCAGTATTCGCCTCCCCATCCGTAATCCCAATCCCCCATCGTTTTTCCCAATTCACCAAACCCCATGAAGATCGCCATCCTGTCGCGTAACAAAGCGCTCTACTCGACCCAGAGTCTCTACCAAGCCTGCGAGCGGCGCGGGCACGATGTCCGCGTGGTGGACTACCTGCGCTGCCACATGAATATCGCCAGCCACAAGCCGAGCATCTTCCTCGGCAGCGAGGATCTGGCGGACTTCGACGCGATCATCCCGCGGATCGGTGCCACGCATACGTTCTTCGGCGCGGCGGTCGTCCGGCAGTTTGAGATGATGGGCACCTACTCGGTGAACGAAAGCGTCGCCATCACCCGGTCGCGGGACAAGCTGCGCAGCCTCCAGCTCCTCGCGCGCAAGGGCGTCGGGCTGCCGATCACAGCCTTCGCCCACGACCCGCGCACCACCCAGCAACTGATCGAGGCCTGCGGCGGCGCGCCTCTCGTCATCAAGCTGCTCGAAGGCACCCAGGGCGTCGGCGTCGTCCTCGCCGAAACCAAAAAAGCGGCGGAGTCGGTCATCGAAGCCTTCCGCGGGCTGGACGCGAACATCCTCGTGCAGGAATTCATCAAAGAGGCGGGCGGCACCGACATCCGCTGCTTCGTGGTCGGCGACAAGGTCGTCGCCTCGATGCAGCGCAAGGCGAAGCCCGGCGAGTTCCGCTCGAACCTCCACCGCGGCGGCACCGCCGAGGTGATCCGCATCACGCCCGAAGAGCGCTCGACCGCCGTGCGCGCCGCCCGCATCATGGGGCTCAACGTCGCCGGCGTCGATCTCCTCCGCTCCAACCACGGCCCCGTCGTCATGGAGGTGAATTCGTCCCCGGGGCTTGAGGGCATCGAGGAGGCGACCGGCAAAGACATCGCCGGCATGGTCATCCAGTTTATCGAGAAGGAGGCGAAGAAAGGGAAGACGCGGACGCGGGGCAAAGGCTGAGCTGCGGCTCTCGACTTTTCCTTGCCGACTGATCTAGAGACCAGCGGATGCCCGGCGACGAAGGCTCCCGCCTCCATGCGCTTGCGCCCTTCGAGCTGGACCTCGCGCAGGACGAGCGCGCCGTGGCCGGTCGCGACGGCGATGCCCCCGGCTCCGGCTCCGGCTTGCAGCACCGTGCCGGGCGCGCCGTCATGCTGACGTCGATTGCGGTGGGCGGGTAGATTTTGAGGATCTTGCCGCCGAGGCGGGTGAATTGCGTCCCAGGTTGCACGGGTGGTAGGCGCCGGATCAGCCGCTCGATCCGGTCGGCGGGATCCGACCAGTCGATGGCGCCGTCCTCGCGCCCTAGCTTCGGCTGATGCGTGGCAGCCGCCTCGTCCTGCAGGGTGCGCGGGGCATTGCCCGCCGCGATCAAATCGAGCGCCTGCCGCAGGGCGAAGGGACCGACTTCCGCCAGCCGGTCGTGCAAGGCGGCGGCGGTATCGTCCGGCAGGATCGGGACCGGCTCGGCGAGCAGGATATCGCCCTCGTCCAGACCCTCCGACATATACATGACCGTCATGCCGGATTCGGATTCGCCGTCGCGGATCGCCGCCTGGATCGGCGCGGGCGCCGCGATGCTTCGGCAGGAGCGAGGCATGCAGGTTGAGGCAGGCGAGCTTTGGCGCGTCGAGCACCGCCTTGGGCAAAAGCTGGTAAGTAGGCGGCGACCACGATGATGTCGGGATCCAGCGCGGCGATCTCACCGGCGAACCGGCGGATGCGCGCGGGTTGGAAGACCGGGACATGCCGGCATCCTCCGCGATCCGCTTGGTCGGCGGCGGGATCGGCAGCATCTTGCGCCCGCCGAGGGCTTGTCCGGCTGCGTGACCAGCCCGATCACCTCGTGGGCGGGGCTTTCGATCAGCCAGCGCAGCGCGGGGATCCCGATCTCGCCGGTGCCTAGGAAGAGGACGCGCATGGGGTCGGGCGGATCTACCAGACTTTCTTCGACAGCTCCTTCCACGACTCGATCTGCATGATCCGGTCGAGGATGTCGAAGCAGACTTTGACCGACGGCTGCTGGGCGTTGATCACCGCGACCCGGTCAGCCGAATAATAGTCGAGCACCGGCTTGGTCTCCTCCTCATAAGTTTCGGTAAGCGCTTGATCACCGTGTCGCTCGCATCGTCGAACCGGTTGTCCTTGAGCGCCCGCTTCTTCAGGCGGCGGGAGAGTTCGTCGCGATCCGGGCAGGTCAGGTGGAAGACTTGGAGCACATCGACATACTGCTCCATGAGGCGCGCCTGCTCGACGTTGCGCGGGATCCCATCGAGGACCAGGAAGTCGATGTCGGGCTTGAACGTGCGCAGCTCGACCTGGCTTTTGATCGAAGCGCGCTACAGCTGCCGTGATGTCATCGGGCACAAGCTGCCCCTTGCTGGCGATTTGACCAATTCCTGGCCGATCTCGGTCCGCGTGTCCAGCGAGCGGAAGACATCGCCGCACGCGCAGTGGTAGAAGCGCGGGATCGTGCCGAGCACCTTGCCTTGCGTCCCCTTGCCGGAGCCGGGCGCACCGAGGATGAGCAGCGTCTTGAATCGTGGTTCTTCGGGCATTGGAAAAATCTAAAATAGCCCGCCGCGCATGGCTCGGCAAGCGCGTCTCGCGAGAATCGCCGCTTGGCGGATGCCGCAGAATCTGCGCTAGACCGCGAGAGAACGATTGACGGCGGCTGGGCGGCGGATTGGGTGAATCCAGAATGATGCCGAAGAAGCCCAGAGTCGTCCCCCGGTCAGCGCTCGCCCTGTTGATCGTCGCCCTTTTGTTATCGGGAGGGTTATGGTGGAGAAGCCATCGATTTGCAGACATTCTCAAGGCTCGCATCGAAGTTTGGAACTCCTTTGTTGACATCCGGTCTGCGGATGGGATCGCGTCGGTCGTTTTCATTTGGGATCCTCCGCTATCTTCCGCCCTCGCGGCTTCGGGGAGTGATCCGGCTTTCAACCACGAATCGTTCGATCTCCGTGACTACGTTTTCGTCCGCCCGGGACGTCCATGGATCGGCTGGGAAACGCGGACCACTTCCAGCTCAACTGCCTGGTCTCTGGTTTCGGGACCGACCACCACAACCGTCTCAACGCGCCGATTCTGGATCGATTTGCCTTACCTCGTCCCCGCCGCCAGCACCGTCGCCTTGTTTGCCGCCATCGTGGGACTTCGATGGCGGCGCCTCCGCCGCGCGCTGGACCAACTGGATTGACGCCGCCGCTCACCTACTTCCGAAACACGCAGCTCAGCGCGCCGAAGGCGAGGCTCGCGCCGACGAACCACGGGAAGAGATCTTCTGCCTCGACCGTCTTGAGCGTCTCCATCTCGGTCTTTTCGAGGTCGTCGATCTCGCGGAAGATCTTCTCGAAGTTGTCCATGTCGTTGGCGCGGTAAAACTGGCCGTCGGACAATGCGGCGATCTTTTGGAGCGTCTCCTCGTCAAATTCGGATTGCATCGCGCGGACCATGCCGGTGCGCGGGTCGCGGATCGGGTGGACGCCCGGCGTGCCGACCGCGATGGTGTAGATCTTAATGCCGAGCGTGTGCGCGAGTTCGGCGGCGGTCTCGGGCGTAAGGTCGCCGGAGTTGTTCACGCCGTCGGTGAGCAGGACGATGATCTTGCTCTCCGCCTCGCGCCGGTCGAGCCGCTTGGCGCTCGCCGCAAGCGCCGAGCCGATGGCGGTGCCGTCTTCCACCACGCCGAGCTGGAGTTTGCCGATGGCATCCTGCAGCCAGTCGTGGTCGAGCGTCGGCGGGCTGGGCACATACGGTCGCCCGGCGAAGGCGACGACGCCGATGCGGTCGGACGGCCGCCCTTCCACGAATTGGCGCACGACCTGTTTGGCGGCGGTCAGGCGGTTGACCCGGTTGCCGCCGATCGAGAAGTCCTCGATGTTCATCGACATCGAAATATCGATGGCCAGGATGATCTCGATCCCGCTCGCCTTCGCCGACTCGAACGACTTCACCTTCTGCGGGCGCGACAGGGCGACCGCGCCGCACAGCAGGCAGAGCGCCGCCGCTGGCAGCCGAAGCCCGCCGAGGCGCGGCTGCGGGACCTTCGCCGCCGCCGCCCGCAGCAGATCCATCCGCGAGAACGCCACCGCCGGTCCCGGCCCGCGCCGCCCGCGCAATAGCAGGAGGAGCGGAAGGGCGAGAAGCAGCAGGAGCCAGGCTGGATCGGCTAGGGTCATTGGGAGGTGTTATTTGTTATTTGTTATTTGTTATTTGTTATTTGTTATTTGTTATTTGTTATTTGTTATTTGTTATTTCAAATAACCAATAACAAATCTCTGATAACTAATCACTAATCACAACTTGCCACGCATCGTCGATCAGATCGGCGGCTTCGCCTTCGGCGGCGGTGGCAGAGGCGTATTGAGGGCGTCGCAGCGGGCGAAGAGGTCTTCGAAGGGTTTGAGGCGTTCGGCTTGCTGGGCGCGGAATATTTCTTCGGAGGTGCGGAACTCGGCGCGCGGGAGGCGTTCCTCGCGCGAGAGGTATTCTTTGAGGATGGCGGTGAGGCGCAGCCCGGCTTCGCGCGGCTCTAGGTTGGCGGCTTCCGGGCGCAGCTTGTCGAATTCGGCGAGCGCCCAATCGCGCGGCGAGGGACCGGGCAGCGGCGGGTCGGCTTGGCGGGCGCGGCGCACGAGGAAGGCGATCAGCCAGGCGAGGAAGGTGGCGGCGACCACGCCGAGCGCGACGGCCCACAGCGCGGTGACGAGAGGATTGTCGACCGGCTCGGGCGGGACGATGTCGGCGATGTCTTCGACCGCTGGCGGCGTTTCGTTCATCGGGGATCAGGCAAAGGCGCGGGCCGAGCGCCCGCTGAAAAAGGCGTGCAGGGCGGAGAGGTAGTCTTCGTCGGTGCTGAGCGGGATGTGGTCCACGCCGCGGCGTTTGAGCGCGCCCCTCAGCTTTGCCTGCCAGTCGGCGTGCGCCTTGGCGTAGGCGTAGCGCAGGTCGCGGCGATAGGCGAGCGGCTCCCCGGTCTCGGCGTCGGCGAGCGGCAGGGCGGCGGTGTCCGGCAGTTCGCGCTCGGCGGGATCGCTGATCTGGACGGCGACGACGTCGTGTTTGATGCTGGCGACCTTGAGCGCCTCCGCCGCGTCGAAGCCGGTGAAATCGGAGACGAGCAGGATGAGCGAGCGGCGCGGCACCTGGCGCACGAGCATGTCCATCGCGGCGCGCGCCTGGCTGCCGCCCGCCGGCGGCCGCGCGTAGAGGATCTCCCGGATCAGGCGCAGGATGTGCGACGACCCTTTCTGCGGCCCGATGAAAAGTTCGATGCCGCCCGCGAAGAGCAGCAGCCCGACCTTGTCCTTGTTCTGCGCCGCCGCGAAGGCGAACGCCGCCGCCACCTCTGCCGCATACTCGCGCTTCGACACCGCCCCGCTGCCGTAATCCATCGACCCGCTGATATCGACGGCGAGCAACACCGTCATCTCCCGCTCCTCGACGAACGTCTTCACAAATGGCACGCCCATCCGCGCCGTCACGTTCCAGTCGATCGCCCGCACCTCATCGCCCGCCTGGTATTCGCGGAAGTCATCGAAATCGATCCCCTGGCCCTTGAAGCTGCTGTGATACTCGCCGCCCAGCTTTTCCTTCACCTTTCCCCGCGTGATCAATTCGATCCGGCGCACGCGGCGCAGGATCGCTTTGAGCGGATCGTCATCGGTTCTGTCGTCGTGTTCAGGCAAGGCTTCGGATAATTTGTTGAGCGCCTCGCCTACGGCACCACCACGCCATCGAGGATCTGCTCGATGATCGCCTCGGCGGTCGCGCCTTCCGCCTGCGCCTCGTAGGTCAGGAGAATGCGGTGCCGGAGGATGTCGTGGGCGAGGTCCTTGACGTCTTGCGGGGTGACGAAGCCGCGGCCGCGGAGGAAGGCGAGCGCCTTGGACGCCAGCGTCAGGTTGATCGTGCCGCGCGGCGAGGCGCCGCAGCGGATGAGATTCGGCAGGTCCTGCGAGATGCCGCGGTCGCGGGTCGCGCAGATCAGCTCGACGATGTAATCTTTCACCGCCGGATCGACATAGACCTCGTTGACCAGCGCGCGGCTCGCGATGATCTGCTCGGGTCCGATGATCGGGTCGGTCGATAGCTTCGGCGCGGAGGTGGACATCAGGTCGAGGATCTGCCGCTCCTCGTCCTTCTTCGGATAATCGACGCGCACCTTGAGCAGGAAGCGGTCGAGCTGCGCCTCCGGGAGCTGGTAGGTGCCCTCCTGGTCGATCGGGTTCTGCGTGGCGAGCACGAGGAACGGATCGGGCAGCGGATAGGTCGTGTCGCCGATCGTCACCTGCCGCTCCTGCATCGCCTCCAGCAACGCGCTCTGCACCTTGGCGGGCGAGCGGTTGATCTCGTCGGCGAGGATCAGGTTGGCGAAGATCGGGCCGAGCTTCGGCTGGAACGCCGCCTCGCCCGGATTGTAGATGAGCGTGCCGAGCAGGTCGGCGGGCAGCAGGTCCGGCGTGAATTGGAACCGCGCAAACTTCGCGCTCAAGCATCCGACCAGCGCTTTGATCGTCAGCGTTCATGGTTCCCCCGGCACGCCTTCCAGCAAGACGTGGCCGTTGGTCAGCAAGCCGATCAACAGGCGCTCGACAAGCTCATCCTGGCCGACGACCACGCGCTTCATCTCCGCGCGGACGTCGCCGGCCCACGCGCCGGCCTCTCTTTGATCTTTTCGGTCAGCTCCGCCGTGGTCGGGCGGTGGTTCTCCGGCGGGCGGCGTGGCGGGTTCGGGGGAATGGCAGGGTTCGATTCTGCCAGGAAAGGCGATTCTTCGGGCGGTTCAGGCGTTTCGCCACGGAAAAAAAGCGCCGCGCTGCCCCGGATTTGTTTTGGCGAAAGCCGCCGGGAGGCGGCGGTGACGAGGCGGAGCCTGCCGGACCGGCACCCCTACCCGCTTCGGGCGGGCGCGATCGCCGCGCCACAACGATACGGTTGAAGTGCCGCACCAACCACGCCCAACCACCGGCTGGAAGCGGTCAGAATTCGTCCCGGTCGCCGAAGGCGGCGCGGCGCGCGCGGTGGACGAGCGCTTTGGCGATGCCCTGATCGAGAGCGGCGGCGCTGATGATGCCGTACTCGGCGACCTTGCCGAGCAGCGCATCGCGGCACACGTTCTTCGGCGCGTCGAAGACCCGGCGGTCGGGGCGGCGTCGAAGTCCGGCTTGCGGAGGGTCGCGAGCGGCACGAGCAATTTCTACCAGCGGGTCCGGCGCGCGATTTCGACGAGGCAGCGCGTCTGCCCCGCTGTCGGTCACGAACGTCTGCGAGCCGGCTTCGCTGGCGAGTTCGAGGGCGGCGGCGGCTCCGGGGAATTCGGAGCCTTCGACGGCGCCGATGCCGTTGAGCTGGTCGGGCATGAGGGCGGCAAGCGCTTCCCCGGCGGCGATGCGCTTGCCGCGGCGTGCTGCTCGTCGTCGCTGATGAGGATGGGCGGCGGCGTTTTGGGAAAAAGATAGAGGGAGGGGTTTACCAGCCGCGCGCCTCCGCCACGGCGAGGTATCCGGCGGCGAGCCGGGCAGGCGGCGCGGGCATCCGCGTAGATGGAGGAGGCGGACGACTCCGGCGGCGCTCCGCCATCCGGAAAAGGGCGAGCAACAGCGCGTCGAAGTCCAGGTGGCGGCGCGCCGCGCGAGGGAGCCGAGGCGGCGTCCTTGGTCCCGAGCGCGACGGTCAGCCACTCCTCGCGTTCGGCGGCGGCGGCGAGGCGGGCGTCGAGGTCGCCGAGGCACCTGCCGAGATCGGCGAGGCGTTCCTCGCGCGCCTTGTCGCATGGGTCGCCGCCGCCCCTGCGCTTGCTCGCCGCGCGGAGGGCGGCGTCCTTCGCATCTGTAGCCGGCTCTGCTCGCTCTGCAAGGCACGCCAGCGGGCTGCGGGCGAGCGCGCCCACCCGGCGCCGCGCCGCCGCCGCCGCCGCGAGCCGGTCCGCGATTTCTGCCATGCGCGCCGACTCGCTGCCGTCGGCGCGGGGAGGAACTGCGCGATCGCCGCCGCGCCGGAGCCTTCGCCCATCTCCGCGACGGCGACGCAGTAGTCGCGGGGGGACTTCGCCAGCTCGGCGGCGAGCGGCGCGAGGACGAGGGATTCGAGGGCGCGCTTGAGCGGGCGCGCGCCGTAGGCGGGGTCGTAGCCGGCGTCCAGCACGGCGCGCAGGGCGCCGGGCGAGAGGCGCAGCTCGATGCCGCGGCGGCACAGCCCGTCCCGCGCATTGGCCAGCGCGATCTCCCGGCGGGCGATGGCGGCGACGGCGTCCCGCGTCAGCGGCAGGAACGGCAGGATCTGGTCGATGCGGTTGAACAACTCGGGCCGGACCTGCGCCTTGACCGCCGCCGAAAAATGGTCCGCCGCCTCCGCCCCGGACTCGCGCGGGTCGCGGAACCCGACCGCGCCGCGCTGGAAGTCCCGCGCGCCGAGGTTCGAGGTCATGATGATGATCGCGTTGGTGAAATCGGCGACGCGCCCGGCGGAATCGGTCAGCCGGCCCTCGCCAAGGATCTGGAGGAGCAGGTCGAAGACTTCGGCGTCCGCCTTCTCGATCTCGTCGAGCAAGATGACGCCGAACGGCTGGGCGCGGACCTTGGCGGTGAGCTGACCTTCGCCGCCCGCGCCGCCGCCCGCCATCCGCGCCGCGCTCCCGGGCGTCCCGAATTCGCTCATGTCAAAGCGGATCATCCGGTCCTTCGCGCCGTAGAAAAATTCGGCGATCGCCTTGGCCATCTCGGTTTTGCCCACGCCGGTCGGACCCGCGAAGAAGAACGAGGCGAGCGGCTTCTCCGGGCGGGAGAGCCCCGCCTTGATCATCGCAATCGTGTCGGCCATCTGGTCGGCGGCGGCGTCCTGCCCGGCGATACGCCCGCCAAACCAGGCGCGGACCTCCGCCGGATCCAGCCGCGTGGCGTCGTCGATCAACAGCATCGGCAACCCGGTCTCCCGCGAAAAGGCGGCATTGACCGCCGGCTCGCCGAGCCGCGCGTCTGCCTGCGCGGCGTCCTTCAGCAGCCGGTCCATGAAGCGCAGCGGGCGGCCGGGGAAGGCGGAATACGAGGCGTAGCGCCGGTGCAGCGCGATCGTGCGGTCGATCCCAGCCTGGGTGAAGCGCTCGCCGCGGTGGCGGGCGAACGCCTCGATGATCTGCCGTGCCTCGGCGGGGTCGGGTTCGGCGACCGGTATGCGGCGCAGCCCGTCGAGGAGCTTGGGGTCGCGCTTTTCGATGGCGGGCACCTGCTCGGGCGTCGCCTCGAGGATCGCGATCAGCTCGCCGCGCACGAAGTAGGGGCGCAGGAACGAGGCGATGCCTTCGGCGTTCCCCTCGTAGGTGCCGGTCTCCATCAATTCGAAAAGCGACCCGAGGTAGAGGATCGCCTTTTGCTCGCGCGCCTCCTCGACCAGCTCGCGGACGCGTTTTTGCCACATGCCGAACCCGGTCTGACCGGCGACCAGGCGCGCGCCGCCGGTCTGGAAAATCGGGCGGTCGATCCCGCCGGCGCGGGCCAGCTCCATGACCAGCGCCGTCTTGCCCACGCCGGGCGGGCCAACCAGCAGCGCAGCCTGGGCGCGCGGCCCGGCGACGACTTCGCGCAGCTCGGCGAGCAATTCGGCGCTACCGAACATCTCGGGCATCTTGGCGGGTTCCAGCCGCCGGGCGATCTTCTCCAGCGCGCCCTCGGGTTTCGGGTCGCCGTAGCGCGCCTCATAGTCTTCCTTCGGCGTGCGCGGCCAGGCGTTCCACGGGCTCTGCTGATGATCTCCGCGGTCTCGCCCGGGCGAGATACGCGGCACCGAGCAACGTCTTGGCGGTCCCGGCGGCGCGCGGCGTCCTGGCAATGCTGGGCGAGGCGCTCTTCCAACGTCTCGCGGTCTGAGGCGATCACGTGGATGCCGAGTGCGGGGACGTAGGCGACCTCGGAGTCCGCGCCGTGATGCCAGCAGACGTAGGGCAGGCTGAGCACGGCGGGTTCGCGCCACGCGGCGGACGCATCGCCGGGGGTGAGTTCGAGCGTCACGGTGCCGACCTCCGCCATGCCGCTGGGCACGCGGTGGGTCGGGGCGGCGATCGGCGATTTTTTCAGGAAGGCGGGGAGCAGGTCGAGGAGCGCCTCGCGCAGCTTGTCGGGGCGACTTCGCCGAGCGTGCGCAGCTCGAAAGCCGACCAATTCGCCGAGGAACTGCGGCTGCCCGTCCGGGGCGTCCTCCAGCCGTTGCGCGATCGAAACGGCGTTGATCTGAAGCTCGGCCATCTGGTCCGCCGGACGGCTGCGCCTGGTTATTTCGCCTCTTCTTCGGCTTCGCCTTCGCTCTACCGCGCCGTCCTACCTTCGCCTCCTCGCCATCGCTGCCTTTGGAGGCTCCCTGCTCGGCGCGGCTTTCGCCTTGTCCAAGCCGCCGAATGCGGAGGCGCACACGGCGCGGAACGCGTCTTTCACCGCGGCGACCGAGGCGTCCGGACCGGGCATTTTGACAAAGACATCGCCGCCCGCGCTTTCGAGGATCGCGCCGAGCATCGTCCAGTCCGGCTTCGGCGTCTTGTATCGAAGAACGGACCGTCTTTATAGGTGCCTTTCATCTCGGTCAGGTAAAGCGAGGCGGCAGAATCGCCTTCGCCGAATTTCAACTCTTCGCCGTCCACCTTCGGCTCGCCTTCAAACTGGCCGATCCAGCGCTGGATGTTCGCCTTCATGTCGCCGCCCTGACCTTTGCCGAAGTGGTAGATCGTCGCCTCCAGCCCTTTGGCCTCGCCTTCCTTGACCGTCAAGATCGCCGCGACCATCTGCCGCGGCTTCTCCTGCACCTCCCACTTTTCGTCATCGTATTTCAAAGTCAGGTCGCCGACTTTCAGCTCGGCTTCCCCGGCATGGGCAGGGAGCGCGGCGAACGGGGCGGCGGCGGTGAAAAGGGCGGCGGCTAGGAAGATGGGGCGGATTTTCATAATTCCCGACCTATAGCGCGCCGCCGGAAAATTGCCCCCGCTTTTTTACCGCCCCGCGCATCGCCGCCCCGCGCGCCGCTACGGCTTGGCGGCGGCGAACGGCGGCGCGGGCACGCGCTTCTCCGCATAGGCGGCCGCCCGCGCGCGGATGGCATGCGACAGCGCCAGGTCGCCGCCGCGCAAGGCGGCATCGGCGGCATCCGCCGCCAGCTTCTGCGCGACGCCGAAGTTCCCGGAAGCGGCGAACGCCGCCGCTTGCGCTTCGGTCTTATCCGGCGAATCGACGCCGCTGAAATCGCTCAAGGCACCGCCTGCGAAGTTCGGGTCGATGAGCGCCTCGTCCGGCGCGGCGGCGTAGATCCACGCCTGGACGACGGCGGCGGGCAGCCACTTCGGGTTGGCGTCGCGCACCTGGGCCGCCCGCTCCAGCGCGCCGCGCCAATCGCCCGACCGCGCCAGCGCTTTGGCAAGCTCGGTGCCGGCGTGCGGGTCCCGCGCGTTGACCTTGAGCATGCCCTCGAACTGCCGGATCGCCGCCGCGTGCTGCCCGGTCTGGGACAACGCTTTGCCCAGACCGAGGAACGCAGGATAGAGCCTCGGGTGAAATCCGATCGCCGCCCGGTAGGCGGCCTCCGCATCGGCGGCGCGGTCCTGGGCAAGGCGCAGGTCGCCGAGCACCGCGTGCATCTCGGCGAGGCGCCCGGCGCGGGTCTGCTCTGGCACGGTGCGGTCATCCGCCACGACATCGATGAAGCGCAGCAGTTGCTTGGCGCCGTCTTCCAGATAGCCGCCTTCTTTAAAGATCAGCGCGGTCGAAACCGGGTCCATCTTGAGGAACGCCTTGCCGAGCCTGCCGCCCAGCGGCGCGGATTGGGCGAGGCGTTCGGCATCCGGCAGCGCGAGCATCCCGGCGTCCCCGGCGATGCGGCGCGGGTCCGCCGGTCCCTTGTAGATCGCGCGCAGCGTGCCGTCCGGGGCGAAGAGAAACGCGGCGGGCAGCGGCAGCGGGCGCGTGTCGTAAAGCGCGGTGTGGGCGAGCGATTCGAGCGCACCGACCAAGGCGGCATCGGCGTCGCCATGGCGGACCGCCGCCGGGAACTTCGCGCGGGCCGCCGCGACGGCTCGGGCGTCCGGCGCGTCGCCCGAGGCACCATCGACATTGAGCGCCACGACGCGGACGCCCGCCGACTGCAGGTCGCCGATGCCGTCCTTCAGCGCAGCGATCTCCGCCTGGCAGCTCCCGCACCAGCTCGCCCAGAGCATGACCAGCGCCGGGGCATCCGCCCACGCCGCGCGCAGCGGCACCGCGTTGCCGCCCAGATCCACAAAGCCGGCGTCCGGCGGCGCAGGCAGCGGCCTCGAGAGGAAAATCCGCGCCGCGCCGGAGTCCGGCGGCTCCTCCGGCGATCCGGAGCCGAGCCGCGAGGCGGCGCGCTCCGCCCGGAATAGCAGCGGCTGCTCGCCCTGCCGCAGCGTGTAGGCATGCCCCGCCTTGAAGCCGGAAAATTCGCTCGCCTCGCCCGCGCCGGGCCAGCGCACGATCAGGCGCTCGACGCCGGAGTCGCCGACGCCGAAGTGGAGCCAGCGCGAGCTTTGGCTGCAAAAGCCCTCGCCGATCCGCACCGATTTCGCCAGCCGGCGGCCGTCCGCCAGGACCAGCGTGGCGCGCGCGCCGACCGCATCCCTGTTGACGCCGCGCTCCGGATCGCCCTCCAGCAAGACGCGCACCGATTTCGCCGCGCCGGTGCCGCGGTTGCGGAGAAGCCGGAGCCGCGGGGCGCTGCGGTTGGCCACCCAGAAGTCGAGCGCGCCGTCGCCATCCCAATCGCAGACCGCCGACCCGCGCCCGTCGTCGATCAGATCGAGCCCGGCGACGGTCGAGACATCGGCGAAGCGCCCGGCTGCGCCGGAGCCGGTGTTGAGGAACGCGCAGTGGCGCTCCCGCCCGGAGAACGAATTGCCCTGCCGGATGCGGTTGGCGAGCTGCCCCCAAGAATCGAGATACGCCTGGCTCGGGTCGGAGATAGACTTTTCATCGGTGGGGCTGAGCGACACGACCTGCCGCCAATAGAAGCTTCACAAATCGCCGGTGTCTTCTTGGGTGATAAATCCATTGGCGACAAACAGATCATCATAGCCGTCGTTATTGAAATCGCCGAAGAGCGACGACCACGCCCAGCGCCCGAGCGTCACGCCCGCCTGCTCCGAGACATCGGCGAAGCGCGCGCCGCCGAGGTTGCGGAAGAGCGAGTTGCCCCGCGCGTGGCGCAGGAATGCGCCGCGCGTCGCGCCGTCGCCGGAGCCGCCGAGGAAGCGCCCCTGCCGGACGATGCGGTTGCCTGCGGAGGAGAACATGTTGGCGACATAGAGATCCATCCGGCCGTCGGCGTCGTAGTCGCCCCACGCGGCGGACATGCCGGCGGCGATGTCCTCGGTGCCGGATTCGGCGGCGATATCTCTAAATTGCGGCGGCTTGCCTATCGGCGCGATGTTTTGGTAGAGGCTGTTGCGCCCGAAGTCATTGGCGACATAGAGATCCAGATCGCCGTCGTCATCGATATCTTCCCACGAGGCGGCATAGCTAAACCGGTGGTTGTTTTCATCGAGTTCCCCGCCGCCTGCGAGGCGTGGCGAAAGGCGAAGCCGCCGTCGTTGCGGAGCAGCGCGTTGCGCCCGCCGTTCTGCGCGTCGTGATACGGCAGCGGGCTGACGAAAAGCGAGTGTTCCCCCACCCCGCCCCGGTGGTTGTAGCACGCCGCAAACACATCGAGGTCGCCGTCGGCATCAAACACGACCGCCAGCGAATACGCCGGACCGCGTCGGGCAGCGCAAGGCGGCGCAGCGAAACGCCTGCCCCGTCGTTCGACGGAAATGAGCGGTACTGTAGAGCATGGCGACCGCGCAGTCCGCATCGCCGTCGTTATCAAAATCGGCGAAGACCGCCGCGTGGTCGCATCCACCCAATCGATCCGATTCGGGATGGAGAAGTCGCGGCAGGTGCCGTCGAGGTTTTGGAGCAAGAGGCGGTTGGGCAAGCCGCCGGGCTGCGGCGCATAGACATCTTCCAAGCCGTCGCCATTCACGTCCGCGATCGCTGACGTCTCGCCAGCCGCCGACGTCGATGCCCCACGCCATCTCGATCCGCGCCAGCCAGTGGTGGATGCCGAATTGGAGTTGCTCGCGAAACGCATCGGTCCCGCCGATCGCTGCAGCGGTCGCGTTCGTATTGCGCCTCGCCTTGCCGCGCCGCCTCTTCATACTTGGCAGTGATCCGAGCAGCGGCGGCTCGCTGCCCGTCCATTCGGCGACCCATCGGCGGTAGCGGCTTGCGCGCCGCCGCCGCAGAGCTGCACGATGGCGCGGGTGTAGCCTGCGCGCACCTCGACCACTTTGACCAAATAGCGATGCTCGCCTTCTACCAGCGCCTTCTGCAAGACGAGCGCCGACCTTGCCAGCGCCGCTGCGCCGCGCCGATCCGGCTCCGCCTTCCAAGCCGCCGAAGGCACGCCGCACCGCAAACGCCGGTCCGCCAAATGCCCTCGGCAAGGTCCGCGGGCGCAGCGCCGAGCAGGCGAAGTCCGGCGCGCAGATCTCCGCCAGCGCAGCGGCGGAGATTTCCGCCTCCGGATCGGTCAGCCGCTTCACCAGCGCCTTCATCTGCCCGCCCGCCGCATCGGACAGCGCCTCCGAATCCCAGCCTGGGCTGTAGGGCACCGGCTCCGCCCCGGTGCCCGGCACCAGCGACGGGCGCGGCGGCGGCTGGGCAGCGGCGGCCGCGCCAAACGCGAGGGCGCAAATAAGCGCGGCGGGGGTGAGGCGCATGAGCGGGGAGGGTTCCTTATCCAATCAACGCCCAGCGGTCGATTTCAACCCGAATCTTCGCCAGTGGCGCATCCTTCCCGGTGAAGCGCGATCCCCGAACCCGTTTCGTCCCTAGCTTTCGCCATCTACGTCGGCATCAGGCACCGGCGGATCAAAAGAGCCCGGCGTATGCTTGCGGATGGTTGGGAAGATCCGGTCACACCCCGATCGGATGCCAAGCCGTCTTGATCTCCAGCGTGTCCTGCAGCCGGTAAGCGTCCTCCGCCTTTTCGCTGAACCAATCTTCCGGCTCCAGCGCGGCGTCGGCGACGCGCTTGAGGTTGACCGCGCTGCCGCCCTGCAGCGTCTTGGCGATGGCGGCGTCGCCGGAGGCATCGACCACCGCGTTGACCCCCATGTGGGAGGCGAAGTGCGCGGCGAGCTCTGCGCGCTGGCCGGAGAGGAGATTCGCCACGCCGCCGGGCAGGTCGCTGGTCGCCAGCACCTCGCCTAAGGTGAGCGCCGGGAGCGGAAAGCGCTCGGACGCCAGGACGACCGCCGCGTTGCCGGTGGCGAGCGCCCGCCCCAGCAGCGTGACCAGCGGCAGCAACGCCGGCGCGTCCGGGCACACGATGCAGGCGACGCCGGTCGGCTCCGGCACCGAGAAATTGAAATGCGGCGTGGCCACCGGGTTCACGCTGCCGAAGAACTGGCCGAGTTTGTCCGCCCAGCCCGCGTAGTGGACCAGCCGGTCCGCGCAGGCCGCGACCTCGCGCCGTGCCTGCGCCAGCGTGCCCGCGCCGCATCCGGCGATCTCGGCGGCGAGCGCCTCGGCGCGGCCCTCGAGCATCTCGGCAGCGCGGTAGAGGATCTGGCCGCGCAGGTAGGGTGCCGCCGCCGCCCAGCCGGGCTGCGCCTTGATCGCGGCAGAAACCGCATCGCGTAAGTCTTTGCGGGAGGCTTTCGGATAGTTCGCCACGTGCCCTCCTTTCGGGTTGGTTGCGACCAGATAGCGCCCGCTCTCCGTCCGCGGAAACTTT